>CAJMNR010000010.1 GCA_905214875.1 uncultured bacterium | reverse complement strand
TATTATCTCAAATGTATAGGATAAAATCTATGTACCCACTATGGAGCGTTTACCTATGTTCATACTGTATCCCCCTTACTTTATCACTACTGTAATGCTACCATACAAGCTTCATTTTTTCCACAAAAAAGTAGGCAGTACATACCACATTACTGCGATATGCCTGCCTACTTTTCACTTTTTATATTAAAGACCTAAATCTTCCTTAGTTAAAGATTTAGCATCACTCCAAATTCTTTCTAAGTTATAGAATTCGCGATCTTCTTTGGAGAAGATGTGAACGATAATATCGCCGTAATCCATAAGAATCCAGCTTGTGTTACCGATTCCTTCTACTCTGTTTGGTGTATAACCTTCTTTGTGTAAAGCTTCTTCTACACTGTCCACAAGGGCTTGCACTTGAGAAGAGTTTGTACCGTTTGCGATTACAAAATAATCTGAGATTACAGTAATGTCGCCAACTTCTAAAGCTACAATATCTTCCCCTTTTCTATCTTCTAATGCAGCATAAGCTATTTTAGCCATGTTCTTTGAACTATTCATGCATTAACTCCTTTTATCTTCTAATATATTATATGATCATTTTTCTGAAAGGTTTTTGTAAAACTCGTATGTTTCGAGCGTCATCGGATCGATGTTGTTGTCATTTTTCGTCTCTCTTAAATAAGAAAGGGTATTGGCGGTAATCATATATACTGCTTGATCCAAATCTACATAAACCATTTTTCGAACTTCATCTAATCCAGGAATCTGTCTGCGATTCGGTTCGATATAATCTGCTGTAAATATTATCTTCTCAAGGAGCGTCATATTAGGTCTTCCTGTCGTATGATAACAAACTGCACTTGCTACTTCTGGATCCTCAATATGAAAGGTATTCGTCACATGATATGCTCCTACTTTCGCGTGAAGCAGGTATTTGCTTGTACGCTCGATTTCTCTTACTTCGATTCCGTTTTCTTCACAAAAACGAAGCAAATCATCGTCGGATACATTTTTTGCATTGTCATGTAATACCCCTGCCAAAAAGGCTCTTTTTACATCTTCGCCATATCGCATCGCCATGTTTGCCGCCGTATAGGCAACTCCCATCGTGTGCTCAAAGCGAGCTGGTTTCAGTTGTTTCTTTAGATAGCCACAGAGTTCTCTTACTTTATCCTCCATAGATATGAACACCCCTTTAGTCTCTATATAATTTGTGCTTCTTGATATATTCTTCTACCAATTCTGGCACATAATATTTTATAGATTTTTGATTTTTGACGTTGTCACGAATCATAGAGGATGATAGCTCTATGTTTGGTGAATGCAACTTCTCAATCTTACATCCGTACTTATCATTTAAATACGCAATCTGTTTTTCTATCTCTTCCTCATTGACTTCGTCTCTTACAGCGGCAACAAGATGACATAATTGTAAAACGACCTCTGGTTCTCTCCATTTTTCAATGGAAGCCAGGGAATCCCCACCCACGATAAAATAAAATTCTGCCTCAGGATATTTTTCCTTAAGCTCTCTTAGCGTATCCGCGGTATACGTGAATCCTCCTCGATTTACCTCTAATAACGACAGGGAAAACCTATCATTATTATAAATTGCCAAATCGACCATGGCACATCGATTAATATCAGGCGTTACACTACAATCCTGCTTATGTGGCGGGTTGCTAGATGGCATGAAATACACTTTCTCTAAGCCAAACTGCTCATATGCTAACTGCCCTAAAATCAAATGGCCGATATGGATTGGATCAAAAGTTCCACCCATAATTCCGATTTTTTGTTTTCTTGTATCTTCTGCAATTGCTTTGTCTTGCATTAGGTTCACACCCCCTGCACTATTTTGGAAGTTCGATTTTCTTTTTGTCTTTGGATTCTTTGTATAGTACAATCTTCTTTCCGATTACTTGTACTACTTGTGATTTTGTTCTTTCTGCTAATACTGCAGCGATTTCTCTTGGGTCATCAATGCAATTTTTAAGAACGCTGATTTTGATTAATTCACGCGCTTCTAACGCTTCGCTTACTGCAGTTGTTACTTCTGGAGTTAAGCTGGATTTTCCGATTTGGAAAATAGAATCTAAATTCATTGCTAAGCCTTTTAAATATGCTCTTTGTTTCGTTGTCATAATATCCTCTTTCTTGATATAAAATTAAATTATTTGTAATAATCGAATTGTAAACCGTACATCTTAACAGTATCGCCTTCTTGAATACCCATTTCTTCTAATTCTGCGATAATGCCAGAATCTTTTAAGAAACGTTGGAAGAATTCGAAACCTTTTTCGGAGTCGATATTTGTGTATCCTAACATCTTTTCGATCTTAGGTCCTTCTACACTGTATAAGTCGTCTTCAAGTTTTTCAACTGTATATGGTTCATCTGAATGAACAAGTTCTTCTTCTGGGAAGAATTCACGTTCAAATACGACTGGCGTGTCATCAATACCATCTAACAATTCTTTTACTTTATATAATAATTCTTTGACACCTTTACCTGTAACCGCAGAGATTGGCATTACTTCAATTCCTTGAGGTTCAAATTCTTCTCTCATAAGGTTGATTACAGTTTCTTCTTCCGTGCCATAGAATACATCGATTTTATTCGCAGCAATAATTTGCGGACGTTTTGCAATTTCAGGATTGTATGCAACAAGTTCCTGATTGATTACTTTAATATCGTTGATTGGGTCACGTCCTTCTACGGAAGCTGCATCTACGATATGAACAATTACTTTCGTACGTTCAATATGACGTAAGAATTCATGTCCAAGTCCGACACCATCTGCAGCACCTTCGATTAATCCTGGGATATCAGCAATTACGAAGCCGTTATGACCATCGATATCTACTACACCTAGGTTTGGATTAAGTGTTGTAAAGTGATAGTTCGCAATCTTTGGTTTTGCATTTGTTACACGGGAAAGGAACGTAGATTTACCTACGTTAGGGAATCCAACTAAACCAACATCAGCAATTACTTTTAATTCAAGTAATACTTCAAGTTCTTGGGCTGGTTTTCCTGGTTGTGCATATTTTGGAACCTGCATTGTAGGAGTCGCATAATGCTGATTTCCTTTACCGCCACGTCCACCTTTTAAAATTACTTCACGTTTATTTCCATGAGACATATCAGTAATTACTTTACCTGTTGCGGCATCTTTTACTACTGTTCCTTCTGGCACTTTAACGATCAAGTCTTTACCATCTGCACCATGGCAGTTTTTCTTTTTACCGTTTTCACCATCTTCTGCACAGTATTTACGTACATGTCTAAAGTCAGTAAGTGTATTTAAACCTTCGTCCACTTCAAAGATTAAATCTCCGCCTCTACCGCCGTCTCCACCATCTGGTCCACCGGCAGCAACGTGTAGTTCTCGACGGAAACTTACATGACCGTCTCCACCTTTTCCTGAACGAATAAATATTTTCGCGTGATCTGCAAACATTTTTGTCACCTCTTTATAAGCTACTTTCAAGTTAATTGCAATATTCAATTCTTAAGAAAAGTTAAGAGTGAATAGTGAAAAGGGAAAAGTACTCATTTACTAGTTATTATAAACACAAAATGTACTATTATGAGATCTTTTGGGTTCTTCCAAACATTACTTTACGCTTTTCACTGTCCACTCATCTTGAATCTGCACTAATCTTTATAACTTCTTTCTAACTATCTATATTATAAAGTGTAGTTAACACTTAGATTAATTCAAATATAATTTGAACTTATAAAAAGCCCAAAATCACTGACATAATCAAGATTTTGGGCTTAATGTTTCATTCTATTCAGCAGCTACTGGATAAACACTAGCTTGTTTCTTATCGCGACCTTTACGTTCGAATCTAAGAACACCATCTACTAATGCAAATAAAGTGTCATCTCCACCGCGACCTACGTTTACGCCTGGGTGAATTTTAGTTCCACGTTGTCTGTAAAGAATGTTACCAGCTTTAACGAATTGTCCGTCAGCTCTTTTCGCTCCTAATCTTTTGGATTCGGAATCTCTACCATTTTTAGTAGAACCAACACCCTTTTTATGTGCGAAAAATTGAAGGTTCATTTTCATCATCATCTTTACACCTCCTTGAGTTCAAGTTTGATATATTCTTCGCTATATTCCTCGGATACTCCTTGTAAACCAAGAACTAATGAGTTCAATAACAATTTACTATCATTACTAATAGTATCTTCCAATTGAAACTTTATATAACCGCCATCTTCATGTGCGTCACATGTAAAATGATCGTCTGTAAATGTTTCTATGGAATTGATTGTATTTAACACAAGTACTGATACTGCAGCACATACGATGTCTTCACCATATTCGGCAAATCCTGCATGTCCAACAAGTTCAAACCCTGTATAAACACCGTCTTTAGAAAAGACTTTTATATTGATCATACAATCACCTATCGGATCAATTAAGCGTTGATTTTTTCAATCTTAACTTGAGTGAAAGATTGTCTATGACCGTTCTTTTTATGATATCCAGATTTTCTCTTATATCTGTAAACAATAACTTTTTTAGCTTTACCGTTAGCTACTACAGAAGCAGTAACGCTAGCGCCAGCTACAGTTGGATTACCAACTTTAACTTCTCCATTGTTTACTACAAGAACTTGATCAAATGTAACTGTTTCTCCAGCTTCAACACCAAGTTTTTCAACTTTGATTACATCGCCTTCAGCTACTTTGTACTGTTTACCACCTGTTGCAATAATAGCGTACATATGGCACCTCCTATAACAATTACTCGCCAGCTTTGGTGTCTATTTACATAGAACTTGTACCTCGCTGTGCGGCACACTAGACTATATTAGCATATTATAATTTGTTTGTCAACGACTTTATTTTTGTTAAATTATAAAATTCGACTTATTTTTAGTTTTCCCTTTATTTTAGTTGTTAAACATTATGAAGCTCACTACAAAAAATATTTACATCCGCATAACTAATAGCAATAAATAAGCTCATACTCAATACAAGCTTTTTCACTATCATTAGAATATGTACTTAAAGCTATATCATCAAATGTATATTGCTTATTGGCCAACACTACAAAATGACCTTCCTTACTAGCCATGGGCATTTTTCCTTCTAAGTCAAGTAAATATTTATATTGTTTCTTTTCAGTTCCATCTATATATGTAATATTATGATCATCACATTCTAATTGTATATTTGATGATATATTTTCCATAGTAATCTCAATTTTATCTTTTTTACCACTAGCAGCGCTTTCAGTAAATTCCAGCCACCTATCTGAATGCTCCTCAATATTCTCTACAGTAACTATGTTGTTATTCTCTTTTGCATAAGTAAACTTCTTTTCTAATAGATAATCCATTAGTAAGAAGTATTACAAGTTCAATATGCTACTAGATTCTACTTATCCTCCCCTTTTTTTAACCTTCGTTGCATCCCTACTTAGATTCACCATATGTTATTTCATATATAAACGATCTAAATATGATTAATCCAGAATTTGCAGGTAAGGAATGCCTTGCAATTATTAACAATATAATAGCAGCAATTAAGCCAAGAATACATAATATTATACTTCTATCCAATCGTATAACACCCATTATTATTATCCCATTAAAAAAAATACATAAAAGTCTAGACTCACACACTGCGATTGACTCAACCTCTTTGTGTCCATCATCTGTGTTATTTTTGCTATTAACAGCCTTAAATAACATAATGATAAAAAATAAGGTCACAATAATACTTTCTAGCATATAATCTTCCCACTTTATTTCTTCTTATTATTTAGTAAATTTTCCATCTCACATGCCATCTATCTTTCCATCTGACCAAGCATCTAAGTTTAATGAAACAATTCTACCTAATCATACCATTTTAATATAAATTTATCTATATATTTATTATAATAAAGACTCCAAATATTGACGTAGTGAAGCTTTGTTATGAAAGAATTCTGCATTTGACTGAAAATCTTTCATAGCAAAAAGGCAGGGATTTATATCCCTGCCTCAGAGTGTAGACAATTGTATTTTTCATTCCCTTCAACGAATTTCTCGGGGGAAAATTTGAAAACCATCGGTGTTCGCACTAATCATTTCATTCAGGGAATGGATGAAATCAGGATTTCATCCAAAGCTTGTCGACTTTGTCGACAAGCTAAAGTCACAGTATTCACTGTGACTTTTCCAACTTCCATATATTTTTGTCATGTCTAAAGTATATGCAAGTTCCAATTCCAAGAAATGCAATTACAAAGAAAAAGAACGCTGCTCCAGACCCCTTCCCACTTCCAAATACCATCGTAAGGAGGCTGTTCGTAGCCTGATTTTTCATAATTGGCTCAAACACATAATCCACGAAAAAACCACCAAGAAAATAGCCTACTGGTATTGTAAAGAACTGCAATGTATTACGTGCGGCAAAAATTCTCCCTTGTAATTCCACTGGAACCTCTAGCCGCAAAATTGCCTCTAGGTTAGTACTCATTAGCGGAATCGCAATCCAACCTAAAAATCCTGCGAAACACCAGATTGCTGTATTCCGTCCAAATGCCAACAAAAAGTTTTCAAAACTCATGGAGAATAGCAAAGCATTCATAATTACACGCACTCTGCTCTTTGGCTCTTTCATAAAAGATGCAAAAATACTTCCTATCAATGTGGTAACTCCAATTGTTGCATTTACAAGTCCCATTGCTTCCCTGCTTCCACCATTCCTTGATAACATCATTGCTGGAAAAGCAGCGTTATACATGGATGCCGTCAGATTGATCATCGATAAGAATAGAATAAGATCTAGGATTCCACGATTTTTCTTTAAATATCTAAGTCCTACCCTAGATGACTGCAATACGGTCTCTTTCTTCTCCTCTTGCTTATTTTCTTCTGGTATGGAAATAAAACATGCCAAAGTAATAAATGCAACTATAAATGTAAATAAATCAACTCCAATAACAACATCCATTCCTGCAACTCCCATTAAAGCTGTTGCTACAATCGGCGTCATTATAGAATTCAGGGAGTTTGCAAAATATCTGATTCCACCAACCTTTTGATAATACTTCTTTGGTAGAATCCTTGTTACAGCTACCTCTGATGCTGGCTGCTGCACCGTGTTCATACATCCATTTAGTGCATTTAACAGATATAAATGCCAAATTTGAAGAGTATTACTCTTTAGCAATACTAACACTACTACCGTTCCCATTGCTGCTATGGTATCACATACAAGCATGGTCTTCTTCTTGTTCCATCGGTCACTTAATGCTCCAGCAAATATACTGAGTAGAACATAGGGTGCATACGAACATACCATTAAAAGGGCTGTTACTAATGCAGACCCTTTCTGCTCATACGACCAGATGACCAATGCATAATTTGTCATTGCACTCCCTAATGCTGAAAATAACTGGGTTAACCATAATAAAATAAAATCACGTAACTGTGATAATGCTTCTTTATATTGTTTCATATTAGACTTCGCTCCTTCATTATTCATAATATCAATAATGGCAAAGTCTATAGAGATAACATTTTATCTCTCCATACAAGCTATCTCTATAAAACCTTGCATGGAGTTTTAGCACTACAAAGCATAACCATAGTTCCTCCCTTTTTTATTGATAAAGCTACTTTCAGTATATTGCACTTACCATGATTTGTAAATCTAATGCTAATGGTATTGATCAATCAATTGAGTTTCAGGAGTGATGAAAAATTACTACTTATAAAAAGTTAATACCAAAAGAGTTTAAAGAAAATACCCTTAAAAAAGTGTTGACGATCCATTTTAATTATTAATCAACCTAACTACAGTGTAATTGTCATCACATCATCTTTTACATCGAAATTATTACAATCGCCATGCAGTTTTAAGATTTCATTCCATCTCTCATTTTGCTTATTATCCTCTTCAGATATCATCATCTCCGGTAATAAACTATTATTAACTCCCTCAACTTGATGCCTATTTTTATCTAAACATATATAGCTTTCATTAGTTGTTCGTAAATAGCATTTATCTTGTTGATTCAATACTACTTTATCAATAATTTCGTTACTAATACTTAAAGGCACAGGTACTGTTTGTACTTCATTCTTTTCAATATTAAGATACACTATTCTTTCATTTTCTGGACATGATAGTATTAATTCATTGTTGTCTGTAACAAATGAACTGTATATACATATCTCTTCAAAAAGTGGTATTTCTTTTATACATTTTAATTTATAATCATAAAGAAGAATTCCTTCCTAATTATTATTTATGATTATTGTATTTACAACCTGATCTCCAACCTTAAGCTTACTTGACATTACAAAACCTTGTTCTGGCACACTCCTTACAATAAGAAACATAAACACCCCATAGTGGGTACATCATTACGACCTTATGTATCGGCTTTCTTTCGATAATAATAGGCCTCCTATGATTTTATTTTATCATAGAAGACCCAATTTATCTTTTATTTACAGAAAAGCCTTCACAGGCTCTCTCAAGGCGTCGATTATCACTGCCTTCTCTTTGTTTCTGAGAACTGTCATATCGGCGCTCGGGGCTTTTTTTAAGACATCTATCTACTATACCCGATTTCTTCTGATAGCAACTGTACACTCTCACCAAGTTCAAAACAACGTTGTAGTGCCTTTTTTCGTTGAGACTTCGAATGCACTCTGTATTACTCGTTTCAAAGCCCTAACAAAGTCTAGCTTTATGTCCACACCGCCATCACATCTATGAAAACTTAATTTATACTCATTTGATATCTTTATTATCATCTTTACATATCATACTGGAACATCCTGCTTGTTTAGCATACTATTTAGCTGGTCTTGTAATGTCTCTGCAACTTTCACGTCCAATGATTCTATCGCTATTCTATCTCTTATCTTGTTTTTCCTAGCATATAAGAAGTAACCTAAGATTGATATTGGTGTGTGAAATGGCTCACCTTCAGGCTTTATCATTTCATTTAAATTAATGTAAAGAGTTGTTTTATAACATTCTATACTTTTAATATTGGTATATTCAATTACATATGATTTTTTATAATACGGATCAAAATAAAGTATTCTTTGATTATTATAATTTACTGCTCCAATATTTCTTAATTCAAGAATTAGTTCTTTACATAGAGATTCTACCGCGATTAGCTGTATAATACTAATACATAGAAAAATAATACGTCCTCCCGCTAAGGCACCTAAAATTGCACAACCTACAATACTTGACATATATATCGCAAGCAATCTACAGATTACCTTTTTGCTTCTATTAACTACTACTTCTTCCATTTATTTTCTCCCTAAATATATTTATATCACATCATACTGCCTGAACTATAGACTACTTTTTAAATCTAAGGTAATCATCTACTTTTCTATCTACTACTGCATCTCCCATTAGGGCTATAATTCCACCAAATGTAGTACATTGAATTAATAAATTAATTACTTTATTATTGAGTAAAAAATCCACTTGCCTTTGTATTGAATTATGGATTTTATCAAGTAAATATGCTCCTAAATATCGTCCCAATTTTTCATTTTTCTTAAAACAATTTGTTACAAATTTCTGCACTTCTCTTTTTATTGTAGCTTTTGCCCTTTTCTTAAAAACTCCCATAAGATTCCTAATTGCCGATGCATAAACTTTTGCCCCTGTCAAGATATCAATCACACTTGCAAGTTTTTCTGCACTAACTCTTCCTTTCATAGCATCTTCAACTAGCTCTTTACAATCCTCTACTACAAAATCCCATACTGCTTTTGCAGTCTTTCCGACTTTTTTCCGACTTTTTTCACTTTCGATACTGCTTTATTCAACCATCTTTTATGTCCACTAGGATCTACATAATTTATCGAATCATTTTATTTATCTTTAAACTTTATACTACTCCATTCCGAGTGTATTCCTAATATAAGTCCAATTATATATATTACTTTAAACCATAATGACCAATCTAAATCATTCCATAGTATTAAAAGACCTATTAAAGCCAATATTTGCACTACCATTCTTATTATAGCAGGCAATTCACTTAAAAACTTTTTCAATTTTCCTCCCAATATATCTTTATAACCTAATATTTCGCAAAAACATAACCCTTATGTATTATCAATCTCAACTTCTTGCTCATCTCCTATTGTTTTTTTGCAATATGACGACAGGAGATATTATATTTTACAGAAATTACTATGTAAACATATTCTTTCCAAAATATACATGTAATTTCTACCATTTTTTATTGTCGCAAAACTGTCTAAACCTAAAAATGATATCTCAGAACACCTTATTTTGCAGTGTTCTACAAGATTACAGAAAACATACTTATCCTCCCTTTTTTAAGACCCTGTTTGCATCCCCAACGGGGCTGTTCCATCTGCTTTCTTACCTGATACATAAACCAAACACTTTTCTACAGTAACAATGGCAAATCGAAACGTCATTCCTAATAGAGAACTTTACGGCTATGGATACGAAGCCTATTCAAAACCGACTACCACAATTCAGAATTTGTTATCGAAGACATTGATGAAAAAACAAAAAGGAGTAGGCAACCTACTCCTTTCATCCAAAGACGCCGCTTAAGCATCTAACTCGAAATCCACACAAATCGGATAGCTTTCCGTTTCATCTAACATCAATTTTGCATCGATTCCATAAATTGTTTTTAAATTCTCATTTGTAATCACGTCTTTCGGCTTCCCTTGGAATACTACTTTTCCAGCTTTCATGCCGATTAAATGTGTTGCAAACTTCGTCGCATTATTTAATTCATGAAGAACCATGATAATCGTACGTTTATAAGTCTTGTTGATTTCCTTTAATAAGTTAAGGATTTCAAGCTGATGGGCCATATCAAGATATGTTGTCGGCTCATCAAGCACTAAGATTTCCGTCCCTTGAGCAATTGCCATGGCAATCCATGCACGCTGTCTTTGCCCACCAGATAAGGACTCGATCGGACGGTCAGCAAATGCAGCGATTCCTGTTGCTTCCATTGCCCAGTTCACCATCTTGTAATCATCTTCAGAAAGACCACCAAATGCCTTTTGATATGGGCTTCGTCCATAAGAAACTAATTCTTTTACAAGGAGGCCCGATGGCGCACTTGGATTCTGGGGCAATACTGCCATCTGCTTCGCAAGCTCTTTTCCTGCCTGTTTCTTAATATTCAATCCATTGACTTCGATTTCTCCACCCATAGGGGATAGGATTCTGCCGATGGATTTTAACAGCGTGGATTTTCCACAACCGTTAGAACCAATAATCATGGTAATTTCGCCTTTTGGAATACATAAGTCCATGGATTCGATAATGATATTTTGATCGTATCCGGCCTGTAATCCTTTTACTTCAACTGCTGTCATCCGTTACCCCTCCTTGCTTGTTAACATTAAATAAATAAAATATGGTACGCCGATTACGCTGATTGTAATTCCCACTGGAATCTCCATAGGCGAGAACATCGTTCTTGACACACCATCTGCAATCAAGATAATCATCATACTGATAATTGCTGCAACCGGAATCAGTCTTCTATGGACTGGACCTACTAACTTACGTGCGATATGAGGACTTAACAATCCTAAAAATGAGATATTTCCGGCTACCGAAGTTGCTACCGCAGAAATCACTACTGCAATCACTAATAATCTTCTACGTTCTTTTTCTACCTGGATTCCCAATCCAGTCGCAAGATCATCCCCAAGATCCATAACATCTAGCGTCTTGCTTTTATACATTGCGACAAAGAAAAGAATCGCAGTGATTGGCGCCACAATATAGAAAAATCCCATGGAACTTCTCCAAAGACTTCCGCTTGTCCAAACAAGTGCCTGGTTATAATCCCCTTGGCTCATATTTAACTGATAAAACGTAATAAATGCACTAAGCCCCGCATTTACACCGATACCATTTAATATCAAACGATAAGGAGATACTTTCTTTTCATAACTTAGCAGATAAATTGCTAGTGAAGATAAGAGTGCACCAATGATTGCCACAAACGGCATAAGGAACATATTTAAAGTACTTACCTCGTCGTAATACACGGCTCCGCCAGAGTAAATTAATAATACTACTGCAAGGGATGCACCTGCATTGATACCAATGATACCAGGATCTGCAAGAGCATTCTTCGTTACGCTCTGTAAGATGCAACCTGCCGTGGATAATGCAACTCCGACTGCAAGAGCAATCGCGATTCTTGGAAGGCGAAGATCAAAGATGACCGTGTTATGCATATATTCGCCTTGTCCAAATAGGGTCTTTACTGTATCTAAAAATCCAATTCGGTAAGAACCAAGCTGTAAGGAAATTACAACTGTTACAAACAGAAGGATTAAACTTGTAATCAATACGATAGGAAATCGTCGTTTCATCTATACTCTCTCCTTTCGAATCATGATTAAGAACAATGGAACACCGATAAAGGAGGTAAATAAACCAATTGGTGTTTCATAAGGAGCATTTGCTAGTCTAGCAAGAATATCGGACCAGATTAATAACACAGCTCCAAAAAGGAAAGAAAATGGCACGATAACACGATAATCAATTCCTACGATTTTTCGAACGATATGAGGCACGATAAGACCTACAAATGCGATATTTCCAGCAACTGCAACACTTACGGCGCTCATTGGGATAAGTGTAAGGATTGTCAGGATACGTACCTTTTGAGGATCCTCTCCAAGGCCAATTGCCACATCTTCTCCCAAGCTTACAATATTAATTCGTTTTGATAATATAATTGAAATCGGAACAAAGATTACACCGATTACAAGCGCCATTCCAACGCTTGACCATGTAACACTTCGAAATCCACCAGAAACCCAGAATGCAAGGCTTTGGGAACGGTTGTTTACTAACGCGATTATGCTTGCTAACGATAAGAAGAATGTACTGAGCGCAGTACCTGCGAGCAATAATCTTGTCATATTTACATTTCTTGCGTTTCTCATACTAAATACTAGTACTAAAAGACCGCTGATTGCTGCACCGATAAATGCGGCAACCGTATTTCCTAAAATTCCATATACAGTCGGACTGATAAACAGGCAGGCAACTGCTAACGTTGCCCCTTGGCTAATTCCCATTAAGGAAGGCTCTGCAAGGGAGTTTCTAGTCACACCTTGCATAAGTGCCCCACTAACGCCAAGAAAACCGCCTATTATGGCGGTACTAATGGCTCTTGGCAGTCTGCTGTTTCTAATTACCTGCATATCGATGTTATTTTCATCAAAATGAAGGATACTATCAACAACAGTCTGAATGGAAATACTCTTAACACCTGCGCATATAGCGAATACTAGCCCAAGAATTGCTAATATGCTACAGCCCACTGTTAACCATACGTATTTCTTATTCACTTAATTGTGCTACGAAAGTCTTTAATTCTTCGATGAATGCTAAACGACCAATTGGGCTATAACCTTGGTTGAAGTATGGACTTGCTGGTAACACGATTACGTTTCCTTCTTTTACTGCTTTTAAGTTTTTGTAAACAGCATCTTTTTGTAACTTAGCTAAATCATCATCTGTTGCAACTAAGAATAAATAGTCTGCATCAAATTCTGCTAAACCTTCGTTAGATACAACTGGTAATTCCATGTTGTCTTGTTTAGGTAAAGCTTCTGGTCTTGTTACACCTAAATCATCATAAAGAACAGAACCAAGTGCTGCATCAGCTAAAATAAAGTTAGATCCGTTACTTGCTAAGAAACAAAGGTAAGAACTGTCTTCGCCTAATTTTTCTTTCATTAATGCAGAAACTTCTTTTGCTTGCTCATCATAAGATGCCAACCATTTTTCGCCTTCTTCTTCTTTGTCCATGATTTTAGCAATGTCTCTAAAATCTTGTCTGAAGTCTACTTGTGTTGGGTTAACAACGATTGTTGGAGCGATTTTCGCTAATTTATCGTAATTAGCTTCTTGTACTTTGGAGATTACGATTAAGTCTGGGTTTAAAGTGATGATAGATTCTACATCTACTGTATCAGACATGCTGTAACCTAAGATTTTTGCATCTTTTAAAGCATCTTCAAGGTAAGTTGGAAACTTTGTATTGTCATATGCATCAGAGTTACATGTTCCTACAATGTTAAATCCTAATACATTTAAAATATCGCTTGTTCCAGATAAGTCAACGATACGTTCTGGATTAGTTGGAATTGTTACTTCGTGGTTACTTGCATCAGTTACCACACGTGTAGTGCTTTCTTGTTTTGTTTCTTCTTTTGCGCTATCTGATGACTTGCTGCCACATGCGACAAAGGAAAAAGTCATAACAGCCATAGCTAACATTAATACTGTTTTTCTCATTTATATATTCTCCTTAAGTTAATTTGTTTTGATAATGGTTTTCATTTGCATGGCTTAATAATAATCTAATTGAGAAGCGTTGTCAATATTAATTCCTAGCTTTTTTCTGGGAATTAATGGACAATCTCGTACATGCTAGATTTCTACTAAAAAAAGTGCGCCATTCCTACTTTTTGCAGAAACAACGCACTTTATGTATGGCAAGAATTCAACTATAGATTCTTGCCATACTACTCTTTATTCTGAGACTTCTGTCGTTTTGTCTTCTTTGATCTGTAACACATTCCAACGAACGATAAATGTTACAAAAAGTGTAGCTATACCAGATAACAAGATCATAAGCCAGACTTGATTTTCGAATAAGTCAAGCATCCAGCCAAATATAATTTGTCCAAATGGAACACAGATTGTAGCAAAAGCCGTACCAAATGCCGTTACTTTACCAAGCATGTCTCCAGGAGCTGCACTTTGTAAAAACGCTGCACTTACTACATTTGCAAGACCAATTACTAACATGATACCCATGGCAAATACGGTAAACAAAACAAACGTAAGGTTTCTTGAAAATGCAGTATCATTTGAGAATAGTACTGCTACTGCCATCATCGCCATACAAACGGATGCTCCGTATAATACGCGGTAGATTCTTCGAATATGAAACTTATGCGGAAACTTACCAACAATCATGGCTCCGATAATCATACCAAATGCGATGGCACCTTCCGCTACCCCGTACATTCTAGAGCTCTGCCCTAAAAATACTTTGATAATAAATGGTGCACCGACACTTAACAATGGCACTAAGAACAAGTTATAAAGCCCAGAAGTGATACACATACGGAATACGACTGGATTCTCATCCTTAAGGTAGTAATAACTCTCCTTAATCTCTGTCGTAAACACGTGAATTGCAGACCCAACCGCTTCTTTCTTCTCAAACGGGATACTAAGGAAACATTCCATAATCGCTGAGACAAAGAAACTTGCAAGGTTGATTAAGATAACCCCTTTGATTCCCACAAATCCATAAAGGATACCACCGATGATCGGTCCAAGGAAGTTGCTTAAACTTGATACCTGTTGTACGACACCGTTGGCACGCATTAAGTTCTCTTCACTTGACAACAATGGAATACTTGAAGTAACACTTGGCTGATACAAGGTAGAAATTCCTGAAAGCACTAACATCATAACCGCAACGACTACATAGTGATCTTTTCCTGAGAATAAGATTATGCTGTAGATGAGAAGGATGATGCCACTGATAAAATCAAGAATCACCATGTTATATTTCTTATTAAAACGGTCTGCCATAACTCCTGCAAAAGGTGCAAGGATAATTACAGGCACAACACTAAATGCTAGAATCGAAGCAAAGATACTTGCTGAACCCGATATTTCAAGGATGTATAGACTCAATGCAAATCTTTGAATCGCACTTCCGAACAAGGAAATAATCTGACCGACTACTAAGATTAAAAAGTCTTTATTGTATAGTTTTTTTTGATCCACGAATTCTTTTTTCCTCTTTCTTTTTTCAAATGTAAAAGCCAATTGAAAATGAAATTCAATTGGCTTTTACATTTTTACATATTCTTTTTGAAAAAGAAAGCGTTATTTTTTACCATACTATTTTCTAATCTGCTCGTGTAATGGTTTTCTAACCTTTTTCCTCGTCACTTCCACTAGGTTTAACTGTGTCATATCCACGACAACCGTCTTTACCGGATCCTTTTTAAACTCGCGTCGTAAAAGTTCCATCAGTTCGTCTTTATAGGATTCTGTCGTTACATCGATAAAATCGATGATAATGATTCCAGAAAGGTTACGTAGGCGTACTTGCTTAATAATCTCTGCTGCTGCTTCCTTATTGATCTTAAAGAACGTCTCTTCCGCACGTTTCTTTCCTTGCACCGCTTTCCCTGTATTAACATCGATTACGGTAAGAGCTTCTGTCGGCTGTATTACAAGGTAGCCGCCGCTTTTTAACCAAACACGTTCCTGTAATGCTTTCTCAAGCTTCGTCTCAATGGAGTAAAGACTAGAAAGACTTACAAGCTTGTCTTCATAAAAATGAAGCTTATGCACGTCTTCTGGCTGATTTTCCTTTAAATACTCTTTAATCTCCTCAAAAATGACCGCATCATCCGTTACAATCTGTTCAATCACCGCATCGTATCCATCTCGTATATCGGACAAATAATTCTTTGGTGCTTGATATAGCAAGGAGAAGCAAGTTCTATGAATTCCATGTTCTTTGATCTTTTCATATCTAGCTATGATTGTCTCGATTTCCTGACGAATGGTTTCCGGGCTTGCTGTTTCTGCATTGGTACGAACGACAAGTCCATATTCCTCGCTTACATAATCGCTCATAATGGCACGAAGCGCTTTTCGATGGGAATCGTCTGTTATTTTATTTGAAACGCCATGTTTGCTTTTTCCATACGTTAATACGACATATTTCCCCGCCAGATTCAGATTGCTTGTGATGACTGGCGCTTTCGTCTTAATTCCTTCTTTTTCAACCTGAACAATAATTTCGTCACCGATTACTATTTTGTCGGTATTCTTTTTATTTACGAAGATCGGCTTCTTATTATCTTCTAAAGAAAGATAACACATTTGGCCGCCTGCAATTTCAACAAATGCCGCATTGATGTTCTTAACGATATTTTTAACTTTTCCAATATATATATTTCCTAACAAGCTATCCGCGTCTACATCGGTAGCGTTGATTTGTACTAACTGTTTTTCTTCTAACAAACAAGATAAAATCTGATTTTGTCGTTTACATATTACTAGCTGATTGCTCATATTTTGTCCTCCAACCCACAGTTTGGGCATATGTATTATAGCATTGCGGCACAAACTTGTAAACGAAAAGCCACATTTTAAGAAGTTTTTGGCGATAAATTTATCATTTTTAGTCTAAAAAGAAAGTTTAAATAATATACTTATTATTATACAGTGCGTTTTTTAGAAAGAGGAGAATCAAATGAAAAAAACATATGCATTCTTAATTGTCGGCATTTGCCTTTTAGCTGGCTGTTCCAACTCTTCTAAAGATAAACAGGCGGTACAGACACTTTCGCCAACAGTATACGAAAGCAAAAAAGAGATTCCGCTCCAAGATGCGTTTGCTGACTCGTCTGGCTATGATTTTCTGATTGAACGATACAAACTTCAGGACAACGGCCTAAACATTACAGTGGATTCTGCCCTTGAATTACTGATTGACAAGGTCAATCCCGCGGCCTCTGTAACACTAAAAAAAGGACAACGTATTGCCTATCAGTTTCAAGGTTACGAACTTCATGACGACGGAAACTGTTACGTCATCGGCTTCGGAACCAATTCCAAAAATGGATTCAACGAACTCTATCGCTATGCTATTTCCTATAATAAGACAATTTATGAAATGTTAATCTTCGAAGGAAATGAAACAAAATATAAAGAGGTCTACTCTCTAGATGAAGGTTCTTCCAAAAGTTCCAATTCTCTGATCACAAAGATTGAAAATGGTGTGCTCTATATAAAAGAGCGTAACTCCTCTAAGACAATCAGCAGCTTTCCGTTATCCAAATTAGGACTTAAGAATACGAAAGAATCTGAGGTTACCCATTTCGATATGAATTTCGATGGCTATACGGATGTTGCAATAAAAAAGACTAAGAATAACGGCGATTATTCCTATCATGCATTTATCTATGATTCTTTAAAGAATAAGTTCAACTATCATGCTTCCTATGCTAACTTGATATCGCCAGCTTTTGATTATGACGACCATCGTATCCTCTGCTCCACCATTGGAAAGCAAAAAATGACGTATGACAGCTATTGGATTAATAACGATGAGCCAGAGATTAAGGAACGGACAACCTATACCTATCAAGAGAACGAAAAGAACTGGAGAATGGATCATTACATCGGCGAGCAAGGCGAATTAACCCTTAATGAGAGCAACTACTATACCTCCGAGGAAACAAGCAGTTTGACTGGAGAATATATTGAGACCGAATAATTTATCATAAAAAGGTGTAGCAGAACCACTTATTTTACTAGTGATTCTGCCACACCTTTTAATATGCATACGCTTTTATGTATCAATTCTTTCCATTGCTCTTATTGTCTTATTACGATAAACCAAATCTTCTCTTACCGTAAAGCCGGCCTTTTCCCAAAATGCATTCCCAGTTTCATTTCGTTCAAAGACTACAAGTGCTACCTTGTTAACGCCTAACTCTTCTAAGGCATTCATGGCACGTTCCACTAATTTCGTGGCAATCCCTTGTTTTCTAAAGTCCGGATGTACTGACGTGTGGTATACATACCCTCTACGGCCATCATTTCCAGTCATAATCACACCGACAACCTTTTTATTATCTACTGCAACAAAACATGTGTCTGGGTTACGTTTTAAGAATTTGTCGATTCCTTCTCTCGAATCATCTAAATTATTTAATCCCATGCCAGCACATGACATCCATAATGCGTAAACATCCTCGTAATCACTGATTAGCATTTTACGTATCGTCATGTTACTTCCTCCCTTTTTATGGTCGAAATGTCTTTAGTGCTTCAATCGTTTTACTTATCAGTTCTTCAAGTGTCCATCCAAGCATTTCTGCTCCGCGCTCGATGACCTCTCTTGAACAGCCAGCAGCAAATCCTTTGCTCTTATATTTTTTCTTTACGGATTTTAACTCTAGATCTTGCACGCTTTTGGATGGTCTCATTAATACGACTGCTCCGATTAGGCCTGTCAATTCATCTACTGCATACAACACTTTTTCCATCTCATGCTCCGGTTTTATATCTACCGTAATCGCATAACCATGGCTTGCTGTTGCATGAATGATTCGTTCATCCACTCCACGCTCTCTCATAATCTCCTGAGACTTGATGCAATGTTCTTCGGGATATTGCTCAAAATCAAGGTCATGCAATAACCCTACAATCCCCCAAAACTCTTCCTCGTCTCCATATCCTAATTCTCTTGCAAAATATCGCATGGTATTCTCAACGATTTCGGCATGCTCTAAATGAAATGCTTCTTTGTTGTATTCTGTAAGAAGTGCATATGCTTCTTCTCTCGTCATGAAAATCGCCTCTTTCTTATTGTTTATTTACTATAATTACAGCATTTTTGCCATATAGTACTCATCAATATACTTGCCTTCACTAAAAATAGAATTCTTCTTGATTCCTTCTACGACAAATCCATTTTTCTCATATAAATGCTTGGCAACGGTATTTGGGCACATTACCGTTAATTCAAGCCTTGTGATACCTTTTTCCTTTGCCCAGCTATCTAACGCATCAAAAAGTTTTGTTCCAATTCCTTGTCCACGAAACTCTTTTCTGATTCCCGTCACGATATATGCCGTATGACGGATTCTATTTAAGTTTCCTCTCTCAGCAGACAGATATCCAGCAATTTCATTTTCACATTCCGCAATGAGCAAGAAGTCTTTCTCTTCACTTGCAGCAGTAATCATTGCCTTTATTCCATCAAGACTTTTTGCTTTTTCCTCTCGCTCTCCTGGTTCATACAACATATAGGATGTCTCATGATCAAGCTGATTCATCATATTCCAGAAGTCTTGTGCTTCTTCGATTCTTAACTTTCTATAAGTAATTTCCACGTTGTCACCTCTTATTATTTAAAAGCCCTGGACCTTGCCACAATACTTACAGCATTTTGTCGCAGTATAGTTACGCCGTAGTTATCGCAGATCCATTGGCCTTCTATTTCGTTTTTTCTTCTACAGATTCTTCTTTATGTAAAATCTCATTCTTCTTGTTTAGGAACTCTACTTCGGTGATAGCTTCCTCCTCTCATTTTCTTTATTCTATCACTTGCATGTTATTTTTTCACTATAATTCTATTTATTTTTGCATTTTCAGATTTATGATTTCATTGCACAAAAAACAGATAGCTATATCAGCTATCTGTTTTTCAACTTGTCTACTTATGCAATTTCAAATTTGTCTAAGGAAACAAGATTTTTAACACCTTGTTCTGCCTCTTCTTTTGTCACATCATTTGCATACATGTCCATTCTGTGGATTTGGAAACAGAATGGTTTCATTTCAGCACCGATGAAGTTATAGAACGCTTCCATAACAAGTTCAGGTTTTAAATTCTGAACACTACCTGCGCTTAACTGCATAAATACGACATTGTCATTATTGTACGTATCTGCAAAAGAAAGATCATATTCTTGATTCGTTCTGCTTGCAAATTCTTGTTCTGAAAGGGCATAGTGGTAAATTGCTGGCTTGATGTCCATTACCACTTCACTCTTCTTCGTCTTTTTCGTTACAACGATTTCACTTTGTGCAATGAATAAATTGAATTTTTCTTGGAAATTCTCAATTACTTCGTAACCATCTTTTAAGGAAACCATATAGTCTGCTGCCGCAACTGCCGCCATAGACTTGATACAGTCATCTTTTAATGGTTTAAAGCTGATTACACTGATTCCATGTGCCATTGTTTCGTTGATTTTACTTAAGAATTCTTCTTCTGTAATATCAGAATTTAATTGCATATCCATATATTCGCCATCACTAGTAAGGCCAACTCCTAGAGGAGAAGCGAAACTTGTTAATTGGTGAGGATTATATCCTTGAGAATATGCAATATCGATTCCCGCACGGCGGAATGCCTTTTGGAAATATCTCATAATATCTAAGTGGCCGATAAATTTCATCGCACCATATTTGTTAAATTTAAGCCTTGCTTTCATAGCATACACCTCCGCCAAACTTCATAGCACCACAAGCAGAACATTTTTGGCGACAGTTTGGAGTAACTGTAGCGTTCTTTGCTGTTTCGTACTCATTCATTAAGAATTTCTTTGTCACGCCGACATCAATGAAATCCCATGGTAAGATTTCATCATAAGAACGTTCTCTATAGTTGTAGAATCCAACATCAACGTTATTTTCTTCGAATACTTCTTCCCATTTTTTCATGTCAAAATGTTCAGACCAAGAGTCAAAGATACAACCTTTGTTATAAGCATCAAGTAATACTTTATTAAGCTTACGGTCACCTCTTGCAAATACACCTTCTAATTCAGAAAGGTCAGCTTCATGCCAGTTGTATTTGATACTCTTATGGTTAAGCTGTTCTTTCATTTTTCCATTTAAGAAACGAGCCTTGTCTCTGAATTCCTGTTGAGTGGACATACGTGACCATTGGAATGGAGTAAATGGCTTTGGAACGAAGAAAGATGTGGAAGATGTAATCTGTACACGTCCTTTTCTTTGTTCTTTTGGAATTGTTGCATAGTATTCTCTTGCAATTAAGTCAGAAAGTACTGCAATTGCTTCGATATCTTCTTCTGTTTCTGTTGGAAGGCCAAGCATGAAGTATAATTTTACACGATTCCATCCGCCAAGGAATGCATCATGAGCACCTTTTAAGATGATTTCTTCTGTAAGACCTTTATTGATTACGTCACGCATTCTTTGAGAACCAGCTTCTGGTGCAAATGTTAAGGAAGATTTCTTAACATCTTGTACTTTGCTCATTACGTCAAGTGCAAACGCATCAATACGTAAGGAAGGTAAGCTAATATTAATTCCTTTTGAACCGAATTCATCGATTAACCAGTATACTAATTCCTGTAATCCTGAGTAATCGGAAGAACTTAAGGAACTTAATGAAATTTCTTCATGTCCTGTGTTTGCAATCATTTTTCGTGCACGGTCTTTTAAGAACTCAAGCTTACGCTCTCTGATTGGGCGGTAAATCATACCTGCCTGACAGAAACGGCATCCACGGATACATCCACGTTGGATTTCAAGAACAACACGGTCTTGTGTTACTTTGATATAAGGAACAACTGGCGCTTCTGGGTAAACAGTTTCGCTTAGTCCCATTTCCACCTGTTTTTTCACCTTTTCTGGTGCATGTTCGTTATTTCTTGTAAAGGATGCAATCGTACCATCTTCGTTGTATGTTACATCATAAAACATTGGTACATATAAGCCTTCGATTTGAGCAGCACGTTCTAAGAACTCGTATCTTGTTGTCTTATTCTTCTTATGCTCTTTATACGCATCTAATAACTCATCATAAACAGTTTCACCTTCACCAATATAGAAGATATCAAAATAATCTGTAATTGGTTCTGGGTTGTACGTACAAGGACCACCACCAATAACGATTGGGTGTTCTTCTGTTCTATCCTTTGCATTTAACGGAATTTTTGCTAAATCAAGTACTTGCAAAATGTTTGTATAGCACATTTCGTACTGAAGGGTAATTCCTAAAAAGTCAAAGTCCTTGACTGGATCTTGAGATTCTAACGCAAATAACGGAATGTTTTGTTCTCTCATTATTTTATCTAAATCTGTCCATGGAGAGTAAACACGTTCGCAATACGTATCTTCTCTACGGTTGAACATATCATAAAGGATCTGAATTCCCTGGTGTGACATACCAATCTCATATACATCTGGGAAACACATACAGAAACGTATGTCTATTTTATTAAGGTCTTTTACAACCATATTAACTTCATTACCGATATATCTAGCCGGTTTTTCTACTGTTAATAATATCTCATCGGAGAGAGCTAATTTTCTCATAGAAACCTCTTTCTTCTTGTTTTTGTATAATATCTCATGTATTTTAGCATAAATTACATGCTCCGTCTATATGAAGTGATAGGGAATTTCATTTTTTGACATTTTTCATCTTGGCATTTGTACTGCTCATATTACCAACCCTATTCACTATAACAGCCACCTACTATACTACTAAAGCTAAAAAAATGCCTACCGAACAGTATGTGTTTCGATAGACATTTTTATACTTCCTCAGGACATTTATTCTAAAAATTTCACAGGGTTTGTCTCGATTAGCTCGCAGTTACTATATTGTTTTCCTTGTTTTAAATAGTGCTGTACAATGGCATATCCGATTGCATAACCAGCACACCAAGGAATATGTTCTTCTTTGGAGCCAAACATATATGTAGCATAGTCGACCTCTTGCTTGTTTAC
This sequence comes from uncultured bacterium, assembly GCA_905214875.1. GTDB lineage: Bacteria > Bacillota > Clostridia > Lachnospirales > Lachnospiraceae > KM106-2. The sequence goes on along the minus strand of CAJMNR010000010.1, from coordinate 57,889 downwards.
TAAGCCACGATATGTATCATACCATAAGGACAACAGTTCATCTTCTTCAAGCGAAAAGATCCACAATGGCTTGCATTCTGGATATAGCGACATGGCAAATGTATCCGCCAGTCCATCAATCACAAGAGAATCGATAAACGTTCCTTTCAATTCTTTGCCATGCAGGCAATACCAAAAGTTTCCCCACACAGTATGATGATATTCATGGGCAAATACATAAGGAATCCATTTTTCATACTCAGTATCCAGTGGATTAACTGAAATATACAGATTCCCGAATAATGAAGTTCCTATTACCCCATTCTGCTTCTCCCTAACTTCTTTTTTACTATCTGAGAACGGATAAATGGCAACCGTAATAGGGTCATCATCATAATTAGGCAGTAATTTTGTAACCTGATTAAACTTCTCTGTTAGCTTTTCAATATCAAGCAAACAAAGTCGCTTATATTGCTCTTCTAATACCGAAAGATCCGTAATCGCTTCTGGCTTTCGCATAGACAAATCCATAGGGGCATATTCACATAGCTTATCCCAATAAGGAGAAACCATAATCTCATCCCATAAGATATCGGCTTCTTTTTCCCCTTTTCTTACCTCATTTATGTACTCTTTTATTTGCTTATATACAGGAAGGATTACCACTTTATTTGCCATGTTTTCTCCCTCTCCTATCCCTTAATAAGCTTTAACGCTTCTTTTACAGTACATGCTTTCTTTACCGTAAAATACTTCCCAAATTCCAACGTCCACATGTCCATCTCTTCTTTGATCTCATTTGCATTCTCCATAACAAACACGACCGTCTTAAGAGAAGTCTTAGCCATCTTGGGAAGAAGGGTTTCCTTCACCCACAAAGCATCTTCCTTCTCATCCTCGAATCCATGTCTTGCATCGACAATATAATACTTCGCCTGTTGCTCTGCAAAAAGATCAAGTGCAAATGTCGTAGGTAACCTATAGTTATCTCCACACGAAAACTTCTTCCAAGTTAGCAACACTGCACTTTCCTCTTCTAAATACTTTACGCTACAGTACTCTGAATCAAACTCTTTCATTCTCTTCTTCCTTTCTTATTCACAGGAAACCATGGCTTCCTTTTCTCTTTTTATGTAAGCCCTTGTATATGGGCAGACTACAAAACATTTCCCACAAAGAGTAATCTCTTTTCGAATCTTTTCCGCTGCAAGTTCTCTTGCTTTCTTGCGACACGCAATCGGATCAAAGAATTCATCACGATCTAGCTTGCTATTCCATAGCTTTCCGGAAATCGCTTTTCCCGGACAAGCATCATGACAAACCATGCAATTTCCACATAAAGACTCTGTAATCGGCGTAGCCGTCTCTAAAGGTGCATTGGTAAGCAGGGAGGATAAACGAACAGCAGGACCAAATTCTTTTGTGGCAAGAAGAGCACTCTTTCCAATCCAGCCTAGGCCTGCATTTGTTGCAACTGTCTTATGCGGTAGCTTGGTGCGAAAGTTTCCAAATTCCTCTACGACTTTCGTCGTCTGTGCAAACGCCTTATAGCCACGTTCTTTTAAGAACTGCTCCCCTGCAAGGACAATCTTATCTAACGTTGCATTATAACTATAATAGGTATCATAATAGTCCATATTAGGTCCATTTTCTATGGATTCAATTAACTCAGGGGTTAAAGCCAATGCAACAGAGACACCTTGATTAAGTTCTCCTTCCACAATGGTTGAAAGGTCGCAAAAACCTACTAAATCCGCCCCTTCTTTCAATAAAACACTTCTTAACTCATTTGATAGTTTATCCATATCGTTCCTCCTTGATTAAAACGTTATTTCTTCTCCTGCCTCAATGATCAAACGTCCTTCGGCCTCCAATTGCTCTGCCACTTGAGGTTCAAATAAGGCAAATGGCTTTTGATGGATTGGTGTCGTATGCTTTGCCTTAATCACCCTTGCACATCTACTAGCTTCTTCGACCCCCATATTAAAGATGCCGTCTACTGGTAGGAACGCATAATCGATTCCTAATTCAGCATACCCTTCCATCTCAGGCACATACGAAGTATCACCAGCAAAATAGAATAGTTTTCCTTCGACCTTTACCATATAGCCTACGCATTCGGAACGATTGTGATTTTTATTTTCCGCTGCTACCGACTGAATGCTGATTCCTTTCACATCAAAATGATGGTAAACTCCATTCTTCAGTGCCTCATAATTTTGAATAATGACACAATCTTGTTTCTTCTTTGGAAGCCTAATTTGGTTATGATCAGAATGCTGGTGCGTTACCAAAATAAGATCTGCCGGTTCCTCATACCCCTTTCCGGTACTCGGATCAATATAAATGACGATTCCGTCCTCTGTGATCATGCGAATGCTTCCATGTCCTTGAAATAATAGTTTCCCCATACTACTCCTCCTCTAGTTACTTCTCCTCTTCCTTCTTACGCTTACTTTTTGGTCTTTCTCCCTTTTAACGTAGCTGTCCAGGAAGACATCTTTTTTCCATTGCAAAAGGCAACGCCCACATTGTAATACGTAAAATCATCCTTCCATGTCAAGACCTCTGTCCCCGAATAGACTCCATCTTCCGACTGGTATAAAGAAATAATGCTTTCTCCGACAATTTCATACGTCCCATTCAGCGTTCCAAATGTCGGATTATAGGAAGTCCAAGATAATGTTGTCTTGTCAGTGGAAGGATAGATCTTATAGTCATTGGTATACCGGACCGGATTCTTTTTACGTACTTCTAAAAAACCGGTTAGCGACCACTCCTCACTCATTTTTCGAATAGAAACTTGCCCATATAACGGATCCTCGCTTCCATCTGGATTATAGTAAGTCCCTCTCGCTCTCCAGTCTAATGTTGCATAAAAATAGGTGTGTTTCACGTCATCACTCCTTGCCCATGCAATTATATAAAAATAGTTTACCACATAATCCCATTTCTTCAAAGAGCCAACTTGGTTATTATTCCCATTTTTTAAAAGAGGCAGAACCATCTTTTCACTGACGGTCCTGCCTCTTTTTCATTATTTGACATACTCTTCTAATGTTATGTTTTTATTCATAATTTCTTTTGCCGCTTCTTTTCCTACATAACGGTAGTGATTTGGATCATAAGACATCTTGGTCGTATCCTCTTTTCCCTCTGGATAGCGTAAAATAAACCCATAGTCTTTGGCGTGGTTTACTAACCAATCAGATGCAGCAGTATCAGCAAATGACTTGTCGAGGACAGGATCCTCTTCTACCGTGATATCCACTGCTAGTCCGGTTTGATGTTCACTTTCATCCGGTGCACCAACCTCTTGTTTTGCCTTCTCCTTGGCCTCATCCTCAGATGTTCCAGACTCTATGTACTCTTTCACTTTTGCCTCATAAAGGGTAGTCTGTCGATCCTTCGTATGATATCCAGAAGCCACATAAAGGTTGATACCTTCTTGTTTTGCTGCCTCTACCATAGCTTGTAACGGCTCCGAAACACTCTTGTCCACAAATATGGTTGCATATACTTCAACTAATTGTGGCTTGCAACGATCCGTTCGTTTGTTTTCACTGCTAACGATTATGAGCGGATCTATCGTTTGCTCGTTTTTAGTTGGTTCTTTCGTTGCTTTTTTCTTCTCGTCTGTATTCTTTTTTACAGATGCTTTCTTTTCTTCCTGCCTTTGTAATGTTGCTTTGACAGATGGAAACAGCGAATCCGCTACTTTGATTGCAATGACGAGTACTATCAACGCAGCAAACAGGCGAATTGCAATTACAATTGCATTATGAAGAATTCGTCTCCTGCGCTTTTTCTTCCTATACTGCTGTTTGTATGCAGCCTTTCTTCTCTCATAACTACGGTCACGCTCATTACGAGAATCCATCTACTTCACCATCCCATTACTAATCGCTGTCTACACTTGTATTCTACATGGAATGGGGATAAAAAGCCAGTAATAATTTACCATTTTAAGCATTACTTGCTCTTATTTTTGAAATACCGGAAGAACGGAATCTTTTACAAACTCAGAAACCGCTTGTTCTACATTTTCTATCATATCATTTTTTGCAATAGCCTCTTGAATCTTGTCACCGCTGATATATTCTGATCGAATCCCAAATATATCAATCGATATAGCAAATAACGCAATTACGGCAGCTGCAGCTGCTCTTACTCCAAGCTTTCTTACATAGGACCATTTGATTTTCTCAAGTCCTTGTAATGGTATCACATCATCAAATTGCATGGCATGAAGAATCGGATTCTTATATCCTTCTTCTTCGTCCTCTTCTTCCTCCATATCCTCCTCGGCTTGTACCTCTCTCGTAATTCGTTCGATTGTTTCTTCTTGTTCGTCTTCATCTTCCTCACTAAGGGGAACATACACAGCATGAATGTCCTCTTCCTCTATTTCCTCATTACTCTCTTCTTCTAGTTCCTCTTTAAATACGGGAAGCTGTTTTTCGCATTCTATCCTTGCATATTTGACCCACTCTGCACGAGTCATATACTCTTCTTCCTGATCTTCTCTTTCAAAATCATCGTTATCTTCTCGAACCATGCCGTTCTCCTTTACTTCGCACATCTCTTACTCCATATATATCCTGTCCCTCTTTCAAATATTCCATTTTCCCTTAGGTACGTTTTGTACCATTTTCTGACTCCTGTCTGCTTGTAATTTACCAAGCGTTGTGATACGATAGACCTTGAATTGTGGTTATCTAGCTAATAATAATCACATACGGACTTGAAAATAAAAGGAGGTAATTACTATGGCCTGGTGTCCAAAATGTAAAACGGAGTACCGCGATGGAATTACAGTATGTACAGAATGTGGCAGTGAGTTGGTTGACAAAGAACCAGTAGATACACTTGAAACAATTGCTACTTTCGAAGAAAAGAAGAGTGCAAATAAATTTGTAGAATTTTTAGCGTATTCAAAGATTGAAACTGCTGACATTTCCTTTGATCCTCAAACAGATGTTTTTATCGTTACAGTTGCCAAAGAAAATGTCAACGAAGCAAAGAAATTATTTACTGCTTTTAAAGAAGCAGAACTTGAAAATGAGGAAGAGGCTCCTGCTGAAACAGAAAATACTATAGAAAGCGATGATCTTCCTTTAGATAGAGATGTTCCTATTAAACAAGTCATGCCAGAATCCACAACTACATACGTGAAAAAGAAAGACCGTTATAACGATCTTCGTTCCACGTTCTGGATTTTTTTAGTATTCGGCATTGGCGGTTTAGTATTTACAGCACTTAACGTTGCTGAAATCATTACATTTTTAAATAACTATTTCCAATATACAATTATGACTTTTGTTTCTGTCTTCTTCTTATTTGTAGCAGTCAAATCCTTTATTGACTCCAAACGCATCTATAAGGAAATCGATTCCGAAGAAGAAAATACAGATGAAATCAAGAAATGGCTCAAAGAAAATATGACCAAAGAAGTGCTTGCCAAATTGGATGACGAAACTGCCGCTCCTGAAGTCATTTATTTAAAAAAGATCGAGTATATGAAAGGTCAGCTTTATGATGCTTTTGATATCGATAACGACCTCTTCACAGACGAAGTCTTAGAAGAATACTACAACGAATATATCGAAGAATAAACCTTAAGCCCATAGGTAATGACAATGTCTCTCCTATGGGCTTATTTCATGATTAGCTTTTTCCTCGCAAAACTCTACGATGCGTTTATTGTCACTTTCCCCTACACACAATATAATAGTTCTTGGAGGTGAGAAAATGGATTGTGAAAAGATTGGATCCTTAATCTATAAAATGAGAAAAGAAACGAATTTAACACAAAAGGAACTTGCAGACCAGCTATCCGTAAGTGACAAGACAATCAGCAAATGGGAGCGTGGCCAAGGCTGTCCTGATATTTCCTTGCTTCCAAAGTTATCCGAGCTGTTCCATCTTGATATGGAGCAACTTCTTTTAGGCTCTTTGCAAGCAAACGAAGAAAGTGGTGGCAATATGAAAAAGATAAAGTTCTATGTATGCCCTGAATGCGGTAACATTATTACTAGCAGTGCTCCTGCTTCTGTCTCCTGCTGTGGACGAAAATTAGAGGCATTAACTCCAAAGAAATCAGAAGGTGACCACCAATTGTCTGTGGAAGAAATCGATGGACAATTTTACGTTTCAAGTGAACACGAAATGACTAAGGAGCATTATATCTCCTTTACCGCATATGTAACCGGTGAACAGGTGCTTCTTACAAAACACTATCCTGAATGGGCACTTCAAAAAAGATTCCCAAAGATGGGTAGAGGCATCCTATACTTCTATTGTGTAGAGGAGGGATTATTTTATCAATATCTATAAAGTAAAATGGAGGATGTGCAACTGTAGTATTGCACAATCCTCCATTCTCTATCTTTTAGGCAATAAAGCATATAATGAATCATATTGTGCTGCATTAAGCAGTTCCACAACAAAATCCGATATATCTTCTTTTACATACTCATACAACTTCATGTTTTCTGCATAGTATTGTTTTATCAAAATTTTCAGATAAAATCCAAGTTCATCTTCTATCTTCTCTTTTTCTTTTCCTCTTAAAAATGCTGTTATCATTTTATATTCATGCTCAGTAAAACCAATTTCCATTGGATTCTTCTCAACGATGATGCTAGCAAGTATGGTCCGATAGACAATCTTTACGATATTTTCAAAACCTTCCTCATACTCGTTATCATAAGAAGCTAAGATAGACAGAATCGTTTCTCGATCAAAAGCGCTTAAAAACTCCTGCTCTAACTGCACACATTCCAAATATCGATAGATTCGATGGATTCCGCACGTATCTTCCAGTGCGATCAGAAGTGGATAGTCAAGAGTTAACAAATGATCCATAGGAGCAAACCTTACATCATAACGCATGAAGAACTCGGGCATCCCCTTAAGAATTGTCTCTTCTAGGCATTTGCTTTGATAGGAATCAAATTGCTGTCGGATGGATACAAACAGCTGATTGGCTGCTCTTACTTCCTCGCATACAAGGTCATACCCAATTTCATAGGCAAGCTTTGCTTCTAGTACTTTTGTTTTCTCTTCGTTACTGACAAGTGCATGACTCTCCTTAGCCTCATATGCCTCGATACAGTAAAGCACTGCTTCCATCAACTGGTTTGCACACTCATACGTAATGGAAGAGCTTTCTTTGCTTGTATAAAGTTCAGCTAAATGCGATACAATGGGCACTAAATCCTCTATTACATATTCATTACTCATCGTCTTCATACCGTCCTATAAATTTTCTTGTACCGAAGCGCACCTCTCTTGCAAACTTCTCTAAGCTGGTGTCTTCCAAATACTCTAACGATCCTTGACAGTCTCCATCAAACTCGTTTCTCATATAGTCAATAAGTTCATCATCCGTTACTTCATCGAGGGATTCATTTTTATATAGATAAAAGATTTCTTGAAGGCTTGCAATCGTATCTTTGTAATTATCTTGATAAATATAGGGCGAATCGCAAAAGGAAAAGATTAATTTTTCAAGAATCCCCTCACCAAACTCGATTCTTCGCTCGTGTTGTAGACTGCTTTTTCTTTCGTTTACCAGCTCGAGTGCCTGCTCATTAGACAGGGTTACTCCGAATTTCTTTGTGTAAGAATTGCATGCAATCACCTTTTCAATCTGCGTGCCTTGATTGTTAAATAATGCCTCTAATAACTCCTTTTTCATAAAAACACCCCTTCTCTTGCTAATTCGAAATTGTACTCTAGTTATAGTACCCTTACAAGACTTGAAAAAATAGCCAGTTTATGGTAATATAATAAACAGAAAGGATAGGAAATTTTTATTTCTATCCTATTTTTTTACATTTTACACGAAGAATTTTGCAAGCACAGTCACCCGAAGGGAAGATAGGAGAATTTAAAATGACTACTACAGATAATTTGCTTTATTACATGATTAATTACTACGAAAATGATCCAAAACGTATTCAGCATTTACTTAAAGTACATAGTTTTGCCCAAATAATCGGTCACCAAGAGCATCTTTCCGTGGAAAATCAGGTTATTTTAGAAACTGCCGCTCTGATCCATGATATCGGTATCAAGCCTTCCGAAGAAAAATACGGCAATAGCAACGGAAAGAATCAAGAATTGGAAGGACCACCTCTTGCAAAAGAAGCGTTACAGATGCTCGGCTATCCAGAGCACATCATCAAGCGTGTCTGCTATCTTGTGGGACATCACCATACATATACAGATATCAACGGCCTTGATTATCAGATTCTTATCGAAGCCGACAGTCTAGTTAATTTTTATGAGGACGGCTTAAGTAAAACTCAGATTATAACTGCTTACGATCGAATCTTTAAAACCCTTGCTGGAAAACGCCTATGTAAAACAATGTACGGAATCTAAATGATGGACATGCAAGCCCGTTGTTCGCGTAAATCATAAAGAGCGTCACTTCATAGCCAATCAAATGCTATGAAGCGACGCTCTTTTTTATATATTATTCTCTAAACAGATCTTCAATTTCTTCACGAGTAAGTTTATTGATAAATACTTCTTTGGACTGAATAACTGCTTCGGATAATGCTTTCTTACGTTGTTGTAGCTTGTAAATCTTTTCTTCGATCGAGCCTTTTGTAAGAAGCTTGATCACATGAACCTTGTTCTTCTGTCCGATACGGTAAGCACGGTCTGTTGCTTGTTCTTCTACTGCTGGATTCCACCATGGATCGAAGTGGATTACTGTGTCTGCACCTGTAAGGTTAAGTCCAGTACCACCAGCTTTTAAGGAGATTAAGAATACGCTTCCTTCCCCTTCATTGAATCGTCTTACATATTCCTGTCTGTCTTCCATTGCAGTAGATCCTTCTAGATAGAAATAGCTGATTCCTGCCTTCTTAAGTTCTTCCTCAATAAGTCCTAACATAGATGTGAACTGAGAGAAGATAAGGATACGGTGACCATTTAAAATGATATCTGGAAGCAAGTCCATAAGCAAGTCTAACTTACCAGAACCACCATTATAGTTATCAATAAATGTGGATGGATGACAGCAAATCTGACGAAGTCTTGTAAGGGCTGCAAGAATCTTCATCTGACTCTTAGCAACGCCGTTTTCATTGATTTCTTTCGTAATATCATTACGGATGCTTTCCATGTAGGAAAGATAGATATTACGCTGCTCTTCTGTCATATCTGTCAAATACTTGCTTTCGATCTTTTCTGGAAGTTCCTCTAATACGTCTTTCTTCATTCTTCGTAAAATAAATGGCTGAATATGACGGCTTAAATCTTCTAAAACTTCCTTATTGTTTTCACGAATAATTGGCTTTTCATAACGCTCTGCAAATTTTGCATGACTGAATAAATAGTATGGCATGATAAAATCAAAAATAGACCATAACTCGGATAAGCTATTTTCGATTGGCGTACCAGTTAACGCAAAACGATATTTCGCACGCACCTGTTTTACCACCTTGGCACTGATAGAGTTTGCATTCTTAATGAACTGCGCCTCATCAATAAACATTGTATGGATTTTTACAGGCTCATAGTGTTCAATATCACGACGAATCAATGGATAAGACGTAATGATTACATCATTTTCTGCATGAGATTCAATTAGTTCTTTACGAAGTTCCGGCGTACCACTTACTACTACTGTTTTAATATGTGGCGCAAAATTATGGAACTCGTCCTGCCAGTTATACACTAAAGACGTAGGGCAGATAATTAAAAATGGCATCTTCTCAAGTTTTCCAGCTTCCATTTCTTCGATACAGCTTGTAATGTATACGATTGTCTGAAGCGTCTTACCAAGACCCATATCATCGGCAAGAATACCGCCAAGGCCGTTCTTCGCCAATGTCTTTAACCATTTGTAACCAGTTACCTGATAAGGACGAAGCTCTACTTCGATTCCCTCTGGCAACGTGAAGTTTGTCGTACTTGGTTCAACAATACCATTTACAAGCTCTACAAAATCTTCATTTTTCTCAATGAAGAAATCTTTCGATTCTTCCATGATATTGTTTACATATACTGCAGAGTTTTTCGGTAACATCAATCCTGTTTCACTGATGTTTTCCTCATCTACGTCTAATTTATCAAAGATATCATTGATGGATGCAAAGTTTTCATCTTCAAGGGAGATAAATGCACCATTTTTTAAACGATGATACTTTTTCTTAAGCTGAAGAGAATGGAATAATGCCCTGAGTTCCTCTTTAGGAATCTCATCATAGGAAAACTCCATCTCAAGCATGTTAATTTCATTATTTACTTTTAGTGCTGTCGTAAGCTTTCCTGGGTTACGAAGCGTAAAGTTCTTAAAATCATCTGAGTAGTAAAGTTCACAAGTTTCTGCAAGTTCTGTTACTCCGATTGTTAAGAATTCAAAGATATAACGTTCGTCACGAAGTGCATAATAGTTACAACTTGGTACAAAATGCATATCCTCTAATAACGAAGTAATCGCACTTTCCTTGTCTGGCTGACGTACAATAATCAAACCGTCTTTTGCCACATAGTCAAGCGGATTGATTTCATAATCGCCATATTGGAATTTCACAGTTGCACGGACATTTGTCTTGTGCTTATCTAAATAAATGGATGCCTTTAAGTCATCAACAATGTATTTATCCTGTAATTCGATCGGAATATCTAATTCCATTGTCTCAAAGATTTTAGGAAGTACCATCTGTAGGAACTTATCTCTTGCTTCGTCATGGAAGACTAACGGCTTGTCCTGTTTTCCGAAAATCGAATAAAATGGCAGATAGTTCGAGATAAACTTGCGATTTGGTCGATATAAGACATTATCCACTAACATCAATTCCCCTTTATCCGTAAGCGGAATGATACTTGAATTCTCCTTATCTTCTAACAAAATGGAATTCTCATCTGTTTCCAAGCCAAGCTTGATTACAGGATTACCTTTTACATATTGTACACGTTCCATCTCATTGTTATAGACTTGAATGTAAAATGGCTGACTGTCCAGCTGTTCTAACAATTTAAAGAACATGTGCTTTGATAACGCAACCATATTCTTTTGGAAGATCAGATTGCTCATAGAACTTCCTAACACTTCTTGTATTTCGTAAATCTCTAGGAAGAAATCAAGGATTGCCTGAGATTCCTTCGTAAATGTACTTTCTCCGTGTATAAATTTAAATTCTTTTCCTAAAACAATTGTCTCTTTCTTCATATAGTCAGAAAGGAACTTGCGAACATTCTGGATTTTATATTGACGTGCCGCACCAGCAGATAATTGGATATATACTCTGGACTCGTCATTTCGAAGAAGACTAGGAATTCGAACTGTAACTTCGATATCGTATACTTCTCCGTACGTTGTTAAAAAATCTTGTTTTTCAAAATATTGTAATATACGATAAGCTGCCATATCCTCTGTATTGTTAGGTTTTTTAGCAGTTTTTTGTTCATAATAGTCCGCAATAAATAAAAGTAAGGCGACAACATGTTTACAAGGTCCACTGTGCTTCGCGTGACCTGGGCAGTTACAAGAATGATTTGTAACCTTTCCATCTTCTAATGTTACACTAACATTATAGTCATTGCTTCCCTTTACTATCGCAAAATATTGCTGACTCGCTTTTGACCATCGAACATTGGTTACTGCCTGACTCTTATAGTAACGAGTTCCACGCAAATAAGTTGTTTCGTTCGTGGTCAATTTTTTTATTTCATCTCGGGTTAATACATTCATACAAAACATCCTTCTAAACGTTTTTTCATCATCAAATTATTATATCACATAAAAAGGATAAATTGTAGTTTTTTTTGTGATAATTAATAAATTTATATGGTGTTTTTACCACAAATTGCATAAATACCCGTTTTTTCATTAGAACTGGAGCAATTCATAGTCGTCACGGCGTTCTTCAAACCCTTCTTTCATGCCTGATGCGCTGCGTGGAAAATTAATTCTATGATAATATACAAGTGAAAAAAATCCATCTTCTATCTCTTCTTCCTCTGAATATGTTACAAAATTCTCTGCTACGATAAACCGATAGTCCTTTCCTTTTCTAGGAATCACATATCCTTTTAATCCATCATTACCATATCTTTGATTCATACTATACTCAGAATCAGAAGTTAACGGATAGTACCTAGTGTTTCCTTTCTCATCCGTATAAATTCCATAGTCTGTATTCTTATTTTCCTCGCGGTAATTACTGAGCAAGAACATCTGATCTGTAAATTGATGACTTGGCTTTCCATCCCATTTACCATATGCAAGCACACGTACCCTATTCTTGTTATCACTCTTTTTATCAAAATAGCTATACACTAACGTTACTGTAAGCTTTGTATTTTCTTTTTCTGCGGCGGAATCACTCTCTAGTGAGGTATCTTCTGATTCCACTTCATATTTATCGCTTTTAGAAATCACTGTTTTTTGGATTCCTTTGTAATTTAAAATTTCTTCCGGTGTCAGCACATCTATAATTTCTTGTGGAAATCCCGCTTTTTTCATTTCAGCAACAATTTCACCATCTTGACCCTCTTGTTTTTGAAATGTTTCCTTGATTGGTTCAATGGTTTTATAGTATCCAATCACTGGTTGCAGTGCACATACAAGCAAAAGCCCGCTTACAATAACTGCAGATACCTTTACCAAATCATTTCTTGCTCTCATTCCCATAATGTGTTGCGTCCTAAGATGTTTTGCTATATCCCACACACAGACAAGCATACACAAGTTCACTGCCCAAAGCACTAAACATGCGATAATCGTAATTATCTCAGTGCCATTTACAGCAGCAATTAGCATTACCACCATGCTAATACCGACAAAAGCTCGTATACATGCTATTTTATATGTTATGTAATTTTCATTGCAGTCGTCTGTTGTCCCTTCTATCATGCCATCACGCAACTTTCCAAGAAATAAAAAGATCAAAGCGTACTGAACGACTGCACTTATAATGCCTAGTAAAATATCATAGTCTTGTGGTATAAAGCAATCCACTATTGTCATTAGACACCGAAACAAAAAAAACGAGGCACTTACTACAAATGCCCCAAAACACGAGGCATTCACTGCGATTACCTGATATCCACTAAACACAATCAGAATACTACCTAAAAACATCGTATACTTTCCCAAATTGACATATTCAATTGTAATATTGAGATACGATAACATGATTCCAATTCCAAACAAAACCATACACGGCGTCCATGGTTGATATAACTTATTCCTTTCTAATTCATACATATTTTTTGTAGTAGACGGCCTAACGAATTACATCCACTACATCCCCCTTCCCATTTCTTTATATCCATAATTATACAAAATCCTCGCAACAAATGAAAGAAAATCCATAATAAAACATAATAGGAGGTCCGTGCAAAGCACGCCCTCCTATTTATAGTTCGAAACACTTCATTGATTTTTCTTCAAAGCAATCGAAATTTTCAAAATGGCCACAGCCCAACAAATTAAGCTTCTGTTAAGAATGCTACATAGCCACGCATTGCTTCATAAACATCTGCCTTGCTAACAACTTCCCAAGGAGCATGCATGTTTTGAACCGCAATACCCGCATCGATTACTTGCATATTGTAGTTTGCCATGATAAAAGCGATTGTACCGCCGCCACCTTGATCCACTTTACCAAGTTCGGCTGTTTGATAAGTAACATCATGTTTTTCCATGATTCTTCTGATTTCAGCCATATATTCAGCATTGGCATCATTACTTCCGGATTTACCTCTTGCTCCAGTATATTTGTTAAATACAAAACCATTTCCGAAGTATGCAGTATTTTTCTTTTCATTTACGCTAGCATAGTTTGGATCATAAGCTGCACTAACATCGCTAGATAACATTTTGGAATTAGCAAGAGCTCTTCTAAGTCTTAATTCGTTATATTCACCAGCAGCTTCCATAAGTTCCGCTACTGTATTTTCGAAGAAACGAGATTCCATACCTGTTGCACCAACGCTACCGATTTCTTCTTTATCCACTAAGATACAAGCTGTCGTTCTAGTTGGAGCTTCTACTGCTAACATTGCTTCTAATGATGTATAGGCACAGACACGGTCGTCATGACCATAACCGATTACCATGCTTCGATCGATTCCGTAATCTCTTGCCTTTCCTGCTGGAACAACTTCTAACTCTGCAGAAAGGAAGTCTTCTTCCTCGATTCCATATGTCTCATTTAATAAACGAAGGATATTCGCTTTTACTTTATCTTTCTCAGCATCTTTTTGTGGCATGCTTCCTACTAGTACATTTAAGTCTTCGCCTTCTACTACTTTCGCGCCTTTTTTATCTAATTGATCTGCTGCTAAATGGATTAAAAGATCAGAGATACCAACTACTGGATCTTCCTCTTTTTCACCGATTACAACATCAACAACGCTTCCATCCTTTAATGCAACAACACCATGGATTGCTAATGGATGAGCCACCCATTGGTATTTTTTAATTCCACCATAATAGTGGGTATCTAATAATGCTAAATTAGAATCTTCATATAATGGATTTTGTTTAATATCAAGTCTAGGAGAATCGATATGTGCTCCTAATAAGTTCATGCCTTTTTCAATCGGTTCCTTACCGATACAGAATAAAACAATATTCTTTTCTTTGTTAATTGCATATACCTTATCTCCAGCAGAAAGTTTCGTACCAGCCTTAATCACGTCGTCTAAGTTCTTATATCCTGTATTTTCAGCAATCTTAGCTGTTTCCCTTACACATTCTCTTTCTGTTTTACATGTAGAAATATATCCTTTATAGCGATCTGCTAATTCAAATACTTTTTCTAATGTTTTTTCATCATATTGTTCCCATGCGTTTCTTCTTTCCATACTACTTCCTCCTGTCATCAATTCATTACGACATATAATACCATAATTTTGTCATTACAGTAAACTCGAATGTAATGAATTTCGCTCAAAATGATTATTTTTCTTATCTTTCGACAAGTTTAACTATTTCTTCCCTGCAATTTTCACACTCTACAAGCGGATTAGTTGTCACACAGTACGGATCAAGATACTTCACCTTTCCTGACACCATAACATTATCCACTGAACGTAAATACACGGCAGGAATACTATGTGGATAGACATGTCTTATGGAAGGCTGCTCGTCAAAATACCCGGATTTTTCCGTGCCTTGCTTACACATCGTAATATCCACATTGGTAATTGTAATGTTTTCAATCCTTGCATTTTCTTCGCCTGCAACGAAAATACTAGATTCTGCTTTTAAATGCACATGGTCAAACGTGACATTTTGAATCTTTCCTGGATTCGTTGTCTGCTTATTGCGATAGGTGGCATTGACAAAGATCGGCTCACCATTGCCCCACCACATGGCAGGACCTTCTGTACGATCGCCATCGGCGTATTTCAATACGCTTCCAGAAATATTGGATATATGGATATCTTCGATGGTTGCGCCATCCCTTGCCCAAATTCCAATTCCTCTTGAGCAGTCTTTGATAATGCAGTTACTAAGTAAGACGTTGCGAATATCCCCATGGGTCTCCGTACCAATCTTAAGAGCAGAGTCTCTTGAAGACAAGATACAATTGCTGATCACGATATTTTCACAAGAACCGTATTTCTCAGCCATCGGTTTTGTCGATTTCACAACGATGGCGTCATCTCCGGTCTCAACGATACATCCTGTAATCAGGACATCTTTGCAGCAATCTGGATCAATTCCATCATTATTTGCACCTCTTACATCATTTAAGATACGAATGTCTTTTACGATAACATGCTGGCAGCCTGCCATATGCAGCGTCCAAAAAGCCGCATCCTTAAACGTAATATCTTTGATGGTTAAGTTCTTTACATCTTCTAAAAAAGTAGTTCTTGGACGAAATGCTCTAACATTTAATGGGCATTGATGTGCCCCGTGATCGGCATCGTCATCATAGAATACTCGATATCCCTGGCCATAGATACAGCCTTCACCAGAAATCGTAATGTTCTCTTCATGGTAGGCAAACAGAAAACATCCACCATCCCATCCAGTATCTTTGTTATCATCTTCAAACAGGCTTGCAAAGTCTAAAATATCCTCTTGATTCAAGCTTCCAATTAAGACTGCTCCGGCGTCCAAATGAAAATCAATATTGCTCTTTAATACAATAGTTCCACTTAAGAAATGTCCTGCTGGGATAATGACACGCCCACCGACTTTGGTAGCTTTGTCAATGGCCGCCTGTATGGCTGCTGCATTATTGGTCACACCATCTGCAACTGCGCCAAAATCAGTAATATTAAATTGATATTCCATATGTAGATTCACCTTTCTATCATAAATACGAAAGTATACTCGATTCGTTTTCAAAGTTTTCTAACTCATAGTAAAATGCCCATACATTATATAATAACATAAAATTCCCGAAAATACGATATCAAATTAACGTGTTTTACTTTTAATGCATCCATACGATAACAAGCACGGTCATCCCTGTATGACCGTGCTTGTCGACAAGCTAAATCACAGTATCCAATTACTATACATAGGGAAGATACTCCCCGTATCCTTTCTCCTCCATCTGTTCCTTCGGAATAAATAAAAGCGACGCGGAGTTGATGCAATATCGAAGCCCACCTGTCTCCTTCGGTCCGTCCTCAAACACATGGCCAAGGTGGGAATCCGCTGCCTTGCTTCTTACTTCCGTTCGAAACATGCCATGGCTCAAATCTCGTTTTTCAGTCACATATCCAGAATTGATCGGTTTAGAAAACGCCGGCCATCCACAGCCAGAATCAAATTTATCTTTGGAAGAAAACAGCGGTTTCTTGCTAACAATATCCACATAGATGCCCGCTTCAAAATTCTTATCGTATTCATTTGCAAACGGTGGCTCCGTACCATTTTCCTGGGTCACATGATATTGTAATGGTGTCAAACTATCTTGTAACTGTTTTCGTTTCGCAGCGTTGTTCTTCCATGTCTCTTCTAGAAAATGCTTTCTTCCAGATCCTTGTTCATACATACGATATCGAAATGGATTCTTTTTGTAGTAGTCTTGGTGGTACTCTTCTGCCGCATAAAATTCCTTTGCTGGTAGAATCTTTGTGGCTATCGGTTTTTGAAACATCCCGCTTTCTGCTAACTTATTTTTATAAGAAAGGGCTATCTCTTTCTGATTCTCATCATAGTAAAACACCGCAGTCTGGTAACTTTGTCCACGGTCTTTAAACTGTCCGCCCTCGTCTGTCGGATCAATGCTCATAAAAAATGCTTCCACAAGATCAAGATAACTTACTTTCTCCTCCTCATAAAGAATCTGTACTGCCTCATAATGTCCAGTCGTGCCGCTACAGACCTGTTCATAGGTCGGGTCCTTAGTCGTTCCTCCTGTGTAACCGACTACTACGCTTTTTACGCCATCATAGGCATCAAATGGCTTTACCATACACCAAAAACAACCGCCTGCAAATAACGCTTTCTCTCTGCTCTTCATAGAAAACTCCTTATTATTTCAAACTAGCGTCCTTCCAATGACGAAGGAACTCACTCATTGCTTCCTTATTTTCATTTAACTGAGGAATACGGTTCACATTAGCTCCAGATGGGTGTGGAAACCCGACAAGAATCTGATTCTTTCCAATCTTGCTTTCCTCTTCTAGCTGTAACAGTACTTCTTCTACCGCTTTGCCTAATGGGACCAAAAGTACGTCCTCTTTATTAGCAAGCATTTCATATTCTGCCATAAAAGACTCATAGATATATCTCATTAGAAACTCACTCTTTAAAAGTTTCGGTGTATGCCCTGTATAATTTGCCCCTTTTACAAAGACCGAATAAGGAATCAAAGACACCGTGTGAAGCAAGGAATCCTCTTTTCCAAACAGGTCCGTACAGCTAGCGATTCCAAGTACTTCGTGCAGCCCGATTTCATCAAGCATGCTGATCACATTCTTACGCATGGCGCCAGAAAATCTGGCGGCTTCTTTACACTCATATTGAATCGCAGCAATATCCTTTCCCTCTACAAGTCCTTTTCTTGCCGTAGAGATTGCCATATTCATCTGTTGAAATCCTGGTGTGATTCCGATGATAAATACTTTTGCCTTAGGGTTTTCATACTCATTATGAGGCGCATAGTAAATCGAAACTGCCCCCTCTTTCTCTACTAATAGCGAGTCTATTAATAGCTCCTCCTTTGTATAACTTTTCTTATCCGGAAGTGCCAAAATAGCATCTTTATAGTCATATAACGTCTTCTTCATTATTTCTTTCACTTTCTCTATATTTGTAATATCCAGGCTTCTTTTATGGAGCTCTCAATAATGTCCCTAGTCAAAGGATAAAAGCTTTTGCATCTTGAAAGGATAAAGGCATCACTGCTTATAACGCATTCTTTCGTCTCTAATAAAGAGTCCACATCACAACGTACCTGTACTTCTACTTCTGTATCATAAGCATCTGCCAGCTGTTCAATTAACTGCCTTAGCCTTCCTGAATTGGACACAGGCTGGTCAAGATAGAAGATGATTTTCTCTACATGAACCATAACAAGTGCCTCCAAGATAAATCGAATTGCTACAGCCGTCTTATCAATGATACGATAGGTTCCTCTGACGCCTGCAAGATCTCTGACAGAGCCATCATCGCATAAAAGAAGTAACGACTGTGACAACGCCACTTCCAAAGTAATAATGGTATT
Source organism: uncultured bacterium (assembly GCA_905214875.1). Taxonomy (GTDB): domain Bacteria; phylum Bacillota; class Clostridia; order Lachnospirales; family Lachnospiraceae; genus KM106-2. The sequence continues at coordinate 39,242 of CAJMNR010000010.1, read as the reverse complement.
AAATCCATCCACATGAACGATGCAGCCACTTAGTTCTTTCCTTGTAAGTACTTTCCTATTTCGAAGCGCTTTTTCCTCTTTGGAACAGATAATTCTTGAAAGAGCAAGCCTTTGACGTTCCGATAACATATAGTGGTTTCCAACAAATGTCGTAACTGGCTTGACTTTGTAGCCTCGTTCTAACAGATATGCTACCTCTTCCTTTGCCTTACGAAGCATCGGAATTACCTTTTTACCAAACTGTGCTTCATCGGTTGGCACATATCCTCTTTTTACGACCCTATCCATTCTTCTCACATCCTTTATTACTAGTATGACAAAATGCGAGCATCCTACCCAAACACATTGCCCACGTAAGTAAAAAAACGAAGCCATTTACAGTAGATGGTGTCCATCTATTATAAACGCTTCGTTTACTTATGCACGTAGTTCTTTTAACTTTGCTTCAACATCACGAATCACACGTTCGCGATCTTCTTTGTTATTAACGATATCTGTTGTATCTGCATCAATGACAAGCACTTCGCTTGCGCTATAATGATTGAATACCCATTCATCATAGCCTTCCCATAGAAAACGATAGTATTCTTCTAGACTTTCGTCTAATTCGTAATCACGTCCACGTTTTCCAATACGTTCTAACACAGTTTCAAAGCTTCCTTTAAGATAAATCATTAAATCAGGAGCTTTTTTTGGTAACTCTTGCAATTCCTCTAGCATGTTGTCTAATAGATTTTCATACACTTCCATTTCCAATGGAGAGATTCTTCCCAATTCAACATTCTTCTTAGCGAAATACCAATCTTCATATATACTACGGTCTAATACGTTGTTTTGATGTCTTAAAGCCTGCTTAATTGCCTTAAATCTTGTATCTAAAAACCATAGCTGTAATAAGAAAGGATAGCGCTTTGATTGAATTTCCTCATCACTAGCCGTATAAAATAATGGAAGGATTTTATTATCGTCAACACTCTCATAGTAAACAGTTGTCCCAAAGTGTTCTCCTAACATCTCCGCGAAACTTGTTTTTCCTAATCCGATCATTCCGCCTATTACTAACACCAATTTATCATCCTTCCTAGTCTCATCTTGTTGTTTTTTTTCAAACACCTAGCATAGTATACCACTTTCGTTTTTTAACGAAAACTGGTTAATTTTTCATTTAATTTTTTATAAATCGTCTGCATATATGGTTCACTGCTAAGCGAAACTGCTTCTTCAATCGGAACCCATTTTACGCCGCTGTTTTCATCCGGCTTGCTACGAAGCTCTTCCTTCTCGTCTGCCTCAAGCAGATAGGTAATATTTAGGTGCACGTGGCTTCCGACAAACTCTCCTCGTTTTACATGGCCATTTACACCTAATATTTCAAGAGAAAAGATATCTGTAGACACAGGTGTCACGCTTTTTAATCCAGTCTCTTCCATAGCTTCTTTGATTGCCACATGAAGAAGATCTTCGTCTCCATCTGCATGTCCGCCTGTCCACGCCCAGGAATTATAAATATTATGATAAATCATAAGCACTTTGGTGCGTTCCTTATTGACAATCCAAGAAGATGCCGTCATATGGGCCATTTTATTCTCACGGGTAAAGATTGTATCCGATTCTTCCATATATGACAAAATCATCTCTTTTTCTACTGCTTCTTGTTCCTTATAAGGAGTATACCCTTTTATTTGCTCTTTTACTTCCATGCCTAAGCTCCTCTTTTCTCTTTCCATTTCTTACACCTTTGGCAGATTCCATCGATAACGGGCTGCCGCTACACGAATGATAACGACAAATGTTGCCGCAACTCCCATGCTAGAAACAGTTGGTAAAAACTTCAGTAAAAAGATATAAACAACTGCTCCAGCCAACGATGCACATGCATACACATGCTTGACAAGAACAAAAGGCGTTCTCTGCGCCATAATGTCGCGAATCATTCCTCCGCCAATTCCAGTTACCATTCCGACGAAAATCAAAAGAAATGTATGGTCTTCATATCCTTTTTGAATGGCTGTGTTAATACCTACCACAGTAAAGATTCCAAGTCCGATTGCATCCATCCATAACATGGAAAGGTCATAGTACCCTTTTATACGGTCAACCAATGTGAAATCCCTTCTAACACGAATATATCTGAAAACAAATAATAGTACAGATACCACGATCGCCACAATTACATAGGAACCGTTACGAAATACGTTAGGAGGCGTATTGCCAAGCACAAGGTCTCTGATTAACCCTCCCCCAACCGAAGTCGTAACTCCTAATATACATACGCCAAAAATATCCATATGTTTTTCCATTGCAAGTAGTGCTCCAGAGGATGCAAATGCAATGGTACCAATGATTTCGATGATATACACTAAATATTCTGTTTGATTCATAACTTTCTCCTTAGTATTTCCTCATATGGTATTCTAAAGAGTGAAAAATGTAAAGTCAAGTAGATTCTTGTCTACTCTGTTTCAACAACAAAATATTTTCCTGAAAAGCCTTCCATATCAATCGTCACAACACCATCTATCGCCTCATAAGACTCTCTATGTACCTTCTTATCTCCACCATAACGTTCCCAATTACTGTCTAACAGAAGGCGTATTCTGGTCATATTCTCTATGCTCATAGAGAATTCCTCATATGGCTTATCTGAAAAATTAAATACTGCAAGGATGGTCTGTTCCTTCGCCCTTCTAACAAAGGCATACGTGCAGTGTTCCTCCTGATGACAGTCAATCCACTGAAATCCCGTATCCGTATAGTCACCTTCATAAAATGCTGGATTTTTCAGATAAAGATGGTTTAACCGTTTCATAAATTGATGGAACGCATCATGGATTGGATATTTTAAGATACACCAATCCTGTTCTCTCTTCTCGTCCCATTCACGAAGTTGTCCAAGCTCTCCGCCCATAAAGTTTAGCTTTTTGCCAGGATGTGCATACATATACATATAAAATGCCCTCGCCTGTGGGAACTTGGCATCATACTGGCCGTTCATTTTCTGCAGGATCGTTGCCTTTCCATGTACCACTTCGTCATGAGACAATGGAAGCAGATAATGCTCGCTCCAAAAATATGCCATAGAGAAGGTTAGCTTATGATAATCCCTCATTCGGTCATATGGATGCGCTTTAAAATACATAAGCGTATCGTTCATCCATCCCATATCCCATTTATAATCAAAGCCTAATCCGCCTTGTTCTACTGGCATCGTAATATTCGGAAACGTTGTAGAATCTTCTGCAGCAAGAATTACGGTAGGATGTCTTTCTTTCAGCCCTTGATTCATGACTTTTATAAACTCAACGGCATTGCCATTGACACCACGATCCGGATTGCCCTGCCAGTATAAAATATTGCTGATAGCATCGATACGAAGTCCATCCATATGGAATTCGCTCATCCAGTAATTTGCACAAGACTGTAAGAAACTGCGAACCTCACCACGGGAATGTGCGAAGTTCTTGCTTCCCCATTCATTATAACCAACACTCGTATGAGGATATTCATACAGGGCTGTGCCGTCATAATTTGCAAGTCCATAACCATCCACTGCAAAATGTACCGGTACGAAATCAAGCAGCACACCGATTCCTTTTTGATGACATTGATCTATTAAAGTCTTTAGACCATTAGCATCTCCATATCTAGATGTCGGACTATAAAATCCGGTCGCCTGATAGCCCCAGGATTCATCCGAAGGATATTCTGCCAAAGGTAATACTTCTATGTAGTTATATCCATTTTCCAACAGATAAGGAATTAGGATTTTTCCAATCTTGTCATATGAATACCAACCATTTTCATCACTGGCATTTTCCTTCCAAGAGCCTAGGTGCATCTCGTATATATTAAGTGGCTTGTCTTTACAATCCGAACGAGACTTCATCCATTTTTCATCATGAAACGTATAGGATCTCAGATTACGAATGATGGATGCATTGCGTGGCCTTAGTTCCATTCCATATCCATAAGGGTCACAATGATCTACGCATCTTCCACTTGCGTCATAGATACGGTATTTGTACTTCATTCCCTCTTTTGCATTTTCGACATAACACTCATAAAAATTCTGGTCACATCCTTTATTCATCGGGATATCCTGCCAATTACTAAAATCACCAATCACACTGACCCGAGAGGCATTCGGTGCAAACGTACGAAATGTTACGCCATTTCCTTCCACATGTGCCCCCAAATACTCATAGGCATCAAAACATTTCCCTGTATAAAAACTATAGACATCCATATTTTCTTCTCCAATCTTTACAAATCTTTATTGTTTATTTCTTTATAAACGATTATAATAGTTAACAATCAATGAACAATATACAATTTTTTCCACTTGTTTAATATGCAACGATTACATAAAATTGTCTATTTTATAAGGAGAGTACCTATGGATTTACGAGTTCAAAAAACAAAAAACAACATTATTAATGCTTTCATTAAACTTCGCACAAGAAAACCGATTGATAAGATTACCATCAAAGAATTATCAGAAGCCGCAATGATTAATAAGGCAACTTTCTATTTGCATTATAAAGACATCTATGACCTGTCCGATTCTATTGAAGACGAATTGATCCGTAACTGCTTACAATCGATTCCTAATCCGGATACCCTTTTTTCAAAGCAAGGCTTTGAAGAACTTACACAGATTATGCAATCCCAAGGGGAATTATTCAATATTATTTTTTCAGATTCTAGAACTGATGTGTTAATTACAAAATTAGATGCTGGACTCAAACAGCTTTTCTTTCAAACCCACCCAGAATTTATAGATAACATTAAGACAAACGTGACACTTACTGCTTTGATTCACGGATGTTTTTACACGTATTTTCAATATAAAGATGATCCAAATTCTGCTGCTGTAATTGAAGGGCTTTCACAAATCTGTGAATCCTGTTATCCATTCCGTTTTGAAGCGACAAGATAACATGCACTGCTTGTATTATTTATGGTAATTAAAACTTAAGGCAATAGGAAATGACTTATTTTCCTATTGCCTTATCTTACTTATGTACCCCCTTGTCACATGTTAGGTTATGCATGTAGGACAAGGGTCAGGCCGCCTCAATACCTTACGACCTGCTGATATGCTATCATTTATAAAACCGATTCACCGACAGATTCCAACAGCTTCTGCTCTTGATTAACCCTATATCTTTATAACAAGCAGTTACCGTTACTGAAATCCATTATTTTTATGAATGTTTATAGGATAAACTAGAGGACAGTAGGTATGCCATCCTCTAGAAGTTGGCTTAAACTATTTCTCCAATATAATAGAATCCTTTTGCTTCGTCAAGACGAACATTTACTAAAGAACCAATTAAATCTTTTGATCCTTTGAAATGAACTAATAAGTTATTGCTTAAACGACCGGATACAAACCCTTCTTCATGGTCATTTTCAGATTCTACTAATACTTCTTGAATTGTACCTGCAAGTTTTGCGCTTTCTTCTGTTGCAATTTCATGTACAACATCAAGTAAGCGATTGAAGCGATCTTTGATCACATCTTCAGGTACTTGATTTTCCATAACTGCTGCAGGAGTTCCTGTACGTTTGGAATAAATGAAGTTAAAGCTGTTGGAGTAACGAACTTTCTTCATAACATCTAATGTATCTAAGAAGTCTTCCTCTGTTTCTCCAGGGAAGCCTACGATGATATCCGTTGTTAATGCAACGTCTGGCATTGCTGTCTTAATTCGTCCTACAAGATCAAGGTAAGACTCTTTCGTGTAGTGGCGATTCATCTTTCTTAAGATGTCTGAACTACCGGACTGTACTGGTAAATGTACGTGCTTACAGATCTTTTTAGAATTCTTCATCACTTCGATTACATCATCAGAGAAATCTTTTGGATGTGGAGTCATGAAACGGATACGTTTTAATCCTTCGATCTTTTCGATTTCTTGTAAAAGTTCTGCAAATGTAGTCTTAGTTTCTAATCCTTTTCCGTAAGAGTTTACATTTTGACCAAGTAACATGACTTCTACTACGCCATCTGCTACTAAATCTTCGATTTCACGAATGATATCTTTCACTTCACGGCTTCTTTCACGTCCTCTTACGTAAGGTACGATACAGTACGTACAGAAATTGTTACATCCATACATAATGTTTACGCCGGCTTTGTAAGAGAATTTACGTTCACTTGGAAGGTCTTCTACGATTTCAGTCGCTTCTTTCCAAATGTCTACGATCATGCTATTAGAATCAAGACGAGCTTGAATCAATTCTGCTAATTTGAAGATGTTGTGAGTACCGAAGATGATATCTACGAATTTGTAGCTCTTTTGAATCTTCTCTACTACTGCTTCTTCCTGCATCATACAACCACATAATGCGATCATCATATGTGGGTTTTTACGTTTTAATTTATTTAAATGACCAAGACGTCCATAAACTTTAAGGTTCGCATTTTCACGTACGGTACATGTGTTATAAAGTACGAAATCAGCTTCTTCCGTATCAACGATTTGGTAACCGATTTTTTCTAATGTTCCAGCGATTTTCTCGGAATCTCTAGCATTCATCTGGCAACCAAATGTATTGATGCAAGCTGTTAAAGGACGACCTAACTCTTTACTTACTTGTTCAAATCTAACTTTTAAGTCTTCCATAAACTGCATTTGTCTTGCAGCTTCTGTTGCATTTACTTTAATTTCTGTTCTGCTCATAAAAAGTTCCTTTCCCTTTTATCTTTAAGTATTATATAAGTTTACATAAAAAAGTGCAAGAAAAAAACATTGGAAGACTTATTTTTTTTGTTTTTTGTGTATATTTTTTGAAAATTAGTGAAAATATCAAATCGTTTTTTAATCCATTAAACAAAATGGAACATAAAGCACTTGGGAATACACCATTCTCTGATACTTTAATGCCAATGGGAATTTTGCTGGATCCGGTACGGTTTCAATCGTAATGGCTGGCTTTTTAAATGTCTCCGAATAATAATGGACGGTATTGCCGCCACTATCGTTACTTTCGATTTCATCTTCCGGACGTACGAGTGAATATCCGGTTACCCTTGCAATCTTTCTAGCGATGCATAAGGAATTCTCATTATACTCTTTTGACATCTGTTTTCTATGGTAGAAGATTTCATTTCCACGGGAATGGAAATCAATATAGATTTCCGAATCGACTTCGTGAAATAAATGAATGAGAGCTTTTGTCTCAAGCTCACTCGCTGGCATGTCTCCTTCGAATTTTTCTTTAAAATTTTTAGACGGGAAGTTTCTGTTAATATCGATTCCTAGGGCATTTCCCTTCCACTCACAATATGGTATGTTTAAGCTTTTTGCTTTCATACGGCATTCTTCATTATGTATAATGTTATATCCACGTAAGGCAATCATATAGCCATCTGGATTAAGAAGTGGCACGATATAAAGCGAATACTCCTCAAAGAACTCCTTGATATCAACTCCCGTCTTATTTTTGATACTTGCCTGCTCAATTGGATCACTGTAAGCATATGCATAGTATTCAATCATTGCCATTAGGACAACTGGATTAATGGACTCCCTTCCGTGAACGCCTCCTGTCATGATGATTCCTTTTTCTCCACGTCCTACCTTCAGCATCAAGATGCTTCGGTTTGACATCGTACTGCCTATAAACTTCGTCCCGATAAAATCAGGATATGCTATTTTCAGCATAGAAGAATCATTTATCAAATCATTGTAGTAATAAAAACGATTGAGAGCAATAAACTTCATATAAATAGATCCTTTCTGCTTTTTACGTCTATTAATCTATTATATGAAGCCATTGCCCTCATGATACTTGTTTATTCAGTTATTAGCGTTCTCGTATCCACACGTTTCACTTTTCTAGCGACCAGATAAGCGAATACAAAGAAGCAGATTCCAATCGTAACGACTGGAAGTACCAGACTTGTAACCGTATAGACAGTTTGATAGTTGGCAACACCGATATTGATAAAGATTGCCTGCATCAACATATTATTAAGGAATAAATTCAGTACAATTCCTAAAATGCTTCCAAATACAGCAACAAGCATGAAACGTAATGCAAACTGAAGTCGAAGCGCCCTTGTAGAGAATCCAACAGCCTTATAGATACCGATATCCGTCTGCTCTCTATAAAATGCCTTTCCGCAAAGTAAGACAACTACGATTAATGCAAATAGGATTGCGACTACATAAATCACATTATTTAAAAGATGCATTGCCGTTACAATGGTGTCTGTGAATCCTTCTGTAGAGTTATTATCTGTTACTGTAAGCTCTTCCCCATATTCGCTCTGAAGCATTTTGGTAACTTCTTTAGACTTTGTCTTCTCTTTCAACACATATTCTGTCCATTTTACTTTTTTATCTTCCACAATTCGACGCATTGCATCTACTGAGAAGGAGAAACATCTTCCAAGATCTGAAGTTGCTTGATAAAAACCAGAAATCACATAATCCGCCGATTTCTCTTTGTATGTCAAGCTAACAGTATCCCCTACTTTAAGATTCATCTCGTCTGCCAAAATAGGCGTTACAAGTATTTCGTTATCGTACTTTGGAAGACGTCCTTTTAGCACACTCTTTAACACCGACATATCGGAATAGGCAGTCCCATGGTACTCTTCTTCGTTTAATGTAAAGTAAGAAGAAACAGTTTCAAATGAATTACTTACTTCTGCTACTTGCTTGACCCTCTTATCCACTTCGGCCTTTCTTTGGTCGAGCAGCTCATCCGGTGTCTTCTCATATGAAATCGATACATCTGTAAACACTCCGCCAAATGAAGTTTCCACAAGTTCCGAATCCATAGACGTATTAATTGCCGTAATCGATACTAGGAAGAATACCAACACAGCCGTAATTAAAAAGCAGCTGACATACTGTCTTTTATTCGATGTAATCTGACGTAATGCGATTTTTAAGTTCAATCCTCGTTTTCCAACACCAACTTCTGCCCTGCTGTGGAAAAATACTTCGTCGCTACCACCACGAATTGCACATATTGGTGTAATCTTTGCGATTTTTCTAGTCTTAAATACAATAAATGCTGCACTTAACACAAGAACAACGAAAAGAAGTAAAAGCACACTTACAAGATCAATCTTTGCCTCACTTAACAGGCCAGTAGATAATACGAAAATCTGATTTAAGAAATAGATTGCACCCTTGCTAAGTAGAATACCAATCAAGCATCCAATCACTTCTGCAATCACATATTCTAAAACAAATACGATTCGAAGCATTCCTTTTGTAAATCCCATTGCCTTTAGTATTCCTAGATTCACATAATCCATCTCAATACTTGACGTAATGGAGTGGCCAATGACGATTAAAACGACAATTGCCAAAAGGAATAGGAATACATACATAATTGCGCTTAAAATATTAGTAAAGATTAACGTATAGTACTGGCATTGACTTTTAAAGATTGTAATCATTCCATAATCCACAATGGCAGATGCTTGATTGATCTCTTTCTTAAATTCCGAATTCGTAACTTGTGCATCTTTGTTTTTAGAAATGCATACGAAAGATAATGATTTTACATACGAATCATCCTTACTTTCAATATCGATGCCTTTTTGCAGCCTTGAAAAGTCTTCCTTATTCATTACTGCTAGCTTTATGCCAATGGTCTGTGAACCAAGATACGGTTCTTCAATAAATGCTTTGATCGTAAATGTCTCATCTTTTGTTCCATTTGGCATAACAAACGTATCGCCTACTTTACAATTAAATTCCTGTTTAAAACTGATTGGAAGATATACTTCTCCCTTCTTTAACTCGGCCTGATCCGGCTCAAATTCCCGCTCATTGTCCTTATACACTCGGTAAGGAAACTTCTCTGGATCACAGCTTAAAAAGCTTGTAAAGTTACCATTTCTCTTTTCTCCGAATTTTAAGTTCTGTGTTACCGTCTCGACAATGGATACATCAGAAACACTGCTGCAGCCCTTTATCTGTTCCACACGTTCATCGGTTACATAGCGTTTATTAGCGACGACAAGTAAGTCACCCATTGGAATTCGATCCATTGCTTCATCACTACGTGTTTCAATATTCGTATTTATACTAATAATCGTACTTGTAGCAAGTGCAATGATCATCGAAAGAATCAGTACGCTGATGAAACTTCCCTTTTTATGTCTAAGATTAGCTTTTAATAATGATAAGAGATACATACCGACACCCCCTACCATTCCATGGAGGAGAGCCATGCATTTACCTGTGTCTCCCTCTTCTTGCTATCCGCTTCCTCATAAGGAGGTAGTGTAAGTTCACCACAGACACTTCCATCTGCCAGATATATAATTCTACTTGCCCTAAGTGCTGCCTTTATATCATGGGTTACCATGACGATTGTCTGTCCTTGGTTATAAAGCGAAGTTAAAAGGTTAAGTACATCCTTCGTATTACTACGGTTTAACGCTCCTGTTGGCTCATCAGCGAATATAACCTCTGGTTCATTAATGATTGCCCTTGCAATGGCTGCTCTTTGCTGTTCACCACCGGATACTTGGTTTGGAAGACGCCCTATCTGGTCAGTCAGATTCATTTCCTCTAACAGGGATTTTGCACGAGCATTTACTTCGCTCTGCTGCTTTTCGCGGTTTAAATATCCTGGTACTGCCACATTTTCAAATAACGTCAAGTTACTTACCAAATGCATCTGTTGGAAGATAAAGCCGAATTCCCTCCTTCTAAGCTTCGTCATCTCCTTTTCTTTGAGCCTAGTAATTTCTTTTCCTTGATAGAATACCTCGCCACTCGTAACGGTATCCATGCCTGACAAACTATATAGCAAAGTAGATTTGCCCGCACCAGATGCCCCCATGATTACGGTAAAATCATCTTTATATATTTCTACATTCAAATTATCCAATACGTGGTTTTGTACTCCATTCGTTGCAAAGCTCTTACATAAGTTTACTGATTTAATGATTACTTCCTTCATACAAATCCTCTCTTTCCTTTATCATAATTGTATTGTACCAATCAAGTTATTAAGAAATCTTTAAGAGATTGTAATTGGAAGAATTAATTGAATCAAAAGTCCAGGATATGTATTCGTGACCGTTACCGTACCGGACATCTGTTCCATCACATATTTCACAATATAAAGTCCAAGACCGGCTCCTTGCTTATCTTTCGTATTGCCACCACGATAAAACTTATCAAAGATAAACGGAAGGTCTTCTTCTGGAATTCCTTCCCCATGATCTTTGATTGCGATTACAAGCTCATGACTGGTAGTCGTACAGTTAATGTCAATCTGCCCACCTGCGTATTTTCTAGCATTACCAATGACATTCTCCATTACCTGCGTAAACCGTTTGACATCCACATCCACGGTAACATCTGGTATTATTCCGGTAAGATTCAAATCATGAAATGCTCCCTTTTGTTCACTTAAGATTGCATGAAATAGCGGCTGAAACTGTTCTTTCTTACAAGTAATTGTCAGTTTATTCATGTCAGAAATGGAATGAAGAAACAAATCATTTGTAAGCTCTGTTACTTCATCACATTTTCGCATAATGGTATCTATGTATTTGTGTCTTTTCTCGACACTCTTATTCAGTCCTGCGTCCAATCCTTCGGCATATGCTCGAATCGACGCAATCGGTGTCTTAATGTCATGAGATAGTGTTGCAATGACTGTCTTGTTATTCTCAATTGCCTGTTTTTCATACGCCTTGGCCTTAATGATTTCCCGTCTCATATGATCAAATGCCCAGGTAAACGCACCAAAATAATTGGTTCGCTCGTATTGAAGCTCTACTTCTAGGTTTCCTGCGGCAATCTCAGACGCATACTCTTTTAACTTTTCAAAAGGCCGAAGGATTGTGACATAGACCACGCTAAGAAACACTATGACAAGCGTGCATACTCCAACGTATAGAATCGTCATCTCTTTATGGTCTGTTATGCTCTCCTCTTCCTGACTCTCCATTTTTTCTTTCAACTTTTCCATTTTCTCCTGATAGAGTCGTTGTCCTTCCTTTGATTCCTCTTTAGAAAGCTGTACGATTTCGTTAACGTCCACCATGTTTGATCCAGCAAACGACTCTTTGCTGTCACTTCCCTTTGTAATACACACCATATAAAGGACAGAAAGAATGATAAGGATGGTGCCTCCTAATACTATGATTTGTTTTTTCATGGCTGTTCCTTTCCGCAAAGCATATAGCCGACACCCCAAACTGTCTTAATTAATGTTGGTTTTGCAGGATTGTCTTCTAATTTTTCTCTCAGCCATCTAATATGTACTGAAACTGTAGACTGTTCCACTTCACTAAATGTTCCCCATACTTCCTTTAGGATGGTCTCTTTCTTTAACGCTTTTTCCGCATTTTTTGCAAGGAAGGAGAGAAGATCGAATTCCTTTAATGATAAGGCAATCGGCGTTTCATTTTTCGTAACTTCCCGTTTTGTTACATTGATACACAGGTTATGAAACGTATACACCTCTTCCTTATCTTCAAATCCATAAGCTCTCCGCATCAACGCATTGACACGGCTTAACAGTTCCTTTAAGGAATAAGGCTTCGGAAGATAGTCATCTCCACCTATGTCAAATCCGGTAATTCGATCTGTCTCGCTCGTCCTTGCACTGGCAAATAGGATTGGCACGGTAGACATGGTGCGTAACGCCTTACAGATCTCAAATCCTGTTTCAAATGGTAAGTTAATATCTAAGATGATTAATTCGTATGTATGATCCTTTAATAAATCGTAGGCTTCATCACCGTCTGCAGCCAAAGTAACCGCATAACCGTAATCGATCAGCATGTCTGAAGTAATTTCCGCCAAATCTTTGTCATCATCAACAATTAAAATCGATTTTTTCATTTGTCATTTCCTCTCTCACAAGTTCCAACATGGAAGCCACCATTCTATCGATGATACCACCAACCTCCTTCGAATACATATGTGCAAATAACTGTTCCATATCCGTTTCAAAGTCTTTTGGGAGTTTACTGCAAGTTGCCTTTGCGATACTTGCAAGGCGCTTTTCTCCTGGATTGTAAGTCTCATTAAGGGCAAATAATAAGTCAAAATATGTTGCCAAGAATTCCGTCACCCTATGGTTGATGCTGACATAATCGTCACGCATCATTGCCTTTTTTATCTGCATGTCGTAGGAAGGCGTATTTCCATGTAAAAGCCTTGTATGATTCTTTATGATTTCTAATTTCAGTTTCTTTGGATATGCTACTTTAAACCGTTTCTTAAGGTTTGATAGCATCTCATTTCTTTCATGTATGATCTGGCAGGTCATCAGGTTATGCCAGAAACACGTCGTATAACTATTATGCAGACGATTTCTCTCCACCACATCTGCAACTTCTTCTGTAAACGCATTACTGTCACGATATACGATGTCAAAATCTGTTCCACAATTCAAAGTGCCATTGTCTTCTAACTCCCAAAAATGATTTCCTATCTCTAAATGTGAGCACTCCGGTGCCAGAATTCTAGTTCTTATCTCTTCTCTTAGGTCATGATTTAAATAAACATACACATCATAGTCTGAGCTGTCGTCATATCGATTCGTAGCCCTTGAACCACCAATTGCGATTGCGTCGACCTCTGGATATGTGCTTAACTTTAGTAGGATTCGATTCATTTCATTCATGATCTTACTCCTCTCTTGACACTTACAAGTTTTTAGTAAAATTATACCTAAAAAGGACACATGAATCAAATGAATTTCACTTGTTCCTGTGTCCTAGCTACTATTTACCTATTTGTTTATCATTTTCAAAAATATGTTCAATCAACCAATCGGTTAGAAATTTTAAGATTTCATCGATTAAGTCATCTGAGTTCTCATTGATGCTTTCTATATCGAATTCTTCTAATTTTTCAATAAATGCACGATGTTCTACGACTTGAGTAAACATCTTTTTGTAATTGATGCTTCTCATATACTCTTCCTCGTGTTCAAAATGCATTTTCGTGTATTCCCTTAACTCAATTAGAATCGCTCTCAGATCATCATATTTGTCTGCGATAAACTCATTATTCTTTAACTGGAAGGCTTCCTCCGCAATCTCAAATAATCTACCATGTTCTTGATCAATCATTGGAATTCCAGTTAAATAGGCATCTTTCATTTCGTACATTCAATGCTCTCCTTTGCTCTCCAAACAAGTGCATGCTATCCCTACCTAACTCTCCATCCATATGATATCAAATAATACTATTTTTGACAAGATGTTACATTATTTTCTGATTTGGCCATTTCCGAAAATGACGTATTTTGTTGTCGTAAGCGCTAGTAGTCCCATTGGACCTCTTGCGTGAAGCTTTTGTGTGCTGATACCGATTTCTGCACCAAATCCAAATTCGAAACCATCTGTAAATCTAGTAGAAGCATTTACATATACTGCTGCTGCATCGATTTCATTTAAGAATTTCATAGAATTTGCATAATCGTTTGTAATGATTGCTTCACTATGTTTCGTATTATGTTCATTGATAAACGCAATTGCCTCTTCAATGGAATCTACTACTTTAACAGACATAATAAGGTCTAAGAATTCCGTATAGAAATCTTCGTCCGTTGCAGGCACGAATTCCTTTACGATGGCACAAGCACGCTCATCTCCGCGGAACTCAACGTTCTTTTCTTTTAATAATTCATACAGTTTTGGAAGGAACTCTTTTGCTACCTTTTCATGTACGACTAAGGATTCCATCGCATTACATACGCCAGTACGCTGTGTCTTCGCATTTTCGATGATAGGAAGCGCCATAGATTGATCAGCAAACTCATCCACGTATATATGACAGTTACCAGTACCTGTTTCAATAACAGGAATTGTAGCATTTTCAACGACTGCCTTGATTAATCCTGCACCGCCTCTAGGAATCAATACATCCACGTAGTCATTCATCTTCATAAATGCTGTAACGACTGCACGGTCTGTCTTTTCGATTAATTGGATAGCGTCAGTTGGAAGGTTCTCGCTTTCCAATGCTTCTTTGATGACAGCCACGATTTCCATATTGGAAGAAAGGGCATCCGAACCACCTTTTAAGATTACTGCGTTGCTCGTCTTAAAGCATAATGCAAATGCATCTGCTGTAACGTTTGGTCTGGATTCAAAAATAATTCCGACAACGCCAAGAGGTACTCGCTTCGTTCCGATCTGTAAGCCGTTTGGGCGAACAGTCATACCAGTCATTTCACCGATTGGATCTGGAAGTGCCGCTACTTGAAGGATTCCTTCGCTCATTCCTTCAATTCGCTTCTCTGTCAAACGAAGACGATCCACTAAAGAATCCTTTACTCCTCGTTCAATTGCCTTATTTACATCTACTTCATTTGCTTTTAAGATTCTGTCCTTATTGGCTACTAAAGCTTTGGCTACTGCAGTAAGGCCATCGTTCTTTTGCTGTTGTGTAAGAACGTTCATTTTCGTTGCCGCTGCTTTCGCATTCTTTCCTAACTCGATTAAATATTCCATACTACTTCCTCCCTCTTATTCGCTATCCTAACATTCGTCTTAACTATTTCTTTTGGCGTTACGACCATATCTACCGGAATATCAAACTGCTCTCTTTCTAACTGCTCAAACAACTGAAATTCATAGCCTAGCGCACACTTGATAAACTGCGCCTCTTGATATCGTAATAAATATTTATCATAAAAGCCGCCGCCATAACCAATACGGTTGCCATTTCGATCAAATGCAAGCCCTGGCATGAGCATCAATGGATTGCTGCCACTTTGCGGCACTGCCTTCTCGCTCGTAATCGGCTCTAAGATATGCTGGTAGCCCTCTTTCACCTCATCCAAAGAAGTAATGTAGAAAAACTCCATTTCTTCTCCAATGACTTTTGGCACGGCCACTCTCTTTTTATCCTTTAGGGCCTGTATTATAAGCTCTTTTGTATCTGCCTCCTGATTATATGACACATATGTATATACTTCGAAAGCTTCTTTGTAACAAGTACAAGTAAAGAGATTACGAATAATCTCTTTACTGTAGTCACTGATCTTTTGTTTTGTAAGTGTACGCTTTTCTTTTCGTACATAGTCTCGGATTTCTTGTTTTGTCACCGTATTCACCTGACTTTTCCGATTTTATTTTTAATACCTTAGTTTAACTTTTTCTTTTTTCTGTTTATTTCGCCAACTGTTTTAAGCTCTGTTACGGATCCATCAGGATTAACAACTTTGATACTATCCAATTGACTTCTCAAATTTCTGCGGTATGCTTCAATATATTCCTGACGAAGTTTTTGTTGTTCTTCTTTTTCTTCTTCAGTTAATCCTTCCGCTTTTGCTTTTCTCGCTAATTC
The DNA here is from genome assembly GCA_905214875.1 of uncultured bacterium. Classification (GTDB taxonomy): domain Bacteria; phylum Bacillota; class Clostridia; order Lachnospirales; family Lachnospiraceae; genus KM106-2. The sequence goes on along the minus strand of CAJMNR010000010.1, from coordinate 22,938 downwards.
ATTAATTCTTGCAATTTTTAAATCGTCCATAATAGATCCTCTCTTACTCTATGTCATTTTGCTTTTTTGTATTTTTTCGTCGCTTAGTTTGTCTCAAGATAGTCAAGAAGGTCAAAGTCCTTTTGTTCATGGGCTTTGAAAATCGTTCCTATCTTTTCCCCATCCATGATTGAGCCGATGATTTCAACATCTTCTCCATTGGCAATTACCATGTCTGCACCAGCACTTGTTGCGATTCTTGCTGCGGCAATCTTAGTTGCCATTCCGCCAGTTCCAACACTTGATCCTGCACCTTTGCCCATCTTTACAAGCTTTTCGTCAATGCAATCGACAACGCTTATAAATTCTGCATCTGGATTCTTTCTAGGATCATCGGTATAAAGGCCGTCGATGTCTGATAGAAGAATCAATAAGTCGGCATCGATAAGAGCCGCTACAAGGGCACTTAACGTATCATTATCACCAAAATTAACGTATTCTAGCTCTTCTGTAGAAACCGTATCGTTTTCATTTACGATTGGGATTACGCCAAGGTCAAGTAACTCATGAAATGTATTCTCGGCATTTTTACGGCTAATATCATTTAACATTGTATATTTTGTAATTAGTATCTGCGCACACATCTGATTGTATTCTGCAAATAACTTTTGATAAAGCATCATAAGCTTTGCCTGCCCTACAGCAGCACACGCTTGGCGCACCTTTGTTTCAGTAGGTTTATCTTTAAGATTAAGTGCCTTTCTACCTACTGCAATCGCTCCAGAAGATACTAAGACAACTTCTTTTCCTTCATTTTGCAAATCTGTAAGAATACGAACTAAACGCTCTAACGTTCTAAGATTTGCAGTTCCTGTCTCACTATGTGTGATTGTAGAAGAACCAATCTTAACGACAATTCTTTTTTTATCCTTTAGTAACTCTCTGTAATCCATAACATCCTCCCATTAATCGTTTATACACGAGGCTTGTATTCTTTTGCAATTGCTTCGTATACTTTTATTCCATCAATTGCTGCACTTGTGATTCCACCAGCGTAGCCAGCACCTTCCCCACACGGATAAAGTCCTCTCACAGTGCTTTCACGATCTTCGTTACGGTTGATTCTTACAGGAGAACTCGTTCTCGTTTCCACACCTACTAATAAGGCATCCGGATTACCGAATCCTGCAATCTTTGAATCAAAATACTTGATTCCTTCAATCATAGACTCTGCAACATAGCTAGGAAGACACTCACGTATATTTCCCATTGTATACTGTCCTTTGATATTTGGTGTTACTGTACCAAAAGAAGAGGTTACTTTGTTGTCACAAAAATCTCCAAATCTCTGTACTGGAACAATTCCATTTGCAACGTTATAGGCTGCTTTTTCCCATTTTCTTTGGAAGTACATACCTGCAAGTGGTGACTCATCTTCAAAATCCTCTGCTGTTACTTGAACGATGATTGCAGAGTTTGCGTTCTTTTCACCACGGTCATAGTTACTCATACCATTCACTACAAGATGGCCTTCTTCGGAAGATGAATCTACCACGAAACCGCCTGGACACATACAGAAGGAATATACCCCACGGTCATTGGACGCATGATACGTAAGCTTATAATCCGCTGCTGGAAGTTTGTCTGCCGCATCCCCATATTGGCTATGGTTAATAATATTCTGTGGATGTTCGATACGTGCTCCGATTGCAAAGTTTTTCTTTTCCATCGGAATTCCTTTTTCATGAAGCATCTCAAAGGTATCTCTTGCACTATGTCCAATGGCAAGTACAACAACATCGGTTTCAATTGTTTCCGTACCATTCACTACGACACTTACAATCTTATTACCCTCGCAGTTAATGTCTGTCACCTTGCTGTGGAAACGTACCTCTCCGCCAAAATCGATAATTTCCTGTCTCATTCCTTTTACAACGTCACGTAAACGGTCTGTACCGATATGTGGCTTATTGGAATAAAGGATATCCTCTGGTGCACCATGTGCTACAAATGTTTCATAGATAAAGCGGTTACGACCTAACTCATCTTTTACTACCGTATTTAACTTACCATCGGAGAATGTTCCTGCTCCACCTTCCCCGAACTGTACGTTACTTTCTGGATTAAGCTTTGCAGTCTTCCAGAATTCATTCACGTCTTTTACACGGGTATCGACATCCGCACCACGCTCTAACAGAATCGGTTCATATCCATTTAAAGAAAGCATATACGCTGCAAATAAACCTGCAGGGCCGCTTCCCACCACAACTGGACGAGTCTTTAGTTCAGTCGTTCCAACTGGACGGAAATTATATTTTTTACGTTTTGCAACGGTAATATTATTATTCTTATTACGCTTCATGAACTTTTCTTCATGATCGATGGCAACGTCAACCTGATAAATATATTTGATTTCTGGTTTCTTACGTGCATCGATGGAACGCTTCATAATTTCCATTTTATGAAGTTTTGACATATCCATACGTAATGCCTTTGCTGCTTCTTTTAATACGACAGCATATTCGTCTTTTCCAATGATTCGGTCGATATTAACCTTAATCTGTGAAATTCTAATCATACATAATCCCTTCTATTTGTTATGTTACTTTCTTTTTGTCTTACTTGCATGTAATCCTGCAACATAACCTGAGCTCCATGCCCATTGTAAATTATATCCGCCGCAAGTACCGTCCACATCGACAAGTTCTCCCGCGAAATATAAATCTTTTACTAGTTTTGATTCCATTGTCTTTGCATTGATTTCTTTTGTTACCACTCCCCCAGCACACACTTGCGCCTTATCAAAGGAATTGGAAGAATCAATCGTCACAACAAACTTTTTCAAATAAGAGGCAAGACGGTTAAGATCCTTATTCGATAAGGTCGCACACTGCTTCTTACCATCAAGTCCTGCCTCTTTAATTAACATTGCACATACTTTGCTGTTTAATAAGCCAATTAAGAATTCCTCTACTAGTTTTTGTCCACGAAGCCTCTTACGTTCTTCTAGCAAAGCTACCGCTTCGTGATAGGATGCCTTTGGTAAGAAGTCAATCACTACCTCGACAGTCTTTTTCTCCGCTAATGCACGGGTCGCATAACGGCTAATTTGAAATACCGGAATTCCGGAGATTCCATAATCTGTAAGCTGAAGCTCTCCCTCTTCGGTTGCCGCCTTTTTCTTATCGACAAGAAGAGTGAGCATCACATCCGTACGCACCCCTGCAACCATCTTAAAGCATTTCATCTTCGAACGAAGTGCTGTAAGCGCAGGCGTAATCGGTGTCATATGATGCCCTAAAGATTTGCTTAGTTCATATCCGCTTCCATCGGAACCTAAGGCTTCGCCCGCCTTACCACCGGTACATAAGATGACCTTTTCCGACGTAAACTTATTTTTTCCTGTTGTTACTACAAATCCCGACTTTTGCTTCTTGATGGAAGACACATGCTCTTCCACAAGAACCGGCACACGCAAACGCTCGATTTCCATACGGAGCACGTCGAGAATGGTCTGTGCCTGACCTGAATTCGGATATAAATATCCATTTCTATCTTTTGGGTAGACCCCTAGTTCTTCAAAAAAATGAATGGTATCATTCACTGAAAATTGCTCTAACACAGGAAGCACGAATGACGGCGAATCACTACGAAATACTGTATCATCATAATACGTATTTGTAAAATTGCATTTTCCATTGCCCGTCGCTAATATTTTCTTCGCTATTTTATCTTTGTGCTCCAACACTAAAACCTTACTTTTATTTCTTGCTGCAGTTATAGCAGCCACAAGGCCTGAAGCACCGCCACCGACAACGATAATATCGTAATTCAACTGTTATTCCTCCAATGATATTAATAGTTATATAATATCTAGTTTGTATGGAGTTGTCAAATAATATCCTATTTAAAGGCTTTCCTTACGAATCCGCTCTACAAACTGTGCCACTGTTATTGTCTCCGTTTCCTTTTCATCTCTGCGTCGAATGGAAATCGTGCCTGATTCTAGTTCTTTTTCTCCTAAAATCATCATATATGGAACCTTTTCCAGTTGGGCTTGTCGAATCTTATATCCAAGTTTTTCATTTCTCTCATCTAGTTCAACACGAACATCTAATGCTTTTAATTTTTTCACTACTTCTTTGGCATATGCTTCAAAGTGTTCTGATACTGGAAGGACTTTAACCTGTACTGGTGCTAGCCAAACTGGGAATTTGCCCGCATAATGTTCAATTAAGATACCAATAAATCTCTCAATCGATCCAAATACAACACGATGAATCATAATTGGACGATGTTTCTTTCCATCCTCTCCTACATACTCCGCCTCAAATCGCTGTGGCAACTGAAAGTCTAACTGAATCGTACCACACTGCCATGTCCTGCCAATGGAATCATTTAAGTGGAAATCAATCTTAGGTCCATAGAACGCACCATCGCCTTCGTTGACTACATAATCCATCTGCATCTCTTCCAATGCTTCTTTTAATCCGTTCGTAGCGACCTCCCAATCTTCATCACTTCCGATGCTGTTTTCCGGTCTTGTGGAAAGCTCTACATGGTACGTAAATCCAAACTTCTTATACACTTCGTCAATCAGACGGACTACCCCTTTGATTTCATCCGTAATCTGCTCTCTTGTCATAAAGATGTGCGCATCATCCTGCGTAAAACATCTTACACGCATCAAGCCATGTAACTGGCCAGACTTTTCATGGCGATGAACAAGGCCAAGCTCGCCCATTCGAAGAGGAAGGTCACGATAAGAATGTGGTTGCATCTTATACACAAGCATTCCGCCTGGACAGTTCATAGGCTTAATCGCAAAGTCCGTCTCATCAATGACTGTTGTATACATATTGTCACGATAATGATCCCAGTGTCCTGACGTCTCCCAAAGGCTGCGATTTAACATCATTGGCGTAGAAATCTCTACATAACCTTCTCGATTATGAAGCTTTCTCCAATACTCTATTAACAGGTTCTTTAATACCATGCCCTTTGGAAGGAAAAATGGGAATCCCGGTCCTTCCTCCATAAGTGTAAATAATTCCAATTCCTTGCCAAGTTTTCTATGGTCCCTAAGCTTTGCTTCTTCAATCTGCTTTAGATAAGCCGTAAGCTCACTTCCTTTAGGGAAGCAAGTGCCATAAATTCTAGTTAACATCTTATTCTTTTCATCGCCTCTAAAATACGCTCCCGCAACGCTTGTAAGCTTAAACGCCTTGATAAGGTTCGTATTTGTTACATGAGGTCCAGCACAAAACTCCACATATTCCCCCTGCTTAAAGAAGCTTAAATACTCATCATCACCATGGTCCTTAATGAGCTCTATCTTATAAGGCTCCTTTTGCTCTTCCATAAGTTTAACTGCCTCATCTCTAGATAGTGTAAATTGTTCTAAAGGAAGCCCCTCTTTTACAATTTTTCTCATCTCTTCTTCTACCTTGGCTAAATGTTCCGTTGTAAATGGAAAGTCAAAGTCAAAGTCATAATAAAATCCATCCTCAATCGCTGGACCAATCGCACATTTTGTTTCCGGATATAGACGTTTTACTGCCTGCGCAAGTATATGGGCAGCGGTATGACGAAATGCCTTCTTTCCTTGTTCCTCTTCAAATTTTGCTTGTTCAATGGTTCCATCTTGTAAAATGATTTTCATAACATTATTCTCCTTTCAATTCTTTATTTCATTGGGACTTTGGCTCGTTGCCCGCGCCGAACCTGGTCTTGGTAGCGACATCTTCCTTTCAGGTGAGTGCGCATCACACGTCCCGCTTTTTGGGACATTTTTAATTGTTAGGAAAGAGCTCGACAGAGAAATTTCCTATCAATTAAAAAAAGCACCCTTAAAAACGGAATTACTCCATTCTTTAAGGGTGCTAATAAAACCTTGCACGGTTCCACCTTTTCTTTTCACTTAAGGATTCTAACAAATCCGCTCCTTTAACGCAGGATTACGAAAGGACTTACAACAAAAATTAAGCTTCTGTCCCTCGGCTCAGGAATGGTTTTCGTCTGTCATTCTCATAAAAGGCTTCCACCATATGCCTTTCTCTCTGGAAGATTCAAACAGAGTACTCTTTCCGTCACAGCTTTTCTTATATAGTCTTATTTTATAACTAATCCATTATTTGTCAAGGGGAAACTTACTGTTTTACCCATGTTTCATTTTCGCCTTTTCCATTGACAACGTTAATGTGATCATCTTCAAATACTAATTTGAAGTAGCGATTTTCAATCTCATTGTCTTCATCTAAGCCTAAAACGATCATTGTATTCGTAGCATCCGAAGTAAATGAATACTTTCCTACCGTTGACTTTTCACTTCCCTTATAGGAAAAACGTTTATCTCCGTCAAATGTGTAAACCTCGTTTGATTTCGTGTTTTTCCAAGTTCCCTTAATCTTTTTATTGTACTTTGATGTATCTGTTTCTCCTGAACCCGTTGACTTTGGTGACGTCGTCGCCTTTGCAGTTTGAGTTGGAGCTACACTTGCCAATACAGAGTTTTTGCTTGACTCCTTAGAGGAACAGCTGGCACACATAAGTGATAATGCTGTAAGACAAATGCAAGCAGTGCTTTTTTTCATCTTCATATTCCTTAATCCCTTTTCCTTTAGTTAGCCTATTTATGCAAATAATAGTAACAAACTGACCGATAGCTGTCAAGTTTTGGCCTACTTATATCGAAAAAGTGCTACTATGGAGAGACGACGAATAAAGCCGTAGTGAATAGGAGTACACCACGGCTTTTTCGTTTTTAGGATTTTTACGCAATTTAGGTTGCATATTGCTAGCTTGAGTAACTCTCTAATGTGCTATACAGTTGCTCAAGGGTATCAATATAGACTCCCTGACTCACCTCTTGTTTCTGGTTGTCATGGAGGTTGTTAAAATCAATTCCAGGTTCATCAACAATCGTTGTCTTATCATTGGAATATACAACTACATAACCGTCTTTTACGTTAATGTAGTATTTATAATGGGTCTTATTGTCATAAACCTTACGGACTGTTACCGATTGGTCTGAAAATGAGATCAATGTCATATACAAAAGCCCTTTATCTTTTTCCTCTTTAGAAAGATTCTTTGTATAATCCGTCAATTTTTGTTCCAGTTCTGCCCGGTTTAAGCCAATATATTCTTTCGGCATCGCTGCGGTTTTGTCAGAATACACTGCATCTGCCATATCATAACTTTCTTCTACGTATTTTGTATTTTCGTTAATACGTACGGAAGGATGACCATCTACACTAACAGCATCCTCATTTTTTGAGGAGATGGTCTTAACATTTTGAATTTCATTTGTTTCCTGTTTATTTAAAGAGGCCCGTAAACTAACATAATAGACCGCCGAAAAGATTACGACAAGCGAAAAGAATGCCGAACTGCACCAATAAATACGTTTTTTCATGTCTACCACTCCTTTTTTGGGAGTATTCCCTGTAAAAAGCATTTTATACAGAAAAATGAAAAAATGTGATGCAGCTAAGCATTCTTTCCTTAGCCTTACTTATTTATTATAAAATGTAATATTCTTTGTCTTATCATCAGGGAACAACGCAATATAAGTCTTACCAGTATTTACAGTAAGCTTGTCCCCATTGGCAGTATAATATGACATCGTCTTATCTTTCTCATTCTTTTTCCAAGTAATCTTTACAGCTTTTCCATCTGAGATATAGTATCCAGAACCTTCGGCATCACTAAGCTCCATATCCTGGCGTCCTACATTATCCATAGTGGATTCTTTTACAAACTGAATGATCAGATTCTTAAAAGTAAGCTGTTTGCCGGTTGCAGCATCAACATGTGCTTCTCCAAACTGATTACGTCCATAAAGCTTTGTCTCCTCATCATAAACAAATTCAGGAGCATAGCTTTTCGAGAACTGAATCGCCACCTTATTCACTGTTAAATCAGAATCTGGTGCTGTGTCCTCTTCGTAGAATTCATAATGGCTTGTTAAATTATCTCTATACGTCGTACGATATTTTAATTTCTTCGTACCCTCCATAATCCCATCATAACTTGCAAACGCATTATGTGGTGACTTAATATTCTCATCTCTATAGAATACTGTGCTACCGATGCTTTCCAAACCGCTTAAGTTGTCTACACCAAGCTCAGTAAGCTTAGATTCCGTATATTTTGATTGTCCATAATGACAGATGATTGCATCGTATTCATCTGCAAGGCTTACATAATAATGTCTTGCACTTCGAACTGATCCAATCTTCTCTGAGTCAAAATCCTCGAACAGACCCATAAATCTAGTGATTCCGCCTTCTACTAGGCACTCATAAAGAATGCTTGCTTGAGATATTCCACTTTGAGGAGCTGCCGCCTTAATATTGCTAAGCATAATTGCATAAGGTCTAGCCTCTGCTTTTTCCTCATCAATCCATTCATTCGTCAACTTGCTACGCGCCTTGCCAGGATTCGTATCCTCCGTGGCCTGTGGTTTATTGGTAGCCTCGGGCGTAATTGCAGTAACCTTCGTGTCTGGAGTCGCTTTATTCTCTGCATCTTCCTCTGTTTTGGAACATCCAGCAAATGATAACGTAAGGATGGCCAGTAAAGCAATGGTAAAAATCTTTCTCATAGTTTACATCCTTTCATAATTAGAATTTAATTATCGGACTAATCCTATTTTTTGAAGAATTTCTTCCTGCTTTCTCTCCATTACTTCTCTTTCATCATCTTCCATATGGTCATACCCAAATAGATGTAGCATGCTGTGTGCGATTAAAAATCCTAACTCACGTTCTTCGCTATGACCATAATTAGCAGCCTGCTCTTTCACCTTATCCACAGAAATCATAATGTCTCCAAGCAAAAGTTCACCCGTTTCCGGATTGAAACATTCCTCAGATTCTTCAAGTACATCAAAATCTCCAGGCGTATCATATTCTACCATTGGAAATGATAATACGTCTGTTGGACGGTCAATATCGCGAAATTCCTTATTCACTTCATGAATACGTTCATTGTCCGTAATTACTACTTCTACCTCTGATTCATACGGACATTCCTCATAGTCCATTGCCTCATTGATTACTTTCCTAATCGTGGATTCATAATCAAATCCTAAGCGTTCTTCTGCTTCATATTCAATGTGAATTGTCATCTGTTCTTCTACCTCAACTTGTCTATTTTTTTGCTTTCCCTGTTGTCTTTTTATTCTTATATGAGACTTGTTTCTGCTCAAATGCATCGTAAGCCTTAACAATCTTTTGTACCAATGGATGTCTTACAACATCCTGGTTTGTAAGATAACTAAATCCGATGTCTTCCACCTTAGAAAGGACTTTGACTGCCTGTTCTAAGCCTGACTGCGTTCCATTTGGTAAATCTTTTTGTGATAAGTCACCAGTAATGATAACTTTAGAACCAAATCCGATACGAGTCAAGAACATCTTCATCTGAGCTGGAGTCGTATTCTGCGCTTCATCCAATATAATAAACGCATTATCTAACGTACGCCCTCTCATATAGGCAAGAGGTGCCACTTCAATTAATCCCTTTTCTGTATTCTTAATGAAGCTTTCAGGTCCCATGATCTGATAAAGAGCATCATAAAGTGGTCGTAAATAAGGATCAACCTTGCTTTGCAAATCACCAGGCAAGAAGCCAAGCTTCTCTCCTGCTTCAATGGCAGGTCTCGTAAGGATGATTTTGCTTACTTCGTCATTTTTAAATGCCGTAATTGCCATAGCCATCGCTAGATACGTTTTACCGGTACCAGCAGGTCCAATGCCAAATACGATCATCTTCTTACGAATCTGGTCAACATAAGCTTTCTGTCCCAATGTCTTAGGTTTTACAGGCTTACCCTGAATCGTATGACATATTAAATCAGAGTCAATGCTAACGATTGCCTCTTCGTTATTTTCCATACACAAAGACAACGCATAATTAACATTCTGTTCAGTAATTTCATTCCCCCTGACAGAAAGTTTCAAAAGCTGCACGAATACACTTTTTGCCTTTGTCACATTATCACCATTTCCAATAACTTTGATACTTCCATCTCTGGAAATAATCGTTACATGCAAGGTGCGTTCAATGATTTTACTATATGCATCTAAGTTTCCAAATACATTCTTTTGGTGTTCACTCGGTATATCTATAATAGTCTCTACAATACTCATTCGAATTTTATATCCTCCATGACCGAAGTTTTCTTATACATTTATGTAATTAATAGTATCACGAATTATTTGCTAATTCAAGGGTAAGGCTTTTTGTCTAGCCCTTAAAGAACGAAAGGTTCAATACATCCAATGTCGTGTAAACTTCCTTTTTCTCATACTCAATTCCATACATTTCCTTGACAGAGTCATCTGCAGCATTCACTAACTGATCGACCTCATCTGTCTGTTTTCTCGGAAACCGAATCTTCGTCATTGCTGACGTCTCAAACACGAGTCCTGCTAGACTCGCCATATGCACAAACTCATCTTGCGTGTAAAACTTCACATGTCCGTCTTTCTTAATCTGCATATATCGGTCGATAAACCGGTCTGTATCCGCTTCTTTCGGTGTCGGATCTGCAAATAAGAATTGTCCGCCCGGCTTTAAGATACGGTAAATCTCATGAAATGTATCCTGTAGATTCTCGAAATGGTGCAAAGCATAGCGGCTCATTACGACATCATAGCTGTTATTCTCAAACGGAAGATTCCCACCATCGTACTTTATAAACTCAATATTAGAAATCTTTTCTTTCTTTGCTTCTTCTAAATCTCTAAGAAGTGTCTCACCACAGATATCTAACCCTGTTACAAGGCAATCTCTTCTAGCTTTTGCAAGAGGGAATGCTAAATATCCTGTTCCCGTCCCCAAATCTAAAATACGGCTTGGCCCAAAGATATGCAGGCTGTCAAGAAGCAGCTTTCTATGGTGCTCATCCTGCGTCTGTCGATTATAAAATTCCCCATCTAAAAAACTTTTTTCAAATTCTTTTCTCGTATCTTCTATGTTCTTCCTCAACAAAATGCCTCCTCCAGTACATTTACAAAGGTTTTAATTTGATAGAAGAGGGCTCGAAGAGAACTTTTCTATCAAGAATTAAAGTGTTTTTCATACTTTGCCATCAAATGCCGTCATCACTAGCCGACATCTTCCCTAGGCGTTTGTGCGTATCGTTCGCCCTTCTTTTTAGGGCGTTTTAATCATAAAGAAACTTCTCTAAGAAAACGATTCCTTATGATTAAAAAAACTTATATCTTAGCTTAAAGATAATCGCTAAGATATAAGTCTAATTATAACGTTTGGCCCACATAATATCAACCATTTATTACCATTAATTCTGATTCTCTTCTGGCTCCTTTGTTGGTTCCACATAGGATTCTTCCTCTGTTATGCTCTTTGTATCCCTCTGTGGCTCCATTACAATAATTTTTCCCTCCGAGACACATTTCCCATCTTCCGTCAGTGTATGCACGACTTGATTTTCTACAATCGTTACACCGTGCTCCCGTAAATGCTTCATATATAATTCCAATTCACTGGTTGCCTTAGCAAGCGCTTCTTCTTCACTATAGGTTTTATGTACGACTTCATATTCCTTATTTTCAATACTGCTTACGCTGAAAGGAAGATAAAAATTCTTATTGATCTTCAATGTTGTCTCATCTTCGATATGATCAAACTTCTTATATTTGTCATAGTCCTTTAACGGATTACAAATATAGAATTCATTGCCAAATAAAGTTACACTGTAATATTTCATAGAATTGTTTGTGTACACCTTATCATCATATTCCAATCCAAACTCATTTTTATAAGCATAGAAACTCTTTACTGTAATATCTGCATCTGCCACTACAGTTTCCTTCCCTATAATGGTCTGATCGTCTCCTTTTAATTCGACTACTCCAGATACTAGAATATCACCTTTTTTGACAACTTGGCCTTCTTTTACTAGTGGAGTTCCTTTTCTTGTTACGATACTTTGGATAATACAATCCTTATCCGCCACAATATGGCATGGTTCGGTCTGTTCCTCATACGGCTTTGGCATATTAGTCTCTGTAATCTTAAGAAGCAGCCTCGTGCCTCTGATTTCTGCAGAAACCCAACCAATGTCCGTATATTTCTTACGAATAATATCTTCAATATGCTGACAGTTTAATGTTCCTTTACGGATTCCCGCATAAACACCTTCATTATCTAAGAATTTGACAATGGCTTCTTCCGTATGAGAATACTGTCCGCTTACTTCAATATCCCATATAAACAAACTCATATAGTAGACAAGGGCACATGCAAATAACACACCGAAAAAAAAGATTTTCCGCTTTTTATACCTTTGCAAATAAAATGGTAATCCCACTCGTTTCTTTACATAGGGCATTGTCTTCGTCTTACGTACGATGGGACGAAGCGACAAATAATCCTTTAACCGTATGTTAAATTCATATCCTCCTTCTATTTTCTTCAAATTCCAAATCAGTATTCTATGGTTACTACATAAATTTAAAAAACGTTCTGGTGAATAGCCATATATGACAACAAGCAAATACCCCCGAATCCACATGATAATCCTTTTAAGCACGCTGTACACCTCCAACTAATGATATCGGATTGACTCAATGATGCCTGAGATTCGCATTTCATCATTTGTAAAATAGTCTATGTTTAGACGTTTGCCTTCAATAGTAATTCTACAATTTTTTGTCTGAACACGAATCAGATTTCCATCATATTCAAGGATACTTTTATAATTTTCCAAGGTGACATGATTCTTGCCTGTCGCCATTAAGATAGGAGCATTTGCAATAATGTCATTTGGAATGTTGAGCGACTGTGATAATGACTCCGTAAGGGAACGTTTTTGCATAGCCTTCTCTTGTTTCTCTCTATCTTCAAACTTCTTATATATCTCTTTTCCTTCATTCTTCTTATATTTTTTATGGGAAGATTTCAGCCTTCGACTCATATAGGTACCTCCTATGTGATACTAATTCAATATATGAAATCCTCAAATAAGTTAGACTATGTTATTATGGGCAAATAAAAAAGAGTTTTGATTACAAAACTCTTTTCTCTTGGGAACCTACTATTTTTTCAAAATAGCCTTTTTCCCACTTTTCGTTATTTTATTTTTAGAAATGGAATATTTCTTAGACTTTACTACGTGAATGCCATACTGTTTGGCACCTTGGATCGTATTGCTCTGCAATTTGACTCCTGTCGTATTATAGGCATAGATTCCATTTCCCGTGTTCTTTTTATTGCAAACAATGGTCATGTTCTTGACGGTAGTATTCGATACCTTGTCCGTTAACTGTATTACATTATGGGTCTTATTGGACTTTACGGTATACTTCATCTTCTGCAGTGTCACATAGGATGAATTAGTAACGTAGATTGGATATGCCGCATAACAGCCTTTCAACGTATTATTACGTATCACGACACCTTTTCCTTTTTTCTGATTCGCATACTCTACACGGATCAAGTTTATGGAAGAACTTTTTGATTTCGTCTCTAACGTATTGTTTTCTACCGTAACACCAGATATCCTACGAACAGATCCCCCCTTAACACGAAGGGCTGGTCCATATTTTGTCGTAATTGTATTGTTTTTCAAACTGATATTATAAGGCTTAGAATTATTCTTTTTTGCACCTGCATAACCACCATAAAAATGGTTCTGTGCTCCGCCAAAGAAAGAAACGATATCAACACCTCTTGACGTTCCCGAAATCGTATTATTTTCAATCTTAGAATCATACCAGTTATATACTAACAGCCCCATATCTCTAGTTGCTGTCAGCTTGTTATTTCTTATCGTTATGTTTCTCATAAACTTCCCTTTGTAGCCGGAAGTATGATGAGAGCCAACTGTCCTAGCAAAAACCACTGTATTATTCTCAAATAAAATATTTTCACAAGGAATATTATCATACTGCTCTTCACTATCCATTTGTAGACAGCCTTTCGTGCAATTATCAAACTGCACCGCTTCGTTGGTAGCTTCCCCTTTATATGTACCACCAAAATAACAATTTCGAACAATGACATCCTTGCATCCCGCAAATTCTAGCAAGTGCCCATTATAATTGTCCTTAAATGTTGCATTTTCTATGACTAGATTCTGACCATGGAAAAATTTAAACAAAGAGTATCCTTTACACTTCTTCGTACTACCAATCCATGTACCGCCTTCGATTTTCACATTCTTAAGTGCAGAATATCCAGCTTTATCTGCGGCTTCTGACGTCGTCTTAAAGATTCCCTTCCCAGTGTTCATCTGTCGAATGGTTGCACCCGTGGCATTGATCGTCGTATTATCATCGATATTGATTGCGCCCTTACCTTTTCCACCTAGATAGTATTGTCCTCCATCTACGAGGTTGATCGTGTCATACTCCTTAATTGCATCCCTAAGTGCAATATAATCAGTTAGTCCACTCTTATCACCGCTTGGTTCCACTGTGACCGATGTTTCTTCCACTGTGACCGATGTTGCTGCTTTTGCTGTCTGACCAAACAGTAAAATTGTCAGAACCAAAAAGCATCCAGTTATTAACTTTTTCATCCTTCGTTTCCTCTATCCTTAGTAGTTTTTTGACTTCAACTTCGCATACAGCAAAAAACCCTCGGTCAGCGGACCGAGGGAATATTAACTGCACAAAAATACTATTTAAATTTACGTTTTCTAGCAGCCTCAGATTTCTTTTTACGCTTTACGCTTGGCTTTTCATAATGCTCTCTTTTACGAATTTCTTGTTGGATACCAGCTTTAGCACAGTTTCTTTTGAATCTGCGTAGAGCGCTATCTAAAGTTTCGTTTTCTTTTACGATTACATTTGACATAGTCTCACACCTAACCTCCCTCCAGTTGTGAATTGTGCCTTACAACTGTTTGGGTATTTTTTAATAGCACTATTATGATTATAGCATAAATTTCTATTTCGTCAACCACTTTTTATATGTTTTCTAATATTTTTTTGCTAAAATGAGTTTTCATTGTGTGTGTGTAAGTCGAAAGACCCATTTTAGTATCTATTAGTAGACATTTTTATTATAATTGACCTTCTAGAACTTCTGCTACTTTGTTTAATGCGTCATCAATACCAGCTGGGTTTTTACCGCCTGCTTGTGCCATATTTGGACGACCGCCACCGCCGCCGCCAACTAATGCAGCAATACCCTTGATTAAATTACCTGCATGCGCTCCTTTTGCCATAGCTGCATCAGTTGCCATAGCAATTAAGCTTACTTTACCATCCATAGCGGATGCTAATACGATTACACCATCTTCAAGTTTTTCTTTTAATTGATCACCTAAATTACGTAAACCATTCATGTCTACATCTGGTACTTTCGTAGCAAGTAATTTCACGCCTTTCACTTCTTTAACTTGGTTCATAACATCACCAAGAGCGTCTTTTGCTAATTTATTTTTAAGCTTTTCATTTTCAGCTTGTAACGCCTTAATTTCATCATGCATTGCTTCAATTCTCTTAACGATCATTGATGGCTCTGCCTTAGCAGCTTTCGCTGCTTCGTGTAATTCATTTTCAATCTCTTTATAATATTCAAAAACACAATTACTTGTTAATGCTTCGATTCTTCTTACACCAGCTGCCACACCAGTTTCAGAAAGGATCTTAAATGCAGTAATTGTATTTGTGTTTGCAACATGTGTACCACCGCAAAGTTCTGTAGAGAAATTGCCCATTTGTACAACACGAACTGTATCACCGTATTTTTCACCAAATAGAGCCATTGCGCCAGTTTTCTTAGCTTCGTCAATTGACATAATTTTAGTTTCAACTGTAAGGCCTTTTGCAATGTTTTCATTAACGATTGCTTCTACCTTGTCTAACTCTTCTCTTGTTAATGCTGAGAAATGAGTGAAGTCAAAACGAAGACGGTCTTTTGTTACATAAGAACCAGCTTGTTCAACATGAGTTCCAAGTACAAGACGAAGTGCTTTTTGTAAAAGGTGAGTCGCACTATGGTTTTTACCAGTAGCAAGACGTCTTTCTTCATCAATTGTTAATGTTACTGTGTCATTTAAGCAAACCATGCCTTTTGTCACAACACCAACATGACCGATTTTTCCACCTTGTAATTTGATTGTATCAGTTACTGTAAATTCAGCATTATCAGTAGTGATAATACCAGTATCTGCTACTTGACCACCACTTGTAGCGTAGAATGGAGTTTCTGTTACGATTACTGTACCAGATTGTCCTTCGCTAAGTGCGTCAACGATTTCTGTATCTGTAGTCATAGCAACTACTTTAGATTCATGAGCTGTTCTGTCATATCCTACAAATGTGCTTGTTAAGGCTGGATCTAAGGATTGATAGATTGTAACGTCAGCACCCATGTAGTTTGTAGTCTGACGAGCGTTTCTTGCAGTTTCTCTTTGAACTTGCATTGCTTCATTGAATCCTTTTTCATCAACAGAGAATCCTTTTTCATCAAGGATTTCTTTTGTAAGGTCTAGAGGGAATCCGTAAGTGTCATATAATTTGAATGCATCTTCTCCGGATAATTCTTTTTTACCCTCTTTAGTCATAGCTTCTTCCATTTCTACTAAGATGCTAAGACCTTGATCGATTGTTTTATTGAAATTATCTTCTTCAGTTGTAATAACTTTTAAGATATATTCTTTCTTATTTTCTAATTCTGGGTAACCATCTTTGTGTTCTGCAATTACTGTCTGGCTAAGTGTTGCTAAGAACTTGTCAGTAATACCGAGTAAACGTCCATGACGGGCAGCACGACGAAGAAGACGGCGTAATACATAACCTCTTCCTTCGTTAGATGGAATGATACCATCAGAAATCATAAATGTTACAGAACGGATATGATCTGTGATAAGACGAATGGATTCATCTTTCTTTGCATCTGCGTTATAAGTTACTTTTGCAACTTCACAAACTCTATCACGTAATGCTTTCATAGTATCGATATCGAAGATAGAATCTACGTCTTGTACTACTACTGCAAGTCTTTCAAGACCCATACCTGTATCGATGTTTTTATTTTGTAATTCTTCATAATGACCTTCGCCATCATTTTCGAATTGTGTAAATACGTTGTTCCAAACTTCCATATAACGATCACAGTCACAACCTACTGTACATCCAGGTTGTCCACAACCATATTTTTCTCCACGGTCATAGTAGATTTCTGAACAAGGACCACATGGACCTGCACCGTGTTCCCAGAAGTTATCTTCTTTTCCCATACGGAAGATTCTATCTTTTGCAATACCCATTTTCTTATTCCAGATATCAAATGCTTCATCATCTTCTTGGTATACAGATGGGTAGAGGCGGTTCTTGTCTAAACCAATAACTTCAGTTAAGAATTCCCAAGACCATTCAATTGCTTCTTCTTTGAAGTAATCACCAAAGGAGAAGTTACCTAACATTTCAAAGAATGTTGCATGGCGTGCAGTCTTACCTACATTTTCAATATCGCCAGTACGGATACATTTTTGACATGTAGTCACTCTATTTCTTGGAGGGATTTCTTGTCCTGTAAAGTATGGCTTAAGTGGTGCCATACCTGCATTTATTAATAATAAGCTTTTATCGTTTTGTGGAACTAATGAAAAGCTGTTTAATTTTAAATGGCCTTTGCTTTCAAAGAATTCCAAATACATTTTACGAAGTTCATTTACTCCATATACTTTCACTTTTGTTGCCTCCTGTGCAGTTTATATACTATTTTCCTATTATAATTACAAACATCTGTTTTGTCAATGAAGTACGTAATAAGAGCATATATAGCTATTATTGACATTTGTTGGCATTTCAACCAAAAATAACAACTACATATGCTCTTTATGCTCTAAAAACTTTAGAAACTATGAAATTAATCCATTGTTTTTCCGTTTTTCTTCTTTCTTAAGTTGCATCCTAAGAAACATCCTGCAACGATAACAAGGCACATGATTCCATATCTGATACCGTATTCAAGAAAACTATTTACTAATTCTACCATCAACTTCACTCCTATCTTCTATGTGCAAGCTCCTTAATAATATCATTCCAGTCTAAGTTACGTTCTGCCATAAGAACCATCATATGATATAGGAAATCAGAGATTTCATATTTCAATTCTTCAGCATCAGGGTTTTTTGCTGCAATTACAATCTCAGTCGCTTCTTCACCACATTTTTTAAGTATCTTATCGATACCCTTGTCAAACAAGTAATTCGTATAAGATCCTTCCTTCGGATTCTTCTTACGATCAATTATTATATCGTACACATTTTCCAAAACAGTTAGAGGATTTACCTCATCAAATTCTTTTTTCACAAGATCTGTAAAGAAACATGTGTCATTACCTGTATGGCATGCTGGACCCAATGGTTCCACTTTTGCTAATATTGTATCATTATCACAGTCTATTGTCAAAGACTTCACGTATTGGTAATTTCCTGAAGTCATTCCTTTTGTCCAAAGTTCGTTTCTGCTTCGGCTGTAATACGTCATAACTCCTTCTAATACAGTCTTTTCATATGCTTCCTTATTCATGTAGGCAAGCATAAGGACTTCATTTGTCTTATAATGCTGTGCAATGACTGGAATCATTCCATCACTATTTAATTTAAAGTCTTCCCATTTCATTGAAGAATCAAACGTATTAACACGAATTTTGTTATTTTTTAATTCATGTTTTACCTTCATGATATTTACTTCTTCATAACGGTTGGTAGAAACGCCAACAACGCTTTCAATAGAAAGAAGATCTCCAATGTCGTTACGAGACAAGCTGTCTCTGATATATACTGGGAAGGATAATGCACCAATCTTTTCAGAAAGTGCGTCAGTAAGTGTTAAATGTTTCAACAATACGCCGGAAATACCGTATTCCTCCATCCAACCTTTAAAATCATCTTGTAATGCTTCATGAAAATCTTCTAATTCAATAACGATCTTATCTGCTCCAAATCGTTTTGCTCCTTCTTTGACTTCTGCAAAGTCGGGTACGATCTGTTTTTTTATAACTACTTGCTTTGCTCCTGTGTAGAGTCCTTTTTTTATGTCTTCAAAACGTGCAACATATAATCCCATAATTACCGGAATATCGATTGCCGCTACTACTTTTTTCACAAGTCCAATAAATTGCTCGTGTGATATGTCCTCTTTACAATAATTATAAATAAAAAGTTCATCAGCACCATGTCTTGCATAAAACATGGCTTTCTCAAGAATGCTTTCTTCCAGTTCTGCTTCCGCATTAATGAAAGGAATGATTTTCTTATATTCCATATATGTATCTCCTTATTCGATTGTCTGTATACTAACTATAAAGCTCCATGTTTCATTTTATTAAAATGTTCTAAGATCATATTCATTTCCAAACGATGTTCATATAATGACTTACCTAATAAAACGCCATGAGCCCCTGCCTCATTCAACATCTCAATATCTTTAAGGGATGTGATTCCGCCTGACACGATAACTTCCATATCCGTATCAAGAATCAATTCTTTCGCATAATCAATATTAATGCCTGCCAACATTCCTTCTCGTTCAACATCCGTATAAATAATTGTTGAGATTCCTGCTTCTTTCATCATTCTCGTCAATGCCTGCACGTTATAGGCACTTGTCTTTTCCCATGCTTCCATCATGACGGAATTATTTTTCAAATCAATAGAAACAACTAATTTTTCTGCCCCGAATATATTAACTGCTTCTTTTACAAACGCAGGATCTTGTACTGCTTTCGTACCCATTACGACACGCTTGGCGCCCATCATCAATTTTTGATCGATATCTTTGATTGTTCGAATGCCGCCACCAACCTGTACCGGTATGGATACGCCCTTAATAATTTCCTCAATACATTCTTCATTCATGGAATGACCAAGGACTGCTGCATCTAAATCTATCACATGAAGATACTGGGCTCCTTGCTCTTCTAAGCTTCTTGCCACTTTTTCAGGATAATTCGAGTACACCTCGCTGTCATAATACATTCCCTGTCTTGTACGTACACATTTTCCACCTTTAATATCTATTACTGGATAGATTTTCATACTTTCCCTCCTAAAACAACATTACAAGGAGCCTTTTGTAGACAACACATCTTTGATGCGTTCATCATGATTTGTTGCAATATCGAGTGCCTTAGCAAATGCCTTAAATATGGCCTCGATAATATGATGATTATTGCTTCCTTCTAACATTTTTATGTGAAGATTCATGCCTGCCGAATAGCTGATCGCATAAAAGAATTCTTTTACCATCTCGCAATCCATATTGCCGACACGATCCGTTGTTAACTCCACGTCGTATACGAAATAAGGTCTTCCTGATAAATCAATGGCGCAAAGAACTAATGCTTCGTCCATAGGTAACAGAAAGGATCCATAGCGATTGATTCCTTTCTTATCGCCTATCGCTTCTTTGATTGCCTGACCTAATACGATTCCGACATCTTCTATAGTATGATGACAATCCACGTCTAAATCCCCTTTTGCTTGACATTCCAGATCAAAAAATCCATGTCTTGCAAAACTGTTTAGCATATGGTCAAAGAACCCAATTCCTGTCGAAATTGCAGTCTTTCCATTGCCATCAAGATTAAATTGTAAAGTGATATCCGTTTCACTCGTCTTCCTATGTATCTTAGAAACACGTTCCATTTCGGCCCATCCTCTCTCAACTCTACCACCATTATAGCGAATTCCTAAAAAAAACTAAAGTGGTATTTTCTTATAGATTTATAAATATTTTGTAAATTCGTGTCGAACTAACTATTTTTCAAAACGTACACGGATCGAATTTGCATGTGCTGTTAGCTGCTCACTTTCTGCAAATGCGATGATATCTTCATGAATTGGTTCTAACGCTTCTCTTGAATAAGAGATGATGCTAGATTTCTTGATAAAGTCATCCACGCTTAATGGAGAGAAGAATTTTGCTGTTCCGTTCGTAGGAAGGACATGGTTTGGTCCAGCAAAGTAATCTCCTAAAGGTTCAGAGCTATATTCTCCTAAGAAGATTGCACCGGCATTTTTGATTCTTGTCATCGTATCAAATGGATTCTTTGTAACGATTTCCAAATGTTCGCTTGCGATTTCATTTGTAACGTCAATTGCCTCTTGCATGGAATCTACCAATAAGATATAGCCGTAGTTTTCAAGAGATTTTTCAAGAATTGCTTTTCTAGAAAGCTTTTCGACAAATTGATCGACTTCTTTGCTAACGTTTTCTGCTAACTCTTTGGAAGTCGTTACTAGGATCGCACTAGCCATTTCATCATGTTCTGCCTGGCTAAGTAAATCTGCTGCCACGAATCTTGGATTTGCTGTTTCATCCGCAAGTACTAAGATTTCACTTGGTCCGGCGATGGAATCGATGCTGACATGTCCATAGACAGCCTTTTTTGCAAGGGCTACAAAGATATTACCAGGGCCTACGATCTTATCTACTTTTGGAATGCTTTCTGTTCCGTAAGCTAATGCTGCAATTGCCTGCGCACCACCTACTTTATAGATTTTATCAACACCTGCTTCATTGGCAGCTACTAATGTTGCAGGGAATACTTTCCCATTTTTATCTGGTGGAGTCGTCATTACGATTTCTTCTACACCGGCTACTTTTGCTGGCACAACGTTCATAAGTACGCTAGAAGGATACACTGCCTTACCACCAGGTACATACACGCCCACTCTTTGAAGAGGAGTAACTTTCTGGCCAAGCATAGTCCCGTCTGGCTTTGAATCAAACCAGCTATATTGTTTTTGTTTTTGGTGGAAATCACGAATGTTTACTAATGCTTTTCGAATGATTTCGACTAATTTAGGATCCACTAATCCATATGCCTCTTCTATTTCCTCTTTTGTAACGACAAGGTTCGAAGCATTGATTTCTACGTGGTCAAATTGTTTTGTATAAGCAAAGATTGCTTGATCTTTATGTACTTTGACTTCCTCTAAGATATCTGCTACTGTCTGTTCAAACTGGCCATAACTGTTAGGGCTTCGTTTTAACAAATCTTCTAACAGGTTCTTTTTTGTTTCCTCTGTTAATTTGATTGTTCTCATTATGCTTCCTCCTTATTTATTGATTAATTCCTTTAACTCTTTGATTAATTTTGTAATTCTCTCGTGTTCCATCTTCATGCTGACTTGGTTTACAACGACACGGGCGGATAATGGACAAATCTCTTCTAATACGACTAGACCATTCTCTCTTAATGTCGAACCAGTCTCCACGATATCCACGATTACTTCCGAAAGTCCTACGATTGGAGCTAATTCGATAGAACCATTTAATTTGATGATTTCTACTGTCTGATGTTTCTTATTATAGAAATAATCCTTCGCGATATTCGGATATTTTGTTGCGACACGGATTAACTCACCATGATTTAATAACTCTCTTGCTTTTTCTGGTCCTGCCACACACATACGGCATTTACCAAGTCCAAGGTCAAGCACCTCGTACATCTTACGTCCTTCTTCTAGAATCGTATCTTTTCCTACGACACCAATATCGGCTGCGCCATATTCCACATATGTTGGAACATCGGTTGCCTTTGCAAGGAAGAACTTTAATTTCAACTCTTCATTTACGAAGATCAGCTTTCTAGAATCGGGATCTTTGATTTCTTCACATGTGATTCCGATTTCTTCTAATATGGACATTGTCTTTTTGGCTAGACGTCCTTTTGCCAAAGCAAATGTAATATATTTCATCTTATCACCAATCTTTCTTAGTTGTTTTGTAATTGAGCCTTCGTAACCTTCTTCTTTGCTCCGGTTACTAGATCTACTTCTTCAATTACGTCTTCCTTAGAGATATAGAATACCTTATCGCACTGATTACGGCCCGCATATTCTAAATACGCTTCTAATTCCTTATCGCTTTCTTTTCTCATAAGCTCTGCACGTTTTCCTGTGCTTCGTAATTGATGTACGAGATCGATTGCTGTCTTTCTTTCCTTTTGATCGTAAAT
>CAJMNR010000009.1 GCA_905214875.1 uncultured bacterium | reverse complement strand
ATCATCCACTGCTCTGTATTCGTTTTAATATCAATCTTCTGGCTGGATAATGCAAGCATCAATTGGTCAATTAAGATAATAAATCCGATTGCTGGAGATTCTTTTCCAAACTGGCGTAATAGATTGTCATAACGTCCACCAGTTACAATGACATCCCCGGTACCATACGTATAACCTTTTAAAATGATTCCTGTATAGTAATTGTATTTGCTAAGCATTCCAAGGTCAAAACTGATATAGTTTTCTAACCCATAGATTTTTAATATGTTCTGTAATTGTTCCAGGCGCTCGATTGCCTTGATTGATCGTGTATTATGTACTCTTGCCTTTGCATATGACAAATTATCTTCATTGCCAAATAAGGATGGCAGTTTTAAAATCAATTCTTCTAACTCACTGTTTAGATGTTTGCTTGCGATGACGTCTTCCACACCGAATAAATTCTTTGCTTCCATCAGATTTTTAAATTCCATCGCTTCTTCTTCATCTAAATTTGCTTCTTCTAATATTCCATTCATAAAATCGGCATGGCCAATCTCGATTTGGAATTCTTCAAGCCCCGCCTTCTTTAACGATTCGATTACGAGTGCAATCATTTCTGCATCGGCATCTACCGAATCATCATTGATTAGCTCTGCTCCAAGCTGGGAAATCTCTTTTAATTTTCCTTGATATCTGCTATTATTAATAAACGTCTTGCCATTATAGCACAAACGAATTGGAAGTTCTTCCTCTTTGAAGTATTTTGCAGCGCATCTTGCTATAGATGGAGTGAAGTCAGGACGAAGGACTAATGTATTACCTTCTTTGTCAAAAAACTTATACATCTCCTTGCTAGCGATGGTTCCACGTTCTTGATTGAAGATATCAAAATATTCAAACGTTGGTGTCTCCACATCTTTAAAGTTATATAGCGCAAGCATTTCATGGATACTTGCCTCGACTTGTAATTTCTTAGCACACTCGGAATTATAGATATCTCTTACCCCTTCTGGAGTATGCAATAAGCCATGTGCATTGCTGCGTTCTGATAATTTATATTCTCCTAGACTCATGTTTTCCTCATTTCCGATAGTTTAGCGCGTTGAAGTGCTACTTCTCTACTATGCTACCATTGTAAATTTTTTAATATTATAAAGGATGAAAAAGTAAAAGTCAAGCGAATCAGCCGATGTTACGCATGAGAATATTCCGGGAATCGAACCTTCTGTTTCTCTAACGTTTCAAGTGCTTCTCCCATATAGAAGTAATGATAATCTTTCTCTACAATCTTCTTTACTTCAAATTCTTCCTGATCTAATGGCACAAATCCTAATTCTACTTTCTTTGCTTTCCCATAAAAGCTATCAATCACTAGGTTAACATCCATGACCTTTTTAGAGAAAATCTGGTTTAGCACTAAGGTATCCTCATTCACATCTGTGCCTACATAGCACTCTGCTTCCGGTAAATAATAGATGCCATCTAAGGAATCTGTCCAGAATGCCAAAAGGCCTTTATTCTTATTGCAGATTGCTTCATTTGGAACAGTTTTTTCTCTTACTGTATAAAATGCTTCTCGTTCCTTCTTCGAACAATCTTTTAGTGAAACAACCTTTGCTTGCTGCTTCGGCTTATGTATCTTTCTCGTATAAACATATTCGTCACCTGCTATAAAGCCAAACTTAGGATAAAATTCAGTTACGGAATCATTTGCATATAGATAAAAGCCATCTACCTCGTCTTTATAGTCCTCTATGATCTGTTCGATTAATTTTCTTAAATACCCGTTGTTTCGATAAGCTGGCTCTGTCATAACCGTTCCTATTTGAATGAATGTATAGTCTTTCTGCTCTGTGCTCATCTTCATCTTATTGGCAAGCACATTGGATACGATACTCTCTCCATCTACAAAGGAATATGGAATGTGTGAATCCTCCCAACGGCCTGACTGATACCATCCTTCTAAATCAATGCCGAACGTCTTTTTTGCAAGGCTTCCTAACGACTTACGCAACGTATCATTTTTTGTATACCCTTTTATAAACTCGCAACTCATCATTCGTCACCCTTTCTCCTACAATAAATCCATTATATGTTTCATAAGAAATATTCTCAACCCTTCTTTTTTTCTCCTTACTTTTTATGCATTTTGCTCCTATTTTTTTCCATATTTTTATGATAGAATATCTTAGTACATAAATTCATATGAAGAAAGGGCGAAAATATGGCGAAACTTTTATTAATTGACGATGATAGCGATGTATTACAGATTAATAAAAACTTTTTAACAAGGCAAGGCTATGAGGTAATCACTTCCAATGATCCGGTCACTTCTATTCGCACACTCAAAAAATATCGTCCCGACTGTATTATATTAGATGTCATGATGCCAGGACTAAATGGCTTTGAGTCATGTAGTAAGATTCGCTCCATGACTGATGCGCCATTTATCTTTTTAACTGGTGTAACCTCAGAAGCAGCCAGACTTAAAGGCTTCCAACTTGGTGCTGACGATTATATCACAAAACCATATAGTCTCAAGGAGCTTTCTGCACGAATTAATGTAGTGCTGCGGCGAACGAAGCACCAATTGTCTGCAGCAAATGAGATTTCGTATCCGCCATTACGGTTAGACTTAACACTTCATAAAGCTTATTACGACAACGAAGAGATTGCACTATCCAACCGTGAATATGAACTATTGTATCATTTAATGGCGAATCCCAAAAAGACGCTAACCTTCGAGAAACTTGGAAACTTAATATGGGGAACCTATAGCGCTTCTGACCGCAGAACCATTATGGTCACAGCAAGCCGTCTACGGAAAAAACTTAGTTATTACGAAGGGCTTGATGATGTCATAACAACCGTCTGGTCAAAAGGATATCAATTCCATGCAGCGAAAGAAAAGTGAGTGTGATAATGGATTTAGAAATGAAGCAGGCTTTTGTGAAACCAGAAATACAAGTTCAGGAACTTACACATGCGCTTTATGAGACTTCCAAGAAGTTAGAACGAACCAACCAAGAACTCATACAAGCCCAGAAAGAAAAAGACGAAATATTTTCAAACATTTCGCATGATTTACGAGCGCCAATCACGGTAATCAATAATGCAGTAGAAAATCTTTTATCTATGGACGAGATCAATACCGATACACTGTATCAAACATTAAACATAATAAAACGTCGAGGGGAATTTATTCATCACCTAGTGGAAGATGTCTTCTTATTAACATCCATCCATACGAACACTAATGCATTACATATGGAGTCCATTCCCATCAAAGATTTTCTAGAAGACTATTACTACAGCATGGCAGCTGATCGTAGTTATCAAACTAGGAAATTAGGGGTTCGTCTTCCCACCGACTATGAATATGTCGTTTTCATAGACGTAAAACTCATGCAGCGAGTGCTCGATAACCTATTTTCCAATGCATTAAAATTCACCTCTGAAGGCGATACCATTTGCCTAAACGCATTTGAAGACAAGGCTAATACAATCACAATTCAAGTGATTGATACAGGAATCGGAATTCCACGTTCACAAATTCCTTATATCTTTAAAAGGACCTATATGGTGGACTCCTCTCGCACTCCTGGAGAGAACAATGGTTGCGGACTTG
This sequence comes from uncultured bacterium, assembly GCA_905214875.1. Classification (GTDB taxonomy): domain Bacteria; phylum Bacillota; class Clostridia; order Lachnospirales; family Lachnospiraceae; genus KM106-2. The sequence goes on along the minus strand of CAJMNR010000009.1, from coordinate 78,372 downwards.
GATTAGCAATCGGACAATCGATTATAGAAAAGCACAAGGGACAAATCACATGCAAGAGCACTGAAGGCAAAGGGTCTATATTTTCGATTAACCTACCGTTGATCGGCAAGAATAGCCTCAAAGAGAATAAGGAGGTATAGGAAATGAATGAAAATACTAGAGTTACATTGATTAAACATTTGGATGTTACTGACCTATCCGGAGAAAAGGTCATGGTCGATTTCGAAACGGGGAAATATTTTTTATTAAAGGGCGTTGCCAATGATATCTGGGAATATATTCAACAGCCAATTACTATTAAACAAATAAAGGACCAATTGCTAGGTGAATATGAAGTTGATGAAACAACATGCCTGAACGAAATCGAAAAATTTATATCTCAGTTGGAAACGAATAATTTTGTTGAGTTAGCATAGACGTATAAAAGCCCTATACTCTGGAAGTAACCATTGCTTCTAAGTATAGGGCTTTCTCATGCTTTCCTTATCTAAGGATTTTATCTAACGTCTCCTTTAATTCCAGCCGTGTATCACTTTTCACTGGACGCATAACCACGTAGATTGGCACCTTGCTCCCAATCTCTAAACATGTCTTGATTAGATTGGCTTTTCCAAGCCACTCACCGGATAATCGCTTTAAGAATAGATTTTCTCTCACTGCCATTAATTTATTTACACCGGTAATCTCTTCTACTTCTACCTTGTCACCATCATATACTCCAAGCATCACCATGGCTTTTACTTTTACCGGGTGATCTGTGAATTGCTCTTTTCTTGACACTAAAAACTTATCCTTATCTTCATCTATGTAAATCAGCTCATCAGGCTGAAAGCCTTCTCTATTCACCGCATCACGGCACAATTTCTGATATGGGAATGCCGGACATGCCATGACATTCTCTTCTTCATTAATCCGAATTGCCACAATATCATCGGCCATCAATTGATATCCTTCCTTTAAATAGCTCGTAGTAATGGTTGATTTTCCTGACCCACTCTGACCTGCAATCAATATGGCACCATCCTCACCTGCTATCGCACTGCAGTGGATTGTCATAATATCTCGTTGCAATAACAGCATGGATATCGCATACCCAAGTATATAGGTGCGCGCATATTGTATATTCGCACCTTCCTTTAACTGATATCGAATCACACTACCTTTCGCAATATAGAACACCCCGGTATGATTCTGAAACCAACTTACTTTGTCATCAATCTCATAGTAATTCTTCTCGGCTTCTTCCAGCACTTCGTTTGGGATTCCTCCATCTAAAATCACAACATCACTTTCGTTCTTCGTATTAGCAACAACAAGCTGAGGAAATTCCATCGTTGATGAAATCGTACATCCATACAGACTATATTTGTACATATTTTGCTCCTCTCTTTGTTTAAATATTGAATTAACTGTAAAATTATGGTATCATGTAGTGATAAATTTTGCAATAGGAGGGAGTTATATGTCAGCAATATGGGGTTTAATACAAAAAAATCATGAATTAATGTCTAATAGTTCATCTATGAAATATTGTTATAAAAGAAAATGTGTACTTGATCGAATCAACGAAGAAACTACAAAGACACAGCTGTTTGGCTGTGGAATCCAATATATCACTGAGGAGTCCAAGGGGGAACAGCTTCCGATTTACTCAAAAGAGAACGAACTAATCTTTACCGCCGACTGTATCCTTGATAATCGTGATGAGTTAATCACCAAGCTTGGCATAAAGGATGCCAAGGCACCTGATGGCACAATTATGTATCAAGCTTATCTTAAGTGGGGCTATGACTGCGTAAAGCACTTTCATGGGCTATATAGCATCGCTGCTTACGACCGAACAACGGATACGTTATTTTTAGCAACTGACCCAACGGCAAGCCGTTGCCTCTATTATTATCAGAATGCCGATGGCTGTACATTTTCCACTCTTATTGAGCCAATCTTACAGCTACATCCCGACATTAGGAAAAATGAACTCTATATAGAGGACTATTTAATCGCACCAGGCCTTCGGCCAAATCTTTCTGCCACAGAAACTCCCTATGAAGATATCTACAAAGTGGAAGCCGGCACGTATCTCATTCTAAAAGATCATCAAAAGCAAATCCATCACTACTGGAAGCCAGCTACTCTTCCACTTAAAATCAAAACGTCAGAACAATGTAAAGAACAATTCATCACCGTATTTAAAAAGTGTGTACATAACGCCGTTCGAACAAGCGGCGAAGTCGGTATGGCATTAAGCAGTGGTTTCGATTCCAGCTCCGTTGCCGCATTCGCTGCGTTGGATTTACAAAAGTCCAAAAAGAATCTGTATTCTTATACTTATGTTCCTTACTATGATGGTGTCAGTGATAAACATGTCTCCTATTTCGTAATCGATGAAACTAAAGCCGTGCAAAAAACGGCCTCTTTATATCCAAACATCAAGCCAACCTTCCTAAATACGAAGGGTAAAGACTTTTATCAGAGTATGGATCAAATATTATCCATTATGGAAATTCCAATGAAAGCTTTTGTAAACCTTCCAAGCTTACTGGAGTTATTTGCAACGGCAGCCGCCAACAAATGCAAGGTGTTTTTAACCGGACAATACGGCAATGCCACGATCTCCTACGGCAACATTGACAATATCCTATATGAAATGTACTCCCATAAACATTTCATCTCTTACTTGCTAACATTAAATAGCTATTGTAAAAAAGCAAGAGAAAGCCGTAAGGTGGCATTACGACAATGCAGACGCTATTATCGTCATACCCACTTAGTACTGAACTCGAAACCTACCATTGAAAAGATGAAACCAGATAATCCATTTCTTAATAAAGAACTTGTTGCAAACTTTCCATATGAGGCCCGCTATGCAAACGAGAAGCTTCCGATTGGTGAAAAGGTGGCGCTACCAAAATATCTATATGAAGAGTATCTATATAATACTTCTGCCCTTACCTACCTTGGTGAGTATGAAACAAAATTCGGATTGGCGAATGGCATCTTGATTCGTGATCCTACGAGAGATCCTGATATCATATCTTTCTGCCATACGATTCCTTACAAGTTCTTCGCATACAACGGAAGCACACGATGGCTAGTGCGTGAAGGCTTACGTGAGTATCTTCCAAAAGAAATCGTCGCTCCTTATTTACGATATGGTTTACAAAATGCCGACTGGGCTTATCGAGTAGCCTTAAACTGGGAGAATGTTTATAATTCTCTAAAAGCCAACCTTGCTTCTCCTGCTTTAGCAAACTATATTGATACAACCGAAGTAAACACTTTCTTAAAAGAAATGGAAGAATCCTTTACCGAATCTAATTACGATATCAGTTTATATATTTTTATATTAGATGTATTATCCCGTTTCCTGTCATAAAATATTACAAAGCTGTTAGATTGCTTTAGTTCACGCTCTTTATATGTTATTATACAATAAATAGGAAATGAAAGGAGATAATTGGTATGAAGAAGTGGAATATGCCAGAATTAGTAGAATTAGATCTAAAGGGGACCGAATACAATTGGTTCGGTTGTTATCATGATGGAGGTTATATCGGCGATGGTATCGTTTCTGGACATGCAACTTGGAAAAAACCTCAGACTCCATCAAAGCCAGAGACAAATCCTGAAAATCCTGTTAGTCCATTAAGCTAATACTATACATAAACAGAAGAAACGCGCTTTGCGCGAGTTTCTTCTATTTTTTTGTATCGTAATATAAAACTAACATGTTACAAAGTTGTTAGCTTTATTTACCATCCCCTGTGGTAGTGCTATGATACAAGTAGTTGAAAACGAAAGGGGGACTCAATAATGAAACAATGGAATATGCCAGAGTTAGTTGAGTTAGATTTAAGCGGTACTGCCTACGAATGGCGTGGAAAATACTGTGATGGCGGTTATCTGGGTGATGGAATTCTTTCTGGACATCAAACGAATGATAAGCCTAATCAACCTGTTGATCCAGTTAATCCTAGTGAAAAAACAAGCTAAGCTAACAAAAAAAGAGGAAGCTCCACTCTATAGTGGAACTTCCTCTTTTTTTGTTAGCAAAGTCGACAAGCTTTGGATGAAATCAGGATCTCATCCATTCCTCTTTTGAGTGAACTACCTCGATCTTTAGTAATACAAAATCTCTCTCTAGCCCTACTAATTGCTATATATACTCTATTAATTTTTTTGTTCGATTATCTTATAATTCTAATTCAAAGAAAGTGGAGATGTTCTGGAAAATCGTTGTCTATGGATTCTGTTACTTGTAGTGAATGGAACCAAGATAACAACTATACACTTGTTGCAATTACTAGAATATTGGAATATTATAGAGGAAAAGGTTTTAGCTGACTACGGTTATTCAAAAAGTTATTCTAAGGGAATATATCTTTGGAGCTTTGATGGACAATTTAAAAGCAATATTGATTATGAAGCCTTTGCCTATGATTTAGTATCATCCGGATTTGGTTCATTTAATACGGTAATTATGAAAAAATAAAAGGAGATGATTTATATTCAGATTATATTGACTACAATGTTGTTCATGCTAATAATTGGAATAATGGTAATGCTAAAAATAAAAAAATTTAAACTTGTCAAGGTTCTAGCCATTGGTATACTGATTATTTTATGTACATACACATTAAAGAATACATGTTATTATTACACTGAAGCAAAGGTAACGGTAATAGATAAAGACAATACTGAATTTTCCATTACTGTACCCAATCATAAAGATAGATATGAACATTTGTATAGTTACTTTACAATAGCAGAAAATTTTGAGGAATTAGCAAACAGGATTAAGAATGAGTATGAAAATGTAATCGTAAATGATGATTATATTCAAATTATAAGTAATAATAATTCTTTTGTTATTGCAAAAATAGAGGAATCCAAATTCTTATGGAAAACTAGGTATGAATATTCCCTCACTTGTGATTATATTGAATTACCAGATCTAAAAAAAGAGAATACAAAAGTTAGATTAGTTTTCCCTAGAAGTTATATTCCTGAGGGAACCTGGATACATAATAATATGCCAATCAACTGTGATATAAATACCCTAAAACAATATTATCAGAATATGTCAAATGTAATTCTTGAGAAAGATAGTATTCTAGTTGATGGTATTAGGATTACAATCACTAATAATCAGGTGAATTTCAGTTACATAACAGTATATTGAACTAGATTTTTTTGAGAGGAAGCTCCACTCTATAGTGGAACTTCCTCTATCTGTTTATGATTGATTTTCAGTTCACGATCGCAGAACTTTAATATACTCTTTCTGTGGGTAATGATCAAGCATGTTGGTCGAGGTTCTAGATTCTGCAATCCTTTTAAAACAGAAAGCTCTGTGTTCTCATCCAACGAAGACGTTGCTTCATCTAAGATTAAAAACGGTGCATTTCTAACAATCGCACGTGCAATAGCAATACGCTGCGCCTGACCTTCGGATAAGCCATGCCCTCTTTCGCCGATTACGGTATCCAGCCCCTTTGGCAGTTCCATTACAAAGTCATATGCGGATGCCATCTTTAACGCTTCTATTATTTCATCTTCTGTCGCCTCTAGCCTGCCCATTCGAATGTTTTCTCTAATGGTACCACTAAACAATGTGTTTCCTTGAGGCACATATGATAAATACTCTCTCGTTCCAGCATTTGCTTCTTCTTCCTCACCATGTTCATTTTTAAATCGTATCGTTCCAGATAAATTCTTCATAAATGACATGATCAAACGAATCAGCGTAGTCTTGCCAATACCGGACTCTCCTAGTATTGCCACGCTTTCACCTGGCTTAATTTCTGCATTTGCTCCCTCTAATACGGTCTCAACGTTATAACCAAATGTCAGGTTATTGATTTCCACTCCAACCTTATCCGCTTTCATATGCTTCTTAGGCTTCTCTTCCACAGGAACCTTCTGTAATTCCATAACTCTTCCTGCAGATGCTAATACCGAGACAACCTTAGGTATCTGTTGTGCCAATTGGAGCACTGGTGCCTGAACACGGTTTACCAACGTTAAAAACAACGACATGGTACCATACGTGATAGCATTCGTAGCAAGCTGAGTGGCACCATATGCAAAGGCTACTATGTATCCCACTTGAAATGTCATGGACATCAAGGACGAAGAGATAAGGCCAAACTTCGTCTTTTTAAAGACCCATTTAAAACGCTCTTCTCTTAACTCCACTAATCTGTCTGTCGCATAGTCCTCATTGGAAAATGACTTAACAATCAGAAGGTTTGCTAAGCTCTCTTGTAAAAACGAGCGGTATGCCGATTCGGTCTCTTGCACTTTTACTTGCAACTTCTTTAAGCTTCTTCCGAGAAACCATGCTGCTATAACCGCAACTGGTGCAATAATCAAGGCAAATACGGCAAGCAGTGGAGAAAAATAAAATAACGTAAAGAATACTAAAACCAGTTCAATCAGCAAACGAATAATCTCAGGAATGGTCCAAATAATCCCATCGGATATATTGCTCACATCGCTAGTCAAACGAGTCATCAAATCGCCGGTATGATATTTTGTTACGTCCATCCAATGAGAATTAATGATCTTATCATACAGCTGTTTTCTTATTCCAAACGAAAACCTTTCATTTAACATTGTGCTAAGTAACGTCGACACAACAGAAACCACTTGCATGGCGATAATTAAGGCAAAATATACTCCAACAAATACAAGTGCCTTATTCTTTGCTCCAGAAGTTGCATCATCAATAATCTGTTTTGATAATAACGCCATATAGAGGGACACTCCTGTAGTTAGTAAATTCAGTCCCATCATAATAATTATTCTACCTAAATATGGTTTTGTATAGTGCATTAGCCATTTTGTATAAGAGGCTTGATTTTTTCTATCTTTCCATAAGTGTTTTATTTTATTCATAGATTATTCCCTCGCTACGCTTATTAAGCCTGTATTGGTAAGACTATTTAAAAAATCAAATACTGTCTTTGTGCAAACCTCTCTTTCGACCTCATATTGATTTAATATTTTTTCGATCATTTGCCCTACAGTCATCTGCTCCCTAATCATCTCCCAAATATCATTTCCTACTCCTTTGATCAAATAATATTTTCCGGTTTCAAAGTCCACCATTACCTTTTCTCCCGAGAGCTCCGTAACATTTATTTCTCGCTCTAATTTTAATGTTGATGTTATATCCATACGCTTTCTCTTCCTTCTTACTTTAATATATTTGCATCACTTTGGCTCGTTGTTCGCGTAAATCAAAAAGAGTATCCATAGAATTAACTTCTATGAATACTCTTTTCCAACCACTTTTACATTCACTCTTATTCATGATTTGTACATTCAGGTGCGCCACTGTCAAATGTATACCAGTTGTTCTTATTACCATCTGTACGTACCTCATCAATTTTAGTAGTGATTTTATCTCCATAAAGTGTTTGATCTAAATCTAATACAGCCATCTCTGGATTTTCCCAAGTTTTCATCAAGATCACCTCCTCCGTTCTTATTAAACTATACCACTTTAAACGCCAACTGTGTCTGTTTCTAACAGCTCTGTAATATTATTTTTTCAATCTGCCCTACAATCTCATCTAGGCTATTCCCATTACGTGGCCGTACAATCTCATATATTTCCATTTTTTCAGCTACGCGAAAATACTTTTTCAATATCTCAGTCGGAACCTTACGGTTCTCATAAAAAAATGAACAATACGTGTTATGTATTAACATCTCTACTTTTTTCATACCACTGATTCTTCGTACAGATAATTGCTCTCCAAGCTTTAGTTGCACCATGACTTTAATTGGTTTGTCTTCATATGTATACTGTGTTTCCTCTAGCATATAGCCATACTTATCTTTTCTTTCTCCAAGATATACAAGACGGCTTTCCTCTAGAGTCAACCGTTGTACTACATCCCTGCAGAGCCGCTGCATTGGAAACCCCGGTAATACCAGTTGTTTCTCACTATCAATTACCGCTAAGTCATCTGCCATGAATCGATATCCCCTCTTCATTAACTCCAAAGTTGTTGAGGACTTACCGCTTCCGCTCGTTCCACAAATCACAAGTGTTTGATCATCTTTTTGTACTACAGATCCATGAAGAGGAATATAGCCCTGTTGGGTTAATGCAATTGCCATTGATAATCCCGTCAAGAAACAATTTCTTTGCTTCGCATTACTTTCTTTTCCCATATTATGGGTGAGAATATATGTACCATCTTTTATATAAAACAAATAACTATCTTTAAGGTAAAACCACATATAGGTATCCGTTATATGATCTACATATCCTTTGCTTATATCATCCAAAATAAACTGAGGAGGTACAGCCTCCTCAATCGTAATATCCACATCCTCTTGCTCTTCTATTGCAATTGCTTCCTTGATTTCAAAGTTGGACTTAATCCGCTTGTGATACATCGTATAATAAAACATTTTTCTTCCTCCCCATATTATCAATAGATCTCAAGAAAATGTGAAATAGAACAGATTGTTAACACTTCCATACACTCCATATCCATATCGTCTGTTATACCACTACTAACTTTTCCTCTTATTTGCTTAACTTTGTCCATGGACAAATACTCTTCCAGCCTTGTATTATTGAGATATTTTTTAACCAGGCTAGCTATTTGCGACCAACTTTCTTGCATACGTACAACAAAATCAGCACCTTGCTGACCACGATGCGAGTAGACATCTAAGATTTCATTTGGAACGATGCCCCTCATGCCCTTTCTTACCAATCTACGCTCAATACCTTCACTCGCAAATGCCGTGATTGGAAGCCTCATACATAATTCGATGATTCGTTTGTCTTTCGTCGGGTCTCTAATGATAATCCCATTTGCCAAACCTAATCTTGTATCGAATCCCCCCAAATGCTCAAGCACTCTAAAACTAAATAAAAAACCTTTTCTCCTTTTTTCACTATCCATATCACCACCGCCTTCGACTTTGTCAAGCCAAAGTATTTGGTCATATATCTTGTGCTTCTCTTTTAGTTCTTCTTTTACTAAGCTAGTTTCAGGGTATGGAATTTTTTGAAACACGGTTTCTTTATAGGACCTTAATACTACTTTTAAAATTTTACGTCTTCCAATCCTTCGTTTCTTTCCAAACGCTTTTATTTCACGATAGGCTTTTACAAAATGACCACGTGCACATAATTGATATACAGTGGTCAGTATCGAGCCATAGGATATGGTGCCATTTCCAAACTGCCCCTTTAAAATCAATCGGCATCCTTCTGATCTTGCCTTCTTATAGATTTCATTTAACCATACCAAATTCACTCCTGACTTATAAGGACACTCAAGGATCGGTATTAGTTCTTCCAAATCAGAAATAGGATTTTTACCTACACAGTCTAAAAAATTCATCTCGATGTTGTCATAATACTTAGACAATTGCCGAACACCTTGCTCTTCATTAGGAACTTCGTACGCATTCTTATCGTACTTATACTCCTTAAGAGGAATCGATGTATAGCTATGTAACTTCCTATTATGGGTTTTTAGCTTTCTTGCTGCAACACATGCAACGGAAGTGGAATCAAGTCCACTGCTTAGCGTAATCCCGGTTTCTCCACTCGATCGTAATACGTCAGTTACACACTTTGAAAATGTTTCTCGAAACAGCTTAAGGGCCTCTTCGTCCGATACTTTTAACTTTGGCAAATCCGCGGGTTTCCAATATTGAACTTTCTCAACTTTTCCCTGTTTGATTCTTAGATAATGGCCTGCCTCTAATTGCTTTACTCCTTCAAAAGGAGTTAATTCATCATAAAGATATAAATCCGCGGTGCAGTTTGATGTACAGGCAGCCATCCACTTCTCAGACAATTCTACTGGCTGCTTTCTCATCTTTAGGATTGGTTCGATGGTTGTGGAAAAATAAACTCCTTTTTCATCTATTAAATAATTAATACATCTGCTGCCGGTATGATCGGTAAAAATCCATATGGTGTCTTCCTTTTTCTCATAGAATACTGCTGAAAATACACCTAGAACATGATCTCCTAACTGACCTTTCCATTTTAGAAATGATTCCAACAGTATTTTTCCGTCTGTTTCTTCGTTACTTAAGTTTAATTCTCGAATCAATTCCTCCCTATTATCTAACATGACATCTGCTGTGTAATAGAGATTGTCCAATCGATAAGGAAGCTCATCAAACTCTGCCTCCTTCGTAACATACTGATGCCCACACCCTAATAATATATTTTCCTCGACCATGGACTCCAATCGATCAATCTTATATTTTTTCATTGAATCCTTTACCAAGGAAACGTCATTGCTATTTACTTGTTCTTTATAGTAAATCTCTCCCCATATAGCAGACATCATCACTCCTCCAATCGCTATACTATTTTCTAAACCGCTCTACGATTGCATATCCTGTCCCATCACCACCCATAAAATAATACTTGCCGCATCTTAGCCATGCATGTGCAATTAATTCTCCATCTTTTTTACCGCATCCTAAATACATCGTAGACACAATATTCTTGTTATGCAGCAATTTTTGGGTCGTCAATGCTCTTACTAAACATTTGCTCTCCCACCATGTATAATCGCAAACTCGATTTACACAATGGCTTACCCTTGCAGCATAGCGGTAATTCGCCTCTGTATCCTCTTGGGGAGACTCTTCTCCAGCCACTCCCCATTTCTGCTTATTTTTATATGCAGGGATATAAAGAATACAAAAACGATACAGCGCAGAATAGAAGAAAACCTTTAACATCAGCATCTTATTCTTGTTTTTTTTGATGAATTTGATTACTCTTTTTATTTTTTTCATTTACTCACAGCCTCTTGGTTTCTAAATGCGTTTTCTTTGATTTCATACTACTTAACCATACATTGCAGATAATCTTTTGTGGCATCAAGGCGATTCTCAATTATCTTAGCTGGATTACCAATAACAATTGCATTCGAAGGTATATCAAAATTCACATAAGAATTGGGAGCAATGAGTACATTGTTCCCAACTGTTATTTTCCCAACGATTACACTATTTGTTCCAATCCAGACATTACTTCCAATTGTGGGAACCCCTTTACGTTTGCCCCTATTTTCTTTCCCTATGGTCACTCCTACTGCTATATTTACATTATCTCCGATCGTTGCTTCTCTATTGATCACAAGATTTCCTCTATGGCCTATGTAAAATCCTTTTCCGATTTTAGCACCGTATCCAATTTGATATCCTGTTTTCTTTGAAAGATGCAATAGTCTATATCGATAATATAAATATCTTATTTTTTTCTTATTTTCACCGTAGTAATAGCACTTTCGATATATTACTGTATAACGAAATGATGGGTATATACATTTTGCTTTGACATATTCAGCAAGAGTACTTTTTCCTCCATATCTATATAAGTCTGCCCTTATTAACTCTTTTAACACTGAACCTCCCCCTCGTTACATGATTCTTACCTATTTAACAACCAATGTTACCGTCTCCCGATTTGATACGTTCCCATCCGAATCGGTTACATAAAGTGTCAATTCATAACTGCCTTTCCGATTAATGTTGTAAGAGCCTTCATATTTTAGATTAGCTGCCACAGTAGATTCTTCATCCTTATCATCCACGATATGGGCAATAAAGTCTTGAACTGAGAATTTTTCATTTTGCTTTACTGTAATTTCATCTGACTTTATATAAATGATTGGCGCCTTACCTAAAATCATTGGAGATGGCGTCTCAGTTTCTACAGGAGTTTCTGCAGTTGTCTGACTTGGGGCTGCTGTTGGTGCTGGCGTCTCCGTTGGCGTAGGAGTTTCTGTTGGCTCAGCAGTAGCTTTCTTTTCATCTGGCACATATTGCACAACTCGATTTACTTTTGTCAAATTGTTCTTCTTGTCTATAGCCGCATAAGTTACAACCGCTTGTTTCTTCTTATCATCCGAACGAACCTTTTCTACCATAAGGGTATCGCTGACATCGCCATCCTGTTCATCAATTGCTGATACATCACTTAGCAATGTCGTATAAGAATCCCCTTCTTTATATGTAATCACATTATTTGAAACACGAATGGCCGGACCACTTCGATCGATTTTCGATAATGTTAGATATCCTCTAACGCTTAGCAATACTGCAACTACTAATAAAACGATTATGATTGGTTTCTTTCTCATTTTAACTTCACCACCTTTTCCTCTTTCGCGTCATTTTCATAACTATTACTTACATACTCCTTATAATATCCCTTTGTTTTCTTCTCTACCTTATTCAGCACACATCCAAGGATTCTACAATTGGACATTCTTAATTGTGCAATGACTTTTGATGCAATCTTTGCGCTTATTTTATTTGCTTCAATGACAAAAATAGCACCATCACATACTTTTGAAATAATTGCAGTATCGATTACTGCTCCCAATGGTGGAGAATCGATGATTACATAATCATAGATTTCTCTTAACTGACTGACCAACTCTCCAAATTCATTGCTCGTTAATAATTCGGATGGATTTGGTGGAAGCTGCCCTGAAAAAAGCACATGCATGTTTTCAACCTGTGTTTCGCAGATTACTTCATCCAAACTATAGTTTCCACATAAATAGTTTGAAAGTCCGAGGACCGGTTTTGACTTAAAGCGTCCAATCATTACAGATTTTCTTAAATCTGCATCTACGACGATTACTTTTTTCCCTGTTTCTGCAATTACCTCTGCTAGTTTCATACATACCGTTGTCTTTCCTTCGCCCGGAACGCAGCTTGTTACTGTAATTACTTTGATATGCTTTCCAGAAAACTCTAGATTGGTTCTTAATGTACGGTATGCCTCTTCTTCACGAAATTGTTTTTCATATTCTAATTTTGCTATCTCTAATTTTTTCATAGAATTGCACCTTCACTTTCTGCACGTTCTGTATGTAACTCTGTATTATCACTTAGTTTATTTTTACTCGAATGTTTTTTTATCTTCTTCTTCCTTACTGCTTTTTCTTCTTTACACCGTGCTTGCTTTGGAGTAACTGGTATACTTGCAAGTACACATAATCCTAATTTGGATTCCACTTCTTCTGCTGTCTTAATGCGATCATCGATAAGATACCGTACTACAAGCACTCCCATGATTAAGCAGGCTACGACTATGCCACCTAATACTGCATTTCTCTTTGCTTTATCTTCTGTATGTGGTGTCCCTACCATGGCATCCTCCACAACATCAAACAATTGGATATCCATCGTACTCTTCATATACTGTGACATCACATCCCGAAGTGTATTGGCTATCTTCATAGAAGTGAAAGGATTGGTATCTGAAGCACTAAGCTGTACAATTTTTTTATCTGCGGAAACAGTCACTGCTATCTGTGAAGCAACTACCTCTTCCCCGCTTTCTAGCTCGAGACTTCTGTTTAACTCTTCTAAGATATCCTTTGAGGTTACTAATGCTTGATAATCACTTAATACCGAAGCAACCAAATCGGAATTACCACTCACTGCACTATTTCCATTACCTTTACTTAATATGTACATTTTTGTTGTAGATGTATATACAGTAGTTACCTTGCTCTTCGTGTCTGTGTATAAGAAAATAGCTGCACAAAGCGCTGCCAACACAATCACTGCTGCATGTTGTAAGATTAATACCATGATTTCTTTTAAATCAATTTCTACCTCTTCATGTCTTGTTAGTTCTTCCATAAGCAACTCCTTTACTCCATTCTCTGGTTTAGTATTCTTTTTGGATTAAGAATGCAAAGTTCCTCTGCATACTGGATCCCATATTTTTTTTCAAGAGATTTCTCACACTCGAGTAATCTTGGTTTTCTTTTTTTACTATCATGTGCATCGGTTGCTACAAAATGAACAAGATGGTTCTTTAGCAACTTATGAACATACCAAGCAACCCGAATCCCCTCTTTTCCCAATACCGCATCTGCATTTACTTGAATCGATGCTCCTAGTTCTATCACTTCTATTACTTTATCTATGGATGCAAGACTATCATATCGTTCCACATGGGCAAGAATTGGACGATACCCCGCTGCAACCAATTCGTAGATTCCTTCTCGAATCTTGCGATAGTCCTCATCCGGATAAAACTCAACTAATACATACTTGGAGTCTGCCAATGTTGCGACTATGTCCTTTTGTAAATATTCAATACATCTTGAACTATAAAACAGCTCACATCCTATATGCAGATGAATATCAATATGTTCTTTTCTTAAGGCATCTTGAATACTGCTAATCACCTGTCGAATCTCTTTTTTTGTTCTCCCTCTTCCAGGTTTCTTATAATGTGGCGTTACAATCACATCACGTATGCCTTGTTCATATTCACTGCGAAGGATCTCTAGAGTTTCTTCTATGCTGTCTGCTCCATCATCCACATTAGGAAGACAATGGTTATGTATATCTATCAAATGTTTCAATCTAATCCCCCTTTTCGATTAATCCAATTTCTTGCAATAATTGAATTCTGCTCTCTGCAACTTTTACTTTTTCTAACGGAGTATAGATACCTTTCTTCAGTATGTACTTCGAATGAATATAGCTTCCTACCTTGTGAACCCAACAAACAGGAAGCAAGATCTTATACTTTCTTGCATACTCATATCTTTTATCAATGGGTTTTAATAATGTAAGATAGTTTCTCTTTGCCGACTGTTTCTTTCTTGCCGAACCTACCATATATGGTTCCATTATGCCCCATAACTGAAAGATCTTTTTATTCTCCATTTTGTTTAAGCCGTGATTCATGATATCCATTAATAAATCATCACAAACTTTGCTATCTACCAGTTTTCTTCCTGCAAGAATTCGCGAATCAAGTCCCATATAACGAATACTGGCTGAAAAGAATACCATACAACAGGAATCATAACCGAGAACTTTCATTGCATTCCAAAAATTATCAAGTGAAATCTTTTCTATATATGCATTAATATACAAAATAATATCGATTAGATGACGTAACGCGATTCCTTCTAATGTAAAATGCTTGATCATATGAAACATAAGGTAAATTAACTGTTCTTCATACCCCAAGGTGGTAACTGGTATTCCGCAGGCTTCTACTTGTATAAGCGAATCTGGATTAGTCAAATCCATTGCATTTAGCAAGTCAATTCTTGGCCCCTCATGTTGTCCATATATGGTAGTATGCAATTCCAATCGATGTCCATATTCAGTGCTTTCAAAGGTATAGACATTATCTTCACTTATTAATATCCTCTGATACCCTAGCTTTTCAACAATTTTAAATATTTCTTCTTTCTCTGATTCTTTTATAAGAATATCTGTATCACAGGAGGATCGTAATGCATAATTAGGATATAAGTTTGCTAAAACCGGTCCTTTAAAAATAACACCAGACTTATTTGCCTTCTTTATTTCACTCAAAATCTGTCTCAATGCATAATTTTTGCGATATTCCTTTAATGACGCGTACATCGTAACTTGCTTCCACTGCTGCATGATGGATGGATCGATTGGTGTATTGTTATTGATTTTCACAATTTCATCAAATAAAAATGGAGCTATGTTATTTCTACAAGCTGTAGAAAACATATCGCTCCAATTTACATTATTTATTATGTCAATATTCTTTTTATTTCTTTTAATTGAATTGCACAACAATTCCAATATAAGATTTGTTTCTTGTAACATCTTACTCCCCTCCTAGTATAAAGCTAATCATTTGATAAAACCAACTCTTAAATAACACAACGATTTTATACATGTATTATCTTTACCTTTCTAAAAAAACACCTTATATATCTCTTAATCTTTCTTCCTATCTTCTCGACGAGACTTGGTTCTATTAATTTCATAAGGAAATTAATATCTTTTCCCTTATTAATGTTTTCAAATATTTTTTCACGCTTGTCAGGTTTTGTAACCGATTTCCTACTGTCAGCCGAGGGAGGTAATATCGTATTTACTTCGGCCTCACACATTTTAATCTCTGCCTTGATCGAATCGAGTATTTCTTGTCCCTTTTTATTATGTATAATAACTACTGATATTCCTCTATCATCATCCATTTCAGGAAATATTTTCTCAATTCCCCAACAATCACCAATGGTAATATCTGAATCCCGATCTAATTCTTTAAACTTACACTCATAACAGGATGGCCGCAAACAGAAATTTTTCAAAAATAATTTCATATACTCATCTTCGGTAAATTTTCGTTTATAAACTTTATCATTAGTAAAACTAATCTTCATCGAATAATTTTTCCACCCAAACTCTTTGTTTCTGAAATTAATAGATGATACCTTTGCTCCCATCTTATTCTCATGACATTGTAAATATTTTTTCCAAACTTTAGGACTGGGAACTCCATGACATAATATATCCATCGTAATTAAACGTTCATATTCCTTTCCCAAATAACCTTTTAAGCCGCTAATTTGACAAGCTGTTCCTGTAAAAAGTACCCGTTTTCCGGCATTCAGAAATTTTTTAGTCATACTGTAAGTATTCTCTATTCGACTTTGCAAGTACTTACTTCCTCTTAATTTATATAAATCTTCCTTTCTATTCACTGCAATATGATGCACCATATTTTCTTCATCAAATGCAGCACCAAATACAATACCACCTTCATCAAGTATCATATTTGCAACTAAAGAAAATACACCTCCCGAGGAACTTTGCTTTCTTATTTCATCATCTGATGCATATACTGCATATGCTTTTAATTGTTTTTTTTCTTGCAACTTTTCATTCTTGATGTGAGTAATCGGACAAACCATTGAGCAACGATTGCAGTTAGTACATTTTTCTGTATTAACGACAGGATAAAGAAAGCCTTCATCATCTTCTTGTAAGCTGATACAGTTTTTACTACAAGCTTGTACACATGCGCCACATCCACAACACTTATTTACTAACATATACTCCCTCCTGACCAAACCTAACTAGTTAGATCATTAGATATACTTTTGATAAAAATACCAATAATTCTGATTCTTCCCTTAGTTACCCTATTTAAAATCATCAAGCTTTTCTCGAATGCCGGTATTTTATGATAAACACATAAAAATATAGCATTAGGAACTATGCAACATAAAATTCCTCTAAAAATTATCAGTGACCATCCTGACACTTTTATAAAACCACATAACCAGTATGTTATGCTGCATGCTATAAACACTGTTGTGATATATATTAACAGTTGCTTTAAATATTTACTTAAATATTCTTTTGAAAAAAGCAACGTGAATAAATTATGCAAAAGCCATGGCATACCTATTATTAGTGTTGATAATACTGTAGATAACAAAATTCCATACAACCCCCAAAATTGTACCATAATCAAATTCATTCCCAAATTCGCTAATGCTGTTATAAGTGGACGAAACCGATCTTCATGCCAAATGCCAGCTGCATCTTTATATACATTGAGCAGTTGATTTATTTCATATATAAAGTAATATATACAAAAACATATAACCATTCTAAAATGTAAAAGCAGTTCCTTTCCCACCCAGATTTCCATAAAAGGTTGATATAAACATAATAAACAGCATACACAAAAACCTGCAATCCAACAAATAATAAATGTAAATTGGCATAAATCGTTATAGTTTTTCTCTTTTGTTTCAACCAATATACTATTTCCTATTCCTGCTGTACATGCGGCAAAAATTATACTCACAAATCCAATGATTGAACTCATAATATAAAAATAATTTTGGTAAAGCGCTAACATCGTTAATCCTAAAAAGCTCGAGATAACTATAGAATCAGCAGAATTGACTATTATTGTTCCTACTTTAGAAGTGAACAAATCCCGTACTCTATGATTTATTTCTTTAACTTCCTCTTTATCCAATTTACCAATTGGACGATATTGAGGATACTTTTTATCTACTATAAATGACGTTATTATATTCGTCCCTAATTGAGATAATACTGCAACTACCAAAAACCCATAATAGTTTTTCAAGAATACTAGAACAATTATTTGAAAAATATACTGTAAGCTATTTGTTACTAAAGTAATCTTGCTCGTAATATCATTTCTTTGATGTGCACTTAACAAACTGCCCTTATAAGCAAATAGCCAATACGACGCAACTGTAGATGCCAGATTAAGCAAGTATAATATGTAAATGTTTAATCCATCCGGTATATCACCTGTAATAACTTTTGGAATAACTGGTAATAATACAATTCCAATCCCCCCTATAATGCTCCCAATTATTCGATAATAGGTTTTATACAAATTAAGTAATGCACATATACGTTCGGTATCATCTTCAGCAATAGGCTTATACATACTGTATGTAATTGCAGTACCAATTCCTAACTCAGCCAAATTTAAAACTTGCAATATGGAAACAAATAAACTATTTAAACCTAAATACTGTACACCCAAAATATATAACATAACAGTTCGCATAATGAACGGAACTAATATCTGATATGCTTTAAGCACTCCACCAAATAATATATTTCTAAATGCGTTTTGTGTTCTATTTATCTTCATTTGCTCCTCCATAAGAAACTTTTAGTTCTATTCTAACATTTTATATATTTTACATATATCGGAAACCCTCACCATCTAAGGCACTCTCAATATATTCTTTAAAGCATTTCTGCTCTATAGCTAAACACTCTTCTGTCTCGTGCCATACATCGGCAGATATTCTATTTTCAAAATCCATAGCACGTGCATGAACAAAACGATTACTAAGATGCATCTTACGTAATAATGTCACAATTCTGCTGCTCATGTCTTCTTTATTATTCTCTCTTTTAAATACATAAAAATCTGTTTTAAATAATATTGAAAAAACACTTCCATGAAACGAATCCGTTACAACATACTTGGCATTATGTATGAGATACAAAAATTCCTCTGGTCCTATAGGAATTTTATCATTTAATCTATTCCTAGCTAAATTATATATTTTTATATTTTTCTTTTTAGTAAACTCAAAAATCTTTTCATAAACTTCGCTGTTATGTGATCCCAATATATATATTAATACATATTCCTCTTTTGCTAATTCTTTAGGTTTTCTTTCAATACCAATCCATTTTTCTAAAGAAATGTACATTGTAGGATCAATCAAAACCTTTGAAGTTCTATTAACAAGTTTTCGCACAATTTCAGCTCCAGCCTCTTCTCTAACGGAAATAAAATCAATTCTTTTCAAATACCGTGAAACTTCCTCACGTTTACTTTCAGGAATTTCATTTACACCAAAACTTGATGAAAGTGAAATTTTTTTTATGTTATCTTCAACAAATCCTAAATACTCTATATCTGATAAAAAGCTCCAATTTGGATTCCAAACCTGATCGCTACCTGTTACAAAGGCATCATAACAATTGTTTAAATAGTTCAAATCACCATTTTTAATAATTTTTTCTCCAAAATATATATACTTTTTATTAAACTTATTAAACATACGTGCAATTTTCAAATATACTCTTGCATCTTTATAGTTAATAATGTATTTTATCCATTCCTTAAATGACTTATGTTTCATGTATTCACTATCGGTTAAATTAAACAAAGTACGCACTTCATATCCCATATTTTCTATTATTTGCTGTACAGCATAGTTCTGTAATCTATTACCATAATTAAAATCTTTTGTTAGTGTAACGATAGCAATCGGTTTACAAACCTTATTCATAAGTATACTCCTCTCGCTTTTATTTACCTTTATAGATTGTCCACCTAATCGCATTCATAAGTAATTTATTTCTATAGAGGTGAAATCTTAAAAATCTTTTTTTTAGATTAGGAATAAGTCTTTGAAATTTGTAATTAATTAAATCAATGAAAAGGGGACTGTTCTTAAAGTCTTTTACAGTACTTTCGTTCTTATGATACTTTGAATTTAGCAATGTTCTAAATATTGCATTTAAGTAAGTCTCTATATCTAGTAAACCAGAATTATACCCACAATTGCCGTAATTATCCATTACATATTTATAAATGTGTATATAATCATTTATATACTCTATTCTAGAAACATGCATTGCACTATTCTCATTTATTGAGTTATATATGTATATGGGCTTAGCTATATATACTGCAGAATGTATATTTCTAACATACGCTAGATTAAACAATAAGTCTTCTCCCATCTTCATCCCATCTTCAAAAACTACGTTATTTGATATAATTACCTCCCTTTTATATAAGTTACACCACACCTCATTATTGGAATTTGTAAAAAATATTGAGTCTAGTAATTTATTATTATTTATGACATCCCCAATATCGTCCCTAGTATGTATTATGGTTCCTTCTAATTTTTGCATCCAATAATTAAAAAAGTATATATCATAATCCGTTTCTATCGACTGTAAAATTACTTTACAAAATTCGTCTGAAAGTTGATCATCACTGTCTAAAAAATATATGTATTTCCCTACAGCATACTTAATCCCAGTATTTCGCGCTGTACTAACACCAGAATTCTGTTGATTTACTATTTTGATTCTTGTATCTTGTTTTTGATATAGTAAGCATATATCAACACTTTTATCTATTGACCCGTCATTGACAACAACTAGCTCTATTTCATTTGATTTCTGACGTTCAAAGCTTTCTAGACAATTTGTTATATATTTTTCTGCATTATACATTGGTAAAATAATGGATACTAACATTTTTACTCTCCTCTTCGTTGGTAAGTGTTGAAATCATCACTTTAAACAATTCGTCGTCTTCTTCATCGCAATTAATTCTATCCTAGCTAAAAATGCTACAGCTACTAATCCCCATCTTCTCTTAAAACTTAGTTTTTTCTGATTAATAACTAGCCGAATATATTGATTCAATTTTTTATTAATCAAAAAACGCTCCTTAGTTTTTAATCTAAACTTTTTTCGGTTCATATATAATACTGCCATATACCGAAATAAGGAGCATGCCGCTAACTTTTCATTTTCCTTATACTCAAGCATCGTCTCTTCTAACGCTTCTATATAGTCAAATGTTTTTTTAGAGTTTGGAGTATTCACTATACTATTTTCTCTAAGACGATAACAATATAATTTTTGATTCGTAATTACAACTTTCTTACATACGTGGAGTAATCTAGGGGTTGTATATTCGTCTTCATGATACTTTCCCACTGGGTAAAAAATCTTGTATTTTTCAAAAAGTTCCTTTTTATAAAGTTTATTCCAAGCAACAAAATCAATTTTAGGACAAGTTGCCGTATAAACTCCATATATTAATTCATCACCTGATAATACTCTAATCTCCTGATTTGTACTACTAGGAAACTCATTATGCTTTTTTACGCTGCTATATTTACACGCTGCTATATCGGCATCTTGTTCCAAAATCAAGCTTACTAGTACTTCTAGCATTTCTGGACAAATATAATCATCTGCATCAATCAATGCAATATATTTTCCCCTTGCTCTACGAATTCCAGTATTTCTTGCAGCAGATAATCCACCATTAGCTTTATGAATTACAAATACCTTGCCTGGATAATTAGACTGATAGTAATCACAAATTTCACCACTACTATCAGTAGCACCATCATCCACCAAAATTAACTCAAAATCTTGAAATGTCTGATTCAAAATACTGCGAATACATTCGTGTAAATAATCTTCAACATTATATATAGGAACGATAACACTAACTAATTTCTCTTTATACATTTTCCTCTCCCTCCAAATATATATTACTACCTATTTTTCCTTTACAAAATGTTCTTTTCTACTCTTGTTTCACTATAGTCTTGCTCCATTCTCCTGCTGATTCTCTAAGTGCTAGCAATCGGATATTTTTTGTAATAACAACTTGTTCAGTTATCCCATCTTTAGTTAGCAAGAGAAAATTTTTCCATTGCTGTAGGATGGATTCCTCTATTGGTGTATTTTCATTAAGTTTTGTAACTGCATCAAATAAAAATGGAGCTATGTTATTTCTACAAGCTGTAGAAAACATATCACTCCAATTTACTTGTTCTATTTCCTTATTTGTATCCTCTTTATTTAAAATCAAACAACGAATTAAATTCAAAATCTCGTTTAACTCGTTTGTCATTGTACCACCTCATTTCTTATAACGTTTTCTTTCTTTTTAACATGCGAACACATTTCCTTAAGAGCCCCCAATAAGTTTTTAAATTCTTCACTTCGAAAGAAAATTAATGCTATCATTATGTTATACAGCAACGTCAAGATAATCCCTTTTATTAAAAGCATTCCTAATCCCCCATTAACCGAATCTACGATATAATACGTAACTCCTCCACAGACTACAAATACGATCGTATATATAAAATATTTTATAAAAAAGTTAGCTACACTTCGTTTAAATTTATACTTAAACAATATATACGGTTCAACCCAAAACGATGTGCAGAGCGTACCTACTACAGTTCCAACTAATACTCCAATAATCCCAAAACGTTTTACTAGCACAATAGATACTACTAAATTAATTAATGATTCAAATAATGGTTTATATCGATCATACCAAAACAACCCCAAGGCATCCCTATAATTTAATGTTACTTGTCTCATACCTGTTAAGTAAAAAATCAAAAGAATAACAAACAAAACGCTGTTTGAAAACACATACTCGTTTCCAATCCAAATACTAATAAAAGGTGATAGCAAGATATAAAAAGCAACAGTACAGTAACTAAAAATCCAGAATCCCAAAAAATTCAATGTTTTATAGACACTATATAATTTCTCTTCTTCCTCACTGATTGCTAGGTTTCCAATACTTGCAGAAAAAGCACTAAATATAAGATTAATGAGTATTTTAATATTCGTTACAATCATCATATAGTTCGAATATAACCCAACACTTGTCAAGCTTACAAATGCAGACATTATTATATTATCTGTATTGTATACAACAACCGTCCCTATCTTATGACAGGACATCGCCACCGTATTTTTAACAATTTCCTGCTTCACTTCTTTACAAGGATATACCTCTTTGTATTTTTTTAGATATGGATACATTTTATCCGCTTTCATGGAAACTACGAAATTAGAAAGTATGCCCATAACAATTTGAATAATTAAGTAGAGTATAAAATTATGAAAACATAGTAAAACAATAATTTGAATAATATTCTGGATAATCACGATACATTTCTGGTAAATTGTTATCACATATCTTTTTTGATGCGCCTCAATAATAATGCTTTTATATATTAAAAAATATGAGCTTACTGTTCCTGCAAGATATAGTAAATAGATAAATGTAAGATGACTAATATTCGGCTTATCCTTGATTAAATAGTCTAGAAATGGTACTAAAGCTAACCCAGCTATTGCAACGATACTTCCAACCACACGATAAATTCGTTTATAAAAATTAACCAGCCCTGCTATTTGACGTTCATCATTTGTCGCAACTGGTTTATACATGCTATAGATTATTGCTGTTCCAAATCCTAATTCTGCCAATGACAACACTCCTAGTATATTAGAAAATAAACCATTGACACCAAGGTAGTCTGCCGACAATGTATACACAAAGACCGTTCTTGTTACAAATTGCATAATTAGCAATAAACATTGTGCTCCAACACCTGAAATAATGTTTTTTAAAGAATTTAGTTTTCGATTCATAACCATTTCCTCTACAATATATAGTTCTTTTTTCATTAAATCTTCTTGTATAAAGCATTTCTTTTAGAGTAGTCTGTGTAAATACAGCCATTTTATCTTATCTCTTACTACTTCAGCATCTTTTCATATATTTTTTTACTTTTGCGATAAAATAAATTACTTCAATCCACTTCCTTCTCAATAGAAATAATTCGAATTTTCTATTGAAGTCCTTTTTATTGTTGGAATAATAGTTTATTGCTGCTGAATTTATTTCATCGTCTATATATGAAATAATATATTTTTTGATTGACTTATACCCACCTGGTACTCCACCATTAAATCCGCGGTAACATACAGTAAGAATATCTAAAATACACTTATAGTAAAAAACTTTGTATAAGACATCCTCGTTAGTTTTATTAAGAGTAATGTATTTATATAGCAACTTATTTAATAACTTTTTACTTTCAAAAGTAGCTATATTAAACTTATGTGATGCAGAATTATCCAAACATCTATAATGATAATAACTTTCCTTTGTATAATAAATTGCATTGCAATTCATTAAGCATTTAATCACCAAATAAAAATCTTCCCACATTGTCATTTTGTTATGAAACTGAAACTTTAAAATAAGTTCACGCGCAAACAACTTATTCCATACAGCCATTAAGGGGGGAGTATTATTTCCTTCAATTAAATCTCTACAACAACATATTGGAAAAATGTCACTCATTATTTCATCTTTTGAATATCTATGGTCTTGCAATAATCTAGTATTATTTGTCTTTCCTGTTTTTCCATCATTATGATGATAGTAAAATTCACACATAACAATATCTGCATTATGTACTAAAGCAGTTCTTAACATTTCTTCTATTGCATTTTCATCGATCCAGTCATCTGGATCAACAAAAGTAATAAAATCGCCTGTACAGATACTTAATCCTTGATTTCTTGCTACACTTACTCCTGAATTTACTTGGTGAATGACTTTAACTCTGTCGTCAATTGTCGCATAATAATCACATAATTCCCCACTACTATCAGTCGATCCATCATCTACCAATATAATCTCAATATCTTTATATGTTTGTTTTATAACACTGTCTAGACATTTTTTTATGTACTTTTCTACGTTGTATACTGGTATGATTATACTAACCACATCTATTTTTTTATTTTCCATATTCATCGTATCCTCTTATCTGTATTCTTTGTAACAATCTAATATATTAGATACCCAATTACCTAGACTATATTCCTTTATGACATACTCTTTACTTCTTTCCATCTCTCGTTTCTTATTCTCTATCAATGTACTTTCACATTTCTTTATTAAATCATTTACCTTTTCTGAGCCAAAAATCAATAAATTTGGAACATCCAAAGGGTGCCCTTTGATATTGCTACAAATAACGATGTCATCACAATAAATAGCCTCTAACACCGAATAACACAATCCTTCTTCCCTTGATGGAGATAGAAAGACATCTGCTGCTTTATAATACGTTGCAATATCTTCTCTTGGCGGCATAATTTCCACCCACTCTGGTACTTTACCAAATTCAGCTTCCATCTGCTCTTTTACCGCTTCCTCTTTTACAGAAACAACTATTTTAAGTTTTAAGGGGTATTTATCTTTTAGTTTATCTAATGCCCGAATAGCCAAATCTACACCCTTTCTCTTATAATCAAAACCGAACATAAGAAATATTGTAGTTTTCTCTGTTGCACCACTAAATTTATAATTTTCATCATAAATATCTAGCCTCTTGTAATTAATGGCATTAGCCACTGTTCTCTTTTTTTTGTAGGGAATACTTTCTGTAACTGAATATGAACAACCAATATTTTGATTACCTTTAAAGGCCCATGTTATAAGTACTTTTTTTAATAACGTGCCATTTACTTCAAAATGGTTATGAAAATGTTGGACTAACAGCAACCTTTCTAGTTTACACAAAAGTTTTACTAAAACTTGAGTTTTGGGAAGTGTAAAGTGCGAATGTACAATTGTAATCTGTTCTTCTTTTAGAATTGACTTCATCTCATGAAATCGACTTGATAGCGAGTCAGGTAAAAATTTTATCATTCTCCCTTTTGTTTGATATCTTTTGATCCATTTAATATCTTTTGCTTTTTTTGGAAATAGATAAATAACTTTACCGCCTTGTTTTACAATTTGAGTTTCTAAAGCCATTAATGATTCCCAAAAGTTTCCCCCATATGGTGCTGCATAATCGGTTACAATTGCAACATTTAGTTTTTTATTCGTTTCTTTCATACTTCTCCTATTCTAATTGGGAATAAAATTTCTCAATATTCTTCTGATTATCGATAATATTAGTAATAAAGCCTTTGCTATCTGTTTTTATATTATATTTAATGTATTTTGCCATTGTCTTTACATCTGTAAAATAACAATTTTCTCTTTTCCCTAATTGCTCTCTAAACTCTGGAATATCACTACATACTATTTGCTTATTAAGTGAATTTGCTTCTGCAATTGTAATTCCAAACCCTTCAAATCGTGATGGTTGTACATATACATCTGCAAAATTCATCCATTTATATGGATTTTTTTGTGCTCCTACTAGTATAAAGTTTTTCTCAAGTCCAAGAGAGTTTATTTGCTCTTGCAGTTTTGCACGTTCTGGTCCCTCTCCTATGGCATACCATACTATTTTCTGTCCTTCATCCACTAGCGTTTTACATGCCTCGATTGCATAATCATAGCCTTTTTGCCTTACAAGCCTTCCCACAGTTACGATAACAGGTGCATTTCCTTTATAAACATTTTGAGGTAACTCTTCTTCCGCCATTGATTGAATCAACTCGGAAGACACCATGTTATTTATTACTGTAAACTTTTCCTTATATTCAGGAAAAATATCCTTTAAAACATCTTCACAATGAGAAGATACTGTTGCGATTTTATCATAATACTTAAAATATTTACGATCTAATAAATCATCAAAATGATATGCACTATAGTCGTTATGAATAAATCCTATTTTTCTATCTGATTTCACATGATCAATGTTAAAGTAAATACATTTTCTTTCTAAATACGCAATTGAGATATCAGCTTTTAATTCTCTTTGATCAAACAAATGTGTTACATAGTTCCATCCGATATACAATGGTTTTTTTGTTATTCTTTGTTTTAGACAACCAACTAGATATTCTAGACTCCGCCAAGCTCTTTTTATATCACCGTTTAATAGATAATTCATTGGTGCCATTTTTCTATTTTTTCTGAAAATCTTATATTTTGTATCTTCAGATAATAGTTTTACCTCTTTCGGAATGAATTCCATAAGTTCACCATCATAGCTAAATAAAAATAACTCCACTTCATATCTATCATAATCAAGCAAGGACAGTAAAGTTAAGAGACTTTTTTCAGCACCACCTATTTTCAATGACTCCATAATAAACAATATTTTTTTCTTACGCATATCTATGCTCCTTTATTCCATATTACAGTACAAAATATTCATAAGTTTTACCGCTGCTTCATCAATGTTAAATCCTCTTTCTTTCATCACTTGATAATTATCTTCTCTTTTATCTGCTTGTTTTAAAATTTCTTTAGCCCATTCATCTACAGACTGATCTAGATTCAAGAATTCAACACTCTCAGTAATTTTTACTTGCTCTGTAATTCCATCTCTAGCCAACACACAAGGTACGCCAGCTGCCTGTGCCTCCACTGCTACCACTGGCAAGCCTTCGAATCTAGATGGTAACAAAAAACAATCCATTGCCTGCATAAGTTCTGGAATATCATGTCTTACCCCTAAAAACTGTACTACACTATCTAGACTTAATTCATGTACCTGTTGTTTTACAGAAGCCTCTAATTCGCCAGTTCCAATAAGAAGTAAACGCGCATTTGGATCCTTATCATATACCGTCTTAAAAATTCTTATCAAAAACTCATGATTCTTTTGATAATTAAACCTTCCGATATGACCAATTACATAGTTATTTTCAACCTCTAACTGTCGTCTCATCTTTTTCCTAAGTGAATCATTCAGCCTGAACTTGCTCACATCTACTGCATTCGGTATAAATGTATATTGCTTCTTTTCATATATCTCTGAAGGAAAAAGCCATTCTGCTGCATAATCTGAACAAGCCCAATACTTTGTTACATACAAGGAAATCTTTCTACGATTCTTGTTATGCATTAATTCCATCAGTTTTCCTTTTACTCCCGTGTCCATATTGGAAGAATTATGACTATGTAGAATACGCACTGGAATCTTATACTTCGTAGCATATTTTAAGAAATCAATATTGTTCAACATACACTTATTGCACCAAAACACATCATAATCTTTTGCATGTTTTTTAAAGAATTCATCTAATGCCTTTCGATACTTCAAAGGATATTTATTTCTTACAGGAATGTAAAAGAACCTGCCTCCCATTGCTTCAATCTCTTTTTGAAAAGCAGGATGCTTCACATGTGTAAGAAAATCCATTTGTACCACATCATGATCCATATGTTTGAAATGTTGAAACAAAAATGTCTCTACTCCACCATAATTAGAAGTAAAACCAGACACTAATATATGTAATGTTTTATGTATATTGTCGTTCAACATAATAGGATACCTCTCTTCTTTTTCGTATTTTTATTGCACCAATCATAACCACTAATACTGGGAAAGTCACCGCACCATGCCTTACCCAAGCTCCAAAGTCTACTTCGAATGTACAAGATGCAAACAAGAATCCCATATAAATAATTAAGGCTATGTTTTGCTCCTTTGTATTTTTTCGATAGGACGCTAATGATTTCAGCATAAGAATTGATGTAAATACTTGATAAGCAACATAGGGATAATACTTTATTCCTAATCTTAATAATTCCAATGGGAAAGTCATTCTAAAGACCACTAATGCATACTCTAAGGCAATTAAAAAAACATTAGTTGTTGTTTCATCTGCAATCATATTCTTAATATATGAATTTGACGCGCTTGTTGCAGCACTAGCTGTCAACAAACAATCTGAAAATCTTTTATAGAATCCCCCATTTATAACCATTAACACAGTCATAAAGCAAAAATAACTTAGAAACATTGCAAGAAAAACTATAATAATTTTTGATAATGCTAGCTGATTACTTCTTTTTTCTTTATTTCGTTTTTTTAACAGAAGTACTACTTTCATTACATATTTAAAAATCAGCGCAAAAAATAGAATTAGTAAATAATACACACGAAAAGTTAATATAGATAACACTATTACTCCATACGATAGTACTTCTTTCTGCCAAGAAGATAATTGCTTAGATACTAATATAGCTAAAATCAATAAAAAATAAAGCATCTGAATTGGCTCTTTCGCCAATGCAAAATCAAAAATATTCAGTACTATACATGACAACATGATAAAAAGCCATTGGATTACGTCAATTGAATCCTTCAACTTACTTAGAACAAGCAAAAGAAACAACCCCCATACAATGGTGATAGCTACTTCAAATGTCTGAAAGGAATCTAATACATAAAAGAATATCCCACGAAGAATCTTAAATATCGCTATGGCATTCCCCCAACTATCTGAGCTGGTAGCCATAATTTCCTCCATACCAAAAAACTGAAAATTGAAATCATTATTTAGTATCGGATCAACAGCCCCCCATCCTGCGCTAAATCCTATCAGTGTGCTATACATTATGGTCCATCGAATCAGTTTTCCCAAAACTACAAAAATCGGATAACAAAGGATCAAACTTTTCGTAGATAACTTGTAATTCCATATTGAGACTCCATTATATACAACCTTCATAATATCTCCTTGAATATATAATTTATATTACAGTTTCTAAGCACTCATTTTCTGAGTATTTCCTCGTTTATATGGTATTGCTGTAAAACAGTTGCTTATTTTATGTAATAATATTCCACTTATAAATATAACTACTCCTAACAACATTAGATTTACAATTGTATACTCTGCTAGATAAATCATACTATATTTTCCTGATATAAAAATGTAATGTACAATGTATACTTCAAAAGAAATGCTATCTAAATACTCAATCACTCTATGTAGTTTTCTGTTAATACCTCGCAATCTATACACTGCAAGAAATAACCATATTCCAAAAATAGATTGTGTATAAAGAACAATTATATTTGAATAAAGAACACTGCCATCAATGTATCTTCTGGATAACACTCTTATACATAAGCCTAATAGCATCATGATAGTAGTCAAAATAATCATTTTTTTACTTAGCTTACAGTCTTTTAAAAAACTTAAATAATATGCGAATATATACAAGACTACATATAATGCATATCTTCCAATTAGTACGCCAAGTGTATACGATAAGATAACTTGTATTCCCATCAATACACCCAAGATTACTATTAACTGCATCTTATTCATTCGCAAAACTGATTTCTTAAGCTTGTACAGCACTGGTGTTATAAGATAGCAAATGATCAATGCAGTAATAAACCATAAGTGGGCCGCTCCTTCCACTGCTGGAAAGAATCCTTGCATCCCAATGATATAAATCAAGTAATTGCTTACATCAAATGATTTATTTGCGAATGCATTAATTACAAATAGTAGCACCATAAAAATGTATATTGGTACAAATAATCTAATTGCCCTTTTAAATAACCATGATTTAGCATTCGTAATATCTTTCTTTCCATACAAGAACCCAGACATGAAGATAAATATAAATACACCCACATTAAATATTTGCCCCATAAAACTGATTTTCTCATACTCCTGTACAATATGACACAGAACAATTGAAAACATTGCAATCACTCTAATTAAAGAAATCTTTATATCTCTTTGCATTATTACACTCCTATTTGATTGAATAGTAGAATTCCTTGTTTTATTAGGACATATTTACGCATCAATAATGTAATATTTCTTCAACGTATTTACATAATCCCTAATATCAAACCCTTGTTTCTTTAGCATGCTTTTACACCCTTCGCGATCTGCGACACCAACCAATTGTAAAACTTCAGTTGCCCACGTCTTTACATCTTGATCTAAGCCGATATACTTGACTTCTTTTAGAATATTAGCTTCTCTCGTAATCGTATCGGAAAACACACAAGGTAAGCCACTTGCCTGTGCCTCGATTCCCGTAACTGGGAACCCTTCATAAAGTGATGGCATTAGGAAGATGTCCATAGCTTGAAGTAAGTCATTCACGTCGGAGCGGAATCCTAAAAACATGACTTGCTTTTCTAATCCTAGTAGCTTAACTTTCTTCTTGCAGTCGTCCATAAGCTCTCCGATACCTGCCAGAATCAATATACATTTAGGATTTTGTTTATATAGTTCTTCAAAGATATCAATCAAAAACGTATGATTTTTCTGTGGTGTAAATCTACCAACATGTCCAATGACTATCGTATCGTTTGTGATGCCTAGCTCTTCTCGGACACGTTTTCTAACTTCTTTCCTATATTCAAAGGAATCCAAATCGATTGCGTTTTTTAGTACTGTCACCTTTCCATTCTTTACGTTTTTCTTTCCAAACAGCCATTCGCCTGCATATTCAGAACATGCAAAGTAATTGGTTGCATACCGTTTCATTGGAACTTTTAATATATTACCAAGAAGAATCTGTGCTTTTGACTTACTTTGAAAATTCGTATTATGCGAATGGGCAATTCGAATTGGTATGCCGTATTTTCTCGCATAATATAAGAAATAAAAGTTCTTGCTTCCGGAGTTCATATGAACCGCACAATAATCATGATGCTCTTTAAAAAAGGCATCCATTGCTTTTCGATAATCCTTAAATCCACGCAAACTGCGAATCCAGATTCCATTTAACTTATAGATCGTAGCTCCCAGTGAGCGGATTTCTTCTTCCAATGGATACTGCTCTCCATCATCTAACACTAAAAATTCCAGTGTAACGTCTTGAGGATTCATATATTTATAGATGTCACGCAGGAGAATCTGTATTCCCCCTACTCTCATACGATCCACAAATAACAAGACTTTCTTTTTATCACTATTTTTCATTCTCCCACCTCGATCACTGCAATTGTAGAGCATTACGTAGATACTGCTTGCTTTCTTTCACTAACGAATCCAAATTACTATGTACTTTGTCGTAATCAATTGTTCGACCTAAGCACTCTTCTATGTCTTCATTTCCTTGAATCAATCGACCCTCAATTCCAAGCTTATGAAATAAAGAATCCAGTCGATTATTCGTACATAAGATACCTTCTTTTCTTACCCTTCTTGAGGTAAAGAACATCTTTTTATAAATAATAGAAAACACGCTTCCATGAAACGAATCGGTCACGATATATTCTGCGTTACGAATCAGATTCAAAAGTTCCCCAGGACCAATATCATAAGGTGTCTCATCTGCATACTGCGTATCCCCTTTGATATATTCATCTAAATGTAATAAGGCAACGATTTTATATCCCGTCTGTTCTCGTAATCTTTTGGCAAACTGGCGATCCTCTTTGTTATTACCTAGGAAATAGCACAAGATATATTTGTCTTTGATGATTCGTTCTTTTTTCTGTATACACATCCAATCTTCACCCGAAAAAAGCAAGGTTGGATCACATACAACCGGCACGTCTAATCCCGTATACTCTTTTATCATCTTTTGTCCGGTCTCTTCTCGTACGGAGATTGCTTGGAACCGATGTAAAAATTGATTTGCCATATGTTGATGCTTTTTTGGCAAAAAAGAAGTTCCAAAGCTCGTGGAAAACGCGATCTTTGGAACACTATCTGGCACCCATGTAAGCGTATAGTAATCAGCTTCAATGTTGCTTGGCAGCCAAAGCTGATCACTTCCTACTACTACGGCACTATATTTATTACATTCTTCGGTTAACTGCTTCTTAGAATCATAACGTTTGGATATGATAAAATTCTGATTCACAAAGTTACGAAAGCATGCATTACGAATCTTTAGATTCGTTCCAACCGTATTCTTTAATACTTTCTGATATACTTTTTTCTTTACAATACGAACTATCGTCCCCGATAAAACTTGAGGATTGTTTATTTGTTTTAAATAAAACTTTACTTTACTTCCATCAATTTCCTTCTTAAGTCCGTCAATACATATGTTTTCACATGGGATATCCCATTCTTCCATTATCTTTTGAGTTGCATATGCCTGAAGCATGCTCCCGTAATTTGGATGAAAATAACAGGTTACTAAAGCGATCATAATCATTTCCGCTCCTTTTAATCATATTTGTGTAAATTATTCTATCTGCTAAATACTCTTAAGTACTTCTTGATATCTGTCACTATATTTCTTAGCCATTACCTTCGTATTGTATTCGTCCAATATCTGACTATACGCTTCTTTTACCACAGGATCGAATTCCGTTCTTTGGGCTTGTACTCTTTTGATTACCTCAACAAAGTCCTCAAGCTTATCGCATACAAATCCATTTTCTCCTGTCTTGATGACATCTCGGTTTCCAATCACGTTTGTGACAATACATATTTTCTTCATGTACATAGCTTCCAATAGCGAGATAGGAAGCCCTTCCCATAAAGAAGTCAGAAGGAAGATATCTGCATTTTCTGAATATTTCAAAGCTTCTTCTCGGTTTACCCATCCAGTGACCTTAATATTTTTGCTTGTTAGGACATCTCTTAATTCTCCGTCACCAATCCATAAAAAATTAATATCCGGCAATTGTTCAGCTATCTGATTAAACAATTCCGGATTCTTTTGATAACAGATTCTTCCAAGCGTAAAGACAACCAGTTCTTTTTTCTTTTTCTCCTCTGCTTGTCCTAATAATGGCTGTAGATAATCGATATTAATTCCATTATTTATATATGCCGACATTCTAGCTAAT
This sequence comes from uncultured bacterium, assembly GCA_905214875.1. Taxonomy (GTDB): domain Bacteria; phylum Bacillota; class Clostridia; order Lachnospirales; family Lachnospiraceae; genus KM106-2. The sequence goes on along the minus strand of CAJMNR010000009.1, from coordinate 44,956 downwards.
TTCAAGGATTCTTGATTTTCTCCTGCACTACAGGAAATCGTCATGCATCTTGAAAAGCCACAAAGCTTCTCAATTGACTTATACATGTACTTCTTCGCCTGGCTGCAGTCATCCATTAAAAAGCTATATCCATGCGGCGTATAAAACATGGCATACTTCTTTCCACTGAATGCTACCCTTCCAAGAACTCCCGATTTCGTAGAATGGAGATGAATAATATCCGGCTTAATTTCTTTCACAAGCCTTTTCATCTCCTTTAATGCTTTCATATCTTTTCTCATATTAATTTCTCTTGTGTAATTCTTTACATGGATCAATGTGATGCCTTCCTCAAAATAGCTTGCATAATCCTTTGGTGTCTGCTCTCTTATTCCATGAGCAATCGTTATGTCATAACTTTTTGATAAACTATTTGCCAGATCCACGATGTATGTAAATACTCCTCCTCCAAAAGCTTCAACAAATAATAATAGTTTTGTCTTATTTCCCGTTGTTTTCTTGGACTCCCCATTCTTTTTCATACTTTCCAATCACCTCTAAACCTAAACTCGCCTCTGTTTTTCTACCAAACATATCGAGTTCAATAATCGCGATTCTCTTATGCCGATTAATCTTCTTAATCTTTCCTCTAAAGTTTTTCATAGGGCCATCGGTAATGTATACTTGTTCTCCGGCAATATAGCCTTTGGAGACTTCCACTGTGTAATTTTCATTAAGAATCTTCTCTAAAAATCGCTCTTCATTTTCGTGTATTGGAACAAACTCTTGGCCTACACCAAGAACCTTTGTTAGCTTTGGTACGCTTTTAAGCGCCAAAAATAGGGAATCGATATCATCCGTCTTAATAAACATATATCCTGGAAATAAGATTTCCTTTTCTTTATGCCACTTTCCTTGATACCGTTTCATTTTTTCATATAAGGGAATAAAACACTCAATAAGGAGCTTCTTTTCGATTAACTGATTACAAATATCTTTTGTCTGTAATTCATTTCCTGTTTGTACCTGAACAACATGCCACATATTCTTCCTCCTCAATTTTGGGCATGCTTCGCCATACATTACATCATAGGTATACCTTAGCTCTTTTATCATATGAAGTAATGCTGTGATTTCAACTATAAGAACTATAATTGAAAACGCGACAAAGCGACGATTTCCAAACTATAATCTTTGTACTGGATCTAATCCACTAACACCTTTAAAGTGTCTTTTCCCTTTGTATATAAAGGAGCTAACTACTTAGTAAGCTCCTTTTCTCCTTATAACCATAAATACTGTTTGAATCATAATTTTTAAATCCATAAATACATTCCAGTCATCAATATAACGAGTATCTAATTCTACAATCTGGCCAAAATCTGTTATGGAACTACGTCCACTTACTTGCCATAATCCTGTAATTCCAGGCTTAATACTGATACGTCTCCAATGATTTCTCTCATATTTGTCCACTTCGTCAACAGTCGGTGGTCTTGTACCAACTAATGACATATTACCAATCAGGACATTAAAAAACTGTGGTAGTTCGTCAATACTCGTCTTCCTAATAAATTTTCCTACCTTCGTTACTCTTGGGTCATCCTGGATTTTAAACATAAACCCGTCACCCATTTCATTCTGATCCATTAGTTTTCGTTTCATTGCCTCTGCATTATTACACATACTACGGAATTTATAGATATTGAATTTTCTTCCGTTTAACCCTACTCTCACCTGCTTAAATAATACGGGTCCCGGAGAATCCAGCTTAATAGCAATTGCTGTTACAAGCATGATAGGCGAAAAAAGAATAATTCCAACTATGGAACCAATGATATCAACCAGACGCTTCAATGCTTTAGAAGATGCGTTCAGTGTAACTGTATGATAAGTTACTACAGGATAGGTACCAACTGCACTGACATAGCTCTGTGCATTCCCCGGTTCAAAGGAGTCTAAGATTACTCGCGCCGTTAGTCCCATATCATTACACATATTGATATATCTTTGTATTTCTAAGATATCTTTCTGTTCTTTTACCATGATGTAGATTTGATCTGCTGCATTCTCATGTAATATTTTTTCTAGTTCATCCACGGTACCAAGATATTGTTCTTTTTCATCTTCCTTAAGCTCTCCTAACGATACGTATCCTATCACGTCTACTTCCATACTTGATTTAGCTAAGAAATACTCAAACTTCTTATAATTCTCTTTACTTCCGATCAAGATTGTTCTCTCTGTGTTAATTTTTCCGCTCTTAATCCAATATCTCATAGTAAATGCGCTAACTAACATCAAGCAATAACTAAATGCAATAAACAATCCAAGAAAGCTTCTGCTCAAATTCTTCCCATCATCAAAATAAAGTACCATTCCAACGACTGCAATTGCGATGATATAAGAATTTGTTACTTTCTTACAACAGCGGTCGACATAAAAAAATGTCGTGACATTGTACCTCCTAGCTTCTTTGCTAGATAAAATGTACACAACCATAAATGCAATACTGATAATTATGTAACCTTTACGAAAAGCGTCGATGTATAAACGTGAACCTATTGCTGCTAAGACAAATGCCAGCACCCCAAATACACAATCGCTTATCATATAATACAGATTAGTACTCGCTCCTTTATTGAATTTTCCCATACTCTTCCTACCTTCTAGCACATTATTGGTACTTTTGTTTTCGTATTTAATTTTCTTTTTCTTATGTCCTTTGCTAGCCCCCTTTTTTTCCTTTTTATTATCGTTAGTACTTTTTACTCCTTTTTCAAACATTAATACCGTTTTTTCTGTCAATTAATACTTTAATTAGTACCTTAGCCCTTATCATCCGAGTAATATTTACTATTTTTCCATAAATAAATTTTACCGTTTTTTTCCATTTGTTGCAATTGTAATACACCACAATTATAAATGAAATCTTTTTAACAAAATTGTAAATTTTTAACAATTGCATTTTTTCAAACTATAGTTCATGCGTCCTATCTTTATATGTCTTAACTTTGCACATGAATACTACATTCAACCCATTTATCACTGTCTCCGGCTAAAGCAATCAACTTTGTTGTTCCTTCTGCGACAGCCACAATTTTTCCAGTAGTATCTATCGTACAAATAGAAGTATCTAAGCTGATATAAGTAATCTGCGTATCTGTCGTATCATTAGGTAATACCGTTACGTTTAGCTGACTTGTATCCCCTTTTTGCAAAGTTATACTCTTAGCATTTGCAGTAATTGAAGTTGCAGGAACTGCCATATACCTTGGTTCAAAGTACCAACCATCTATTTTTAGGCTAGAACAAGTTGTTCGAAATCCCCATTTTCTATCTTGCGGATCATATTTTGATGTAAACGTTGGTAAAACAATTCGTATTCTTTGTAAATGACCTGTTCCATAAGATTTAGTCCTACAGCTTTTACCATACTTAGCTTGCAAATAAATTAATTCAAAAGGTGTAACATCTGCTTTCACATAAACATACATATAGTATTTATTTGGATCATTAATTTGCACATAAGCATCTTGCACTAGATATTTTATACTATTATCTGTGCCCGGATGACAAGCCATAAGCTTTAGTTCAGATAATCCCTCTTCATCATAACAAGCGCAGGTGCTATAAGGATACGAATATATATAATCTCCATTTCCTTGTGGATAGGAAAGCATCTTAGGTGGTTTTGCATTTTTTAAACTTACGATTCTACTCATATGCTGATCACCAATCACTAAATTTCCAATCGATGCTCTACCAAGTCCATCACCATTTTTATAATACACATGCCAGTAACCACCAGTTGGCCTTACAGAAATATTTCCTACCGCAATTGCTTCATTTCGATCATACGTAGAAGTATTTGCTGGTAAGTCATTTGCGATTACAGCCCGAAAATAATGAGTTTCTCCAGTATTAGGATCCGTTGCCTTCATATCATAATTATTATTACAGATACAAATTGACGTAATCGTATTTCCACGACTCATTCCATTAAACAAATAATGTCCAATATAACTCTCTGTTTCTTCCCAAGAAATAATTTTTCCACTCTTAAATCCCGCCTCTGAGACACACATATTGACTTCTGCATTAATTATGCCAAACTCATTGTTCGTAAATCCACTACCAGGTTCTGCGTAAATATAAGTTCCTGATACACCTTCAAACATGATTGAAGCCCACTCACATGCACTAATATTAGGAACTGGCCCACCAGAAGTTAGTTGTGATGATTTCATGGCATAAATTCCATACTTATCAAATCCTACTATACTTCTAAAATTAAGTGTTCCAAAATAGCACTCCCAGGATGACCTTATACATAATCCACTTCCATAAATATTAAAAAAGAATAGTTTATCAAAAGTACTATACGTTACTCCGTCTAAAAATAACGCCCCATAGTTTAAATGCTTCGTTTTTTTGCAAGCTCCTTGTTGATCCCCATAATGGCCATTATGAAAACATGTTGTAAACACAATATTCTTTATTGATGCAAACCTTCTTAATATAGGTATCTTATCTAAAGATTTACCGGTTTCATCTTTTCCTAGTACTTCTTTTGTTCCACCTATTTTTATAATGTAATCTTGATTTTCTAATGCCGAAATATAGGATCGACTAAACACATTATCATCGGTTCCTACTAAGCTAAAATTGTTGCAATCCACATGAACTGGAGAGGTTAAAAATACGCCAGATGGAATATATAGCTTATATCCTTTGTTTGGATATTTTTTGATTAACGAGATATATTTATCAAAAGCAGGTTTATTGTCATAATTGCTTGTACCTGACTCCTCCACTGATTTTCCACCAAGTTCAATTATATTGACCTTATCATCGTCAAATTCTCTAATAATATAGTGTGTTTTTGTTTCAAAAACAATGATATCATCTTTTTGATAACTATCTGGCTCTTCATACTCTGTAATTGTATCACCATCTGTAATTTCGATCTGTACCCGAAACTTATAATTTGTGTAAGTCCCGATAGATTGTCCAACGAATAATGTAATATCCGATGCAAAGTTAATATTTGTCGTATCCAAATTAATTACTGTTTTCTCAAACAGTGAGTTGTTTTTAATAAATCCTGTTTTAGAATAATTAAAACCAAAGTTTTCAATTCTACCAGTATTATTTTCACCCTTCTCAAATTGTCTTTCTATTAATAAAACCATCTTTTTCCCTTTAAAGTACTTCTCCATATACTCTTGTGTAAATGCAGGCAGCGTTCCAATACCGACATTACCACTTCCTGTACCCGTACCATTAACAATAATCCAACCGTCTTCACCTTGTGTAAATTCTACGCCACGTATTCCAAATGGAATTATTTTTGGATATTTCATTAGATTCCTAGATTTCTTTTTTATCATGTATTTCTTAAGTCTATCCGCTTCATCTACATACACGATTGCTTTTCCTTCTATCTCACTGCTATAGGATCTGACTTCGTCCAAAGTGCTAAATACTTTAAGTTCCTTCTGCATAAAAATCCCCTCCTACTCTTAATATATGCTAATTCCACTAAAAAGTGCCCATTTTGACATTTTTCCTTTCTAAACAGAAGAGCAAATCTTGATCACAAAAAAATGGCTATATCACATAGCCAAATAATTCAGCCATATAATATAACCATTTATAAAAACAACTCTATCTAATTTTTACATCCTACACCTAAAGTCTTCTAGAAACCTCTGCGCAAGCCTTCATAGCTTCAATCACAGCGCTTCTAAATCCTTTTTGTTCTAACACTCTTACAGCTTCGATCGTTGTTCCGCCTGGGCTGCATACCATGTCTTTTAGCTCGCCTGGATGTTTTCCAGTTTCCATCATAAGCTTTGCGCTTCCCATTACTGCTTGGGCTGCGAATTCATATGCTTGCGCTCTTGGCATTCCGTCTGCTACTGCAGCATCTGCCATAGCTTCGATAAACATGAAGACATATGCTGGTGCACTACCGCTTACGCTTACAACAACGTCCATTAATCTTTCAGGTACGACTTCTGCTTTTCCGAATCCTTTTAAGATTCTTAACGCTTCGTCCATATCTTCTTTTGTTACGTTCTCATTGGCACAGACACCTGTCATGCCTTCTCCTACTAATGCTGGAGTGTTTGGCATTGTACGAACTAATTTCATGTCCTTAGTAAGGTGTTCGTTAAACCATTCGATAGTCTTTCCTGCTACGATACTGATAAATAGCTTTTCTTTCGTCACAAGATCTTTGATCTCGTCTGTAACTTCGCCAATAAACTGAGGTTTCACCGCAAATACGATAATATCACATTGTTTTACAATTTCTCTATTGTCGTTGATTGCAGTGATGCCAAAAGGCTTCATTCTTTCTGCAGCTGCACCGCTTTTATCTGATACGATAATTTCTTCTGCTTTTACAATATTATTACTCACAATTCCATTAATAATTGCTGTAGCCATGTTACCACAGCCAATAAATCCTAACTTCATGAACAATTCCTCCTTGGCATATTTTGTTATAGTTATACACTAATTATCCCTAGACGTCAAATCTCTACTTAGTGCTTCTAAATAGTGAACAAATACACCATTTTTTGATGTAATAATATATTCTTCATCTAATTCGTCATAATGAAAGCTTTTTCTGCCACCTGCTGCTGCACGATCCCAAAAAAACTTTAATTTCTGAAATGTCAAATAATAAAAAATATTTTTCTTTTTAAAGTAAATAAGGAAAAATGCTATTCCTTTTTGTCGTTCGAACTCTTCCATGAATTCTACCTGGTGGGCATGGATGTTCTGTAATGGAAACGTATCTGTCGCGCACTCTTTTGCATCAAAGCAAACTGGCACGCCCTGCACGGTTCCAATGTAATCGACCGTACTCTTTTGTTCAAAATAGGCAAGAGTAATATGCCTGCTTTCCTTATCGATTCGAATTGGCTTGATTGGCGTTGGAATCTTCTGAATCAGCGCAAGATGATTGTTCTGATACTTCTCATTTGTCAGATTCACAAGTTCCTCTAGCATCGAACCTCTAAGCCCTCTTGAATTCCATGATGGCATGTTATCCCTCCCCTGACTTACCAATTAAAATTCGTTCTTGATAATCTTTTCAAAGTAATCTGGAAGCGGTGCGTAAATGACCTTTCCTGCAAGATCACTTAGCTCATCCGGCATTTCTTTGAAATGTAATTCCCTTGCGTGTAATAAATGATGTTTTAATTTATATTTCTTCTTCATCTCTTTATTAATGCGGACATCCCCGTATTTTCCGTCTCCGATGATTGGATGGCCAATGCTTTGTAAATGGGCACGGATCTGATGGGAACGGCCAGTAATTAATTTTACACGAAGAAGCGTTAATTCCTCATTGGACTTTACTGGTTCATATTCTGTCTTGATATAATCGGCATCTTCCACAGGCTCTTTTGTGATCGTAACCTTATTGCGGTTCTTATGCTTAAATAAATACCCGTCGATTAGCTGTTTCTCAGAAACCTTTCCTTTTACGATACAGTAATAGTATTTATCTACATCACGATTCTTGATGATTTCGCCCATTGTCTGAAGGCCAAATAAACTCTTTCCTGCAACGATGATTCCTGACGTGTTACGGTCAAGGCGGTTACAGATTCCCGGACGGAACGTTGCCATCTGCTCGTAAGTCAGCTGATTCGTCTCTAACAAATAGTTGGTCATATGCTCGATTAACGATACGTCGTCCTTTTGTGCCTTTTGCGATAGCATGCCTGCTGGCTTATTGATTAAAAGCACATGGTCATTTTCATAAATGATATCTAGCTTTTCAGTTTCGATGGTCTCAAGTACTTTTGCACTTTCTTCCTTCTTGCTTCTGAAGTTTTCGATGGTTTCTTCTGAAAGCCAAAGCTTTACGATATCATCCACGGCAAGACGTTCCGGACCTTCTGCCTTCTTGTCATTCAATGTGATGTTCTTCTTACGAAGCATTTTATAGAAAAAGCTCTTTGGCGCCTCATCAAGATATTTTTCTAAGAATTTATCAAGACGCTGTCCAGCTTCCTGTTTTCCGATTTTTAATTCTCTCATGTCTGCTTCCTTTTATTTTACAATATAGATTTGCATCGTTTGGACCACTTTCACATTTAAGTCGTCGTCACTGATTCCATTTACCCCTACCGCTTTTGCATACGATAGAAACTTTTCTTCTTTTTCTGTCACTTTGATTTCTCCAAAGTAATTGTGTTGTTTCATGATTTCTTTTAGGTAAGATAACAAATACTTGGTATCTTGGCCTGACTTACCGACAAGCGCATATAAGCCTCGCTTTGTCATAAGCACGAAATCTAAGTTCATCACCTTATCATTGGAGGTAAATACGACATCAGTAAAAAGCGTAACCTTTTGATCGATTACGCTTGTTGTTTGCATGACCTCACAAAGAGGATGCACAGAGTCCAGATTGGAAGCCAGTGCGTCATAGACCGCTTCATATCGGTCCTTGCTTACCGAATGATACTTGGCAAAGAGAATATACGCAACCATTGCCTTTGCTGCCGGTAAGACCATTAACACTGCTAAAATAGTAAAGATATTTGCACGATTAAACTTATTGACACAAAGTCCAAATATAAAGATAGCGATTGCTATTGCAGCATATAGGAGTACTCTGCTCATATACCACTTCTTTTTACTTTGAATATAACCAAATGCACCAACTTCTATTTTCATACTACCAATCCTTTCTCCTTAGTTACTTATGCTTTTTTTGCTTTATGAACGTTACGAATTGCTTTTTTCTTCTTGCCACCACGCTCTTTTGTAGCGTTTGGTCCAAAGCCGGATTTTTCATACTTACCGTTACGGTCTGCTTTTCCTTTTGGCCCTTTTCCAGCTTGTCTGCGATCTTTGTCTGCCGTTCTTACAGCTTTTGCACCTGTCTTTGGATTTCTCTTTGTTCCAAAACGGTCCTTATCTTTATACGCAGGACGAACAAGACATTTCTTGTCAAAGCCGATTAAATCTTCACGACCGGCTGTTACTAATGCTTCAATGATCAGATCGTAGTTTTTCGGATTGCGATACTGGATTAATGCACGCTGCATTGCCTTTTCGTGTGGAGTCTTTGGCACGTAAACTTTCTGCATCGTTCTTGGATCTAGTTCTGTATAGTACATACAAGTAGATAATGTAGAAGGTGTTGGATAGAAATCCTGTACCTGTTCTGGCATATAGCCAAGATCACGAATGTATTCTGCAAGCTCGATTGCTTCTTTTAGAGAAGAACCTGGGTGAGAAGACATAAGGTAAGGAACTACGTACTGTTTCTTTCCTAACTGATTATTTACTTGTTTATATTTCTTCATGAAACGCTCATAAACAGCATTTTCAGGTTTGCCCATTAAGTCTAATACCCTGTCGCTGATATGCTCAGGAGCAACCTTTAACTGACCGCTTACGTGGTGTTCACATAATTCTTTGATAAATGTATCATCCGGATCATTAATGAGGTAATCGAAACGAATACCAGAACGGATAAATACATGTTTTACTTTTGGAAGCTCACGAAGCTTCTTGAGTAAGGAAGAAAAATCTTTGTGGTCGATCTTTAAATTCTTACATGGTTTTGGGAATAAACATTGTTTCTTTGGACATGCACCATGAGTATTTTGTTTCTCACATGCGGTATGTCTAAAGTTTGCAGTTGGTCCGCCAACGTCAAAGATATTGCCTTTGAAGTCTTTGTCTTCTATCATGATCTTTGCTTCATCCACAATGGATTCATGGCTTCTTGTCTGCATGATTCTTCCTTGATGGAATGTAAGGGCACAGAAACTGCAGCCACCGAAACAGCCACGGTTATTCGTTAAGCTGAATTTAAGATCTGCAAGTGCAGGAATACCGCCGTCTTTTTCATAAGATGGGTGGTAATTTCTCATATAAGGAAGAGAATATACCCAGTCCATTTCTTCCTGAGTCAATGGCTTAGAAGGCGTATTCTGTACGATATACGTACCGTCTTTATATGGCTCGATTAACTTCTTCGCAGCATATGGGTCTGTGTTTAAATACTGTGTGTAGAAGCTTTCTGCAAACTTACGTTTACTTGCAACAATCTCTTCATAACTTGGTAACATGATATAGTCGTATACACCAGAGATATCTTTTGTCTTATATACCGTACCATCGATAAATGTCACATATTGCACTTCGATTCCACTTGCTAATGCATCTGCAATCTCAACAATGGATTTCTCGCCCATACCATAAGAAATGATATCTGCTCCGGAATCTAATAAGATGGACTTTCTTACATCATCGCCCCAGTAATCATAGTGTGCCATTCTTCGAAGGGATGCTTCGATTCCACCGATGATGATTGGCTTATCCTTATACATTTGACGGATTAATTTACTATACACAATCGTCGCACGGTCTGGACGTTTGCCCATAACACCGCCTGGCGTATAGTTATCTACCTTACGTTTTTTCTTCGCAACGGTATAGTGGTTAACCATCGTATCCATGTTACCGCCGCAAACTAAGAATCCAAGTCTTGGTTCTCCTAAAATATTGATACTGTTTTTATCCTTCCAGTCCGGTTGTGAGATAATACCTACGGAATATCCATTAGCTTCTAACACACGGCTGATAATTGCAGGTCCGAAGGATGTATGGTCAACATAAGCATCACCGATTACAAATACAAAATCCAGCTGCTCGATTCCTCTGTCGATCATATCCTGCTTACAAATTGGTAAAAAACCTTTTGTCATTTCTAAACTCCATTTCTAATGCTCTATAGCATACACTATCTGTGCCTTATTGACATCTATCTAGTGATTTCATCATAATTCTTAATGTAATAATCTGCAAGTCGAATCTTTTCTTCACGTTCAAACTCAGAGTACTTGTCTTCGATTGCACAAACTTTCATGTTTGCATTTTTTCCTGCCATGATTCCTTGTGTAACATCTTCAAATACTAGGCAGTGCTTTGGCTCTACTTCTAACTCGCTTGCTACAAGTTCATAAATGTCTGGAGCCGGCTTTCCTTTTTTAACTTCGCAGGACGTACGAATCGTATCAAAATACTTTTCGATATCCAGCTGTCTTGTCACGCTTTCTACTAAATGTCTGGAGTTGCTTGTTGCAATTCCTGTCTTGATTCCGCGTGCCTTTAAATCTTGAAGGAATGTTAAAACACCCTCTTTTAAAGGAGTTTCATACATATATTTGTGGTATGCCATCTCATTCCAAATGTCTTTAATCTCATCTACGCTTTCTTCTAAATGAAAACGTTGTTTAAAGTACGTTGCTGTTTCTGTAAAACTCATCCCGGAGATAGCCTGTTGTAAGTCATCTGGCAGTTCAAAGCCTCTTGCTCCAAGGAATTCTATGTCGATGCTTTTCCACATCCACATAGAATCGATCAACGTACCGTCTAAATCAAAAATTACTGCCTCTATATTGTTTAACATATATCCTCCACCAAATCTCTTTAAAGTTTCTTAAGTTCGTCTTCTGTAAGCGGACGATAAGAGCCAATCGGAAGTGTTTCATCAAGCGTAAGTTCCCCCATGGATAAACGCTTCAGATACACTACTTTCTTTCCAACTGCTTCAAACATACGCTTCACCTGATGGAATTTTCCTTCCATGATCATAAGTTCGATCTCGGAAATCTCATCAGATTTTAGTATTGTAAGTTCTGCGGGCATTGCGGTAAATTCCTCATCTACCTTGAGTCCTTCTTTAAATGCCTTCACATCTTCATCAGTAACTCTACCCTCAACTCTGGCAAAATAAACCTTTCCGACCTTTTTCTTTGGCGATAACAAACGATGTGCCAGTTCCCCATCGTTTGTGATCAGAAGAAGGCCTTCTGTATCGCGGTCTAATCGTCCCACAGGAAATAAGTCTTTTCTCGCTGCAGAATCAATGAGTTCCACAACGGTCTTAAAATGCTTATCTTCCGTTGCCGATACGACGCCAGCCGGTTTATTTAACATATAATACTCATGGGTTACATAACTGATCTCTCTATCTTGATAGCATACACGGTCACTGTCGTCCACCTTTAATTCTGGTGACTTTACAATTTCTCCGTTGACCTTGATATGACCCTTTTTAATTGCAATCTTTACTTCACTTCTCGTACCTACGCCCATATCAGCAAGGTACTTATCAAGCCTAAGTTTCTTCTTCATAATTCTCCTACAGCCATCTCCAGCCTGGATTGTATTTATTCTTAAGCGTTCCCTTGCTTGTCTTTCCCCAACCAAGAGAATAACCGTCTACACAAACTAACTGGTACCCCTTTGCCTTCTTATCCTCGATTTCAATGGTTTCCCCTTTTAGATACTTAATGACTCTCTCATCACTAAGTTCAAGGTTAACTACATTAGGAAACTCTTCTTTCGTAAGGGCAGAAGCAAGTGGCTGTGCTGGCTCAAATCTATTTTTCTTTAAATCCCCAAGATACATGCCGCTTCGAAGGATACGAAGCCCTTTTAACGAACAGATGCCTTCTGGAAGGCTGTTTAATCGTTCGTCATACATTTCATGATTCTTCTTAAAGGATTTTACACTAATCATACTTAAGAATTCCTTTGCTTCATCTGAGAGCTTGACTGGTTCTGTCTTCGTCTTAACTTTCTTTCTTCCTTCGTCTTCGCCTTTTTGTAAAAGCGCAACAAAATGGCCTTCTCCATTGATTTTGTGAGGCCAGAGACGTACACAGTTTTTCAGATTCTCATCATCGCTGCCAATCCATTCCGGATGGCCGCGGTCAAATCCTTCTTCTCTCTTAACATCAAGCACAGTAAATTCCGGATAGTGCTCTTTTAAATGGGCAATGGTAAGTTCATTTTCTTCTGGTGAGAAGGTACATGTGGAGTATACCATAAGGCCGCCCGGACGTAGCATTTTAGCTGCTTCTAAGATGATCTGCTTTTGAAGCTTGCTAAAGTAGTCCACTCCATATTCTTCCCAGCTCTTGATTAGGCCGCTGTCCTTTCGAAACATGCCTTCCCCGGAACATGGGGCATCCACTAAGATCTTATCAAAATATCCTTCAAAGGTATTTGCTAATTTCTCTGGGGACTCGCTGGCTACGATTGCATTCCTTACGCCAAATAACTCAATGTTCTTAAGCAGTGCTTTTGCTCTTGAATTACTGATGTCATTTGTCACAAGCACGCCTGTTCCATGTAACTTGGCAGCCAATTCCGTAGACTTTCCTCCCGGAGCAGCACAAAGATCCAGCACGCGGTCCCCTTCCTCGATTGGAAGAAGTGCAGCTGGAGTCATCGCACTTGGTTCCTGGATATAGTAAAGTCCTGCATAATAATACGGATGCTTTGCTGGCTGCAAGCCACCCTCATAATAAAAACCATTTTCAGTCCATGGTACTTCTTTTAACTCAAATGGAGAAATCTTCTTGAATTCTTCCACGGATATTTTCAACGTATTGACACGTAAGCCTGTATGATGTGGTCTGTCAAAGCTTTCAATGTAAGCGTCATATTCCTCACCAAGCAGTTCTTTCATACGATTAGTATAAGTAATTGGTAACATCACTTAAGTATTCTCCATTCTATTTTAAACTTTGTGCCCGATAACCTTCTGAGATAATGTCGAGTTCCTTATTAAAACGTTCCAATTGATCTAAATCGCCAGTTTCATAGATTTTGAAAAATTCGTCCTGAATCTTAACGACTTCTCGTTTATTTGCAACTTTATATAAGTTCTGAATATTTGTCAAAATGTCGGATACGACACTTGCTTTCAGACTAAAGAAATTCTGCGCATCCATGATTTCGCCACGAATCTGACTCATCTCTTGATCTAGGCTGATGACAGCTTCTGCTGCACTAGACAGTCTAGCACGGATATGGCTCGGCATATTTTTCTTATATTTATATTGTAGACTATGCTCAATGGTTGCCCAGAAGTTCATTGCCAATGTACGAATCTGGATTTCCGCCTGAATAGTCTTAGCACCTTTTAACGTTTGCACAGTATAATAAATGATTACATGATAACTACGGTAACCGCTTTCTTTTCTATGTTGAATATAGTCTTTTTCAAGCTTTATCTCCATATCATCGCGGTTGCGTATTAATTCTACAACTTTGTCGATATCTTCAACAAACTGACAAATAATACGGATTCCAGCAATGTCATCTATTTTTTCTTGAATCTCATCTAAACTAATGTTCTTCTTTTGTGCTTTTTCAAGTATGCTAGAAATCTTCTTTACTCTTCCATCAACTAATTCAATTGGAGAATAAGCTCCTGCATTACGATATTCATTAATAATATGGTTAAACTTTACTATTAATTCATCTACTGCTAACTGATAAGGGTCTAATATTTCTCTCCAAAGTTGTATTTCCATATTATTTACCTCTCATTTATCATTATTTTTAACCTAAAAAAGTATCAGGTTTCTCCCTTTTGATCAAGACAATTCCACATCGAAATTATCACTAGTGTATTATACCATGTTTTGTTTAAAAAGTGTAACTATATTTCCAACTAACAACTAGCTAGCTAAAAATTATAGGACACTTTTTTCTGTTCTAGATATTTTAAGATAGAATAAGGATTTACACTGACTTCTTTTCCCTTTAGGGTCACATACATTCCCATATGCAGATGCACGTCGAAATTTCCTGTTGTTCCTTCTTTTTCACTATATCCCGTATCTCCCATAAACCCTAATAACTGCCCTGCCTTTATGTGGTCGCCTTCTTCTACTCCATCCGCATAGGAATACAGATGCGCATAGTAATAGTAACAGCCATTGGTTCCACGGATTCCAAGGCGGTACCCACCAAGCTTTAACCAGCCTTTATTTTCTACAACGCCGTCCGTTATGCTAAGGATTGGAAAATACCCTCTCTCATTGTTGCTTGTCATTATATCGCAGCCTTCATGCTTTCGTTCTCCTCCATAGGTCCGCTTTCCGCCCCAGGAATTATCAAAGCCTACCGTCTGCTTTCCTACAAGGTCATTTGGTACTGGAAAATAATCAATCTTTGTAAGCATTGTCTTATAAAACGAATACAGCTCGTTAAAATCCGGATTGCTTTTTAATTTCTTTTTACATCGATTCGTTAAGATATGCGTCTTGATCTGGCTCATGTCCTTTAGTTCAAAGTCATTTACCATCATCTGCAGCGTAATCTCTTCGATCATGTCTTCCGCTTTATTTTTCCCATCTAAATAATACCCTAGTACTTCTTCGCAAATTCCAAACTCTCTGATCTTGTCTTCGTTCCATTCTACCCCATGTACAATATCTAAAACTTCTTTATACTGCCAAAGCAAGCAAAGAAGAATTACAGAACAGGTAAGTGAAATAATAAGTGCCCCTAACATACCACACACTTGTCTTACATCTCTTCGATTACGCATTAAAAAACCTCCCCGTATACTGTTATTAGTATACGAGAAGGCCTTTAAAGTATGCCTCAAGCGGCATGTCCTCTTTATTTTACGCTAAAGTCAATCTGATAATCGTCAATGCTTTCTCCAAGGTAATCTTCTGCATCAAAATCACTTCCATAAAGGAATGCGTCGATCGCAGAAATATTTTCTTCTAAATTTGGAACCAAGACTGCCATATCACGGACTGATTTCGTCTCATAGCTGTCTTTGATTGGAATGGATAACGTCTCAATTTGATCTACTTTCAAATCAATTGCCGTCATTGCAAGTGATAAGATTTTTGATTCGGTCAAATCCGAAGTGATTAATGATAAAACCTTTGGTGCCAAAGCAACCATATCTGTAAGTGACTGGTTTTTATAGTCATTAAACACACTGCTAATTACTGCTTTTTGTCTCCATGTGCGACCATAATCGTTGCTCTGTCCATTTACGGTTGGCACTTTACAAATCCTTGCATAGCCGAGTGCTTGCGCTCCATTTAAACGCTGCTTTCCTGACTTTAAGTTTCGTGAATCCTCATCAAGGATATGATTTCCTTCGTTGAGCCATTTCGCCTCTTTTTTCGTCAAGGTAACCTCAACGCCTCCTAAGGCATCGATCAAATCTGAAAAGCCATCAAAATCTACTTTGATATAGCCATCTACCTGAATGTTAAAATTCTGTTCGATTGTTTTTTCTAAAAGTGGGATATCCCCGGTACGGTAAGCCGAGTTGATTCGATTATCTTGATATCCTGGAATTTGGACATACGTATCCTTAAGTATCGAAGTGAGCTTCAATGTGTTGTCTTTTGTATTAATCGTAACGATGATTATGACATCGGAGCGGCCACGGATTTCATCTTCTTCCTTTTCTTCTGCAATAAATAAAAGGTTTGTAACTCCTTCTACTTTCTTTATCTCTCCGCCGTTATTCCATTTTACCTCCTTTGGATCTAATTCATCCAAACCACTGCTTGAAGAACTTCCATCAGTATCGAATTTCTCTTCTTGAACAATAACTTTATTCTTCTTATTACTAAAGTCTTTATAATTAACATATCCTAAGATATGTTTTGAAAATGCAACTATACCAATCAAAGAAATGAGCAGGATACAAAAAAATCCGATCAAGATTTTTCTCCATAGTTTTTTCCCTTTTTTCGGACTTTCCATATTAAGTGGCTGATAGGAAATTAATGAAGAATCTTTAGTAATCACTATTTTGTTTTCAGGCTGTTCATGTACCTTTTTTCCGTCTAGATCATTCTTTCCTTTCATAAAGTCAAACACCTACTCCTAAGTAATTTCAGCATATTATATCATAGAAGTATCAAAAAGTATCTTATTTTTTTCTTAATTATTTCATATGTATTAAATAAATATGACATTTTTTCTCAATAACAGCAGTAAATATGAATACTTTTGGATAGCAAATTGGCACGAACAGCCCGGTTTGCCAGGGCTTATTCGTGCCAATTTACTTCCAAAGGATGCCGACTTAAGTCGACGTCCTCATTAAATTGCTGCTAAAACTTTTACGATATAATCGAATACACGAATTGTAGAACTGATGCTTAATGTTTCTTTTGGAGTATGCACGTCATGCATATCTGGTCCGATAGAAACGATATCAAGTCCTGGCATCTTGTTTGCTAAGATACCACATTCAAGTCCTGCATGGATTACTTCGATGATTGGGTCACGACCGAATTCATCTTTATATAAATCAACGAATACTTCACGTAATTTTGATTCATGTTTGTATTCCCAGCCTGGATATTCTCCTTCAATTCTGTATGTTCCGCCAAGGTTTTCAGTAAATAATTTGATCTTATCTGACATGAAAGTCTTGTAAGTAGCAACGCTGCTTCGTACAGAGTAGCTGAATAAAGCGCTTGTAGGTTCTACTTTACAAATACCAAGGTTTAATGAACTTTCAACTAATCCTTCAATGTCAGCGCTCATTGTTTGAATTCCGTTTGGTTGGAATAAGATATAAAGGATTACTTTTTCAAAGTTTTCTTTAGAAAGACATTCAAAGCTTCCTTCTTCTGCTACTAATGTAACAACTTTGAAGTCTGGTTCAGTTGTCTTAATTTCACCTTCATAAACTGCATTCATTGCTGCAATCTTCGCTGTAAATGCATCCACTTTGTCTTTTGCAATTACGAATTCGATATTAGATACGCTTGGAATCGCATTATCTTTTTCACCACTTTCGAATTTTGCCACTGCAAAGTCAAATTCTTTTCGTAAGTCAGTCATAAGTCTTGCAGAAAGGATTGTTGCGTTTGTACGGTGTTTCTTAATGTCTACACCTGAATGTCCGCCTTGTAATCCTCTTACTTGACAAGTAACTTTCACACCGCTTACTGTTTCGCTTGCAAATGTAAATTCACTAATGGATGTCATACCGCCTGCACATCCAACAAGGATATTGCTTTCTTCTTCGGAATCGATATTGATCATGTTTTTCGCTCTTAGATTCTTAACATCTAAAGCTGTTGCACCTAATAAACCGATTTCTTCATCTGTTGTAATTACTACTTCAAGACGTGGATGTTTAAATTCATTGCTATCTAAAATCGCAAGTGCGTATGCAATCGCGATACCATCATCTCCACCAAGAGTTGTACCTTCTGCTTCGATAAAGTCTCCATTAATTTTTAATTTTAAAGGATCTTTTTCAAAATCATGGTTAGAGTCTGGTTCTTTAATACATACCATATCCATGTGACCTTGAAGCATAACTGCATCATGATCTTCATAGCCTGGTGTTGCATCCTTTATAATGATAACGTTTAACATTTCATCTTGCTCGTAATATAAACCACGGTCTTTCGCAAATTTTACAAGGTAGTCGCTAATTCCCTTGTTATTACGTGAACCTCTTGGCACATTACTAATTTCTTCGAAGAAATGAAACACTTTTTTGTAGTCAATACTACTTAACACTTCTGCCATAAATCTATCTCCAGTCTTTGTTAATTTTGGAATAAACATTCCATGTACATTATACTATCATGCTATCCTATTTTGCAACGTTTATGCATGAACTATTTACGCTTACGTAATCTATTTTTTCATGGTTATTTAAAAAATATCCAATCCACATATTGTCATTAAATCCGGTGCGGTTAAGCTCATTTTAATCATTTGGTCGTTTATAAAATGTTCCATCTAACTCTTCTGTTTTTACAACATCCACAAATGCTTCTTTATCAATCCGTTTGATCATTGCAAGAATCGTTCCTAACTGATCGTGGTTGATTACTGAAAATAACACATCGCGTTCACCATTGCTATAGCAGCCAATGCCTTTAAGAAGTGTCGCATCATGGTTTGTAATACAGCGAATTCCTTCATAGATCTCTTTGTAACATTTCGTTATTACAAATAACGTTACTTTTTTATATCGTTTATGCAACATCGATACGACCTGTGTACTGACATACTGAAAAATTATCGAATAGAGGGCAATTTCCCAATTGTTATTTAGTAAGCCTGCCAATATTAATACGACCATATTTCCGGCCAAAATATAGTTCCATACATCTTTTCCGCTTTTCTCTGCAAAGTAAATGGATATAAAATCGGTACCTCCTGCAGTTGCTCCCTGCATCAGACAAAGTCCTACGACTGCCCCATTGATAATACCTCCAAATACCGTGATCAACAGCATATCGCTTGTAATCGTATATATCGGAATGATATCGCTTACAATTGAAAATAAGAAAATGAAAATACAGGAATAAGTCGTAAACTTCTTACCAATATAACGATATCCGATATAGATAGTCGGTATATTAAGTGCAATATACAACACACTGTATGGAATCGTAATGTCAGCAAACTTTTTAAACACATTGATGATCAATAAGGTTAATCCGCTGAATCCCCCTGGTAATAGATTTCCTGTATAGACAAATGTCTTCATGTTGACTGCTGAGATCAACGCAGCCAATGCCACTAATAGAATCCTTTTCGCATCCTTTGCCAACGTAGCTTTTTTGTTCATACTACTTCCTCTTTATTCCTTATTTTGATACGTTGACATTATATATAAAATGTATAAGAATTCAAATATGTAAAATATGGTAGCTATTTCGTTTTTCTAGGATATCTTCATTTCCTCTAAGTGCCCTTTGAGCACGATTTTTTCATTACTAAGATTCTTTGTTAAATCCGCCATCTTAGTCTCAATTTCGTCTTTTACATCATTTTCTTTCATACTAGAAACGATATTCTGATTTGCAAAATTCCTTACACCTTTTAAATACTCTTGAATGTCTTCATCTCGTTCTTGAACGCTAATAATTTTTGTATCTATGATGGAATATTCTAACTTGACCGATAACATCATCGTTCCTTCTGCTCCCGTATTGTCAATATACTTAACTGTCATATCCGAAACGATATATGGCTTAGGGTTTTCCGGATTCAATTCGGAACACGATGCCTTAAGTGTGTTCATTATAAATGAGTACGATAAATCATCTGGCGAAATCGTCTTCTCCACACTTTCCATGGCCTGTGCAAACGTACAGTTCTTCCCTTGAAAATAAGATTCAATCGATTCGTCAAACTGGGCAACCGTCTGTTTTTCATAAGCTGTGTTTTGCAAATCGGTAAGCATCTTGTAGGCTTCCTCGTAACCTAGCTGTGCCACAACTCTGTCTACATTGGCATTAGTCGATTTATCCTGATGTTTAAACACTAGAAAGATCACAGCTACGATAAGCAATACAACTACCACTGCAATCAGACACGCCACTCGGTATTTTTTCTCATCCAATGTATTCTTTTTTGTCTCGTTCATAAGTAATAATCCTTTCCTAATCTATGTCTGCAATAACAAAATCCCCCAACCTTTATCATAAATCTAATTTATTTTACTTTCAAGATAAAAAAACACCACATTTCATCCCAATGACAACAAAATGTGATGCTTTTTTTAAATTAATTATGCAGCAACAGAATTACTGTTTACGTCCTTGTCTTTGCCAAATAATTTCTTAATACCTTGAACAGCTACAATGAGTCCAAGGATAAAGAGTAATACGGCAAATGTTAATTGTAATGCATCTCCTGATTTAAAGTTCGTAGATAATGCACTACATAAATCTTTCATCTTAAGGATAAGTGCTGTAAATGTTACACCTAACATGATAAACATAGGTGCCCATAGCATAACCCCTTGACGTTTCGTCTTCTTTAAGAATACGGCACAAGCAATTAATGCTAATGCACTAAGTAATTGGTTAGCAGAACCAAATAATGGCCAAATATTTTCATATCCTACTTTTGCAAGTAAGAAACTTAATACTAATGTTAATCCTGTAGCGAAATATGGATTAGTCACAACGCTTCTCCAAGCAGATGGCTTTGCATCATCTTCAATAAAGAACTCTTGGAATGAAAGACGTCCAACACGTGCTACGGAGTCAAGACTTGTTAAACCAAATGCTGAGATAGCAAGTAAGATTAATGTGTATCCGAAATCTTTAGGTAACCCAATCTTTGTTACAAATGCAGATACTGCTGTTGCAAATACAACAGGAGGATTCTGTGATAAGATCTCATCGCCTTTTGCGAAAGAACCAACGGCGATTAAAGCGATAATTGCTAAGAAACTCTCTAATAACATTGCACCAAAGGATACAGGAAGCATTGCTTTTTCAGACTTGATTTGTTTACTTGCTGTACCGGAAGATACTAAGGAGTGGAAACCAGAAACCGCACCACATGCAATTGTTACAAATAAGGATGGGAATAAATAGCTTGTAACTCCTTTTGAAGAAGTAAATGTAAATCCTGTAAATGCATCAAGGTTCATGCTTGGATTGTAAGCGATGATACCAACAAAACTGATTATCATCATGGCAATTAATAAGAAACTGTTTAGATAATCTCTAGGCTGTAACAATGCCCAAACTGGCGTTACACACGCAACGATTACATAACCGAATACAAATAACAGCCAAAATCCAGTGGATTGATATACTGGTAAATTCATACCAAGTGCGATTGCTACCACTAATAAAGCGATTGCAACGATTGTATTGATCATTGGTTTGCATTTTGCATATTTCAAAAAGAAACCAAGACCAACTGCAAATAAGATAAAGATAATGGATGTAGTTGCTACACTTGCATTAAAACTATTGTGTGAACCATCTGTATTAAAGCCATTAAATGTCGTTGCTACGATATCGGCAAATGCTGCTACAACAAGAATGGAAAATAACCAAGTAAATAGTAAGAATAACTTTTTACCAAGCTTACCTATGTACAATTCAATAATATAACCAATGGAGCGACCTTTGTTCTTAACAGAAGCATACATAGATGCAAAATCCTGAACTGCTCCAAAGAAAACACCACCCAAAAGAATCCAAAGTAAAACGGGAACCCAGCCAAAGATGGCTGCTTGAATTGGACCGTTGATTGGGCCTGCACCTGCGATGGATGCAAATTGATGGCCAAATACGACACCTGTATCTGCTGGCACATAATCTACGCCATCTTCCATCTCATATGCTGGTGTTTTGGTTTTCGGATCAATCCCCCATTTTTTCGCTAAAAACCTGCCGTAGAAAAGATATGCGCCTCCTAAAACTACAACTGCGATTAAAATAATTGCTATGCCATTCATACTTTCATCTCCTAATTAAATTTGAGATATACTTAAAATCAATTGCTAAGCATATAAAATTAAGCTGAGGTAATACTTAGAAGTTAAAGCGCGCACTCACTTCATTGTAATACCTCTTTTAGGGACACTTGGTACTTGCAGAGAGCTTTTTTTAGTAAAAAAAAGCCTCTATGAATAATTTACATTATTCATAGAGACGAATATCATCCGCGTTACCACTCTAATTGCCCTAATGGACCTCTCTGTCATATCAAACAATATGCTCTTCATAACGTGAAGACTACGTCGCAACTTACTAGTTTATTCGTTCAGCAGCGATGCTCATGGGTGATGTCCTATCGTGTATCATATTGCCTTTCAGCAAATCGGCAACTCTCTGAAATGAATAACGACAATAGAATGTATCCCATTCATTGCATTTCAAATATATCTTATTGTTTTCATATATTAGCACTTTAATTCGACAGAGTCAATGATATTTTTATATTTTTTTAAGAATTTCTTAATTTCTTATTTTTATTAATCATTTTCCTTGCGCTCATAAGATATTTGGTGCAAACTCATACTATTCTTAATATTCAATCGTATCCAACGTAACACGATGCCCATTTTCTACATAGACATATTGGCCATGTTCTTCTCCAAAGTACATCGTAATGACTTCTTTTCCCTCGTCAACACATGTGACTTCAAAGTTTAATCGATACTCCCCATTGTCCGCCTTCTGTTCAATGTCACGGATTGCTTTCTTTGCGCTCTCAAGTGTATTAGTCTTTATATTAATCCTAATCTTTACCTCAAAGATATTGTCATAAAGGAATTTTGTCTCAACCTTATACCATTTATCATCCTTATACTTTTCAGTGATTTTCTCAATGAATTTTTGAACCTGGTCATCTTTCTCCAAAGACACACGTTCAATCTGATCATTAGACGCATCTACATAAGAAATTAGTTTCTTAATATTATACTGTTCATCTAATGTTCCATACATGGACCAATATGCATACTTCGGATGAAATACTAAACCCGTTCCATCGCCAAAGGAAACAGTATAGTAGTCATAGCTTAAAGAACTGATT
This sequence comes from uncultured bacterium, assembly GCA_905214875.1. Classification (GTDB taxonomy): domain Bacteria; phylum Bacillota; class Clostridia; order Lachnospirales; family Lachnospiraceae; genus KM106-2. The sequence goes on along the minus strand of CAJMNR010000009.1, from coordinate 21,823 downwards.
TCATCGATAAAATCATGAAAATCTTCACGGTTTAATTTCTTAAACTCCTCTAAATCAGCTTCTACTAAGGCATATTTGACTTCCCCTTGATCTTCATCGACACCTTTTTTCGCCTGTACCTGTAGGGTAAGAGCATAATTCTTTTGCTCCATCAATTGAGATACTTTTTGATCACTTGTTACCGCAGTATTACCTGCATCTGTCTCTTCTTCCGGAACACAAGCGGTTACTATCGTATTTAATTTTTTCTCTTTTCTCGCCGCTCCGTGGGCAGAGCCTAATACCAGACAGATAACAAGTAATACAAGAAATATCGCTATGTAACATCTTTTATAATGAAATACTTTCTTTTTGTGCATAAATTCTCCTATAAGTCTTTCGTAATTTCAACTAGTACCAATGTACCATATTTTTTTATCATAGTAAATAATTCATTTACGATTCACTGTCAAGAAACGCGAAAATACTGTATATTCTTTTTGGTCTTTACAAATCTAATCTTTATTTTGCAGGTAACTCCCTTCGCTTTTGCAGTCACATATGTAACCCCTGAGTTTTTGATTTTAATGTTTCCTGTTTTTTTATCAATGGTACCTACCTTACTATTGCTAATGGACCATGTGAGATTGCCCTTTACGCCTTTTTTCGTTGTCTTAAAGGAAACACTATTATTTTTTATTCGTTTCGTGCCAACAATTATTTTTAACTCTGGTTTTTTTACCTTCATCGTATACGATAACGTCTTCTTATGACCATTAATCGTAATTGTAACTTTTATCGTTGCTTTTCCACTCTTCTTTGCTGTACATTCACCTGTTTTTGATACCGCAACTACTTTACTATTAGAACTCTTATAGCTAACGCCTTCTGTAATGCCATATGCCGATTGAACTTGAATCCTCTTTTTATCTCCCACATAGACCGTAGCTTTTGATTGTTTCAATTTCATACTGTTTAATTTCTTTTTATCATACCAAGTACATGTAGTCGTCACTCTTTTGTTCATGTATTGAATGGTAATCGTTCGCTTTCCTACTTTATTACTATATTTTTTAATTGTATACCCAGATTTGATTGTCTTTACATTACCATCACGAAATACTGCCTTTAACGTGATATCCTTTGTTCCAATATTTTTACCAGCATAGTATGTATGTTTCATCGTAACGATACTAAGACTGGTGACATCGTTCTTAACCCAGTGGGCATACAACGAGAATTCCCTGTCTTTTTGAATCAAATAGTCGGAAGTCACTTTTACTCCGCCAGATGCTTTGGTGTACCAGCCTTGGAACAGATATCCTTTCCGGCTCGTAGTAGGAAGTGCGCCTATTTTCTGATTATATGTAACTTGTTTTAAACTATATTGCACTTTGCCTCCAGCAGCTACAAACTTGACAGCATACTGCTTTGCCGTCCATTTTGCAAAAACTGTGACATCTGTAAGGGAATGTGCTAGTTTTTCAGGGTCTGCTTTATTTACACACTTCGGTTCTAAATACCATCCAGCAAAATCATATCCATATCTGGAACTTGTCTGTGTCAGGTCAAGTTTCTGATCATAAGTAATTGTTTTACTTGGAACCTTTGTTCCTCCCGAACTCTCAAATGTGAGCTTTACTTTGATTGCTTCCCATTTGGCATATACCGTAACGTCTTTTAAAGAATGCGAAAGTTTCTCTGCATCTGCTTTCGTTTTAAAGGATGAATCCAGATACCATCCTTTGAAATGATAGCCTGTTTTGCTAGTAGTCACTGTCAAGTCAGGTTTCTGATCATAAGTGATTGTCATGTCAGCAATCTTCGTTCCTCCTTCACAGTCAAAGGAAAGCTTCACTTGGATTGGCTCCCATTTGGCATATACCGTAACATCCTTTGTCGAATAAGCAAGCGTTGCAGCTTCTGCTTTCGTCTTGCAGGATGCTTCCAGATACCATCCTTTAAAATAATAACCTGTCCTACTAGATGTCACTGTTAAATCAGGATTCTGACCGTAGGTAATCGTTTTGTCGGCAACATTCGTTCCGCCTGTGCAATCAAACTTAAGTTTCACTTTATTTGCTGACCATTTTGCATAAAGAACCGTATTCGATAATAGCTTACATACTGTCGTCTCTCTATAGTTTGTTTTTCCATCTTTTGAATACCACCCTTGAAAGGTGTATCCTGTCCTTGTAGAAACTGGCATCGCGCCAAATACCTTATCGTACGTCACCTGCTTAACCGTGCTCACCTTTGAGCCGCCCATGGAATCAAAGGTCACATTAAAGGAAAGCGGAGTAAAGCTTGGATATAGCTCATAACTTCCGGTTTCAAGAGCCACCTTATTACCTGCTTTAAAATAGGTGGTCGAACCTTTACCAATCGTCCATCCTACGAATTTATATCCCGTCTTTTGAAGGGTCGGCATTGTTGGACAAGCAGAACCCCAAAGAACTTTTGTGCTTTTAAAAACGGCATTCGTGCCTCCTTCACTATGATAATTTAATGTTACATATCTTCCGATAATAATGTTGTTATTAAACACCATAAGTGGCATATTGGCACTATTTTTAACGCCACTACTCCAGCATACTTTCGATAATAAAGTGGAAGTGCCAGCTACTACAACGGATTTAAACGCATTTGTATACATATTTAATGCTATCTTATTGGTGCCAGTATATTGACTCAATTTCAAACCATTGGCGCATGGAATATACATATCATTATTTGTATTTATTGTCGGGGTCTTTAAAACTGTAACGTTTCCACAATAAATCGCACTACCTTTTCCACCGCAGGTGTTTCCCTTAATTACGCCTCCTGAGATTTTAGCCGAAGTCTGCGTCTTTGTCGGAAGTCCGATAAAGACTGCCCCACCATTGTTCTTTGCATAGTTATTCTGTATGGTTCCACCTTCCATTCGAAATTCACCAGTTTTATAATTATAAATTGCTCCACCACATGCCTGCGTCGAACAATTTGTAATCGTTCCACTTTTCATTATAACTACACCAGTATTAGAAATTGCCCCTCCGTCCAAAGTAGGCTTAGAGTTTTTTATTGTGGAATTAATGATTGTTAATGTACCTTTCTGTTTAACATTAATGATTCCATTGTCACAGCTTACATTGGCACCGTCAATTGTCAGATCTCTTAATGTTAAGGATAGTCCTTCCTTCACATAAAACATCCACGCCCCATGAAAGCTGCTTCCTCGAATAATCTTATGACCATTCCCTCGTATTTCTTTTTTTCCTTTTATCTCCGTACATTGGCTCATTGTGATGTCTTTGTCCAAAATCAAAGCCAAGTCGGAATCTACCTTTACATATTTTCTGAGATCATCGCTTGTCGATACATGTTTAGTAGCCATCGCCGCCTCGCATTCTCTTCCGTATGCAAGCAAAAAGAAAAATGAACATAAAATCATTAACATGATACCTTTACACTTTTTCATTTTTTATCCCCCAATAACTCAAATCTTGCTTATAGTGTAGCAAAGCCTTTAAGTTGCTTTCAATGGCTTTGACATTTATGTCAGTAATCCCGTAATTTTTTCTATTAGAACTTCACTTAACGTGAACGGATCTTTCTAAATCCTCATTAATTATGTAATACCGTACATAATGACTTCAAGCCTCCTGCTTTCCAACAAAAAAGAGACATGCTCCAAAGAGCATGCCCCAGACTTAAGACAAATATTAGTTTTTAAAACTATGAATAGGTGCAGGAATACGTCCACCACGGTTAATGAAGTCATCACAGCTAAATGGATTTACCTTCATAATAGGTGCATATCCTAAAAGTCCACCAAATTCAACTGTATCACCAACGTCCATTCCCATAACTGGAATAATACGTACTGCTGTTGTTTTTTGGTTGATCATACCGATTGCCATTTCATCTGCAATCATACCAGCAATTGTTGTTGCTTTTGTGCTTCCTGGAATTGCGATCATATCAAGACCTACAGAGCAAACACAAGTCATTGCTTCTAATTTTTCAATTGTTAACGCACCAGCATTTACGGCATCGATCATTCCTTGATCTTCACTAACTGGAATAAATGCACCGCTAAGGCCACCGACATAAGAACTTGCCATTACGCCGCCCTTTTTGACTTGATCATTTAACATAGCGAGTGCTGCTGTCGTACCTGGAGCACCTGCATGTTCTAAGCCCATCTCTTGGAAGATTTCTGCAATGGAATCACCAATTGCAGGAGTTGGAGCTAAGGATAAATCAATGATACCAAATGGAATACCAAGGCGTTTTGAAGCTTCTCTTGCTACTAATTGACCAACACGAGTAATCTTAAATGCAGTCTTTTTAATTGTTTCGCATAATGTACCGAAATCTACTCCATGGCAGCTTTCTAATGCTTTTTTAACAACACCAGGACCACTTACGCCGACATTGATGACATTATCGCCTTCTGTTACGCCGTGGAATGCACCTGCCATAAATGGGTTATCATCAGGAGCATTACAGAATACTACTAATTTTGCACAACCGTTGCATTCAAGGTCTTTTGTACGTTCGGATGTTTCAAGGATGATTTCTCCTAGTAATTTTACTGCATCCATATCAATTCCTGTCTTTGTGGAACCAACATTTACAGAACTACATACAAAGTCTGTAGATGCCAAAGCTTCAGGAATGGAGCGAATTAAGAATTCATCACTCTGTGTCATACCTTTACTTACTAAGGCAGAATAACCACCAAGGAAGTTTACGCCAACTTCTTTTGCTGCTTTGTCTAATGTCTTAGCAATCGTTACATAATCCTCTGGAGATTTACAAGCACTTGCGCCAATTAAAGAAATTGGCGTAATAGAAATTCGCTTATTTACAATAGGAATACCGTATTCTCTTTCGATATCCTGACCAGTCTTCACTAAGTCTTTCGCTACGGTTGTTATTTTCTTATAAATGTTATCATTTAATTTTTCTAAATTGGAATCGATACAGTCAAGTAAGCTGATTCCTAATGTGATCGTGCGGACATCAAGATTCTCTTGATCGATCATTTTGTTAGTTTCAATCACTTCGTTAATATTTATCATTACAGTAATCCTCTCTTTTCATTAGATTCTATGCATTACGTTGAAGATATCTTCGTGTTGGGCACGAATTGTTACGCCAATCTCTTCCCCTAATTTTTCTAATGATTCTGAAATTACTTTTGAATCGTGATTTGCTTTTGTAGCATCTACAATCATCATCATATTAAAATATCCCTGAACGATTGTTTGGGAAATATCTAAGATATTGATGTTGTTTTCAGCTAAATATGTACATACTTTAGCGATAATTCCTACGCTATCTTTTCCAACTACAGTTATAATTGTCTTTTTCATTTTAGTGTTCCTCCATAGATTATGTTTATTAATAAATATCTGCACCAAATTAGTGCAGATATCATTTTATATAGAAATATAAGAGGATGGTTCCTCTCTTTTTGCTACTACTAAATCACATGTGGATAGAATATCTGACCTAAACTGCTGTAACTCGTATTTTACTGTCTCAAATGCTAGATCCGGATAGTTGTTTTCTTTGCTTAAGTGACCAAGAACGACATGTTTTAATCCTTCATGATAGATACTGCATAGAAGCTTTCCTGAATTGTCATTGGATAAATGGCCTCTATCACCTAAAATACGACGTTTTAAAATATATGGATAGGATCCAACTTGAAGCATATGGATATCATGATTTGCTTCTAAAAGTAATGCATTGCATCCTTTTAACTGGTCAATGATATAATCATCATAACTACCAAGGTCTGTCGCAATACCAATTTTTTTATCATTTTGCTCAAATGTATATGCAACCGGATTGGATGCATCGTGAGAAATCGAAAATGGATTTACTTGGATGTCATTGATCATGAAACTTACATTTGGATCAATTACATTTAACAGTTCTTCCTTGATTCGACCAATTGAGCTTGATCTAAGCATCGCATTGATTGTTTCTGCCGTAGCATAAATTGGGACGTTAAACTTACGTGCCAAAACGCCTACTCCTTTGATATGATCTGAATGCTCATGAGTAATTAATAGGCCATGCAGTTTTTCCGGATTGATGTCAAAGGAATTTAATCCTTCAATGACACGCTTTCCGCTTATACCAGCATCAATCAAAATATTGGTGTCCTCGTTGCCTACATATAAACAGTTACCACTACTTCCACTGGCAATACTACAAAAATTCATACTACTTTTCCTTCAATCCTTCTTTAATAAAATCTAAGCCATTATATCATATCCGTTTTTGTTTGACTATATGTAAACCTAAAATTCGATAAAGTTAGATATAAATATACATTTCCTAATCAATTTTTAAGACTCTTTTCGTTAATTTTTATAATGATTTTTTCTTATTCTGCACGTAAAAACAAAAACTGGCAATGCTCTTTTTCCAAATGGTACTTTGAACATTGCCAGAAATATTTCTTCTATTGTTTCTTATTGCCAAGCTAAGACAATGTGATCATTTGCCTGAATGCTCGTAATAAATGAGGCATCCATTTCATTTACCATGATCTTAAGTGTCTTGTTCATGGCTGGTGTCGTATCAAAATCATAGACATCAAGGATATCTACAACGACATAGCTTGTTTTTCCATGAAGGGCAAGTGGAGCCCCGTTTACGAATACAAGAATATCGCTTCCGCCTTGTGTGACATTAGCTTCTTCCTTTTCTTCTACCGACTCCATTTTATCCATTTCCATAGCAGGAGCATATTCTTTAACAGTATCAAAAGAATCGTCAAAACTAAATTCTAACGTATAGTTATCATACATTCTGTCTTCCGGATCTGCTTGCTCTCCATTAATACGCATTGACGTGTTATAGGAAAGGTCCATAAGTTTTAGCAGGTCATTTAATGTGTAGTAGTTTAATATCTTAATATCGTCGCCCTCTTGAATCTGATATTCTTTGGACACCATTTCTCGATTTACTTCTACTAATACCGGACACTGCATCTCAATGCCATTTACGACAAAATTCAATGTCTGCTTCACACCGCTAAGGGACGCTACGCTGTAGCTTGCTGCCGCTCCTGGCGTGCTGCTCTTGATTTCAACCACATCATGGGATGCGATTGCTGTCGTCATATTTGCCTCTTTCTTATTCAAGGTAATCACTGCTGCTTCCCCTAAAAGGCCTTTGATTACTTGTTTTTCACCATTTACGGTAAACTCAAGGTTCTTTCCTCTACGAGGGAATAAGCTCATAGTTGAGATACCAACGCTTAAGGCTGCATCTAATACTGTAAGTCTGTTGTTGTCGTATAACTTGACGATTTCCCCATTTACAGTAACGAATACGAAGTTATTACGTTTTTCATAGTAATTTAAACAGATACCGACTGGAGTTACTAACGTTGAATCCTTTACGATTTCTTCTTCTAAGAAATCAACCGTCGTTAATACTTCTTTTCCACGAAGCGCTACGCGTTCCTCTGGTAGTTCAAGATATTTTGCAAGATTTTGAACGAAAGTTGGAAGCTTTCCGCCGCCACCTACGACAAATACTGCACTGACTGGCTTATCGCCATTTAACTCAATAATCTTTTCTGCAATTTTCTTCGTGATTTGCTCTACGATTGCCTTTACGCCATCTACAACTGCTTCAGCTTTTAATTCATGCGGAATTCCTAAGATATCCGTATACGTAATCTCTGTGCTGTTCAAACATGCCTGTTTGATCTGTTCTGCTGTATTAAAGTCTACCAAATACTGCTTTGCGATATTTTCCGTAATCTCATCTCCGGCAAATGGAATCATGCCAAAGGCAATGATGCTGCCGTCTTTTGTAACAGAGATATCGCTTGTTCCTGCCCCTACATCGACTAATGCAAGGTTAAGAAGACGAATATTATCTGGAATTGCGACTTCCATTGCTGCAATCGGCTCCAATGTAAGGTTCGCTACCTGTAAGCCTACACGTTCTACTGCTTTATATAAACCATCAATGACTTCTTCCGGAAGGAAGGTTGCAAGGATATCTGCGCTGATCTTACTTCCCTTATGTTCCTCTAACGATAACATAAGATAGTCATTTAAATACGATTTTACCACGGTATAACCGACACAATAATAATTAAACTTATCGGTTGTCTCATTCTTTAACTTGTCATACGCCTGCTCGATTCCTAATAACTCTAAGGAATGAACCATTTCTTTCGTAATTGTCTGTTCTGCCTCAAAGGTATATTCTGCAGTTACCGTTACTGTCTTAAGCACGCGTCCCGCAGCGGCAATACAAACATCTTTTAATTCAAATCCTAGTTTTTGTTCCAGCTTCTGTTTGACTTCCCTGATTGTCTGGCTAACAGCTTCAATGTTGTGAATCTGTCCATCTAACATGGCTCTTGTCTCATGTTCTTTCGAAACCTGGGCAACCACTTGAAAACGATTGTCCCTATTTTTATATCCTACGGTACCGACAATACTTCTAGTACCAATATCTAAACCAAATACATATTGATTTGGATTTTTCGTTGTCTCCATACATTGCCCCCACGTATTTTACTCTAAAATTGTTTTCAGCTGCTCTTTTATATCGGCAATATCTTTGCTGTTATCAAGTACTTTTGTGCAAATCTTTAAAAATGCGTCTTCCGACAACTGGCTCTTTAGCATATGAGTAATCTTCTCATCACTATATCCTCGGCTAAGTTTTAAGCGTGTTCTCCTTACCTCGTCACTGGCCGTTACATAAATGATTTCATCACAAAATTCAGTTAAGCATGCTTCATAAGGAAGCGCGGTTTCCACAACAATGTAGGAAACCTTGCCTTCTTCTTTCAGTTCTTTTATTGATTTTAGAACTGCTTCTTTTACATAAGGATGACTAAATGAATTTACTAAGAGACGGTCTTTTTCATTAGCAAAAACGATTTTTGCTAATGCTTCTCGGTTGATCTCTCCCTGAGGATCAAGAATCTTCGCCCCATAGTGATCTACGATCAGCGAATAACTGACACCGCCCTTTTTCATCAAGTCTTTTGCAACATCATCCGTATAAATGATTGCTGCATTAAAACTACTTTTCATCACCTGACATACCGTTGATTTTCCACTGCCAACGCCGCCTGTCATTCCGAGTACTTTCAAGTCCTTCATCCTCTCATCTATTTTGCTTCATACCAGTTAGAACCTTGTTTTACGTCGACTTCTAATGGTACTGCTAACGATACGACATCCATCATTTCATGTTCCATGATTTGTTTTACTTCTTCAATCTCGTCTTTGTGAGTCTCAACTAACAATTCATCGTGGATTTGAAGTAATAAACGGGAACGCATGCCACGTTCTTTTAATGTGCGGTTTACATGAACCATTGCCATCTTGATAATATCCGCTGCAGTTCCTTGGATTGGTGAATTCATTGCAATTCTTTCCCCAAAGGAACGTTGCATGAAGTTGCTGGAGCTGATTTCTGGAACTGGACGTAAACGGTTGTATAACGTCGTTACTGCTCCTTTTTCCTTCGCACCTTCTACTAATTCGTCTAGGAATTCTTTGACACGAGGATATGTCTCAAAATAACGATGAATATAGTTATCTGCTTCTTTCTTCGTAATCTTTAAGTCTTGTCCTAAGCTAAATGCGCTGATTCCATAAACAATACCGAAGTTTACGGCCTTCGCATTGCTTCTTTGTAAGTCTGTTACTTCTTCAAATGGAGTATGGAATACTTCACTTGCTGTCGTTCTATGAATATCTTTGCCTTCTTTATATGCATTGATTAAACGTTCGTCCCCTGACATATGGGCAAGTACACGAAGTTCAATCTGTGAATAATCGGCATCTAAGAATACATAACCGTCTTCTGGAATAAATACTTTGCGAATCTGTCTTCCAAGTTCCATACGGATTGGAATATTCTGAAGATTTGGCTCTGTACTGCTGATACGTCCTGTTGCTGTAATCGTCTGATTGAATTTACCATGAATACGTTCGTCGTCTTTGATATAGTTTTGTAATCCATCTGCATATGTGGATTTTAACTTAGTAAGCTGACGGTATTCAAGGATTTCTGCAACTACTGGATAGTCGAATTTTAATTTATCGAGGATATCTGCATTCGTAGAATATCCTGTCTTTGTTTTCTTCGCAAATGGAAGCTGTAATTTTTCGAACAAAATGATTCCTAACTGTTTTGGAGAGTTAATGTTAAACGTTTCTCCTACATGTTCATAAATAGAAGCTTCTAATTCTTCGATACGTCCTACTAATTGTTCTCCGTATTCTTTTAACGCTTCACGGTTTACACGGATTCCGCGTTTTTCCATATCATAAAGCGTATAGATTAAAGGCATCTCAACTTCATCAAATAAAGTCTTCATATTCGCTTCTTCAATCTTTTTCTCTAATACGGAACATGCTGCGAATGCAATATATCCGATATAAGAAACCATTTTTGCAAATTCTGCTTCTTTTTCTACTACAGCCTTCGCAAGTGTCGTCTTACCTAATAATTCGCTTACGCTTGGAACAGTAAGTCCAAGATAATCTCTTGCAATATCATCATAATGATAGCTGTCTTTTAATGGATTTAATAAATAAGATGCAATGGAGCAATCCACGATATTGCTGCATTCATCGGCATAAATAAATGGTAGCTGTGCCTTTAAGTCGATTACGGAAAGCTTGATTCTATTTTCAATCATCACATTTACTTTATCCACCAAATAGTCGCTCGTAATGAATCCACCTGCAAGCACTGCATAGCAAGCATCTTCGTTAAAGCATGCCGCAAGGGCCAATACTTCATTATCTTCTGTAATCAATTGTGCGCCTACGGATCCGTTTGTTTCTAAAATGGAAGCAAAGATTTTTTCCGCTTCTGCAAAATCAGTTACCGTCACAAATTTGTCTTCAATCTGATTGGCAACTTCTACATCACTTGAAAACTTATTTAATATATTTTTAAATTCCAAACGTTTCATAAGAAGAAACGCTTCTTCGTTAAACATATTATCTAGCGTTGCTTCTTCTATGGAATAGTCTAATTCACAGTCTGTCTTAATTGTTGCAAGCTTCTTACTTAAAACCGCAAGGTCATAGTTTGCTTCAAAGTTTTCTCTTGCACGCTTTGGCGTTACTTCGTCAATATGCGCATATGCATTTTCTACTGTTTCAAATGCAGCCAAGATTTTTGCTGCTGTCTTTTCGCCGATTCCTGGTACCCCTGGAATATTATCGGACGCATCACCCATAAGTCCTTTTAAATCGATGATTTGTAATGGTGTTACACCATATTTATCAATGACGTCTTGTGTATTGTAATCTTCGATTTCTGTTCCAGTACGTTTCGTCTTAGGAATGCGAATTTTAATTTTATCTGTCGCTAACTGTAATAAATCGCGGTCACCACTTACTAAGGATACATCATATCCTTTGCTTTCGCCCATCTTAGCAATTGTTCCTAAGATATCATCTGCTTCATATCCTGGGCGTTCTACTGTTGTAATGTTCATTGCATGTAGGACTTCTTTGATTAAAGGTACCTGCTCACGTAATTCGTCTGGCATTCCTTTTCTCGTTCCCTTATACTCTGTAAACATCTCGTGACGGAATGTAGGCGCTTTTACGTCGAATGCTACCGTTAAATAGTCTGCCTTTTCCTCGTCAAGTATTTTAAATAGGATATTTAAAAATCCATATACGGCATTCGTATGCAGGCCTTCGGAGTTTGTAAGGTCTGGAATCCCATAAAATGCACGGTTTAAGATACTGTGTCCATCTATTAATACAAGTTTTTTACTCATTGATTGCTCCTAACTTCTACGTTTATATTTGTGTTTGCATCCTCTGAATTTGTCACATCGATTCCAAACTTTTCAAAGACATACTGATCGAGTATCCTTTGCTGTTTAGGTTCTCTCTGATAAGGAAGCTCATACGTACTTGGGCCTTCTTCTTTATATACTGGCTTATTTGCGTCATACCTGCCTACCCGTATGCTGCATATCACAATTGCAACCAGGCAGATTGCTACGTAAATGATTTCTTTGATTCGATATCTTCTCTTTGCTTTCTTTATCCTATACAGATTCTTTTTGATCTCTGCTTCAAATTCTTTATGGTAATCGACCGCTATATTTTCATCTTCATCTAATCGCTTAATACCATTAAATACAATATAATATACTTCTAATTCTTCTTTACAGTCTGGACAGTTATTTACATGCTGCAAAAACTCTTCTAATATTTTTAGATCCAGCTGACCTTGAACATATTTGGTAATTAATGCTTGTGCCTCTCTACATGTCATAACTTGCCCTCCGATTCCCCAAAAGAGAATTATTTCTAAGAGAATAGTTTGTTACCTCCCCAAGTTTTCCAACTTTGGTAACGTTTTTATTATACCCTTATTTTACAAAAAACTCAATTATTATAAATTTGGGGGACTTTTGGTATCTTATTGATTTACTAGTCTATGAGTTCTTTTTAGTACGTTTTTTCGTTTTATCTTGGTGGTTGCCCAGGTATTTTCTTGTTGTAGGCTGCAATATAGGTTCCAGCGGTCTTCGGTTATTTCATGGTTTTCAATTGCTGCTTTTATGGCGCATCCTGGTTCTGTCCTGTGGGTGCAGTTGCCAAACTTACACGTTCCGAAATATTTTGTGATATCAGAAAACGTATCGTTTAGTCCGTCTTCTACTTCTACCATTCCTAGTTCACGAATTCCCGGGATATCTAAAAATGTCACTCCGGATGGAAGTTTAATCAACTGCCGATGCGTAGTCGTATGACGTCCTCTTGCATCCTCTTGTCGGATTTCGCTTACCTTCATAACCTCTTCTCCTGCTAAGGTATTTACAAGGGTAGACTTTCCGACACCCGAGGAACCTACAAGGGCAATCGTTGTTCCCTCTTTCATATACTCATTTAACTGGTCGATTCCTGTGCCGGTGATTGCGCTAATGGCATATGCCTCGACTTTATCCGAAATCTTCTTTACTTCTTCCACATATGGGTTCGGATTCTCGCATAAATCTGATTTTGTCAGTACTACTACCGGTCTTGCTCCGCTTTGTAATACTACGGTCACATATCTTGCAATTCGATTTAAATTATAGTTTTGATTTAATGAGACAACGATAAATGCATAGTCGAAATTTGCTGCTAAAACTTGCTCTTTCATTGTCTTCACATAACCTGCTGCATGACCGGACTGGTCTGCTCTTCGAAATTCACTTGTCCGTTCACATACTGTTTCAATTCTTGAGCTTCCATATGGATTATACTGAAGCATTACGTAGTCTCCGATTGTCGGAAACTCTAAGTCTTTCTTATAAAAGGTTCCTTTTAAATGGGCTTGTATTTCTCCAAATTCACATAGTACCGAATAAAGATCACGTTGTACTTCACATACACGACCTAATACTTTTTCATTCTTATTCATCATTTTCCTCCAATTTGATAAGCCCGCTAATAAACTTTCACGGGTGAGTGTGCATCCTTTGCAGCGTTTTTTGCCCTAAAAAGGGCATAAAAAAACTTGCCTAACGGCAAGCCTATGGATACAGCAAATTGAAGTTTATTTTTTACTCATTCAGTATAGCGATTATTCCATATATTGTCAATCCAAAATAAATATAAAGTTTAGAAAAAGCCCGTGAACGATAAGTCGTTTCACAGGCCTTTTTGTAGAGATAGGCTGGTTAACAAGCTTCTATCTCTTTGATATTGAATTCATTTCCCCGTATGAGATGGGTAAAATAGCTTTTGCAGTATGGACACTGCTTTTTATATTGAACGGTAGAGAAAATCTTTTCACACTCTTCACAAAGCGTTACAGCCGGAATAATGTTGATCTTTAACTTAGAGTCTTTTAATAACTTCGACTTTACATGGGAGTAATTCCAGCAATCCACCAGATAGTCAGGAACAATGGAACTTACTTCTCCAATTTCAAGGGTCACTGATGCAACATCGGTAAGATTCTCTTCTTTTGCCAAGGTTTCTAATGTATCGATGATATAAACTACTGTGCCTAACTCATGCATCCTGCTCTCATCTCCTCGTTTCCTTACTCTTCGTATACTTGTTACGAATGATCTTGATTTGACGTTTTGCAGCATATGGCAAAATGGCTTTCATCTTGTCTTCACTTCGAATCATTCTGCTTGCCTCTGGAAGTACACGTTCCAAATGAATCGCATCAAACTCACATTTTGTCGTACACACTCCACAGCCGATACATTTGTTAGAATCCACAACAGTTGCGCCACAACCTAGACAACGTTTTGTTTCTGCTTTTACCTGCTCTTCTGTAAACGTACATCGGAGATCTTCAAATGTAGTCTTTGCATCAACCCCTGCTTTTTTTGCTGGAATCTGGCGACTGGAATTATCATACGTTGGAATGTCCAAATTCTCTTTATTAAACTCGATAAAGTCACGGCGATTACGGCCAATTGTCAGACTTTGTCCATCATGAACGAAGCGATGAATGGAGACTGCACCTTCTTTTCCAGCTGCAATGGCATCAATTGCGAATCTTGGTCCTGTATACACATCTCCACCGACGAAAATATCTGGCTCTGCTGTCTGATACGTAACCTCATCTGCTTTTGCACCATTTCCACGGCCTAATTCTACGTTGGATCCATCTAATAAATTGCCCCATTGAATGCTTTGGCCAATACTCATAATCACATGTTCACACTCTACAGATAGAAGCTCGTTTTCATCATATTGAGGGTTAAATCGGCCATCTTTGTCTTTTACAGACGTACATTTCTTAAATACAATGGCTTTGACTTTCCCCTTCTCTACTATAATTTCTTTTGGACCCCAGCTTGGATTTACTTTGACTCCCTCTTCTTCGGCTTCCTCTACTTCCTCTTTAGCTGCTGGCATTGTTGCACGGTCTTCTAGGCAGAACATGGCGACTTCGCTTGAACCAGCACGGACTGCGCTACGAGCCACATCGACAGCAACATTTCCGCCGCCTACAACAACTGTTCGTCCTGTTAACTTGACGGATTTAGTATTTATCTGTTGTAGGAATTCTACGCCAGTTTCGACTCCTTTTGCATCTTCTCCTGGAATTCCCGCCTTACGGCCGCCTTGGCATCCAATTGCAATATAAAATGCCTTATAGCCTTGTTTTCTTAATTCCTTAAGAGTAACGTCTTTTCCGACTTCAACACCGCATGTAAATTCCACGCCCATTTCGCGAAGTACATCAATTTCTGCTTCCACCACGTCCTTTTCCAAACGGAAGGAAGGAATCCCATGTACAAGCATGCCGCCTGGTTTCTTATTCTTTTCAAATACCGTTACCGGATAGCCTTTTTGTGCTAAGAAGAACGCACAGCTCATTCCTGCCGGTCCTGCTCCAATTACGGCAATCTTTTCTGGATATGGTTTTCCAATCTGATTTACCATCTTTGGTATGTATCTGTTTTCCGCCTTTAATTCCTGCATTGCGATAAATTTCTTAATCTCATCAATGGCAACTGCCTGATCAATGGTTCCACGTGTACATGCTTGTTCACAGCGGCGATTACAAATGCTTCCGCATACTGCAGGAAATGGATTGTCTTTCTTGATTAATTCTAACGCTTCCCGATATCTTCCTTGTGCTGCCATCTTAATATAGCCCTGCACTGCAATATGGGCAGGACAGTTTGTCTTACATGGGGCCGTTCCCGTATTATAGCAGTTGATTTGATTGTCATCCCTATAGTTTGGATTCCATTTTTCAGGTCCCCATTTCGTTTCATCTGGAAGTTCCTGTTTTGGATACTCAATCGGACCGTCTTTCGTACATATTTTCTGACCTAATTTGGCTGCACCGGCTGGACAATACTCGACACATTGCCCACAGGCAACACATTTTTCAGGATCCACGGTTGCAATATATGCGCTTCTCGACATATTTGGCGTATTAAATAACTGCGAAGTTCGGAGTGCATAACAGGAACATACGCAACAGTTACAGATTGCGAAAATCTTATCTTGCCCATCAATATTCGTAATCTGATGAACAAATCCGTTCTCTTCTGCGCGTTCCAATATCTCAAATACTTCTTTTTTGTCGATATAGCGGCCTTTTCCTGTTTCCACACAATAATCAGCCATATCTCCGACACCGATACACATATCATCTTCCAGATGGCCACAACCTTCCCCTTGGATTCGGCGTGAACGTCTGCAGGAACATGCACCTACCGAAAACTTTCCATCGTATTTTTCTACCCAATGGGAAATATGTTCAATGCTCACTGATTTTGGCTCGGCCGGAATTGCCTTTTCAACAGGAATGACATGCATGCCGATTCCCGCTCCCCCTAATGGGACCATTGGCGTTACTTTTTCAAGTGGTAAGCGTGACATGCTTTCAAATAATAATGCTACTTCTGGATGCGCTTCTACAACATCTTTATTCATGTTAAAGAATTCGGCACATCCTGGGACAAACATCGGCAATACATATTGTTTTTCGTGTTTGTCATTTTCCCAGTTATACTCGAGCAAACCGATGACACTCATTTCTTGTAGCAATTCGGTTGTCCGTTCCACGCTCTTCTTGCATTTTTTTGCAATCTGTTCTGCCGTCGCCGGCTTTCGTAATTTCATAGATAATGCTACTTCGGCCATTTCATCTGTCACTATACCAGCTAATCCCCAATACTCTGGATCCTCCACAGTAACTTTATGTCCGATTCGATCTGTAATCTTTTGACCTAGTTTCAAAATTAACTTTCTTTCCTCTGCCATATTATCACCTTCACCAACGACACTTTCCTATATTATTTTGCCTCAGCAACCTCTGTTCGGAGCCAATCCACCCATTCATCAAATCCTTCTCCGGTCTTTGCCGATATGTAAATTACTTTTGCTTTTGGATTTAGCCTTAAAATTCGTTCTTTGACCGCTTCCTTACTAAAATCGTCAAATACGGATAATGTATCACATTTATTGATAAGTACTACATCACAAATAGAAAACATCAATGGGTATTTTAGTGGCTTATCGTCTCCTTCTGGAACTGATAAGATCATTGCGTTCTTCGTGCTTCCCGTATCAAATTCTGCTGGACACACTAGATTGCCGACATTCTCAAGTACGACAAGATCCAAATCTTTTGTACCAAATTCACGAATTCCTTGGCGAGTCATATCTGCATCTAAATGGCACATGCCGCCAGTATGAATTTGAATAGCTCTGACTCCTGTCTCTGTAATCGCTTTTGCGTCTACTTCTGAGTCAATATCCGCTTCCATTACCCCAATCTTCATTTCTTCTTTTAGCATGGAAATCGTACGTTTTAACGTCGTAGTCTTTCCTGCCCCAGGCGATGACATTAAATTCAGCAAAAATGTATTTTGTTCCTTTAACTCTGCCCTTAACTTATCTGCATCTGCATCATTGTCTGCAAATACACTTCGTTTTACTTCAATCACCTTGTACTCTTTCACTCTGTTCTCTCCTTATGTGTAATAATCCATATATATGATGTTAAAACTCATACTTTTATTGTATACTGCCAATAATTACCTGTCAATTATTTACTAAATATATGGTAAGAAAAATTGTTTTTAAATGATGAAAGATGTCAGATAAGATTTTATTAGATTTTTTTATTTTACATATTGACAAAACAATTTCCATTATATATACTATTGAGGTAATAACTTACACGCGGATGTGGCGGAATGGCAGACGCAGCAGACTCAAAATCTGCCGGGGGCAACCTCGTGAGGGTTCGAGTCCCTCTATCCGCATTGCTATAAGGGTTTACAAAGTTTTTGTAAAACTTACCATTCATAAACACTCGTTAGATTATTTGATAAAATTCACTTAGTCTAACGAGTATTTTTTATACTCTGAATGGAGGTAAAATGTCTAAAAAATCATTATTCATGAAACAAAATAAGCCTACTACCATTGAAGATTGCTTTACAATTTATCTAAGGAAATGTGAGATTAGAAATATCTCTCCAAAGACATTGAAAGTATATCGTACTCATGTAGAGGACTTTATCAAACGAACTAATGCTACTCTTATATGCGAAATTACAGAGGATACTATTGATAACTATATTCTTGATAAGAGAAACAACTCTACTTGCAATGATATAAGTATTAATTCCTATCTTAGAAGTATTCGTGCTTTCCTATACTGGTGTATGGAACAAGATTATCTTTCGCCTTTTAGAGTAACTATCCCTAGGGCAGAAAAGAAGATCAAAGAAACTTATACTGATACCGAATTAAGATTACTACTTGCAAAACCTAATGTGAATAAAGTAAGTTTTAATCAATATAAAATGTGGGTTTTGTCTAACTACCTATTTGCTACTGGTAATCGTATATCGTCTGCATTATCCCTTAAAATTAAGAACCTTGATTTTGACAACAACATGATTACAATTGAGAAAACAAAGAACCATAAGCAACAACTCATACCTATGTCTAATGTATTAAAAGACGTTCTCATAGAATACTTGTCATATCGTGGTGGAGAACCAGACGAATATGTATTCTGTAATGAGTGGGGATTGCAAGCAAGCATAC
The DNA here is from genome assembly GCA_905214875.1 of uncultured bacterium. GTDB lineage: Bacteria > Bacillota > Clostridia > Lachnospirales > Lachnospiraceae > KM106-2. Next base: position 3,281 of record CAJMNR010000009.1, on the reverse strand, counting down.
GCACTACAGAAGATTCCATTGCACGATATAACCATTCCAGAGGTGTAGACAAAACTTCTTGCCACTTGTATAGGCACACATTCGCTAAGAAGTGGATATTAAATGGTGGGGACATATTCCGACTGCAGAAGATACTAGGTCACTCTGATTTAACTGTTGTGCGTGAATACGTCAATATGTTCTCTAATGAGGTAGCAATAGACTTTGATAAATTCAACCCACTCGATAATCTTACAAAGTCAACTAAAAAACAATGTATTAAAATGAAAAAAGCACCCCATTAATTTAGGGTGCTTCTTTCATTATTTTACAACACTTCTAATCTTATTACTTATTGATATAATTTCTTCTACTTTTTCCTGTGTTATTGAGTTTTCTTCAAGAAAACGTTTATAATCATTTATAACAACATTCTTCGTATGTACATAACATTCTATTTCTTTTTGTATTTTTACAATATTTTCCCATACTGTATTTAAATCTATGTTTGGAAAAATATCTTGCTTAAAATCTGGAGTAACTGCATTATTTAAAAGTTTATTTTTATATTTTAATTCACTGTATTTTATTTTTTCAACCGTGCGTTCCTTTGTTTTTTCTTTTATCTTATTATCTAAATCTTCCATTAATTCAAGATAAGATAATACCATGTAATCATCACTTTTTAATTCATCCTCAACGTCATATTCCATTTCTTCACATCCATTCGTTACTTTAATTCTATCTATTCCAACAATTCTAATGCATCTGATCTAATACTATCTCGTACGTTTATACTTTCTTTATTATACAAAGTCTCTAAATCATCCCGTATATGTCGAAAGGCTCTTTGGTAATTTTCAATTTCTTTTCTTAATGAATCCTTTTCCATAGTATAATCTTTGTTACGAGTTATACCTTTTTCTTTCATAAGACTATCTGCAATTTTAGGATAGTGATTAATAAAAGCATCTAGGTAAACTGTCTCTCTCTGTTTTATGTATATATTCTCATATTCCAGTTCTTTCTCATTAAGTTCTTTCTTAACAACACTGATCAAATTCATTAGTGCTTTAAATTCACATTCTACTTCTGTAAGAGCATCGTTTACGGTTATATCCATAATCATCCTCCTGTCAGATTCTTTATACTATGATTATAGCATAAGAATGACGCCATGTAATTAAGAATTATGTATTATTCTGATTATTTCTTCACATCATTTTATCTAGCGAATATACATAAGAGAGAAACAGTTATATTCTTCTCCTTGTTCTGGAATAGACGCAATCTTATCTTTTACCTTTGCAATACGAGATTCTAACATTGCATATGCAGTAGTTGTATCTACAAATTCTGTAGTAGTACGTCTCATAATGTCAATATCATTTGAAATAGCTTCTAGTACGTCTAATACAGTTAAAAGTAATTCACGTTGCATAGTTGCTTTATCATATGTATCTGTAGCCACAAGATTATTCTCTGATAGAAATTGAGTGTATTCTTCATCATTGAAATATTCTTGATTTGATAATTCTAACTTTAATCTATTTAAAACTGTCATATCTATTTTCCTTTCTTATTTGATTTAATTTATGGTATTAAAAAAGAACGTGAAATTAATCACGCCCTCTAATGAGTTGTTATGTAATTATTTTTCTACCTTTGTATTACCGTCTTTATTAAGAATGATATTAAATAATCTTTCACAATCATCATTATGGCAATATACGTTATTGACGTTTGAAACCTCTAAATGATAATCATAGTTTTCTGTATTATAAACTATAGGAGTTTCATTGCCACTTAATTGAGTACCCTTTAAGATGCACCATGTATGTTTATGACTACAATATGGACATTCCACAGTTCCAGTTTCTTTCATCTTCTCACCTCCTTTCAATGTAAGTATAACATATTGTCGATAAAAGTCAAAAATTTTACTGTGGGGTAAATAGTGACTAGATAGGGGGCACGTCAGAGAAAAGGGGTAACGAATATAATATACACTCACTATACATCATCTGGACTAGAATGTAACAAAATAGTTATTGTGTTACATTTATCGCATTATGTCGAAACTCCCCTAACCCTCTATTTATCAATGTTTCAATCCATACATATTTTACCATGTTATTACTCTATGCATAATCGGTATATTATACATAATATTTATACATTATTATTGTATATTTATGAGCCACCTATAATTGATAACGATTATCATATAAATGTTAAGTCGGTAAATGTACAAACAACCGATATGTTAAACACCTTTAACTAATGTTTTTTTGCATGAATAACGAATGCATAAAAATGTCATAACACGACTTGTAAAACCAACTGAACGAAAAATCCATAACACGACCTCAAAAGTCAACTGCAAGTTTTTTCAGAGTATTGTACGATTTGCACAAAATAAATTTTGTTTTGTAAACTTTTTTGTTTATTTTTATCGAACATGTGTGCGATTTTACCATGTAGTATTCAATACCACATCATATAGTATTCCACCATACACACATATCCACACACACGTTCTACACCACACTCTATTCCTTACTATTCAAGGCTTTTAGAACCATTACCCTCTCCATTAATTCTAACCATTTCTGCGTTTGTATCACTAATAATATCACTTTTATCCATAACACTTTGAATACTTATTGCTCCTAATTCTCTCATTGCTTTCAAATTGCTAACCATTTCAGTAGTTGCAATAGGCATATTAACGTTATATACAACTTCTACTTCTCCACTTACTTCAATTCCTTGCATAGAAAGAATTTGTTTGAATTTATCAAACCTCTGTTGGAAACCAATGTTAAGCCACTTCTTAGTTTCATCTGCATTAAGGTTAGCTAAATGGAATAATATCTTCATACTAGTTTCACTAATGTTAGCAATGTTTGTACTACTTCCAATTACACTAGGCATACAAGCAATATCGTTTAACATTTGTTTAAGATTATCCAAATATAACTTAACTGTATTAGTATCAATTTGACAATTAGCATACTTGAAATCTCCATTATCTAAGTTCAAAATATATCCTGTTGCGTCTGCAGGAATACTACTTTCAATTCTCTGTCCTACTGCAACTGGTAATGGATTCAATGTATTAACATAGATTGCATCTCCTAATTTACTCATAATATCTTCTAATTCGTCCATAATTGGTTTAATATCTGTAAGCAAACTCTCTCCAAAGTTGTAGTCCATATCATTGAAATTATGATAATGAATATGACAGCGTTTTTCCGCCAGATAGATCATCGGTTCCTGTTTATTCCAGTTAGCTT
>CAJMNR010000008.1 GCA_905214875.1 uncultured bacterium | reverse complement strand
GAACACTAGCCTTCCAAGCTAGATACGTGGGTTCGATTCCCATCACCCGCTTTTTATTTTTGAGAGAGACGATTTTATATCGTCTCTTTTTTTATTGTTAGGAAATTTCTCTGTCGAGCTCTTTCCTAACAATAAAAAATCTCCCAAAAAGCGGGGCGTGTGATGCGCACTCACCTGAAAGGAAGATGTCGCTACCAAGACCAGGTTCGGCGCGGGCAAAGTGTGCGTTCCTTGACAAACGCAAAAGACGCGAGAGTGTGTGGAACACACACTTTGTTCTCTCTAGGAAACTTTTCTCGCTGTAGAAGAATGTCATAAGAACCATAAACTTATATTTATGTAAATTAGGTATCCTAGCATGGTGGCTATAGTTGTGGTATACTAGCGATAGTGCTTATTTTTAGAAAGGAATTAATAATGAAAATTTTATTAGCGGCAATTAATGCAAAATACATTCATTCAAACCTTGCGGTGTATTGTTTAAAGGGATATGCCAAGGAGTATGAAGATCAAATAGACATTGCAGAATTCACAATCAATAATCAGTTAGATGCGATTATTGGCGGGATTTATAAGGAGAAACCTGATTTTATCGGATTCTCTTGTTATATTTGGAACATTAACATGGTATATGAGCTTACCAAGGAGCTTCATAAGTTGCTTCCAAATACGAGAATCTGGGTTGGAGGACCTGAGGTTTCTTATGATGTGAAGCAAGTATTAGAACTCCATCCGGAGATTGAGGGTGTCATGATTGGAGAAGGAGAAGAGACCTTCTATGAAGTGATGCAGCATGTAGTTGATCAAAAGAAAGAACTTTCTGATATTAAAGGAATTGCATATCGTGTAGAGGGAGAGGTAACTGTTACATCTCCAAGAGAGATGATGGACTTAACAAAAGTACCATTTCCTTATGAAAAGATGGAAGACTTTAAGAATAAGATCATTTATTATGAGACAAGCCGTGGCTGTCCATACTCTTGCAGTTACTGTCTTTCTTCCATTGATAAGCGAGTAAGACTACGTGATATTGAAGTGGTGAAAAAAGAATTACAATTTTTCTTAGATCAAAACGTAATGCAGGTAAAGTTCGTAGACCGTACATTTAACTGTAATCCAGTGCATACGATGGAGATTTGGGAATACCTTTATGAACATGATAATGGAATTACTAATTTCCATTTTGAAGTATCTGCAGATATTTTACGTGAAAAAGAGATCGAGTTATTAAATAAGATGCGTCCAGGCCTTGTGCAGTTAGAAATCGGGGTACAGTCCACGAATGAAGAGACGATTACAGCTATCCGTCGTAAGATGGATCTTACGAAGTTAAGAAAGGCAGTAGACGGAGTTAAAAGAGGGCATAATGTGCATCAGCATCTTGATCTTATCATTGGACTTCCTTATGAAGACTATAAGACATTCAGAAACTCATTTAATGAGGTATATGCCATGGAACCAGACCAGCTACAGATTGGCTTCTTAAAGGTATTAAAGGGCTCTTATATGCATGAATGCTGTGAAAAGTATGGAATCGTGTATAAGGATGCAGCTCCTTACGAGGTCCTTTATACAAAATGGCTCACGTATGATGAGGTTCTTCGTTTAAAAGGTCTAGAAGACATGGTTGAAGTATATTATAATAGTGGACAATTTATAAATTCTGTGAAGTATTTAGAACATTTCTTTGAGACTCCATTTGATCTGTATACAAAGTTAGCTGACTATTACGAAGAGAATGAATTATTTGACCGTAACCACTCCAGAATCCAACGTTTCTATATTCTGCTTGATTTCTATAAGAAAGAAGTTGGAGAACAGGTAGAGGTATTTGAACAAATCCTGACATATGACTGCTATCTTCGAGAGAAGATGAAGAGCAGACCACAGTTTGCAGCTCAGGAAGAAAATGAATATAAGAAATTAATGGAACAGTTACAAGAACAAGAAGAAAGTATTCGTGTTTTAGGATATGAAGGAGTTCCATTTAAGAAGTTGATAAAACTAGTGCATGTGGAACAATTTACGATTAACGTTGAGGAAACAGCAAGAACAGGTAAGGCGGTATGTGAGCCACAGGTAATCTTGTTTGATTACAACAACAGAAGTCCGTTAAACCATGATGCAGGCACAGTAGTTATTAGCTAGACAGGAGAACGCATGGCAAGAAGAATTAGTAAACAGGAACGAGAGCGTATTCAAGCAGTGCTTGATTTGCTCGATGAACATTATACGACCGAATACAAGTGTTATCTAAATCATGAGAATGCTTGGCAGTTGCTGATTGCTACAATATTAAGTGCACAATGTACGGATGAGCGTGTCAATATCGTAACCAAAGAGTTATTTAAGAAGTATCCGTCCATTGAAGCATTTGCAAATGCAGATTTAAAGGAATTAGAAAATGATATTCGTTCTACAGGCTTTTATAAGAACAAGGCTCGTAATATCATTTTATGTACCCAAAAGCTGTTGATGGAATTCCATGGCGAAGTGCCAAGGACTGTGGAAGAGTTGACAAGTCTTGCGGGGGTAGGACGTAAGACTGCCAATGTAATTCGAGGAAATATATACAATGAACCTAGTATTGTCGTAGATACACATGTAAAACGTATTTCAGGCAAATTAGGGTTTGCAAAGGAAACGGATCCGGAAAAGATAGAATTCGAACTGATGCATGTGATTCCAAGGGAACATTGGATCTTGTATAACATCCAAATTATTGCACATGGAAGAAGCATTTGTGCGGCTAGAAGTCCACAGTGTGAAATTTGTTTCTTAAACGAACACTGTAAGAGCTATCAAAAGGGAAAGAAAAGAGGAAAATAGATGGTACAGTCATTTGTTGCAATTGACGTAGAAACGACGGGATTGTCGCCAGAAAAGTATCATATTATTGAAGTGGGAGCCTTAAAGGTAAGAGATGGAGAGGTCGTAGAGACCTTTTCTTCTCTAGTTAATCCAGGATATGAATTATCTTCTACAATTGTGAACTTAACGGGGATTACCGATGAGATGTTAGCAGACGCGAAGAGTTTCGAAGAGATTGTAGATGAGTTGGAACAATTCTTAGGAAATGAGGCATTACTTGGACATAACGTGGGGTTTGATTATCGTTTTTTAAAGACTGAATTTATGCGTGCAGGCAAAAAATTTAACCACGAAGTAATTGATACGCTTGCAATTGCTAAGAAGCTTCATAGTGATCTGCCAAGCAGAAGTCTTGAGAATCTTTGCCGTCATTATGGTTTATATAATCCCAATGCCCATCGTGCATTTGATGATGCAAAGGTTACAATGGAGCTATATTTTGAAATGGCAAAGAGACAGCAGATGGGAAATGATGCCGAACCAAGAGCGTATTCTTATAAAGTTAAGAAGGATTCTCCGATCACTCCGCGTCAAAAAAATTACTTGATAGATTTAATGAAATATCATAAAATAGACAACGTACAACAGGTCGAAAACCTAACAAAACGCGAGGCTTCGCGTATGATTGATCAGATTATTTCTGAAAAGGGAAGGATTCAATAGTATAAGCTTGTTGACATTGCGAATGATAAGAGTAGAAAGTAAAATTGCCCTGTATGACAAGTGATGTCCACAGAGCAAATTGCTTATTCATATTGAAAATACTGATAGTATCTTATTTTTTCTATATCTGCTATGAGAGCATCGCTTTTATCCGGAAGAGTTTCCTTGATATGAGCTTCTAATCCAACGATTTTTTGCTCTTTTTCTTCATCAGCATAGATTTTTGCTAATGTAAGAAAAGATACTTTCATATCAGAACCGATAGAGACTGCATATTCTAACACAGCTTTTGCATCCTCGAGGCGTTTGGCCTCATAGAGCGAGCATCCATAGGATGCCAGTGTTTTGATTAAAGAAAAGAAATTTTCATCATATTCGCTTAAACGTTCAAAGTTTGCAATTCCATATTGCAGTTTCAATTCCGTATTAGAGAATTTAGATAGATTTAAGATTGGCTTTTGACTAATCTCAAGCAGGGAATCGATATATTCGTCAAGCGTATCATCGGACCCTTTTGTAAGAGGCAATTTATGAAGTGGAACCTTGATATAATCGAGGTTGCTGATGTCGCGAGATCTTGCCATATTGGCTTTCTTCTCCGTATCAATAAAAGCTTCTCTTGCTTCCGTATCAATTTTTGTGGATTTCTTTCGTTCGTATCGAACCCATACACAAAATAACAGTACTAATAATAATATAGTAGGCATGGCGCACAACCTTTCTTTCGTATAAAGAGATTGCATGCGGCTCGTCTCACAAGTTATAACGTTAAGAGGTGAAATTTATGATAAACATGTATAATAAAAAAACGAGAAAAGTAATTTCTACCATTATCATTGCATTCCTTATTATCGCAATGCTCGTAGGTGTTGTTGCCGCAGCAATTTAGTCACTAAATATGAATATACATAAAATGTATCAGTCTGTCAATTAAGTTGGGCATGTTATATTTTATGGTATATTATGTTGATGCAAGCATAAAAAAGGGGATTGAAGATTATGAAAAAGAAAAGAATGATACTCATAATACTGTCAATTATAGTTCTAGGAATCTCTGCCGGCATAATATCTCTAAATGTGCTTACACATGTAGATGAAAATAGTATTTGCGAGAATGTTTATATTGATACATTAAATATTGGTAATATGACAAAGGAGCAAGCACGCGAGGCATTAGACGCATATATTAGTGAGCTAAAAGAGAAAAAGGTAACAATCCAGGTAAATGGAAAAGAAGTTACTACCACACTTAAGGGCTTAGGCCTTGTAGTGGACGAAAAAAATTGTATTGAAGAAGCATTGAAAGTTGGGAAGTCCGGGAATATATTCCAACGTTTTAAAGATGTTAAGAGTACAAAATCCGACAAGACAGTATTTGAATTAGCATTATCCTTAGATGATTCTAAGGTGGATAAAGTAATTAAAAAGTGCCAGAAGTATGATGTAAAACCAAAAAACTCTGTGTTAACAAGAGAAAATGGTAAATTTGTTGCTACAGAATCTCAAAATGGGGAAGTCTTAGCAGTAGATGATACAAAAGAAATCATTGCAGATTCGATTACAAACTGGAACCGCCAGAACGATCTTGTAATTGAAGCAAAAGTAAATGAAAAAGAAGCAGAAATTACGAAAGAAAAAGCATTGTTATGCGATACTGTGCTAGGATCATATTCAACTTCATTTTCTTATTCGAATGCAAATCGTAAACAGAATGTAGAAAATGGAGCAGCAAGAATCAATGGTACCGTTTTGTATCCAGGGGATGAGTTTTCAGCATCGGATGCAATGGGACCTTTTGAAGAATCCAATGGTTATGCGTTAGCAGGTTCTTATTCTAACGGAAGAACAGTTGAAAGCTTCGGTGGTGGGGTATGTCAGGTATCCACTACACTTTATAATGCGGTTTTATTATCAGAGTTAGAGATTACAGAACGATCTAATCATTCGATGACAGTTTCTTATGTAGAGCCTGCAATGGATGCAGCAATTGCAGGAAACTATAAAGATCTTAAGTTTAAAAATAATACAGATGCCCCAATTTATATCGAAGGCTATGTAAGCCGCGGTAGATTGTATTTCTCCATCTGGGGACATGAGACAAGAGCAAAGAATAGAACGATTGAGTATAAAAGCGAAGTTGAATCTTATATTGAGCCAGGGAAAGATGTAATTACAGAGGATAAGACTAAGCCTGAGACTTACCGTAAAGTTGAATCCAATGCGCATAGAGGATGTATTGCTTCTTTATACAAGATTGTTTATATTGATGGTGTAGAAGAAAGTCGTGAAAGAATTAATCGAAGCACTTATTCTGCAGCACCAAATTATATAACAGTAGGAACGAAGAAAGAAGAAAAGAAGGAGGAGGCATCACCAAGTCCTTCTGCTTCAGCAAGTCCTGGGACAAGCCAGACGCCTTCGGCATCTCCGGATGCTTCAAAGTCACCAGAGCCATCTGCTTCTAAAATACCAGAAGCAACAAAGACTCCAGAGCCATCCAAGACACCGGCTCCTACAAAAAAAGCAAATTAAGCAGGAATTAGATAATGGATTTTATTTGGGGGCTTCACATTCGCAGTGGATGTGAAGGCCCCATTACAATAAGAAAAAACATTGAGGTGAAGAGATGAAAATAGGTAAGATTTCTGAGTCAGTTTTAAAAAGATCGGTATTTAAACAAATCAGACATAGAAGAGAAGAAGTTTTAATTCGTCCAAATGTAGGGGAAGATTGTTCCTATGTTGATACGACACAATCAGATGTTATGATTCTTTCCACAGATCCAATCACAGGTACTGTAAATGACATCGGTAAGTTGGCAGTCCATATCACAGCCAATGATATTGCCTCAAGTGGCGGTGAGATGATTGGAATCATGGTAACGCTTCTTCTTCCTGAGGATACAAAGGAACAAGAACTTAAAAAGATCATGATGGATTTAGAAGAAAACTGTAAAGAATTAAATATAGAAATCATGGGTGGCCATACGGAAGTAACACAGGCAGTAAATCAGCCAATTATTTCGGTTACAGGTGTTGGTAAGCTGTCCAAAGAGGATATGATTACAACAAGTGGTCTTAAAGTAGGCCAGGATATTGTAATGACAAAATGGGCCGGCCTTGAAGGTACTGCAATCATTGCAAAAGATCAAGAAGAGGCACTTCTTAAAAGATATACGAGAGATTTTATTGGAAGTGCAAAGGATTTTATTAATCATATTAGCGTTGTAAAAGAAGCTAAGATTGGAAAACAATATGGTGTAACAAGCATGCATGATGTGACAGAAGGCGGCATGTATGGCGCTTTATGGGAAATCGGTTCAGCTTCCAATGTAGGGTTAGAAATTGATCTTAAGAAGATTACGATTCGTCAGGAGACAGTGGAAATCTGCGAGTTCTTTGACTTGAATCCATATCTTTTAATTTCAAGTGGATGTATGTTAATGGGTACGTTCCAAGGAGCTTCCTTAGTAGAGGCATTGAAAAAAGAAGGAATTGAGGCAGCTGTCATCGGTAAGGTTACAGAGGGCCATGAACGTATTGTATACAATGAAGATGAACGTCGATTCTTAGAGCCACCAAAAAGTGATGAATTATATAAAGTAGGAAACAAAGAGAAGTAGAAAGAGGGATTTACTATGATTAATATTGTATTACATGAACCAGAGATTCCAGCGAATACAGGAAATATTGGGCGTACTTGTGTTGCAACAGGAGCTAGACTTCATTTAATTGAGCCTCTTGGTTTTAAATTAGGAGAAAAAGAAATCAGACGTGCCGGTCTTGATTATTGGGATAAGCTTGATGTTACTGTTTACGAGGATTTTGATGATTTCTTAAGACGTAATCCGGAAGCGAAGCTTTATATGGCTACAACAAAGGCTACACACGTTTATTCGGATGTTAAATACGATGATAATTGCTATATCATGTTCGGAAAAGAGAGTGCGGGAATTCCAGAGGAAATCTTATTAGAGCATGCGGATACTTCTATCCGTATTCCTATGATCGGGGATATTCGTTCTCTTAACCTTAGTAACTCAGTTGCTATTGTTACTTATGAAGTACTTAGACAACATGGATTTGATCATATGACGCTTGAAGGTCATTTACATCACCATGATTGGTCGGAGGCGAAATAGAGCGGTACCTTCAGATGATGGAAGCATTTCAAGGATCAAAGAATTTAAACAGAGAATAGAAAAAAGGGGTGCAAATATGCATCCCTTTTTCTATTCAGTAAGTGGAAGGCTGAAGGTGAATTCAGTACCGACGCCTTCGGTGCTTACTACACTTATGTTTTCGCCATGGGCGTTAATAATTTCTTTTGTTATGCTTAGTCCAAGACCAGTTCCTTTTTTGTCGCGGCCTCTGGAGAGGTCGGTTTTATAGAAACGTTCCCAGATTTTCTTAAGAGAATCTTTTGGAATACCGATTCCATAGTCTTTAATGCTGATAAATGCTTTGCTGTTTTTTTCGGCAATTAAGATACGGATTGAGGAATTATGGTGGCTAAACTTAATGGCATTATCAATAAGGTTATAGATAACCTGCTGAATCTTGTCGATGTCAGCATCTACGAATAACTCTTCAGAGGAAAACTCCAGATTAATTGTAATCTTTTTCTTTGTGCAGGTTCCTTCGAAGGTATTAACAGTCTTTTTCACGACTTGATTGATATCAAAGCTTGAGATATTTAGCATGGAACCATTTCGCTCAAAGGTATTAAGCGTCAGAAGGTTGTTTGTCAGTTTATTAAGACGCTCTGTCTCGAAGACAATGATATCGATGTATTTATTTTGCATCTCATAGGGAATCGTTCCATCTAAGATGGCTTCGGCATAACCTTTGATTGATGTCAGAGGCGATCGGAAGTCATGGGAGATATTTGCTATGAAATTCTTCTGGTAATCATCCAGGCTGTTCAATTCCGTTGCCATGAAGTTGATCGTATCTACCAGTTCGTTGTATTCGTCATTTCCCTTTAACTCGATAGCTGTCTCAAAGTGTCCGGTACTATATTCTTTAGCAGCCTTGATTAACTTATGGAGAGGGCGAATGCTAAAGAAGTACATAAATACAAGGAGGATAATCAGTGTGACCATAAAGTAGAGGAGTAATGTATTGATTACGTTCGTAATTTGAATCGTATCTTCTAATACCTTTTCTTCACTCATAAAGACAAAGATATATCCTACCGTATTGTAATTTACGATGATATTACTTTCTGCCATGATCATTGGTTCTGAAAAGTAACCATCATATTTAACGCCACTTTTTGTATTGTTATTAAGAATCGAAGGGTCAATGGAAAATACGTTAGTTGAGACAGTTGGGGAGGCATCTTGGGTATCAAGAAGGAGGTCCCCTGAGCTGTCTGTCATCCAGATTCTTGTATTAGTGAGCGATCCGACAGTCACAAGCTGCTTGTATAGAAAGTCTTTCGTTATTGAATTGGCATAGTATTCTTGTACATACTGATTACAGATTGCTTCCGACTCCTGATAGAGAGAGACTTTTTTCTGGTTAATCAGATTTGTTTTGATTTGCTGGCTTCCATATGTATTTAACACAATGAAAAGTGAGAGGAATACAGCAAAGAAGCAGCAGCAGTATTTGTATAGCAGGCTTGTACGCATAAGCAGGTATCCTTTTACTTATTTTTTACTTCGAATTTATAGCCGATGCCCCATACTGTGGCAAGAGCCCAGTTATTATTCTCTTTAATCTTTTCTCTTAGTCGTTTGATATGTACGTCAACGGTCCTTGTGTCACCGATATATTCATATCCCCAAATGTGGTCAAGAAGCTGTTCTCTTGTAAATACCTGATTTGGGTGTGAGGCTAGGAAATAAAGTAATTCTAGTTCTTTTGGCGGCATATCAATTCTTGTACCATAATTAATTACCGTATAATTAGACTGATTGATAATTAGGTTATCATATTCTACAAAATCACCAGTTTGTTCTGGTACTTCGCTTGTTGCTGCGGTCTGAGCAGAGGACTGCAAAGGATGGAATCTTCTAAGGACGGCCTTTACTCTTGCAACTAATTCTTTTGAATCAAATGGTTTGATCATATAATCGTCTGCACCTAATTCTAGTCCAAGAACCTTATCAAAGATTTCGCCTTTGGCGGAAAGCATGATGATTGGAACGGAAGAAGTCTTTCGGATTTCACGGCATACTTCGTATCCATCAATGCCTGGTAGCATAAGGTCTAGTAAAATCAGATTTGGTAAATAACTAGGGAAGGCGTCGAGCGCTTCTTCCCCGTCATTTACGATTAGTGTATCGAAACATTCTTTGTTCAAATAGAGAGCAATCAGTTCGGCAATATTATTATCGTCATCTACGATTAATATTTTTTGTTTTGTTGCCATAATGAAATCCTCCTAGTTTATTTGAATTCTACGATGGTTACTCCGTGGTCACCTTCCCCGAAGCCACCAACACGATACGATTTAATATATTTAATGCGTTTTAACTGTGCATGAATTGCATTTTTTAGAGCACCAGTGCCTCGTCCATGGATTACTGTTACTTTTGGAAGATGTGCAAGGTATGCATCATCTAAATATTTTTCAAGGACAGGTAGTGCCTCATCAACGGTCTTTCCGATTAGGTTGATTTCTGAACCGATTGAGAATGATTTGTTCATTTTGATCTTTCCAGAACCAGTCTTTTGCATATTTGGTGCAGTGATCGTTGGTTCATCAATCAATTCAAGGTCTGAGATATTTACTTGACTTCGTAAGATTCCCATCTGTACAAAGCAATCGCCTTTGGCATTAGGAAGCGTACTGATTGTTCCTTTTAGGTTGAGGCTTGTTACAAATACGGCATCACCAAGTTTGAAATCAGCCGCTTTATGCTGCTTCTTAGGTTTGGCTTTGTTGTTTTTAAGAAGGGAGCTTTCATTTCCTTTCATACGGTTGCGGAGTTCGTTACGCTGGCGTTCCATCTCTTTGCTTAAGCCGCTTTCGTTTGACCATTTGTTATATTTCTTAATCGTTGTATCGGCATATTCTTTCGCATCTTGAAGGACTTTGTATGCTTCTTCTCTGGCTTCACGTAAGATGCGTTCCTTTTGGGCATCCAGTTTTTCGCTTTTTTCAGTGAGTTTTGCTTTTAAGGATTCTACTTCCTTACGATAAGACTCTACTTGTTCACGTTCTTTCTCAATGGCGATACGATTTTGCTCTAAATCTGACAGAAGGTCTTCAAAGCTTTGGTCTTCTTGGTCGATTAAGTCTTTTGCTGCATTGATGATTTCATCGGAAAGTCCCAACTTGCTGGATATTGCGAATGCATTACTTTTTCCAGGAATACCGATTAACAAACGGTAAGTTGGGCGAAGCGTTTCTACACTGAATTCACAGCATGCATTTTCAACGCCATCAGTTGTTAAGGCGAATACTTTAAGCTCGCTGTAGTGAGTAGTTGCCATTGTACGAATTCCTTTATTGTGAAGATATGAAAGGATCGACATGGCAAGGGCAGCACCTTCCGTTGGATCAGTACCAGCACCTAATTCATCAAATAAAACTAAACTTCTTTCATTTGCATGATTTAGGATGGATACCGTATTGGTCATATGGGAGGAGAACGTACTTAAACTTTGTTCAATGCTTTGTTCATCCCCGATATCTGCATATACATCTTCAAAGACTGCAAGGCTTGAACCGTCGAATGCAGGAATATGAAGTCCGGCCTGTCCCATAAGGGTAAATAGTCCGACTGTCTTTAAGGATACTGTTTTACCACCCGTATTTGGTCCTGTGATTACAAGAAGGTTAAATTCTTTTCCAAGGTAGATGTCGATTGGTACCACTTTCTTTGGATCAATTAATGGATGGCGTCCTTTCTTGATGTTAACATATCCACTTTCATTGAACACTGGGATCGTCGCACGCATCTTTTTCGCAAGCATTGCTTTCGCGAAGATAAAGTCAAATGCAACCAAGATGGAAAGGTCAAGAGATAGGAGTTCCATCTGCTCTGCACATAACTGGCTTAATTCAGCAAGGATACGTTCGATTTCTTCTTGTTCTTTTAATTCTAATTCACGGATTGTGTTATTTAATTGAACAATGCTCATTGGCTCAATAAATAAGGTTGAACCGGTAGAGGATTGGTCGTGAATCATACCTGGAACTTTGGAACGGTATTCTGCCTTTACAGGAATACAGTATCTTCCATTACGCATTGTGATGATTGCTTCCTGTAACATGGTACGACCAGTTTGAGAATTTACAATCTTGTTAAGCTGTTCATGGATTTGCCCATTGGCATTCTTAATAGAACGACGGATATTTTTTAATGTGCTGCTAGCCTCATCGCTGATTTCTTCTTCAGAAATGATACAACGTTTTAATTCGTTGTTTAATGGAGAGAGAGGTTCTAATGCAGCAAATCGTTCGCTTAAGGAGTCATTTTCTAAATCTTCTTCTTCAGTCTTGCCATAACTTTTCGCACGAAGTGCACAGTCAAGTAATGAGCTGATATTAAGAAGTTCTACGATACCAAGCGTGCTCCCAACTTCGAGGCGTTTCAGGCTGGCGCCGATGTCTTTGATTCCACGAAGGCTAAGAGTTCCCTTTTTCATGATTCGAGTGAGAGCATCCGAAGTTTCCTGTTGGGCTTCTGTGATCTCAGAGAGTGTGGAAAAAGGAAGTAATTTATGACAGAGTTCTTTCCCGAGGGAAGAACTTGCAAGTTCTGCTAACTGATCAATAATTTTATTGAATTCTAATGTTTTAAGAGCTTTTTTGTTCATTTTATTGCCTTTCTTTAAAGGATATTGCTATCCTATCATGATTGAACTGTTAAGTTATATTTTACCTTATTTATAACGAAAATAAAACATTTTCTTTTGAAATGCGTGGTTTGTTTACAAAGTATTCATAACTTGTTCATAACTTAATGATACACTTGCTATATAGGACTTTAGAACGAGTATTAAAGGAGAAACTCATGGCGGACGAAAAGAAAGCACTACATAATGGTCCATCAGAAGAGAAGCAATACAAATTTGTACAGGAAACAATTCGGCCAAAGAGGAGAATAAAGGCAAAGAAGATATTGTCTACCATTGGTCTTGCAATACTATTTGGAATTGTAAGTTGTATTGTATTCTGCTTATGTTTACCATTATTTTCGGATTACTTTGAGATAAAGGACAAGCAAATTACGATCGGGAAAGCAGAAGAGTATGAAGGCGCAGCCGTGAAGACAGAGAGTCCAACCATCGGGGCAAAGACACAAGCACCGACAGCGGCACCAACGACTGTTAATACAAAGAAACCAAAGTCAACAAAAGAACCGGAACCAAGCAAGACACCATCTGCTTCAGAGATGCTCCAGATTAGTAAGAAGATTCAGGCAATTAGCGAAGATGTGAATCAATCCATTGTTAAGGTGACAAGTATTCAGAATAGTTATGACCTGTTTAGCAATTCCAATCAGGATACGAATTCAACAGCCGGAATCATTGTTGCAAGAAGTGATAAAAACTTATTAATTTATGTGGCAAAATCAAAAGTATCGGCAACAGATCAGATTATCGTGACATTTCGTGATAATTCAGTAGCAGATGCAAAGATGTACAATAAGAATGATGAATTAGGAATTGCCATTATTTCAGTAGAGTTAGAAAAGCTAACAAAAGAGCAGTTAGAAAGTGTTGACGTAGTAAGGTTTGACACGACAGATGAGTTGAAAACAGGAGAACCAGTATTAGCATTGGGAAGTCCAAACGGGCATATGTATTCGGTGGAATACGGATATATCTCCAATGAGCCTTATAATGATTATATTGTTGATAATACGGTTACTTTAGTTAACACGACAATTGATTATAATGCCAATGGAGAAGGTGTGCTAGTTAATTTAGATGGAAGAGTAGTGGGATTTATCACACATACGATGAGCTTTACAAATCAGCTGAACACGGATGTGAATACATGCTATAGCATTCGTAACTTAAAACCAATTATTACGAAGCTGGTAAATAAAAAGGATTCTATTTACTTTGGAATTACGGCAAATGATATTACTCCGGAAATTGCATATAAGATTAACATCGATAAAGGAATCTATGTAATGAAGGTAGAAAGTGATTCACCTGCATTCAAAGCAGATATTCGGAAAGGCGATGTCATTACAGAAATCAATGGTGTAGAGATTACGGATGTTGCAGAGTTTAATACCGTCATCAATAACTTTAATGACAAAGATTGTATTCAGGTCATATATTATCGAACGGAAGGCGATAAACGAGTTGAGAAAAAAGCTTTAATAGAGGTCACGATTGTAAAATAGTAATTTGATATTGGAAGGATATACAATAATAAAGGGGGGAAACCCCCTTTATTATTGTTTTAAAGTATATTATAATGAGTAGTAATTATGAGGACATTCAGTGATTAGAAAGGTTAGGTATTAAAATGATATATATAAAAGATTTACACGAAGGGGATTCTATAAAAGGAATATATTTATGTAAATCCAAGAAAACATGTCAGAAACCTACAGGAAAAAATTATTACTCCTTGACGTTGCAAGACAAGACAGGTACGTTAGATGCAAGAGTATGGAATTTGACAAGTGGCATTAATAATTTTAATACAATGGATTATATCCATGTAAAAGGAAAGGTAGTATTTTTCCAAAATGCACTTCAACTCCATATTGATCAAATTCGTGTGGCGCAAGAAGGAGAATATGATAAAGAGGATTATGTCCCACTCTCCAGCCAGGGAATTGAGAAGATGTATGGCGAATTAACAGACTATATTGGTACTGTGAAAAATAAATATTTACGTAAATTAGCAGAGAACGTATTTTTAGAAGATGCTGAGATTAAGAAAAAATTTGTCTGTCATTCCGCTGCAAAGAGCGTGCATCATAGTTTCCAAGGTGGCTTATTAGAACATACAATAAGTGTAGTGAAAGTTTGTGACTTTATGTGCCAGAACTATCCGATTGTAAATCGTGATTTAGTGTTAGTTGCAGCTATGTTCCATGATATTGGTAAGATTGAGGAAATCTCATGTTTCCCTGAAAATGATTATACTGATGATGGACAGCTATTAGGACACATCATGATTGGTGTTGAGATGATTGGATTCAAGATTCGTGAGATCGACGGATTCCCACATGAGCTTGCAAGCCAGTTAAAGCATTGCTTAATCGCACACCATGGAACATTAGAATATGGTTCTCCAAAGAGACCAGCTACAATCGAAGCATTGGCGCTTAGTCTCGCAGACCAGTTAGATGCAAGAATGCAGACAATGAAAGAAAGCTTAGAAGCAGCAGATCCGAAACTTGACTGGATCGGTTACAACCGCTTCTTTGAAACGAATATTAGAAAGACAACAAATGTTGAAGAATAAATGAGGATTCCTATGGTAGAGAAGAACGAAGAATTAATAGTGACAATTGATGCTTACGGATCGGAAGGCGAAGGAATTGGGCGTATCGATGGATACGCTCTTTTTGTGAAAGATGCAGTAGTCGGAGATACGGTAAAAGTAAAGGTAATGAAAGCAAAGAAAAACTATGCATTTGCTAGATTGATAGAAATTATCACACCATCCAAAGACCGTATCGAACCACCATGTGCATTAGCCAGAAAATGCGGCGGATGTCAGATTCAGCATATTAGCTATGAAAAACAACTAGAATTTAAACACAATAAAGTAAAGGACTGCCTAGAACATATTGGCGGTTTTCGAGTGGTAGAACAAGAAAACGTGGATACTGATGTTGAAGCTGTGGATAACGTAGTCGTAATGGAGCCTGTGTTGGGGATGGAGGATGCATTTTACTATCGTAATAAGGCCCAATTCCCAGTGGGAACGAATAAAGACGGCAGGGTAATCACAGGATTTTATGCAGCAAGAAGCCATAATATCATTGAAACGACAAGTTGTGCCATCCAGGCAAAGGAAAATGATACAATTCTTGAAATCGTACGTGATTTCTTAACGGAATTCAACATTCCAACCTATGATGAGGAAAGCCATAAAGGATTAGTTCGCCATATCTTAACACGTGTAGGATATAAGACGAAGGAAATCATGGTTTGCTTGATTCTTAACGGAAGAAAGCTTCCGCACAAGGAAGAGTTAATTGCCCGTTTAGAAAAAGTACCTTATATGACAAGCATTACAATCAATGTTAATACGAATAAAACCAATGTAATCCTCGGTAATGAGTGCATTACGTTATGGGGACAACCTTACATCACGGATTATATTAAGGATGTAAAGTTCCAGATTTCACCGCTTAGTTTCTATCAGGTAAACCCTGTGCAGACAGAACGTCTATATAGCCAAGCACTTGAATATGCATCATTAACAGGAAATGAAGTCGTATGGGATCTTTACTGTGGTATTGGCACAATCAGCTTATTCCTTGCAAAGAGTGCAAAACATGTTTATGGTGTGGAGATTGTTCCACAGGCCATTGAGGATGCTAAAGTAAATGCAAAACTTAATGAAATCGATAATGCTACATTCTTAGTAGGAGCAGCAGAAGACGTTGTCGAAGATCTTTATAAAGATAAGGATGCGAGAGCTGACGTCGTTGTTGTCGATCCACCTAGAAAAGGCTGTGCTCAAAGTCTTCTTGATACTATTGTATCAATGGGGCCAAAACGAGTAGTATATGTAAGCTGTGATCCAGCAACGCTTGCAAGAGACTTGAAATATTTAAATGAAAAAGGATATCGTGTCAAAGTTGCTAGGGCCGTGGATATGTTCCCAAACTCCATGCATGTAGAAACGGTATGTTATCTAGAAAAAAAATAAGCAACTAAAAATTGTTTGTCTTCATTTAATGTGAAGACAAACAATTTTTTAGCTTAATTATATTGATAAAAATGTCGATAAAGTTTATAACTTGAGGAATTTAGAAAAAATATGCAATTTAACAACAGACGATGGAGGAGAAAAAAGTGCTTCAATCGATGAAAAAAAACATTTATCAGATTCTTGAGTCTATACGAATGGAGCAGAGCCGTATCATCGATTTGTCCATGCAAGGGCAAAGGGACATTGTCTGTAACTTGCTTACAGAATGTCAGCAGGCGGCGATTGATATTGGAGAGGCAATAGAGAGGGAAGAAGGCCAAGGTACATATACAGTAGTTCTTTTAGAACAATATTGTGAACAGCTATATCGCACAAGTCAAACTCTAGATCAAATGGATCGATTGATAAAGGAGTGTCTTGAATTATCTGAGCTGTTACAAAAAATTAAAGAGAGTGTTGAAAAGGAAATAGCAACAAAGTATGAGGTTGTGTTTTTCCCTTATAAGGCATCTATGTGGGATTCCATGGAAAGCATATGGATGGCGGCAAAAGAAGAACCCAATGTAGAGGCTTATGTGGTGCCGATACCATATTTTGAGCGTAATGCGGACCACAGTCTGGGCGTGATGCATGATGAAAGCAGTCGGTATCCAGAGTATGTGCCAATAACATCATGGAAAGAGTATGATGTGAAAGGACGGCATCCGGATATGATTTTTATTCATAACCCATATGACAATGCAAATCATGTTACGAGCATACATCCGGATTTTTATTCATCAAAGCTTAAGACGTATACAGATATGTTGGTGTATATACCGTATTTTGTAGCCATTGACGATGTAGATGAAAAATTTTGTATTTTACCGGCAACCATACATGCGGATAAAGTGATTTTGCAGTCCGAGAAGATCAGACAGAAGTATGTAAGCTGTTTCGGCAAATGGTTAAAGGAGAATGATCTAGAAGTATTATTTAAAGATTATGAAGATAAGTTTCTGGCGCTGGGATCGCCAAAGTTCGATAAGGTGATAAAAACAGAACGAAAAGATTGTAAGATTCCTTTAGAGTGGAAAGAACAGATGGTATCAGCATCAGGAAAAAATAAGAAGATCATTCTTTATAATACAACGGTTGATGCGGCACTAAAAAATAGTGAACATATACTCAGAAAAATTAAAGAGGTATTTGATACATTTTCGAAAAATCCGAATGTCTTATTATTATGGCGCCCACATCCACTCTATGAAAATACGTTGGCAAGTATGCGGCCTGATATGGTGGAAGAATATCGAGAACTCATAAGATGGTATAGGGAAGAGAAAATAGGTATATATGATGATTCCTCGGATTTAAATCGAGCCATTGCAATATCGGATGCATATTATGGCGATTGGAGTAGTGTAGTTGCTCTTTATCAGGTGACAGGAAAACCAATTATGATACAGAATCCAAACATTATTAAGTAATTGAAGGATGAGGGAAGTAATCTACTGGAGGTAAAAAATGAATGTAGCGTTAATCTTTGCAGGCGGTACTGGTCAAAGGATGAATAGCAGATCTAAACCAAAGCAGTTTTTAGAAATGCACGGGAAACCAATTATAGTACATACACTTGAATATTTTGAATACCATGAACAGATTGATGCAATCTGCATTGTATATCTTAAAGGATGGGAGTACGAGCTTAAAAGAATGCTGAAATATTATGATATTCAAAAAGTGCGCTGGATGACCGAGGGAGGAAGTACAGGACATGATTCCATATATAATGGATTGAAGGTACTAGAAGATCAGTGCGATGAAAATGACATTATTTTAATTCATGATGGAGTTCGTCCATTGATTTCGGAAGAGTTGATCACCAATAACTTGGAGATGGTTAAAAAGTGTGGGAACTCGATTACCGTTGAGTCAACCCCGGAAAGCGTTGTTAAAGAAGATGAGAATGGAAACATTGAGGACGTGCCACCAAGGAATCTTATGAGAATCGCGAAGGCACCTCAGTGTTTTCGATTCAAGGATATATGGAAGATACATAAAATGGCTCAGAAAGATGGCTTTAAATCTATCGATTCTGCGCATTTGATGAATCATTACAATCAACAATTATTTACCGTTGAGAGTACACCATACAATATTAAAATTGCGACACCTTCGGATTATTATGTGTTTCGAGCGTTGTTAGAGGCTCGAGAAAACTCACAGATATTTGGAGTATAGCATGATGGAAAAAAATATAATAGAGCAACGTTTTTTGGCAGCAGAGAAAGGAAGGCAATATTGGAAAAGCCTTTGTTTAGAAGAACAGGAGTATGTCCTGTTGCTGCCAGAGAAGGATGAAGAGTTGAATGGAATATGTAAAAAAGCATTCAACGATATGTTACATAAACAGAACAAAAAGGGACGGATTCTATCGGTACAAGATAAAACGATTTCAGCTAATCAAGCGAAAGAGCTGATTCAGCTATATAGTATGTATCGATTTACAGATCGTTTGATTATTGGTTCTAAAGATAAGCCGTATGGGAGAAATATTGAAAACTTAAGATTGATAAAGAATATGACTCTCGAAAAAGCAATTCGAGCAGTTTTATTTGAAATATAAGAATATAAGGAGAAGGAAAAAATGAAATACTTAAACAACATGGTAGATATCATAAAAAGATCGATTGACACAATTGAAGAAGATAAGTTTGACGCATTATTAGAAGACAGTGTCAGAACGTTAAAAGATGGAAAGAAGATTATAGTTTCAGGCCTTGGAAAGAATGTACCAATCTGCGATAAGTTTGTTGGGACAATGAATTCTTTAGGGTTAGAGGCCAGTTTTTTAAATACGAACTCCGCGGTACATGGGGATTTGGGGATTGTCAGAGATGGAGATCTCTTAATCATTCTTACAAAGAGTGGAGAGACGGTTGAGTCTGTGTATCTTACAGAACAGGTAATGAAGCGCGATGTAACATTATGGCTTTTAACATTTGAAAGAGATAGTGTTTTAGCGAGAACGATACCGAATTCCTTAGTGCTAGAACTAGAACATGAAGGAGATATGTGGAATATTGTTCCGAATAACTCGACAACGATTAATCTACTTGTCTTACAGGCATTGGCAATGCAGATAGCTGAAAAGATGGAACTTACCCTAGAAGATTTTAAACGAAATCATCCAGGTGGACATATTGGTGTGGTGTTACAAGGAGAATAGAGAACATATGGATAAGATAGTAGTGTCTCAGTTGGGAAAAACATGGATTCTCGATTTGGATGGAACAATTGTGAAACATAATGGTTATAAAGAGGATGGATGTGATACCTTTCTTGAGGGTGCAGAAGAATTTCTATCAAATATTTCTAAGCAGGATATGATCGTGTTTTTAACGTCTAGGACGGAAAAGGAAAAAGAGCTCACAGAGCATTTCTTAAAGGCACATGGTGTTCGTTATGATGCGATTATATACAATGCGCCATATGGAGAGAGGATATTGGTTAATGATAAAAAACCATCAGGACTTAAGACAGCTATTGCAATTAATACAGAACGTGATGTAATGTGTCAGACAGAATTTATTGAGGATGCAAGCTTATAGGGAACAAACCTAAGGCAGAAAAGAGGATAGTTTGGAGAGAGAATATTATATTGAAATGCAGTACAATATAATGAATTTGATTCAGGAAAATAAGTTAGATAGTCATGCCATTATCATAATGGGGCATTGCGAGGCAGCAGAACGTCTCGTAGACTTATTGCTTGAATGTTGTTATCAAGTAGAGGCAATCATAGACAATAATGAAGGGAAATGGGATACATGTTATCGAAATGTTCCAATACAGTCACCAGCAACAAAGCTTTTGCCTTATCGAAATGGAGTAAGCATATTGATTGTATCTAGGCACTATGAGGCAATGGCATCACAACTTAGGACGATGGGCTATGGTAAGCAAACGTATAAGATTGTGGATTATGATACATACAGTGAATTCTCGCTATCAGAGGCAACGTTCGAACGGAAAAAGAAGCGAGTGGAACAGGGAATCAGACTGCTAGAACATCTAAAGGAGCAATATCCCGACAAACGGTTTGCAATCTGCCCATATAATGCGCTAGGTGATGTTTATATGGCATGTAAGTATTTTCGTGCGTTTTGTGATAGAAAACAGGTAAGTGAAGAAGAATATGTATGGCTTGTAGTAGGCAATGGTTGTGCACAGATTCCGCCAATGTTCGGGCACACTGGAGTAAAGTCTTTTAAACGTACGGAGATGGAAGCGTTAGTACAGGCTGTTATTTTTTGTGAAGAAGAAAGAGCGTCAATCTTTCATCATGATCGCCCGTATACAAATTCTAATATACTCATTTCAAATTATTATCCCATTCATTTTGAAGAACATTACAGGGCTTTAGTGTTCGGATTACAAGAAGGCTGCAAGCTTGCAAGGCCGATAAAGACGAAACGACGTGAATTTAAGGAGTTGGAGGAAGGAAAGACGGTGATCCTTTCGCCATATGCCAAATCTATGAGTGGATTTCCGGAGGAGTACTGGATTAATATAGTCAAGAAGTGTGAGAATAGGGGGCTTAAGGTTGTTACCAATGTAGCTGGAGACGAGAAACCAATTGCAGGAACAGAAGCGATTAGATATGCCGTCCAGGATATGATTGCAGTGGCAGAATATGCAGGGTATTTTATAGGGGGAAGAAGTGGCTTATGCGATGTACTTGAGAGTGCCCAGTGTAAGAAGTTTATTTTGTTTCCAGAAGGAAAATACAGCACTACTAAAATGGAAGTGCGTGAATTTTTTGAAGGAGAAAGAGGATGAGAAGAAGAAGTTTGATGAGCTGTTGGGTTAAGACTATATGGGGATATATTCAATGGCGGAGACTTAGAAAGCGTTATAAAATTGACGAAAAGACAGTAATTGTAGTTATGGATCCAAAAAACCAAGAACTTAATGTCTGTGCCATAAAATATTTAAAATACTATATGAAACGAAAGTGTGCAAATAAAGCGTTGATCATCTCGGAAGTGTTTGATAGACAAGTAAAAGGGTTATTAGAGCAAAAGGAGTATGTAAGGACAGTAGAGTGTCATACACGAACCATCAATGCTCTTATGCAGTATTATTGTTATAAACCATTTAATCCACAAATTGCCTGGGTATCGCTTGACAAGCCGTTTGGTAATGAAGTTTACAAATTCATAGGTAAGAAGGGAATCGATTACCGTGATGTCGTTTGTTTGGCAGTATATCAGTTGAGGGAAGTTTTTAATGAGGAATGAATATGATAAGAAAAGAAAACTATAGTATAGAAATGAAGCTGGAATATTTAAAGGAAACAAATGAAATAAACGCACAGAGTAAGATTATCATATTTGGCGTAAGTGATAGGACAATAAAAATCATATCCTATTTAAAGGAATTAGGTATTCCTCCAATTATGATTATTGATAATGATAAAGAGAAACAAGGTACAATGTGCTGTGGAATTCCAGTTGTTGAAGTAGAGCGAATCGTAAAAGAATATGATGAAGAGTATAAGTTTATCGTATTTTCGTTTTATGCACCGGAAATGATCATGCAATTGAAGGAATGTGGATATTCAGAAAAAGATTTATTAAACATATTTCCAAAAAGAAAACGATTCTATACGTTTCGCTTAGTGTTACAAGGAAAGAGAATATATCAACGTATTATGAAGGGGTATTCCAAGGAAGCCGTGTTTATGTTATGCCCATATTCAGGGACCGGAGATGTTTTTTTGCTAGGCACATTCCTAAAGCAGTATATCGAAAAGAATAATATATCAAATTATGTAATGGTAGTCATTAGTACGCCATGTCGGAAAGTAGCCCAAATGTTTGGTATTGAAAATGTTGTTCAGATTTCTCCAGGTGAGGTAGAGCCGCTATTGGAACTTCGTACATTTTCCGGTGGCATATTCCCAATCAAAATTATGAATGATAGCTTTGTCTACACCAATACGGTTCAATGGCTACGCGGATATAAAGGACTGAATTTTACAGATATGTTACGCTATGGAGTATTTGAGTTTGAGGATGATGTAAAACCAGTGCTGCCTCAGAATACAGGAAATCGTAGCAGGGTATTAGAGCTGTTTAAGGAGAAGGGACTAATTCCAGGTAAGACTATAGTTTTTTCTCCGTATGCGAATACATTAACCGGAGTAGATCCTCAATTCTGGGAGACACTTGCTATGAAGTATAGCGAAAAAGGCTATACAATATGTACGAATAGTTGTGGAGACAAAGAACCAGTGATTAAGGGGACGAAAGGTGTCTTCTTTTCGCTCGAGGATGCAGCGCTATTTATGGATACTGCGGGATATTTCATCGGTCTTAGAAGCGGGTTATGCGATATAATTAGTGCATCATCTTGTAAAAAGGTCGTGATTTATAATAAGTATAACCGGTTTTTTAATAGTAGGGCATATGAATATTTTAGCTTAAAGAGTATGGGACTGACACAAGAGGTGTTAGAAATTGAATATGAAATAGAGAAACAAGAGGAGCAAATAGAACAAATAGAATCCTATTTCTCTGGAATGTAATTAAGATAGGAAATGACGTGAAAGGGTGACTGGTAAGG
This sequence comes from uncultured bacterium, assembly GCA_905214875.1. Taxonomy (GTDB): domain Bacteria; phylum Bacillota; class Clostridia; order Lachnospirales; family Lachnospiraceae; genus KM106-2. Next base: position 75,657 of record CAJMNR010000008.1, on the reverse strand, counting down.
TAAAATGAGGGAATTAGAGTATACTTCACAGGAAGAGAGTAAAGAGTATTTATCGTGTTATGATGGCTATATAGTGGGGGAAGAGCTGTGGTTTTCCAATGTTTCAGCTAATGGATTATTTCGGATGAATATGAAAACAGAGGAAGTGAAGTTTGTTAAGACCTTTCCGAATGAATTATTAGAGCACATGGCATTACATAAACGAGTAATTAGCTATAAGGACCAATTGTTCTTTTTTGCGGAGGCAGGTCATGGCGTTCATAAATATGATATGACAACAGGAGAGATGCAGTATTTTGAACAGGCATATCACAGAGTAGAGTTTTTAAAGACGGCAGATGTCATAGTAAAAGAAAAATATGTTTGGGTGATTCCTCAGCATATTCAGCATGAACTATTTCGGTTTGATATGGAAACGAATGAAATTGTGCATTATCCGCAGTTTAATCAGACTGTGCAGCCATATGTGAAGGATGAGCAAATTCCATTTTGTATTAGAGTAGCAGAGAAGGACGGACGAGCCTGGTTTGCAATAAATAACACCAACTATATTATGTCATGGGAGTTTACCTCTTTTGATGTAACTGTTTACGAGTTGGAGCTAGATCAGCTATATGGCGTATTTAGCTGTGCGGATAAGCTGTGGGTGACAAGAGTGGGAGATTCGTGTGTTTACCAGTGGAATCCTGATACAAATAAAATGATACCATTTACAAACGAACATATTACAGTAGGACTTGGGGAGTTACCTTATTTTTGCATGGTTTCTTTGGAAGAGAAGACGTTTATTTTAGAGACGAACACGCTGGATATATATCAATTGGAACTAGAGAATAAAAGAGTAGGAAGCAAGATAGAGTTGCCAGCGGGATATAAGCAAGTAAATGATATTAAAAAAGATTGGCCGCATTATCAAAGGGCTGTAGTAATGAAAGATAAGCTTTACATATTCCCTGTGGTCGGGAACATGATGTTAGTTTTTGATGGGCTGGATTGGAAAGGCATTAAGTTGAAACGCCCAGATGAATGGAAGCAGGAACTAGTGTATAGAGAAAAGGTATTGCTGCCATATATAGAAATAGCCTGCCAAAACCAATTCATAATACAGGAAGAACATGACCCAAACTTATTAGAAAATTATATTTCTATTATTGAAAACGAAGAGTTTACCAATAACAATGGTCCAAAGCAGATTGTGGGAGAACGAATATTTGACTGCTTAATGAAAGCAAAAAACATAGGATAAGAGGAGAAGAAGGATGGATGTAAATTATATTATTGTTCAGGCCGGTGGACGTGGAAGCCGTATGGAGCATTTGACAACAAATAAACCAAAAGCATTAGTGCCAATTGATAATTTGCCAATGCTATTTTATTTATTTCGAAAATATCCAGATAAGCGATTCCTAGTAATCTCGGATTATAAGATCGATGTTATGAGAAAGTATCTTGCTGTCTTTGCACAGGTGGATTATTTGGTGGTTGATGCAAAAGGAAAGAAAGGAACCTGTTCAGGAATTGCAGAAGCAATGAGTAAGATTCCTGAAGATGAATCCTTTATGCTTATATGGTCTGATTTGATTTTAGGACAAGACTTTGAATTTCCAGAGAAAACCGATGACTATGTTGGACTTGCAAAGGATTTTCCATGTAGATGGAGTTATGAGGATGGAAAATTTCAAGAGGTTCCGTCAGAAGCTGCAGGGGTAGCGGGTGTCTTTTTATGTAAGAATAAAAAAAGTTTGTCCGGCGTCCCAGAAGAAGGCGAATTTGTTCGATGGTTGCAATCTCAGGGAAAACACTGGAATACCATTGGGTTACATAAGACGAGAGAATATGGACTGATTTCTGAGTATAATAAGTTAGCAGAGAAGAAATTGGGAAGATGCCGTGCATTCAATAAGATAACAATAGATGGTGACCGCTTAATCAAGGAAGGCATCGACGAACAAGGAAAGCAGCTTGCAGTAAGAGAACGGGCTTGGTATCGCATGGTCGCTCAAAAAGGATTTGGTCAGATTCCTCAAATTTATGAATATGAGCCAAAACTTATTATGCAGAAGATTAAAGGGAAAAATATTTATGAGTATACGGCCCTTGGTTATGAGGAAAAGAAAAATGTTCTTTATAAGCTTGTAAATAGTTTAAAAGAGTTACATAGTTATGCAAGTGTGCCTACGGATTATTTCAGTGTTCGAGATGCTTATGTAGATAAGACATGGAAGAGATTAGATAAGATTCGTGATATGGTTCCTTTCGGCAATCAACAATACATTACGATCAATGGTCGAAAATGTAGAAATGTATTTTTCTATAAGGATGAGGTAGAGCGCTTCTTTGAACAATATGTTTGTAAAGAGTTTGTGTTAATTCATGGGGATAATACGTTCTCTAATATGATGTTAGATGAGAATCTCGAACCGATTATGATTGATCCTAGAGGGTATTTTGGTAAGACTTCGATGTATGGAGATGCTAACTATGATTGGGCAAAGTTATACTACTCCTTAGTTGGAAACTACGATCAATTCAATCTTAGTAACTATCGTTTGACGATTAAGGAAGATGAGGTAGAGCTTTCAATTGAGTCTAATCATTGGGAGGACATGGAGGATTACTTTTTCTCTTTAGTTGGAGAGGAATGTAACCGTAATGATATCAAGATGATTCATGCGATTATATGGTTATCACTTACAACATATGCATGGGAAGACTATGACTCTGTTTGTGGAGCATTTTATAATGGATTATACTATCTTGAAGAAGTATTATAGAGGATTTTTCTCATGGTGGCTGAACCAATCAACGGTTATTAATGGTATAGAACTGAGTTTTGTGTTATAATATCATAAGAACTTTACACTCGTTAGGAAAAGAGGAAAAAAGATATGGAAAAGAAACTTGGCCGTAATGATGCTTGTTGGTGTGGAAGCGGAAAGAAATATAAAGTCTGTCATGAGGCATTTGATGATAAAATCAAAGCATTTAAGGATAAAGGCGTATTAGTTCCAAAACGCTCAATCATTAAGACACCAGAACAGATTGAAGGAATTAAAGCAAGTGCTGCAATCAATATTGCGGTATTAGATTATGTTGCTGAAAACATTCGTGAAGGAATGACTACGAATGATATTGATAAATTAGTATATGATAAGACGACAGAACTTGGTGGCGTACCAGCTCCATTAGGATTCGAAGGATTCCCTAAGAGCGTATGTACATCAATCAATAGTCAGGTATGTCATGGTATTCCAAATGATGAAGACGTATTAGAGAGTGGAGATATCATTAACGTTGACGTATCTACGATCTATAAAGGATACTATTCTGATTCTTCTAGAATGTTCTGTATCGGTGATGTTTCTGATGAAATGAGAAAATTAGTCGATGTAACAAAGGAATGCGTAGAAATTGGACTTCAGAACGTAAAGCCTTGGACTCGATTAGGTGATATGGGATATGCGGTACATCAGCATGCATTAAAAAATGGATATACTGTTGTAAAAGAAGTTGGTGGACATGGAATTGGTCTTGAGTTCCATGAAGAACCATGGGTAAGCTATGTAACTAAGCCAAACACGGGTATGCTTATGGTGCCAGGTATGGTATTTACAATCGAACCAATGGTTAACATGGGTACAGATGCAGTATTTGTGGATGAAGCAAATGACTGGACAATTTACACAGATGATAATATGCCAAGTGCTCAATGGGAAGTACAAGTATTAGTAACAGAAGATGGATATGAAGTAATTTCATATTAGAGGAGAGGCAGATTCGGCAGTTGAAGGACTAACCGAATCTGTCTTTTTCTTTGAAATCATTTGCCGGATTCTAATGTATGGCGACCAATTTACGCGGCATGTAATACATACTCAAAGGAGAGAAAGACGAAATGAAAGAACACGAAAGAATCCCCCAGGGGACATATTTCATAACAGGAATTACGGGCTTTGTCGGTTCCATCTTTACGAAGAGATTATTAAATTCAACAGAATATCATCAGGGTATGATAAAGATTATCGGATTAATTAGAAGTCATGAGAAGGCTGCAAGAATGTATGAAGGCTTTGACTTAAGCCACGTTCAATTCGTAGAAGGAACATTGGAGCAAGTAAATGATGAGCTATTAAAACAGAATCAGATCAATGAATCCATTGATTATATTGTGCATTGTGCGAGTACGACACAATCCAAAGTGATGGTTGCCAATCCAGTAGAGACAGCCAATGGTATTATATTAGGCACAAGGAATATGCTAGAACTTGCAAGAAAGAAACAAGTAAAAAGTATGGTGTATTTATCCTCTATGGAGGTCTATGGAAAGAAGAGCGTTAGAAAGGAAAGGATTACGGAAGAGGAGTCGGTCGACATTGCACCTCTTTCTGTTCGAAACTGCTATCAGCTTGGGAAAGCGATGGCGGAGAATTATTGTTCTAGCTATTATCACGAGTATCAAGTGCCGGTTAAAATCGCACGTCTTGCGCAAGTGTTTGGAAGTGGTACACTGCCGGAAGAGACAAGGGTATTTGCCCAATTTGCAGATAGTGTAATCCAGAAGAAAGACATCGTGCTTCACACTATGGGAGAGTCGATAGGAAACTATTGTTCGTCAGAAGATGTAGTGGAAGGATTGCTTGTCATTTTGGAAAAAGGAAAGAACGGGGAAGCATATAACGTTGTAAATGAAGAAACCACCATGAGGATTCGAGACATGGCAAACTTGGTTGCGACAGAGATTGCGGATGGCGTAATCCAAGTAGTCTTTGATGTGAAAGATGAAATGGCAGCAGTATATGCAGCGGATACGGGGCTTAGGCTTTCCTCCAAGAAGTTAGAAGGACTAGGCTGGAGCCCAAAACAATCCATGCGTGATATGTATAAAGTGATGATTAAAGAAAGAGAAGAAATGAAGAAATAACTAAAAGGAATGAGAGTTCACTACTCCCATTCCTTTTTCGTTTGTTGACAAGCTTTGGACGAGCTTTCTTGTTTTTATAGATACTCATATAACTCGTCTAACTGTTTGATTTCCAAATCAATACTGGCGTTTAACGTATTTTCTTCGTTGTCTGGATTATACCAGCAAGTCTTGATTCCGGCATTATTTCCACCAAGAATGTCGCTGGAAAGGGTATCTCCGATGATCAACATTTTGGAAGAATCCACATTAGGAATCTTCTTGAAACATTCTTCGAAGAAACGAACATCTGGTTTTTGATAGCCAAGTGTTTCGGAGATAAAGATATCGTTCATAAGCTGATCGAGTCCGGAGGAAGCCAGGCGTTTGTGCTGAGTCACAGCAACGCCGTTGGTTACGATATAGAGGTGGTAACGCTCCTTAAGATATTTCACAAGGTCAAGTGCACCATCTAATAGGTAAGCTCCTTCGCCCAGTAAGGCCTGATATTCTTTTTCGAAAGCAATGCCGTCTAAGTCGATGGAAAGTTGCTCAAACAGGCGGACGAAGCGTGTGAAAAGTACGGTATCACGGCTGATTTGTCCTAGTTCATACTGTTTCCAAAGGCCATGGTTGATTTCGTTGTAAAGCGAAAGGATAGAAGGTGATAGCTCGATCTTATGGTTTTTAAATACAAGCTCTAAAGCATTTTGCTGTGCTTTTTTAAAATCTAATAAAGTGCCATCCACGTCAAGTAAAATAGTAGTAATTTCTTTCATTTGGTCCTCCAAAGTTAGTTGTGATCTGTGCTGCAAAGTTTCTCCCAAGGGGAGTTAGTCATGCCGTCTTTACGAAAGGCACGAGGTGAGATTCCATATACCTTTTTAAAGATATCGCCGAAATAGTTGCTGTCGTTAAAACCGCACTGAAGAGCGATTTCTGTAATCGGCTGATTCGAATCTTTTAATTTTCTGGCAGCCTCTTTTAGGCGGATGGTATTTAAGTATTCCTTAAAACCGAAACCCGTCATGGCTTTGAATTTTTTTGAAAAATAAGTAGGGCTCATATTAGCGCGCCCCGCAACGGCCTCTAATGTAAGTTCGGTTTGAAAGTTTTCGCATATATAGCGGGCAGCAGTAGTGATGTCAGAGTCTTCCGAAGGATCTTCTACATCGTGTAACGTTGCCTTTTGAAGACGTAATAAGTATAAGAGAAGTTCTTCTAGGCGGTTTTGTAAGATGGTTACAGAGTAATTGTCCATAAGTTCCTGTTGATGAGACATAGAAGTCAATAGTTCTAATAGGTAGCTCTGATCCTTTTCTGGAATAGAGCATTTTGGATATTGAAAGCAAGAGAGAATTGTATCGCGGCCGTAAGTATCATATAGGCGGTTTAATACATATTCGTCAAAATAAACGACGATACGCTCGTGAGAATTCTCAGTTAGATAACTTGTATGATGTAAGTCACCACCCCTGATCAACATCATATCATGGGGATTTAGTGTGTAAAAACTGTGGTTGATGAAACATTTTCTTGTTCCGTCCAATAGATAATAGAGCTCGAAATATGCATGCATATGGTCGTTCTTCATCTTGAACTTTGGCGGACGGACAATTCGTTCAACAAAGATGCTATCGGTATGAATTCGTGACATATGTAGTCTCCTTATAATTTTGATACTTAGTATGCAGTTATTATATCACAAAAAAACAGTAGTTTATATATAAAAAACGTATATAATTCGTGGTTACCATTAACTTATTGCTATAAAATGGTGTTGTAAATAAGAAATTGCAAATGTAAAAAGAAAGAGAAATAATATGGAAACTAACAAAAAGCAGCTTACAGAGAAGGACAGAAGAAATAGAGAAATGATATTGCATGGGAACATGTGGAGTGTAGTGATTAGGATGTGTGCACCACTTGCCCTGTACCAAAGTTTGAATCAGTTGTTCAAAATCTTAGATACACAGATGGCAGCACATATCAGTTCAACAAGTGTATCAGCTGTAGCATATTTGTCACAGATTAGTTTGATGCTATCCGCTATTGGGGGCGGACTTGCGGTCGGAGCAAGCCTAAAGGTTAGTGAAGCCTACGGTGCCGGTGACTATGAGCTTGTTAGGAAAAGAGTCAGCAGTCTGTATGCAATGTGCGCGTTGATCGGTGGAATTGTATTGTTGGGTATTCTTCCATTTTCGAGACAATTTTTGCGGATGGCCAATACGCCAGAGACATTGATAGATGTCGGCCAGAGGTACTTTGTCATCGACTTGATTGCAATGGTAATTATGTTCTTTAATAATGTGTATATTTCCATTGAAAGAGTTCGAGGAAATTCCAAGCGTATCTTATATCTCAATTTGGTCGTGATTCTTGTGAAACTTTCGATTACAGCTCTTTTTGTGTATGTCTTACATGGAGATATTACTTCAATCGCATTTGCAACATTGCTATCCCAACTTGCCTTATTCGTATTTGCCTTAATAAACAGTAGTAAGAAAGGAAATCTGTTTAGTTTTTCCATTAAGTCAATTACGGTGAAGAAAAAAGTAACTGCTCCGATGATCATTTCCTCCATTCCGGTCATCATGGAGAAAGTGTTGTTTTCCTTCGGGAAAGTTGTGGTTAACTCAATGTCAACAAATTATGGGGATCTGACAGTTGGCGCCCTTGGGGTATCCAATAATATTGGTGGTATTACGACAAGCCCTCAGAATGGTTTTCAAGAGGGCGGGGCGGCAATTATCAGCCAGAATCTAGGCGCAAAAAACTATAAACGTTCAATGGAAGCATTTAAGAAAATCATGATCTTTAACGTCACGATTGGTGTGGTTGGATATTTGATTACGACGATTGGACTTAGTCCAATCAGTGGAATCTTTTCTAAGAATGATCCAGAGTTCAAGCAGATGATTATGCACATCTATTCATATGAAGCATTAGGTGCGATAATGCTCGGAATTAATGCGTCAATCTTATCGCTTTTATATGGCTTTGGACTTATGCGATATTCCTTTGTCATTAATGTCAGCAGGGTATTTGTATTTCGAATTCCTGTGTTATGGGGATTGCAGAAGTTCACTCAGATTGGAAGCGAAAGTGTAGGAATTGTCATGATGGTTAGTAATGTAGCAACAGGCTTATTTGCATTGGTGATCATGGGGTATGTTTTGATAAAGATAAAGAGAAATACGCTTCCAGGCTATGATTTTACTGAAAAGACTTGGGAGATAGGATAAAGGAAATGCGTTGCACCCAGAAGGGTACAGCGCATTTTTTTTATTTACGCGTGCAACGAGCCAAAGTCCTGCTTGCATGACCTTGGCGACTGCCGCGATAACGAGAGAAACTCGCAGAGCGTGTTTCTTCTCGTTGTTAGGAAGTTTCTCTGTCGAGCGCTTTCCTAACAATTAAAAATGTCCCAAAAAGCGGGGCGTGTGATGCGCACTCACCTGAAAGGAAGATGTCGCTACCAAGACCAGGTTCGGCGCGGGCAAAGTGTGCGTTCCTTGACAAACACAAAAGACGCGAGAGTGTGTGGAACACACACTTTGTTCTCGTTAGGGAAATGTCGTTCTTGATTAAAAAATGAAGGAAAGTGGCTTTTGCTATTAATATTTGTCGTAATATGTGGTATTATAGATAAATGATTGAAAACTATACATAAGAGAGGAAAACATATGAAAGTAAAAAAGACGGCATCTATTCGAATGAGAATGATTTGTTTGTCAGTGTTTGTAATTGTTTTATTCGCAGCAACGAATCAATTGGTTGTAAAACCGCAAGCCCAACGCACACTGACGAATATGACGAAAAACTATATGAGGGATATGGCAGCTTCGTATGGAAACCGTTTAACGGATTTCGGTAATACTGGTGATGCGATTTTGCAGAAACAAATCCAAGTAGGGAATGCACTGTCAGATATAAGTATCAACAATTATGAAACAACGAAAGTAAACATAATCTCGAAAGAGGGAATGGTGTTGTATGATACAGATGCCGAAAAGGTTGGAAAAGACGTAGCGTCAAGTGAATTAAAGGATTTCCTGCAAAGTGTGAATCCAAATGGAGACGATAAAAAGGGAATTATAGAATATTCGGAAGACGGAGTGGAACGATATGCAGGCTATGCATTATGTGCTTCTCAGGAATATTTTATTGTGATATCAGCGGAGTTAAGTGAGATTTTACAGCCAATTAAAGCATTGTTAATCATGCTCAATATCACAACATTAATCCTATTGGGGTTAATTGCAAGCGTATCTACATTAATCAGTCGTTCAATTACACGTCCAATGGACCAAATGGCAGTAGAGATTGGAAAAGTATCGAATTTAGATATGAGACAAAGTGAAACTATACATAGGTTATCGAATAGAAAAGATGAAATTGGACTTGTATCAAAAGCAATTCTTTCAATGACTCAAGAATTACATAGCATTGTAGGAGAAATCCGTAATGCATCGTTAGATATTAATGACAATATGGGTAAACTGTATGATGCAGCTGTAGATATTAACGGATTATCGGAAGATAACTCTGCAACAAGTGAAGAACTTGCAGCGAGCATGGAAGAAACAAGCGCTAGTACAGAATCCATAGGAACAAAGGTTGCTTATATTGATAACGATACAAAACAGATTTTTGAGCATGCGGAAAAAGGAAAACAGCTGGCCGAAGACATTATGGTCCGCGCAAAGGCATTAGAAGAAAAGGGGAAAAATGCTACACAAGAATCTGTAGAATTGTATGAAAAAGTAAAAGAACATACACAAAGAGCAGTTGAACAGGCAAAAGCGGTTGAAAAGATTAACGTAATGACAGAAACAATCAAGAGCATTGCAGATCAGACAAGCTTATTGTCCTTGAATGCATCTATAGAAGCTGCAAGAGCAGGAGAAAGCGGTCGTGGTTTCTCAGTAGTAGCCGAAGAAATTGGACACCTTGCCATTGAATCCAAAGAAACTGTAGTAGGAATTTCAAATGTAGTAAAAGAAATTCATGAAACAGTATCTGCAATGTGCGATTGTCTTAATGGAACTGTGCAATTTATGGAAAAAAGAGTTTTGAAAGATTATGAGACATTTGTACAGGTTGGAGAAAACTACAATCAAGATGCAAAAGAATTTGATTATTACATGCAGTCAATTCATGAAAAAATAGATCGATTGAAAGTAATTACAGAAGATATTAATGAAGCAGTAGAAGGAATTAATATCACGATAGGAGAAGCAGCTTCGGGTGTAACAGATATTGCAGCTAAAACTTCAGATGTTGTTGGGCTTACGACAAAGACGCACGAACTTGTGGAAGAAAATAAGACTTATACAGAAGGACTTGATAAGATTGTAAGCAGATTTAATCTTTAAGAGTTGCTTCAAAAGAATAAAAAAGAATAGCAAAACGGCAGCGTACATTGATATGTGGAATACGCTGCCGTTTTTTCATCTCTATGTTTGAAAGGAGATAAAGATAATCTATTTAGAACAAGTATAAAACTTGTGTCTAACAATGAAATAAAACTTATTTTGTAACAGTTTCTAAATCAAAACCGAAGTAATTTACGGCATTGTTGTAAGAAATGTTTGTTACGATTTCGCCAAGTGTCTTCATGTCAGCTGGGTATTCACCATTTTCAACCCAAGTACCGAATAAATCGCAAAGGATTCTTCTGAAGTATTCATGACGAGTGTAGCTTAAGAAACTTCTAGAGTCTGTAAGCATTCCTACGAAACCAGCAAGATATCCTAAGTTACCAAGGCTGATCATTTGATTTTGCATACCTACTTTGTGATCGTTGAACCACCAAGCAGAACCTTGTTGGATCTTAGCTTGAGCAGTGGAATCTTGGAAACATCCAAGGATTGTTCCGATTGCTTCGTTGTCGTTAGGATTTAAGCTGTAGATGATTGTTTTTGGTAATTCATCTGTAACGTTTAATGCATTTAATAAATCTGCCATTTGTGAGCTTGGAGCGTAGTTGTTGATACAGTCATAACCAGTATCTGGTCCAAGTTCATTGTATCTTAAAACGTTGTTATCACGTTTACAGCCATAGTGTAATTGCATTACCCAGCCAAGGCTGTGGTATTCTTTACCGAAGAAAATCATACAAGCTGTTTTGTATTTTAATTCTTCTTCTTTAGTGATTTGTTCACCATTAATACGTTTTGCGAAGATTGCTTCGATTTCTTCATCAGTTGCAGGAGCATACATAACGTATTCAAGTGCGTGATCAGAAACTTTACATCCTCTTGTATGGAAATAAGACATACGAGCGCGTAATACGGCTTTTAAGTCTTCGAAAGTGTCAATGTGTTTACCACTTACATCGTAAAGTTGTTTTAAGTATGTTGTAAATTCAGGCTTTTCGATGTTCATTGCTTTGTCTGGTCTCCAAGCTGGAAGAACCTTAACATCAAAGCTTTCATCTGCAGCAATTTTTTCATGCCATTCGAGTGAATCGATTGGATCATCTGTTGTACAAATTAATGTAACGTTTGATTTTTTGATTAAGCTACGTACAGACATGTCTTTTTGTGCAAGTTTTTCGTTGCAAAGATTCCATACTTCTTCTGCAGTATCACCGTTAAGGTAACCTTCGTACCCGAAATAACGTTGAAGTTCTAAGTGACTCCAATGATAAAGAGGGTTTCCAATTGCCTTACCTAATGTTTCAGCCCATTTTTGAAATTTTTCACGATCGGTTGCATCACCTGTTATGTAGCGTTCATCAACGCCTGCTGAACGCATAAGTCTCCATTTGTAATGGTCTCCACCGAGCCATACTTGAGTGATATTTTCAAATTGTCTGTCTTCTGCGATTTCTTTTGGATTGATATGACAATGATAGTCTAATACAGGTGTAGTTTCTGCGAAATCATGAAATAGAACCTTTGCTGTTTCTGTAGATAAAAGAAAATCTTTGTCCATAAATTGTTTCATAAAATAGCCTCCATAAATATGAAATTAGAATGCGGTCGTTTCTCGTTTTACAATTTCCGCAGGGAAAATTGTTTTAAGTGGAACTTGCTCGTCAGAGAAAACTCCCATCAATGTTGAAACGCAATTTTTGCATACCGTTTCAAGCTTGTTATCAATTGATGTAAGCTCAGGATCACAACATTCAGCATAAATAGAGTTATTATAGCCAATGATAGATAGTTCTTCTGGAATGGCTAATTTTAAGGCTTTGGCGTATTTGATTGCGCCAACTGCTAAGCTATCGTCACTTGTAATAATACCCTTGAAGTCAAGTCCATTTTGTGAAAGGGATACAAGGTGCTCAGTTACGCTTGGTAAGTCACCCGTGAAATATGACACAAGACTTTTTTTGTAAGTAATTCCATTGTCTTTTAATGCTGCAGTATAACCTTCTAGTTTCTGCTTACCACTGTAAGACTTAGAATTATAAAGATATAAGATGTCTTTGATGCCATTACGAATAAGAGCAGTAGTTGCATCGTAGATAGCCTGGAAGTCATCGCATAGTGCGCTATAGATGTTATCACCGTTAAGAGCACCATTTAAGATAACGATAGGAACTGTCTTTGCAGCTACTCTGATATAGTCATTTTTAGTGTCTTCTGCTTCGACGAAATTAGAACCAACAAGGATCATTGCATCTACACGCTTAGAAAGCAGTAAGTTCAAATATTTTTGTTTTTCCTCTAATTCATAGCCGGTACAGCAAAGAAGAACGTCGTAACTATTTTTACGAAGTGTCTGTTCGAGATAGTAGATGGCTTTTGCTAAGTAAGGATCTGAGGAATCCGCGCATAAAATACCGACTGTATTCATTGTGTTAAGACCAAGGCCTCTAGCAAATGCATTAGGAGTGTAACCACATTCCTTAATTACAGCAAGAACTTTATCCTTTGTCTTTTGACTAACGTTGGTATTCCCGTTGATAACCCTTGAAACAGTAGCAATTGAAACACCTGCTTGCTTCGAAATATCATAAATATTCATACATACACCTCTTCAGAAAAAATAAAATGTAAGCCAAAATGCTTACACAGAAATGTAAGCCCTTTCACTAAGCTTACATAGAGTATACTATAAAAAAAGTCTGAATACAAGGGATAGAGCCGAAAAAATAAGATGGTTATTATTGCATTTAATAAGGAAGAGATACTAAAAATAGCATAATTTCGAACAAAATGAAAAAGTTACCATTATGAAAATAATCTTGACGAAATGTATGAATAGAGTTAAAATGCATGTAAGTACTTACAATAAAATTTTCGCAAGAGGTAATGGGAATGAATACATTAAACAAAGAACTTGTAAAAAAGGCCGATAGACCTATTAAAGTTTTACAATTTGGTGAAGGTAACTTCCTTCGTGCATTTGTTGATTACATGATTGATGTAGCAAATGAAAAAAACGTTTTCGATGGTGATGTAGTATTAGTAAAACCAATCGAATTCGGTAACTTAGATCGCTTTCATAATCAAGATTGTGTTTACACAGTATCATTACGTGGTTTAGTTGACGGTGAAGCAACAGAAATCAACCGTGTAATTACAAGTGTAGCAGATGCAGTAGACGCAGGTAAAGAATACGAAAAATACAATGATTTAGCAAAATTAGATTCTTTACGTTTTATCGTATCTAACACAACTGAAGCAGGCATCGTATATGACGAAACAGACAAATTCGAATTAAACCCACCTAAAACATATCCTGGTAAATTAACAAAATTATTATTTACAAGATACGAAGAATTCAAAGGTGATGTAAACAAAGGTCTTATCATCTTACCAGTAGAGTTAATCGATGATAACGGTATCAAGTTAAAAGAATGTGTACTTAAATTAGCTAAGCTTTGGAACCTTGAAGAAGGATTCGTAACTTGGTTAAATGAAGCTTGTGTATTCTGTTCAACATTAGTTGACCGTATCGTAACTGGTTACCCATTTGATGAAGCGCAAGCAATGTGGGAAAAACTTGGTTATGAAGACAACTTACTTGATACAGCAGAACCATTTGGCTTATGGGTAATCGAAAGTGAAAAAGATATCAGCGGTGAATTCCCACTTGATAAAGCAGGAATGCCAGTTATCTTTACAGATAATCAAAAACCATACAAACAAAGAAAAGTTAGAATCTTAAATGGTGCACATACTTCCTTCGTTTTAGCATCTTTCCTTGCAGGAAATGATTATGTATTACAATCCATGGATGATAAATTAGTTCATGATTATATGTACAATACATTATTTGACGAAGTAATCCCAACATTAACGTTACCAAAACAAGATTTAGTAGATTTCGCTAACGCTGTAATCCAACGTTTCAGAAATCCATATATCAAACATGCGTTATTATCTATTTCACTTAACTCCGTATCTAAATGGAGAGCTAGATGTATGCCAAGTTTCTTAGGATACATAAAAGAATTTAACAAACTTCCTAAGCACCTTACATTCTCTTTAGCAGCATTAATCGCATTCTATAGCGGTAATGAATTAAGAGATGGCGCATTAATCGGCAAACGTGGAGACGAAGAATACAAGATTATGGACGACAAAGATGTTCTTGAATTCTTCTTTAATCATAAAGACGCAGAAAGCAAAGTCGTTGTAAAAGAATTCTTAAGCAATGAAAAATTCTTTGGTCAAGACTTAACACAAGAATTAGATACATTAGAAGCTGTAACAGCTTACCTTGATGATATCAAAGCATTAGGTATGAGAGAAGCAATGGAGAAACATTTCGCCTAAGAGGAGATCAGTATGCAAAAAGCAATAAGAATCAATGAGAATGATAATGTTGCCGTTGCATTACAAGACATTACTAAAGGAGAGTCCTTCTCCTTTGGTGATGTAAATGTAACAGTAGCAGAAGATGTTCCACGTGGACACAAATTTGCACTTAAAAATATTGAAGCAAAATCTCCTGTTATTAAATATGGTTTCAGTATCGGTAATACGACTGAAGCTGTAGAAGCAGGACATTGGATTCATACACACAACTTAAAGACAGGTCTTGGAGATCTTCTTGAGTATTCCTATAATCCAACAGAACAAAAAAAGCTTAAATCTGAAAAAGCATACTTTAATGGATTCCGTTGGGAAAATGGAAAAGTTGGTGTTCGTAACGAAGTATGGATCATCCCAACAGTTGGCTGTGTAAACAACATTGCAACAGCAATGGCAGCGCAAGCAAATAAGAAAATCAAAGGAAGTGTAGAAGGCGTAATTGCATTCCCTCATCCTTATGGTTGTTCTCAAATGGGTGATGATCAAGAAAACACAAGACAAATTCTTGCAAACTTAGTAAACCATCCAAATGCCGGAGCAGTTTTAGTATTAGGACTTGGATGTGAAAACAGTAATGTAAATGAACTTAGAAAATACATCGGTGAGTATGATGAAAACCGTGTTAAATTCTTAGTTTGCCAAGATAGCCATGATGAAATGGAAGATGGTCTTGAATTACTTGATGAGTTAATAGACTATGCATCCAAATTCGAAAGAGAAAAAATCAGTGCTGAAGAATTAGTAATCGGTTTAAAATGCGGCGGAAGTGATGGATTATCCGGAATTACTGCAAATCCAACAGTTGGTGGATTCTCCGATTTATTAATTTCTAAAGGTGGAACAACAATTCTTACCGAAGTTCCTGAAATGTTCGGCGCAGAAACAATTCTTATGAATCGTTGTGAAAATGAAGAGTTATTCGAAAAAACAGTTGATTTAATCAATAACTTTAAAAACTACTTCAAGAGTCATAATCAGACAATTTATGAAAACCCAAGCCCAGGAAACAAAGCTGGTGGTATTTCAACACTTGAAGATAAATCATTAGGTTGTACACAAAAATCCGGTAATGCGATTGTAAAAGGCGTATTAGGATACGGCGACGTAGTAGAAACTAAAGGCCTTAACTTACTAAGCGCACCAGGTAACGATCTTGTTGCAGCTACAGCATTAGCAGCATCAGGAGCACATATCGTATTATTCACAACTGGTAGAGGAACACCATTTGCATCTCCTGTACCAACAGTGAAAATCTCAAGTAACTCTAACCTTGCAGGACGTAAATCCAACTGGATCGATTTTAATGCAGGTGAATTGGTTGAAGGTAAGACAATGGAAGACATGGTAAACGGATTATTCAATTTCGTACTTGAAGTTGCATCAGGCAAACAAGTAAAGAGTGAAGAAGCAGGATTCCATGACATGGCAATCTTCAAGCAAGGCGTTACACTATAATGTTAAAAATTTAACTTAAAGAAAATTACGAGATGTTAAAGTGGGTTTCCCGCTTTGAACGTTATAAAATGAAACAAATATTAGGAGGATTTATCATGAGTAACAAAGTAATCGAAGAAGTATCCAAAATTGGTATCGTACCAGTAATCGCATTAAATGATGTTAAAGATGCAGAACCTTTAGCAAAAGCACTTATCGCTGGTGGACTTAACTGTGCAGAAGTAACATTCAGAACAGATGCAGCTGAAGAATCTATCAGAATCATGGCTGAAAAATTCCCAGAAATGATCGTTGGTGCTGGTACAGTTCTTACAGAAGAACAAGCTGACCGTGCTATGAACGCTGGTGCTAAATTCTTAGTAAGCCCAGGTCTTAATCCAAAAATCTTAGCTTACTGTGTAGAAAAAGGATATCCAATGATTCCTGGTACTGCAAATCCATCCGACGTTGAACAAGCAATCCAATTAGGATTAGAAGTTGTTAAATTCTTCCCAGCTGAACAAGCAGGTGGAATCAACATGATCAAAGCTATGTGCGGACCATACACTAAATTAAAATTCATGCCAACTGGTGGTGTAAACGCTAGCAACTTAAACAACTACTTAGCATTCGATAAAATCGTAGCTTGCGGTGGTACTTGGATGTGTAAAAACAACTTAATCGAAAGTGGTCAATTCGACGAAATCGAAAGATTATCTAAAGAAGCAGTTGTTAACATGTTAGGATTTGAATTAAAACATATCGGTATCAATGCTGAAAACGCTGAAGAAGCAGAAAAAACAGCTGACATGTTCCAAGCTATGTTTGGATTCAACAAAAAAGTTGGAAACAGCTCTGTATTCGCTGGAACAGAAGTAGAAGTTATGAAAGCTCCAGGAAGAGGAACTCATGGACATATCGCAGTTGCAACAAACTCTGTTGATCGTGCTGTATACCACTTACAAAAACAAGGATTTGAATTCGATATGGATTCCGCTGCTTACGATGAAAAAGGCAACATGAAAGTTATCTACTTCAAAAACGAAGTTAACGGATTCGCTGTACACTTATTAAAAAAATAATTAACCCAATAAATTGGTAAATAGTCAGTAGTATCTTCCTATTAATAAAGGAAGATAACTACTGAATCAAATAAAAGAAAATGTAAGATTGAAAGGAATAAAGAATTATGAGTAAAAAAGTAATCACATTTGGTGAAATCATGTTAAGACTAGCTCCAGAAGGATATTATCGTTTTGTACAAGCTGACAAATACGGTGCTACATACGGCGGTGGAGAAGCAAACGTTGCTGTTTCTTTAGCAAACTATGGTTTTGATGCAAAATTCGTAACAAAACTTCCAAAACATGAAATTGGTCAAGCTGGAGTTAACGCTTTAAGAAAATTCGGCGTTGATACTTCTTACATCACTCGTGGTGGAGACAGAGTAGGTATCTACTTCTTAGAAAAAGGTGCTTCTCAAAGACCTTCTAAAGTAATCTATGATCGTGCTGGTTCTTCTATCGCAACTGCAACAACTGCAGACTTCAACTGGGATGAAATCTTCGAAGGAGCTGAATGGTTCCACTTCACTGGTATCACTCCAGCATTAGGTGACAACGTTGCTGAAATCTGTTTAGAAGCTTGTAAAGCTGCAAAAGAAAGAAACGTAACAATCAGCTGTGACTTAAACTACCGTAATAAATTATGGTCTAAAGAAAAAGCTGGCGAAGTTATGGGTAAATTAGCTGAATACATCGATGTATGTATCGCTAACGAAGAAGATGCTGCTGACGTATTCGGTATCCACGCTTCTAACACAGATGTAACTTCTGGTAAATTAAACTTAGATGGTTACACAGATGTTGCTAAACAATTAACTGACCGTTTCGGATTCAAAAAAGTTGCAATCACTTTAAGAGAATCTATCTCAGCTAACGATAACAACTGGGGTGCTATGTTATACGTAGACGGACAAAGCTACTTCTCTAAGAGATACAAAATGCATATCGTTGACCGTGTAGGTGGTGGAGATTCCTTCGGTGGCGGATTAATCTGCGCATCTTTAAATGGATTAGATCCTCAAGCTACAATCGAATTCGCTGTAGCAGCTTCTTGCTTAAAACACAGTGTTGAAGGTGACTTCAACTTAGTATCTGTTGATGAAGTAAGCAAATTAGCAGGTGGCGACGGTTCAGGTCGTGTTCAAAGATAATTTAACTTTATAGTTAATTTTTAGATAGCGTATGTTCTGTAGAGGACATGCGCTATCGTATAAGAAAGGAAGTAATATTATGGAATTACGTACAGCTGCATCTCCAAAGGACGTAAAGCATTATGATACTGCACGTTTAAGAGAAGAGTTCTTAATTCAAGATTTATTTACACCAGGAGAAGTGAAAATGATTTACAGTCATATCGACCGTATCATTACAGGTAGTGCTGTTCCTACTCCTAGCTTAACATTAACTGCAGGTGAAGAATTACGTGCAGACTATTTCCTTCAAAGAAGAGAAATGGGTATTATCAACATCGGTGGAAAAGGTACTGTAACTGTTGATGGAACAGTTTATGAACTTGATTACAAAGATGGTTTATACATCGGTATGGGATCTAAAGACATTGAATTCAAATCTAATGACGAAAAGACTCCAGCAAAATTCTATTTCCACAGTGCACCAGCACACAAAACATATCCAACAGTTTTCATCAAACCAGAAGACTGTGTAACGGAAGAATTAGGTTCATTAGAAACTGCTAATCACCGTACGATCAGAAAATACATCCTTCCAGGTCAAGTAGAAAGTTGCCAATTAGTAATGGGTATGACTACACTTGAACCAGGTAGTGTTTGGAACACTATGCCATGCCACACACATGACAGAAGAATGGAAGTTTACTTATACTTCGAATTACCAGAAGATGCTGTAGTATTCCACTACATGGGAGAACCTACAGAAACAAGACATATCGTTATGAGAAATGAAGAAGCAGTAATCAGCCCAAGCTGGTCTATTCACTCAGCGTCTGCAACGCAAGCTTATACATTTATCTGGGGTATGGTTGGTGAAAACCAAGCATTTGACGATATGGATCACGTTAAAATGACTGATTTAAGATAGTTTTTATTACTATAAATATATCATTAATTACAAAGGAGATTTTAACTATGGATTATTTAAACAAGTTTTCATTAGAAGGCAAAGTAGCATTAGTAACTGGCGCTTCTTACGGTATTGGTTTTGCAATCGCTAGCGGTATGGCTCAAGCTGGTGCAACTATCGTATTCAACGACATCAAACAAGAATTAGTAGACAAAGGATTGGCAGCATACAAAGAAGCTGGTATCGAAGCTCATGGTTATGTATGTGACGTTACAGACGAAGATGCAGTAAACGCTATGGTTGCTACAATCGAAAAAGAAGTAGGCGTTATCGATATCTTAGTAAACAATGCTGGTATCATCAAACGTATCCCTATGTGCGAAATGTCAGCTGCTGAATTCAGACAAGTAATTGACGTTGACTTAAACGCTCCATTTATCGTAGCTAAAGCTGTTATTCCTTCAATGATCAAAAAAGGTCATGGTAAGATCATTAACATCTGTTCTATGATGAGTGAACTTGGTCGTGAAACTGTATCTGCTTACGCAGCTGCAAAAGGCGGTTTAAAAATGCTTACTAGAAACATCTGTTCTGAATATGGTGAATTCAACATCCAATGTAATGGTATTGGACCTGGTTACATCGCTACTCCACAAACTGCACCATTACGTGAAACTCAACCAGACGGAAGCAGACATCCATTTGATCAATTCATCATTTCTAAGACTCCAGCAGCTAGATGGGGAGAAGCTGAAGATTTAGCAGCTCCAGCTGTATTCTTAGCATCTGATGCATCTAACTTCATCAATGGACATGTTCTTTATGTTGATGGTGGTATTTTAGCCTATATTGGAAAACAACCACAGTAAATAATTGTAGATTTTTAGTATCTAATTCCCAGAAAAATGAAATCGTTTGCATAAATGCGATAAATTATTGGCATTTTCCACAAAAAAAATATGCATGATGTGTAAATTATCACGATAGACATATACATTGCATAATGGTATATTTAAAGAGCAAAGTAAATATGCATAAATTACACAAACTTTAAATGGAATGGCAATGTAATTTATGCATATTTTTAACAATCAATTTGCAAAGGTTTGCAAGGATTAAAGCCAAAGGAAAAGGAGAAAGAGATATGAGAAACTTTAAAAAAGTAGTAGCTATGACTCTTATTGCTGCATCTACAGCTTCTTTAGCAGCATGTGGCGGAGGAGACGACAACTCTAATGGTAAAAAGAAAATTGTATTAGCTTGGTGGGGCGGTGACTCAAGACATACTGCAACTAAAAATGCAGTAGAAAAATTCAAAGCTTTACATAGTGATATTGAAGTAGAACTTCAATACAACTCTTGGGACGGTTATGAAGACAAAATGTCTACAAAATTCGCTTCCAAAACTCAAGCAGATATCAACCAAATCAACTGGGGTTGGTTAAACTCTTATGATAAGAATGGTGATCTATTCTTAGACTTAAGCACTCAAAAAGACTTAGATTTAACTCAATTTGATGAACAATACTTAAATCAATGTAAAGTTAATGACAAAGTAGTTGCTGTACCAGTTTCTATTACAGGTAGAATTTTCTACTGGAACAAAACTGTATTCGAACAAGCTGGAATCACTAAGACTCCTACAACATTTGACGAACTTAAAGCAGCAGGTCAAACATTCAAAGAAAAATTAGGCGATGATTACTATCCATTAGCTCTTAATGAACTTGATAGAACAATCCTTATGGTTAACTATCTTGAATCTAAATACGGAAAAGAATGGGTAACTGACAATAAATTAAACTACAATGAAGCAGAAGTTAAAGAAGGTTTTGACTTCATCAAAGAACTTGAAGATAATCACGTAATCCCAACTATCAAACAATTAGCTGGTGATGGTGCTGATTCACTTGATAAGAACGACAAATGGATCAACGGTAAATATGCAGGTATCTTTGAATGGGATTCTTCAGCAGCTAAATTCAAAGGAGCTCTTAATAAAGACAAAAACTTTGAATTCGTTGTAGGTGACGAAATCCAATTTGGTGCTCAAAAAGGTGGTTACACTAAGATTTCTTTAGCTTTCGCTATTTCTCAAAACACTAAATACCCAGCTGAATGTGCTCAACTTCTTAACTTCTTATTAAATGAAGAAGAAGGTATCAATGAAATGGGTCTTGAACGTGGTACTCCACTTAGCAAGAAAGCAACTGAAGTTTTAGACAAAGCTGGAAAATTAAAAGGCGATATGGTTACAGAAGCAAATACAAAAGTACTTGCTGACTCACCATTCCACATGGATCCAACATTTGAAGATCAACAACTTAAAGGAACAACTGGTGCATACTACACTACAATGCAGGATGCAAGTTACGGAACTAAATCTACAGAAGATGCTGCAAAAGATTTAGTAAAAGCAATTACAGATGTTCTTGATGCTAACAAATAGTTAATTCAAAAGTCGCCAAATATTATTATTTGGCGACTTCTTAAAGAGATAGGAGAAAGCCATGGACGTAGAGGACTCTGTTATGGATAAACGTACAGGGTGTAAAGAAACAGATACACTAGCGAAAGAGCAGTATGCTAAAGGTGCAATCGGTTTTTCAGATCTAGATCTTGGAAAACAGTTATATAACTGCTATTTGAACACAAGAGATGAAAAATATAAAAAAGCATTAGAGCAAATGATATTCCAGATGAATGTTGAACTTCAATCTGAATGGAAGAAGTTTTGTGAAAATAACGATTCTGATAAAATAACCTGGGTAAATAGGTTACAAAAGGCAATGCCTTGCTATATGGCTTATGAGACAGCCTTTCATAACAAAGAAAACTATAGTGATATCGTGGACACATTCCGGAAAGCAGATCAGTATCTTGCATTAGAGGAAACGTTTTCTTTGCATGTTGCATCGATTTATGCAATGACATTAATCGATACACTGGATGTCATGTCAAAAGAAATCTTTGAACATTATAAGACATTAGAAACATTGTGTAAGACATCCATAAAACAAATTTTAAAACATATCAAAAACGAAAACAAATTAATTTATCAATCAATTGATAAAAGTGAAATAGACGACAGTATACTTTCGGACTTAGCAAGAGTTACATATGTGATTTTAAAAGCATGCCGTTTGAAAGTATTACTACCAGAAAAATATCAAACAACCGGTATGGATCTATTAGATTACATAATTTGCGGTGTTGATAATACAAAGGAAGTAGAGTGTGAGTTCAGAGCAATTAGTATACTGGCGTATGCTGAAAAACTCATGCTTGAATCCAACTAATAATTTTAACAGCCAGGAATGGAGGAAGTTAGTATGGCGAAGACACAAGCCTCTGCTGCGGTAGCTGTACCAAAGCAAAAATTTAGCTTTAAGAAAAGTCTTGAAAAGAATATGGGATTACTCTTTATCTTACCATGGATAATTGGGTTCTGCATTTTTAAGTTATACCCATTTGGTGCATCACTTTTCTACAGTTTCACAGACTACAATCTTTTCAAAGGTATTCATGAGTATGGTTTTATGAACTATAAAGAAATCTTTAATACTGAACAGATTGTAAAATCATTAATCGTAACATTTAAATATGCGTTTATTACAGTTCCATTAAAACTTGTATTTGCATTATTTATTGCTTACATCCTTAACTTCAAGATTAAAGGTGTTAACTTTTTCAGAACAGGTTACTATATCCCTTCAATCTTAGGTGGATCTGTTGCAATCGCAGTATTATGGAAAGCATTATTTAGAGATGAAGGTTTAATCAACACTGGTTTAGCATTCATCGGTATTACTGGCCCAAGCTGGTTATCTGATCCTAAATATGCGTTATTTGTAATCTGTGCATTAAGAGTATGGCAGTTCGGTTCTGCAATGGTTATCTTCCTTGCAGCACTTAAGAACGTACCTCAAGATTTATACGAAGCTGCTTCAATCGATGGTGCTGGTAAATGGAGACAATTCTTCAAAATTACAGTTCCAATGATTACACCAGTTATCTTCTTTAATATGGTTACTCAGCTTTGTCAAGCATTCCAAGAATTTAATGGACCTTACGTTATCACAAAGGGTGGTCCTCAAAACTCAACAAACCTTATTTCATTACTTGTTTACAACAGTGCATTCAAGACAAACGAAATGGGTATGGCAAGTGCAATGGCATGGGTAATGTTCGTAGTAGTAATGGTATTAACTATTATCGCATTCATGAGCCAGAAACATTGGGTTTACTACTCAGATGAAGACGGGAGGTAATTAGATCATGACTTTAAAAACTAAGAAAAGAATTGCTACTTTCTTTAAGTACTTAGTGTTAATCTTTGTTGGTTTCTTCATGGTATATCCATTATTATGGATGGTAGGTGCGACATTCAAAGATAACAGTGAGATTTTTAGTGGAATTGGTTTATTCGCAAATCATCCAACATTAGATGGTTACAAGAACGCTGTGAATAGTGTTGGTGGAGATATTAACATTTGGAAAGCGTTATTGAATACTTATTCATTTGTTATTCCTAAAGTATTATTTACAGTATTTTCTGCAACAATTACTGCATTTGGTTTCGCTCGTTTCAAATTCAGAGGTAGAAACATATTATTCAGTATTTTAATGGCAACTTTATTCATTCCACAAGTTGTACTTAATATTCCACAGTTCGTATTATTCAATAAACTTGGATGGGTTGATTCAAGATTTTATTTAGCAATTATTATTCCTTCATTATTTGCTTGTGATACGTACTTTGTTTACATGTTAATTCAGTTCTTACGTGGTGTTCCAGTAGAACTTGAAGAAGCAGCAAAAATCGATGGATGTAACATTATTCAAACATTATATAAAGTTATTATCCCAATGATCAAACCAGCAATCGTTTCCTGTGCATTATTCCAATTCATGTGGGGAAGTAATGACTTTATGGGACCATTGCTTTATGTACAAACACCAGCTAACTACCCAGCATCTTTATTTGTAAAAATTTCTATGGATGCTGATACAGGATTTGAATGGAACCGTGTATTAGCCGTTTCCTTAATTTCCATCATCCCATCTTTAATAATCTTCTTTTTAGCTCAAGATACTTTCGTAGATGGTATTGCAGCTGGTGGTGTTAAGGGTTAAGTCCCAAGGAGGTTGTCCAATTTCATTGGACAACCTTTTTTTATTCATAGGAAATTTCTCTGTCGAGCTCTTTCCTAACAATTAAAAATGTCCCAAAAAGCGGGGCATGTGATGCGCACTCACCTGAAAGGAAGATGTCGCTACCAAGACCAGGTTCGGCGCGGGCAAAGTGTGCGTTCCTTGACAAACACAAAAGACGCGAGAGTGTGTGGAACACACACTTTGTTCTAAAAATAACAACAAAGAATTCGCTTGATCTATGTAGTTACAAGCAGTGAAAGGAAGATATAAGGTTGAATATTAAAGTATTAATGACAACTGCAAGAAGTGCAGTCCTTGAAATTGAAGATGGCGGTTTATATAAGGCAAAACAGGAATATGAAGTGTATCTAAATGGAGAACTTGTAACAAATACGGATCGAGTTATAACAAATCTATTTAATTTGTCTCCAGATAGTGAATATAAAGTAAGCGTAGTTACGGGAGACAGGGAAGTAGGAACTACAACATTTAAGACAAAGTATGAATTTGTCACTTTAAACGTTAAAGATTTTGGTGCAAAGGGTGATGGAGTAAATAACGACACTGCATTTATCCAAGCGGCAATCATGGCTTGTCCGAAGGACAGCCGCGTGTTAATTCCAGAAGGAGAATATCTGGTAACAAGCTTATTTATTAAGAGTGATACAAATATTGAAATAGCAAAAGGCGCAAGAATCGTAGCGCATAAAGATCGTAATTTATATCCGAAATTACAAGGCGAGATTGAAAGTTACGATGAACAAAAAGAGTACAATCTAGGTACTTGGGAAGGAAATCCACTTGTAATGTATGCAGGAATCATTACAGGAATCAATGCTGAGAACGTAACGATTTACGGGGAAGGCGTATTAGATGGTAATGCAACATTTGATGACTGGTGGAAAGATCCTAAGGTAATGCGAGGTGCATTCCGCCCAAGATTGCTTTATTTAAATCATTGTAATAACATTACGGTACAAGGATTTACATTCCGTAATAGTCCTTCTTGGACAATTCATCCATACTTTAGTAATAATCTTGGATTCTATGGGCTTACAGTAGAAAACCCTGCAGATTCTCCAAATACGGATGGATTAGATCCAGAATCCTGTGTTAATGTACAGATTATCGGTGTTCGATTTACATTAGGAGATGACTGTATTGCAATTAAATCAGGAAAAGTATATATGGGTAAAAAATATAAAGTACCATCACAAAAGATTATAATTCGTCAATGTCTAATGGAAAATGGACATGGTGCCGTAACAATCGGAAGTGAAATTGGTGCTGGAGTAAAAGAGATTACAGTACGTGATTGTTTATTCCGTCACACGGACAGAGGATTACGTATTAAGACAAGACGAGGCAGAGGAAAAGATTCTGTTCTTGATGAAATAACATTCGAAAATATCGATATGGATCATGTAATGACTCCATTCGTTGCAAATAGTTTTTACTTCTGTGATCCAGATGGCAGAAGTGAGTATGTACAATCCAAGGAGGAATATCCGGTAGATGAACGTACTCCAGAGATTAGACATCTGGTATTTAAAGATATCAAGGCAACCAACTGCCATGTTGCAGCTGCTTATTTCTATGGCTTACCTGAGAAGAAGATTTCTTGTATTGAGATGAGAAATGTATATGTTGATTTTGCTGAAAATCCAAAATGCGATGTTCCAGCAATGATGACAGGAATTGAGCCATGCAGCAAGATGGGTATATTCGTAAAGAATGTTGAGAATATGATTATGGACAACGTAACAATCGTTGGCCAGACAGAATGGGAATAAATTAGAGAAAAGAGGAGATAGATATGCAGATTGGGTTACGATTGCACGATGCAAAGAAGTTACCATTAGAAGAAAGATTAGAAGTGGTAAGTTCACAAGGATTTACATGCGGCCATTTAGCACTTTCTAAGGTAATTAGTGAATACAGTGTTGCCAATAGCGCATTGACACCAGGATATGCGATGTATCTTAAGAAATTATTCGCAAAAAACAATTTAGATGTAGCGGTTCTTGGATGTTATCTAAATTTAGCAAATCCAGATGAGGTTAAGCTAAAAGAAATTATGAAGAAATATGAAGCTCATATCCGATTTGCTTCTGTATTAGGAGTAGGCGTGGTTGGAACAGAAACAGGTGCGCCAAACCTAGAATATAAATACGAACCAGCATGTCATGAAGAAAAGGCATTACAGACATTTATAAAGAATCTACGTCCAGTCGTAGAGTATGCAGAAAAGATGGGTGTCATCTTTGCGATTGAACCAGTTTGGAACCATATTGTTTGGAATCCAAAAAGAGCAAGAATGGTGCTTGATGCGATAGATTCTCCGAACTTAAAGATTATTTTAGATCCGGTTAACTTATTATCTATCCATAACTATGAACAAAGAGATGAAGTAATCAGAGAGGCAATTGAACTTCTTGGGGAAGATGTTGCAGTTGTCCATATTAAAGACTTTGTAGTAGAAGATAATCAGTTAGTTTCAGTTGGGGCTGGAACAGGAATGATGCATTATGAAGAAATCTTATCCTTTATTAAAAAAGAAAAGCCATATATTCATGTAACGCTTGAAAATACTACACCAGAAAATGCAATTGCTTGTAAGAAGCACATTGAAGATATTTACAATAGTATTGTATAATTAAGCAAATGCTATATTTTGATATGAGATAGGAGAGAAGGGTATGGCGGTTACGATAAAGGATATTGCGAAACAAGCTGGGGTTTCCTACTCGACCGTATCAAGGGCATTAAATAATACGGGAGTAGTGAAGGATGATAAGAAGGAAATCATCTTAGAGATTGCGCATGATTTGGGGTATTTCCCAAATCAAGCAGCAATCAACTTAAAAAATCAGAAGGCAAATACTATTGGTTTGTTCTTTTCTACGTTTGGACGAATTACTTCGCCATTTGTATTACATAAATCATTAATTGGGATGTATGAAGTCGTGGAATCCAGATATAACATTGTTGTTAAAGGTATTGATTCTATGAGACCGGGGTCATTGAATCCGACAAATATGGACGGAATCCTAGTAATCAGCCAGATGGAGACGGACCGTGTCTTCATTGAGGAAGCTTTGAATAAGAAGATTCCTGTTGTCGTTTTAAATCGGCCAGTTTATCTTGGGGTGTCCAATGTTTTAACAGATGAGACGAAAGGCATGAAACATGCAATGCTTCATTTGCTAGAGAATGGACACCGTAAGATTGGAATCATTGAGGCGGGCCTGGAATTAGCCAGTACGAGGGCGCGTCATCGAGGATGGGTAGAAGCCGCTCAAAGGTATCATATGACGGAGGAAGATTTCTATGTGGAGAGAGGAGATTACTCCTTTGAAAGTGGTTATAATGCTACAAAGATACTGCTTGAGAACGACATAACAGCAATCCTATGTTTCAATGATGATATGGCATTTGGTGCCAACCAGGCAATTGCCGAGGCTGGCTTGAGTATGCCGGGTGACATATCACTGATTGGTTATGATAATCTGGATATAAACCGTGTAGCTGAAATGGGACTCACTACAGTGGAACGTAATATGGAGAAACTAGCAGTAGAGGGAACGAAGCTTTTATTACAAAAGATAGAAGAAGGACTTGTTGAGAACGAACGGATGTATATGGAGACGAATCTGATTGTTCGTAGTTCAGTAAAAAATATACAGTAATCCAATTGAGTTGTGAACAAGTTTGTATAAGTGGTCGATATGTTTAGTAGAATCATTGGAGGCGTTTTATGAAAGAAAAAGTAAAGCCACAGATTTGGCTTAGACAGTTGACTACATCAGATGGGCCTCTTGTTTATCGTATGCTACAAAGAATACCACCGATTGAGAACGGATTTTATAATGGGGCTCATGGGCTTACATATGAACAGTTTAAAATGTGGTTACAGAGGCAGGACGAGATATCCAAAGGAATTAATCTTGAGCCCGATATGGTTGCACAGACGATGTACTGGCTGATTGTGGATCACATTCCGGTTGGAATCGGTAAACTGCGTCATGAATTGAACGATATGCTGCGGGAAACAGGAGGTAATATTGCTTATAGCATAGAGCCTCAAAGACGTGGCTTGGGATATGGAACTCTTTTGTTGGAGTATTTATTACAGGAAGCAAAAGAGATGAATCAAAAAGAAGTGATTGTAACAGCATATAATTACAATTATAAAAGTATTCATGTGGCTAGGAGAAATGGTGGCGTGAATTATCGAATAACAGACTTAAAGCACTATTTTCGATTTCGGCTATAAAAGCGAAATCGAAAATAGTGCTTTTTTTAAGTAAGAAGCCAATCGTTTGCTTCTTTTACTGTTGAAAAGAAGCGGTAAGGGAAACCAAGTCCTTCTTGTTTGACTAATTTAAGTCGAAAGACTGGACGTTCGCCCACTGGAATTCCTACAATGGCTAATTTGGCTATTTTATTGTTGCACTCATGAATCTGCGCTATGTATTGATCGATAACGGTTGGTGTCACATTTGTATTATAAAAAAGCGTACAAATTGTTAGATGATCTTGTTCAAGGGCGGTTAGCTGCTTACATTCTAAATCCATGATATGAAAAAGAGAAGTATGATCATCGAAAAATCCATTAAAGGCTAACGGATGAACAGAAGGATCTAATTGTTTTATGTACTTGGTTTCAATGGTATTAGGCCTTGCGAGCATGTTCACTTCCTCCAATGCAATTATGATAAGTACTATCTTTAAAGTATATTATAGCTCCTTTGGGACAGTGGGGCAAGATGGTTTGGTACAAGCACAAAGTATTTAGACGGACATAATATGTACTATAACTACTTGAAGTTAGAAAGGGGTATTGGAATGGAACAATGCAGTGCATGTAAATGTAATAAAGCATGTAATCAGGAGTATAAAAAGTCCTGTACAGATAAATCAAAAGTTCAGAGTGATATGAAAATGACATGTCCTGAGACAACAGAAGATTCTATTGGTTGTATGCCTATCGCTATGGCATATGTACCTTGGCAACAATGGGGCGATGTATACAAAGCAGAATGTGGATTAGCGAAAGGAACTATTTTTCCAAATTTAGTGAAGCCTTTATGGGTTTGTTGTGGACAAAAAAAGTAGGAGGGGTGCGAAAAAATGTGTGAAGAAAAGTTATTACAGTTTATAAATGAAGTAAGTTTTGCAGTACAGGATATCACATTGTATCTGGATACCCATCCTTGTGACAGATATGCCTTAAAGTATTATGCAAAATATAAAGAGTTAAGAAAACGAGCAATGGAAGAATATAAAGAGAAATTCGGTCCTTTATTAGCTGATGATGTTGAAAGCTGTGACTATTGGACTTGGATTGAAGATCCATGGCCATGGAAAGGTGGTAAGTAATTCATGTGGAACTATGAGAGCAGACTACAATATCCAGTAAAGATTACAAAATGCAATTTACCAGCAGCTAAAGTCGTTATGAGTCAGTTTGGTGGACCAGATGGCGAACTTGGAGCAGCAGTTAGATATTTATCTCAACGTTATATCCAACCATATAAGGAGGTATGTGGTGTTTTAACAGATATAGGAACAGAAGAATTGGCGCATATAGAAATCGTTAATGCGATTTTATATCAGGCAACAAGAGGAGCTTCTCCAGAGGATATTAAAAAAGCAGGGTTAGAGACGTACTTCGTAGATCATACTTTAGGACAATGGCCACAATCAGCAGGCGGCGTACCATTTAGTGCAACAACTCTCCAATCAACAGGCGATCCAGTATGTGATTTGCATGAAGATATGGCAGCAGAGCAGAAAGCAAGAGTAACTTATGACAATATCTTACGTTTAGTAGACGATCCTGAGATTTGTGATCCAATCCGCTATCTAAGAGAGCGTGAAATCGTTCATTATCAAAGATTCGGCGAAGCATTAAGGATTACTCAGGATAATTTGAATGCAAAAAACTTCTATTATATCAATCCAGCTTATGATCTTCCAATGAAAAAAGACTGTAATAAATGTGCAGATAAATAATTGAACAGGTGCCGCAGACGATTGCAGTTAAATGGTTTGCGGCATCTTTTTTAGTAGAGGAGTCCTTTACAGGGTAATTCATTTCAGAAGTAGAGTCCATTTAAAAATTTCCTATTGTAATGTTGTAAGAGTTCTTATAAAATATAACAATGTAAACTTACATAGAATACCGATTTTTAGGATGGAGAAGAACAATGAGTGCACAAGCCAAACAGATGAAAAAAACAATACGCCGGGTGAGTTTGTTACATACGCTAAAAACAATCAGAATTATTACGTTAATCTGTTTGATTGTTGATTTTGTGCAGAGAGTATATTATAAATATCCAGTAAAGGGTATGTATATTATGATTCTATATGTATTTCTTCCGAGTATAATAGGGGAGATGCTTAAGCCATGTATCAAGGAAAGATACGAAAAAGAATTGCCATTTATGCAGAAAATGAATGGTTATTCTAAAAGAGAGTATTATGCATTCGTTATAACCACTGTAATTGTTGTTACAGCGCTTGTTTTATGGGGCAATGGGACAAGCAAGGTGACCGATATTTTATGGCAATTTAGAATGGGCCCATTAGTAATTGCTATAGTTTGTGTGGTTGGAAGTATAGTTGGGTACTATTATAGAAAAAATCAGCTAGTGAAAAGGCTAAAAAACAATGCTCTTTAGTCATAAATCAACAAAGAGAGTGGAATAATATAATGGAAACATTTAAAATTTATCAAAACTGGAAAACATTTGTGTTTTAAATGAAAATTTCGTTTGAAAATTAGGAGAAACAGTATATAATATAAGATGTATGTTTATGTATAAAGCTATTAAAAAGTATAACTTAGATACTATTGGTAATATTAGATAGATAATATAGAGAATGAGTGTTTGAAAGGAGAACGTCATGTTAGGTAGTGATATAGGAATTGATTTAGGAACAGCAAGTGTCCTTGTTTATATAAAAGGAAAAGGTGTCGTATTAAAAGAGCCTTCAGTAGTAGCATTTGATCGTGATACAAATAAAACAAAAGCAATCGGAGAAGAAGCAAGATTAATGCTTGGTAGAACTCCTGGTAATATCGTTGCAGTAAGACCTTTAAGACAAGGTGTTATTTCAGATTATACTGTAACTGAAAAAATGTTAAAATACTTCATTCAAAAAGCTGTAGGTAAAAAGCCATTTAGAAAACCAAGAATCAGCGTTTGTGTACCAAGTGGTGTAACAGAAGTTGAAAAGAAAGCAGTAGAAGATGCAACATATCAAGCAGGAGCAAGAGAAGTTGCAATTATCGAAGAGCCAATCGCAGCAGCAATTGGTGCAGGTATCGATATCTCAAGACCATGTGGTAATATGATCGTTGATATCGGTGGTGGTACTTCTGATATTGCAGTAATTTCTTTAGGTGGAACAGTAGTAAGTACATCTATTAAAATTGCTGGTGATGACTTTGATGAAGCAATCGTTCGCTATATGAGAAAGAAACACAACTTATTAATCGGTGAAAGAACTGCAGAAGATATCAAGATTAAGATTGGTTCTGCGTATAAACGCCCAGAAGTTGTGACAATGGACGTTCGTGGTCGTAACTTAGTAACAGGTTTACCAAAGACAATCACAGTTACTTCCGATGAGACAGAAGAAGCATTAAAAGAAACAACTTCTCAAATCGTTGAAGCTGTACACAGCGTGTTAGAGAGAACTCCACCAGAATTAGCAGCAGATATCGCAGATCGCGGTATCGTATTAACAGGTGGTGGATGCTTACTTTACGGCTTAGAAGAG
Organism: uncultured bacterium; assembly: GCA_905214875.1. Classification (GTDB taxonomy): domain Bacteria; phylum Bacillota; class Clostridia; order Lachnospirales; family Lachnospiraceae; genus KM106-2. The sequence goes on along the minus strand of CAJMNR010000008.1, from coordinate 43,492 downwards.
TTAATTGAAAGCAAAACAGGAATTCAAACGATGACAGCAGAAGATCCTATGACAGCAGTAGCAATCGGTACTGGTAAATTCGTAGAATTTTTATCTGGAAAAAGGGATTAATCGAATATAAAAAGAAGGAAAACTTAAGTGGAAATTTATTCTTTCTGCTTAAGTTTTCTTAAGTTAAGTCGATATAATATATGACAACTACAATTATCGGACAAAGAAGGGACGGATGTTATGGTTAAAGGGTTATTTACGGCCTATACAGGTTTGTTAAGCGAACAAAAACGTTTAGATGTCGTTTCCAATAACGTAGCAAATGCGGCAACGGTAGGCTATAAAAAAGAAGGCGTAACCAATCAGGCATTTGAAGAGCTTTTAACATTAAAGACTAAAGATGCATCTATTGGGGGAGACCAAGCAATCGGAAGTATGAGCTTAGGAACGAAACTAGGGGAAGTTTATACGAATTATGAACAAGGTTCACTTCAAGAGACAGGGAATACATTTGATTTAGCAATTTCGGGCAATGGATTTTTCCAAGTTGCCGTTACAGATAAAGATGGAAATGAAACTACTAAGTATACAAGGGACGGTAGTTTCAAATTAGATAGCTATGGCTATATACTAGATAGTGATGGAAATCATTTGATCGGTGAAAATGGTTATGTACAAGTTCCTGATACAAATGGAACCATTGCAATTGATAGCTCAGGCGTAGTATTCTGTAACAATGTAGAGGTAGATAAAATCAAACTCCAAGATTTTGAAGACTATAAATACATTGAAAAATACGGAAACAACTTATATCAGACAGTAGACGGTGCAACAGAAAAAGAAGCAACGGGAAATGTCTTACAAGGGTACTTAGAACAATCAAACGTTCAAACAGTAGAAGAAATGGTAAACATGATTACGATTACGAGAGCTTATGAAGCAAATCAGAAAGTAATGAATACTATGGACAGCATGTTAGAAAAAGTCGTTAACAAGGTAGGAAGCATTTAGGAAGGGGATTTAAGCATATGATGAGAGCGTTATGGACTGCCGCAACAGGCATGTCATCCCAGCAAACAAACGTAGATACGATATCCAACAATATTGCAAATATCAATACAACAGGATATAAGAAAGAAACAGCAGAATTTAAATCATTATACTATCAAACAATTCAACAGACGTCTACAGATAACGAAGGAAATTTAAAACCTGTAGCAGCTCAAGTTGGTCTTGGTGTACGTAATTCAGCAATTACTTCAAGATTTGAACAAGGTGCATTAACTGAAACAGGAAACTATTTAGACCTTGCAGTTTCAGGAAATGGTTTCTTCGCAGTTAAATTAAATGATGGAAGCGTTGCTTATACAAGAAGTGGAGCATTCAATGCGTCAGTAACAGCTAATGGAACAACAATCTGTGATTCAGATGGAAATCCATTATTAGATACATTAGGAAATGCAATTGAAATCCCATTTGGTATGGATATTAGCAAAATCAGCATTGATGCTGGCGGTGTTATTAGTATTCCAGATGCAAATGGAAATTACCAATCAACAGGAATTCAAGTAGCAATGTATCAATTTGCGAATCCAGCAGGTCTTGAAAAAGTAGGAAATTCCAACTTTAAGGAAAGCCAGGTATCTGGTGCTCCTCAATTAGAAAGCGAATCAGAAGGTTTATCCGCAAGTACAATTCGTCAAGGATACTTAGAATCCTCGAATGTACAGTCAGTAGATGAAATGGTTAACTTAATCGTTGCACAACGTGCATATGAAATGAACTCCAAGATCATCTCTGCATCCGATTCCATGTTACAACAAGCAAACAACCTTAGAGGCTAAGCCGGATAGGAGACGATAACCATGAGTTTAACAATTGATAGCAGTTCTTTATACAGCCAATACGGCAGCAGTACTACAGGTAAGACAGAACAGTTACAATCTACTTTAGAGTCTGATATGTCTAGTAAGACAGATGAGGAATTAATGGAGGCTTGTAAAAGCTTTGAAGCTTATTTTGTAGAGCAAGTATTTAAAGAAATGAAAAAGACGGTACAAAGCAGCGATGAGAATGAGTATACTGAATACTTTGGTGATATGTTATATCAAGAATATGCAGAAAGTGCAGCAGAACAAGGTACACTTGGAATCGCTCAAATGCTTTATGAATCAATGAAACGTTAATATATATACGCAAAGAAAAAAGACTGTTTGAAGCTAAAATAAAATTTTAGTTTTAGAACAGTCTTTTTCATGTATAATAATAGTATTGAACGAAAAAAGTACGGAGGTGACGAAGTGGAAGAAGAAGTATTAGAGGGATATGTAGACCGAATCGTATATCGGAATAGTGAAAATGGATACACGGTACTAAGTTTAGTCCGTGATGATATAGAAATGACTGTTGTCGGAACCTTTACCTTTATAAATGAAGGAGAATATATTTGTGTAACCGGTAACTATACAAAACATGCGGTGTATGGCGAGCAGCTTGTTATGAAGAGTTATGAAATCAGAGAACCGGAAGACTTATTTTCCATGGAACGCTACCTTGGATCAGGAGCAATCAAGGGGGTAGGAAGTGCGCTAGCAGCAAGAATTGTGAGAAAGTTTAAGAAAGAGACTTTTACAATCATTGAGCAGGAACCAGAGAGACTTTCAGAAGTCAAAGGAATCTCAGAACGCCTAGCGAGAGAAATCTCAGAGCAGTTTGAAGAAAAACGAGAGATGAGAAGTGCCATGCTCTTCTTGCAAAAATACGGAATTTCAACGACCTATGCGGTGAAGATTTATCAAGAATATGGGCAACGCCTGTATGACGTAGTAAAACAGAACCCATATAAATTAGCAGAAGACATCAGTGGAATCGGCTTTAAACTAGCGGATGAAATTGCTAGAAACGTTGGTGTGAACGTAGATAGTGAGAATCGTATCAAGGCTGGAATCATGTATGCGCTATCCAATGCAACCTCTTTTGGTCATACGTATCTTCCGGAAGCGGAGTTGTTATCTACAGCAAGTGAGTTATTAGGAGTAGAACTTGAGAAGATACAACATCGATTGATGGATATGGTAATCGAGAAGAAAATTATGATCAAAGAGATCGATGGACAAAAGGTAATCTACCATGCGTCTTATTATTATATGGAATTAAATTGTGCCAGAATGCTGGTAGATTTAGATATAAAGTATGATGTGCCGGAAGCAGCTCTAAATGATCATGTAAGACAGATTGAACAGTCTGCGGACATGATGCTTGACGAGATGCAGAGAATGGCGATTTTCGAGGCAGCACGAAACGGACTTTTAGTCATCACTGGTGGACCTGGTACTGGTAAGACAACTACAATCAATCAAATCATTCGTTTCTTTGAGTCACAAGGATTAGAAATCCTTTTAGCTGCGCCAACTGGTAGGGCAGCAAAGAGAATGAGTGAGACAACAGGATATGAAGCACAGACCATCCACCGCTTACTAGAGTTAAATGGCGGAATGGAAGAAACAAGTGGAAGGATGCATTTTGAACGAAATGAAGAAAATCCACTGGAAGCAGATGCAATCATTATCGATGAGATGTCTATGGTAGATATCAGTTTGATGAATGCATTCTTAAAGGCAATTAGTATAGGAACCCGTGTAATTTTAGTAGGCGATGTTAACCAGCTTCCAAGTGTAGGGCCTGGTAATGTCTTAAAGGATATCATAGATTCTGGATGCTTTAATGTTGTTCGCTTAACGAAGATATTTAGACAGGCAGCAGAAAGTACGATTATTACCAATGCCCATAAGATTAACGCTGGCGAACAAATCAAATTAGACAATAAGAGCAAGGATTTCTTTATGTTACAAAGAGAAGATACGACATTAATCCAAAGAGTTGTCCTATCTCTTGTAATGGAAAAGATGCCAAAGTATGTAGATGCTACACCACTTGATGTTCAAGTGCTGACGCCGATGCGAAAAGGTGAACTTGGAGTAGACAAGTTAAATGAAATCCTTCAGCGCTATATTAATCCCGAATCACCGGATAAGAAGGAAAAAGAGTTCCACGGCATTGTCTTCCGTGAAGGCGATAAAATCATGCAGATTAAGAACAATTATCAGCTTGAGTGGGAAGTTAGGAATCAATATAATATCCGTTTAAACAAAGGAACGGGTGTATTTAATGGTGATACCGGCATTATAAAAGAAATTAATACGTTTTCCGAATTGATGGAAGTAGAGTTTGAAGACGGTAAAACGGTAGAGTATCCGTTCAGTAGTCTGGATGAGTTAGAGCTTGCTTATGCAATTACAATTCATAAATCACAAGGTAGTGAATATCCTGCAGTCGTGCTACCAATCCTTACAGGACCAAGAATGTTATTTAATAGAAACCTATTGTATACGGCAGTAACGAGAGCGAAAAGTTGCGTGACCATTGTCGGAAGTGCTTATATGGTGCAGAAAATGATCGATAATACAATGGAACAAAAACGCTATTCAAGTCTAAATTTACGTTTAGTGGAAATAAGTGGTTTGAAAAAGTAGGTAATATATAATATAATAAAGGATATTAAAAAAGGAGAAAAAAGATATGAATTGTACATTGGTAATTATGGCTGCCGGGATGGGAAGTCGTTTCGGTGGTATCAAACAATTAGAGCCAGTAGGACCTAGTGGCGAAATCATTATGGATTATTCTGTATACGCAGCAAAAAAAGCGGGCTTTACAAAGGTAGTATTTATTATTCGTAGAGACATCGAAGAAGCATTTAAAGAGGCTATTGGTAATCGTATGGCTGAGCAAATTGATGTAGAATATGTATTCCAAGACATGGATGCACTTCCAGAAGGATATGAAGTTCCAGAAGGAAGAACAAAACCATGGGGAACAGGACAAGCAATCCTTTCTATCAAAGATACAGTAAAAGAACCATTTGCAGTAATCAATGCGGATGATTACTACGGAGAAGAAGGATTCAAGAAGATTTGTGATTTCTTAAAGAATGCTAAGAATACAGACGGAAAATACAATATGTGTATGGTAGGATTCGAATTAGGAAATACATTAAGCGATAACGGAACAGTTACTCGTGGAGTTTGTGAAGTAAATGCGGAAAATAAATTAGTAGGCATTTGCGAAACAAGTGGAATCCAAAAAGTAGATGGAACGATCAAATCTGATATTGAAGGTCAAAACCTTACAGATACAACACCAGTATCTATGAATATGTGGGGATTCACACCTGAATTCTTAAATGAATTAGAAAGCAGATTCGCAGCATTCTTAGATGGAATCAAGGGAAATGAGTTAAAAGCTGAATACTTACTTCCTACAATCGTAGGTGATTTAATTGGAGAAAATAAGGCAGATGTAACAGTTCTTACTTCTTCTGATAAATGGTTTGGTGTAACATATAAAGAAGACAAGCAAGTAGTTGTAGATAGCTTCGCTAAACTTGTTGAAGAAGGCGTTTACCCTAAGAAATTATTCTAAGGTGATTCATGTTAGATAGAGGGAGCATAAAAATGAGGTTATATAAGAGTGTATTAGAACTTATATATCCAAAGAGGTGTCCAATCTGTGAGAAGATTGTCATTCCTAAAGGAGCGTTTATCTGTGAGGAGTGTTATGGAAAGCTCCAATGGGTAAATGCTCCTTATTGCATGAAGTGTGGGAAACCAATCGGAAGTCCCTATAAGGAATACTGTTATGATTGTGAGAATAAGAATTTTCACTATGAGTATGGATACGGAATGTGGATATATGATGAAAATATGAGACGGTCCATTGTAGGATTCAAATACAAGAATCGTCGAGAGTATGCAGAGTTTTATGTCCGTGAACTGTTGAGCCATTATGGGGAGAAAATTCGTCGAATGGATGTAGATGTGATTGTCCCAGTACCAGTACATAAAAAGAGATACCGAAAAAGAGGATATAATCAGGCGGCAATACTGGCCAAAGGACTTGGAGCTGGTTTGGGAATCGAAGTAGAAGAGAATCTATTGATACGTTGTAAATATACAATGCCACAAAAAAGCTTGAATGATAAGGAGAGATTACATAATTTAGAAAAAGCATTTCAGATAAATAAGAAATTGAAGCTTAAGTATGAGCATAAGAAGGTACTGTTAATAGATGATATTTATACAACAGGAAGTACGATTGAAGCCTGTACCAATGTTTTGTTGCGCGCAGGTATTGAAAAAGTATTTTTTGTTAGTTTATGTATAGGAAAAGGGTACTAGGAGGAGAAGAGTATGGATGTAAGGAATTGCAAAAGCTGTGGAAGGCTTTATAACTATTTTGGAGGACAGCCATTTTGTCCACAATGTATGAACAAGTTGGAGGAGACTTTTAAGTCTGTCAAAGAGTATATATATGAACATCCACAAGCTGGAGTTCAGGAGATTTCCACTGAATTTGATATTAGTATTTCTATTATCCATCGTTGGATTCGGGAAGAAAGACTTACGTTTTCTGACCAATCACCAATTGGCATACCATGTGAAAGTTGTGGAGTTACAATAAAGACGGGACGTTTTTGTAAGCGGTGTAAAGACAGTTTAGCAAATGGATTTCGCGATGCATATAAAACGGAACCGGCTAAAAAACCACAGAAAGAATTATCTAACACAAACCCAAGAATGAGATTTTTTAAATAAAGAAAAGCAGTCGGTAGCTACCGACTGCTTTTTTACCGTTAGGAAAGTTTTTTGGGCACTTTCTTTATAGTTGATATGTTCCTTTCTCATCTTGACGAATCTTGTTTTCTTTCATTAAGCGACCAAGTGCACGTTTGAATGCAGCTTTACTTAAGTTGAACTCCTTTTTGATGTCTTCAGGAGCCGATTTGTCATTGAAAGGAAGGAATCCGTTGTTTGCTTTTAAAGCATTATAGATTCTTGCTGCGTCTCCATCCATTTGGATGTGAGTTTTTTCACGAAGGCTAAGATCAAGCTTTCCATCTTCTTTTACATTGATAACACGGGCTTCGATTGTTTGGCCAACGCTTACTGGATCAAATAGCTGTTGTCTTGGGATAAGAGCAGAGAACTGTTCATCAACAGCAACGAATGCACCGAATTGGTCACTGATTTCATATACAAGACCAGTTACTTTGTCATCCTTCTTGTAAGGAGAATCCGTACGTAAATATTCATATACTTTCATTGTAGCGCAAAGACGGCTGCTCTTATCAATGTAGAGTGTAACAAGTGCTTGCTGGCCTTGAACTACTTTGGCAGTTTGTTCTTTGAATGGAAGGAATAAATCTTTTGCAAGTCCCCAGTCAAGGAAGGCACCGATGTTTCCAACTTCTTTGACATTTAATTTAGCTACTTGTCCCATCATTAATGTTGGAGTAGCAGTAGTAGCGATTAAACGATCTTCGCTATCTTTGTAAATGAATACAGAAATCTTATCTCCGACTTTTGTATGTTCAGGTACCTGGCTCTTAGGTAATAATACCTTGTTATTTGAATCTTCGCTTGTTGCAAGGTAAACACCAAAATCAGTTGTCTTTACAACAAGTAAAGTTTGCTGTTCGCCAAGGGTAATTGCTTTATTAATCATATAGTAAATCTCCTTATTTCTTTATGAAAATGACAATACAGTAAGGGGTACCGTCTTCAGAAGAAAGGACCACGGTACAAGTATTATCTGATATTGTAACTTTAGGAATAATTATATCGTAGAGCAGGGCGGATTTGCGATATTCGGCCCGCATCTCTTTGATTTCAAAATCTTCTGGCAGGTAATCAGCTGCCATCTTTATATATTGACCATTGTTTACATGGTTATTCGTATCGAGGTTGCTTTTTGTAATTGAAAATGCATCGTAGATGATGCCATCTGCAGGGACAGCAATCTTTCTAGGAGTCTCTTCCATTGGATAACGTTCTTCGATAATGTATTTTTTGAAGTCTTCGATGTTTACCCTTGCAGGACGCATTTTAGCAATGTCCATCAATACCCAAAGGGAATCGGCAACAGCGAGTAATTCGCCATCTTCTGTTTCCATCTTAAAATTACGATAACCCAACATGGTTTTAAAGGCATAAGGCCATGTGCTGATAATGATTTTCTCATTTAAGGAAGGGAAACGTTTGACATCAATGTGCCAGTTGGTAATGATCCAAGCCAGATTTTTAGCCTCTAAAAAGTCAAAACCAAGACCGATATCTTCGGAATGAAAAGTAGAACAGTCTTGAAAATAATTAATGATGCCTGCTAAATCAAGTTTTTTATTAGGACCGATTTCACTATATCGAACTCGACTTTGAAATGAATACATAATTAACTCCTTTGTTTTTGACATTGGTGTAATTATAACATTTTTTAATAAAAAAATACAATATAAATGACTAAGAAGAGGCGCTACACTAGTTTTTTATTGAAAAACGGTATATAATAAGTAAGAAGAACAAGAAAAGGAGTAGAAAATAATGAAAAAAATAATTAATACAGAAAAAGCACCAGCTGCAATTGGACCATATTCACAGGCAATTGAAGTAAATAACATGGTATATACTTCAGGGGTTATTCCAATTGATCCAACAACAAATACATTAGTAACAGGTCCTATCGAAGAACAAGCAGAACAAGCGCTTAAGAACCTTGCTAACTTATTAGAAGCTGCTGGAACAAGCACAGATAATGTTATTAAAACAGTTGTTTTCATCAAAGATATGAATGACTTTGCAAAAATCAATGAAGTGTATGCAAAATACTTTACAAAAGATTTCCCTGCAAGATCTTGCGTTGAAGTTGCAAGATTACCAAAAGACGTTCTTATTGAAATCGAAGCAATTGCTGTAAAATAAATATAGACGGGGGTAAACAGTAAGGAGGCTTAAGATTTGAATAATAAAGAGAATGTTAAGAGAGGTAATGCACTGTTTTTGGCAATCGTAGTTGCGTACCTAATATTAAATATTGGAATTGGCTTGGTTGCTAATATCTTTAATATCAGCTTTACCTATATACAATTAATTCTTATTGCGCAGATTGGATATGCATTGCCTGCCATTGTTTATGCCTTTAATAAGAAGCAGCCGATAAGAAGTCAGATACGATTTAAAAAAGTAAATGTACTTTCTGTTGTGATGCTGATTATATTTGCCTTTGCAATTCAGCCATTGATGACTCTATTGAATGCACTTTCCTTATTAATAGGAGAAAACACAATTAGTAGTACGGTAACAGGCATGTTGGATCAGACAAGTTTCATCTTTTGTTGGTTGGCCATTGGGGTTCTGCCGGCAATTCTAGAGGAATTTGTTTATCGAGGCGTGATTTATAATGAACAAAGGAAAGGTAATGCCATTAAGGCAATTTTATGCAGTGGACTCTTTTTTGGATTGCTGCATATGAATATTAATCAGTTTTCCTATGCGTTTGTAATGGGTATCATATTAGCACTTGTAGTTGAGGCTACGGGTTCTATCGTATCCTCAATGATTGTCCATGCTACGATTAATTCTTTTTCAGTCGTAATAACAAAGATTCAGCCATACTTGCTTGACTATCTGGCTAAGATGCAGGAAAAACTCGGCCAGGAAGTGGAGAAGGTGGATACGACACTAACTCGTTCAGATATTATTAGTGCATTACCGTCATATGTGGTTTCAGCAGTCTTTGCAACTGCATTTGCAGCGTTTATATATTTCTTACTTGTGAAATACAATGAAAGACAAGCAGAAGTAAAAGCAATCTTCTGTTGCAGTCAGGAAGAAAAGCAAGAAAGAAAACAAGCGCCATTTGCCGACGTATTCTTTATTTTGGCAGTTACTATATGCGTGGTAGTCATGCTGCTGTTAGAATTTGCACAATAGGCTACAAAAAAAAGAGTTTTGCATGCAAAACTCTTTTTTTAATTGTTAGGAAATTTTTCTGTCGAGCTCTTTCCTAACAATTAAAAATGTCCCAAAAAGCGGGGCGTGTGATGCGCACTCACACTTTGTTCTTATGCGAACAACAAGTCTTCGATATTAAATTATACACGAAGGTCAATGTTTTGACCGCGGTTAGGGTCAACGCATTCTTCTAACATGGTAACCATTGCGTCACCAGTAGATTCGACATTGTCTAAGCTTTTGGATAACATAGCAATGCCAATATTTTTGGAAACGTTACTTTGGCTCATGGCCATAGAAATTGAAGCTATATCCATAATTATGACTCTCCCTTCTGATTAGTAGTGGTGCAGTATATAATTAATATCGGATATATAATAGCAATGCATGAATGAAAGGAGTATAGGTTTGGAAAATATATATGATTTAATTATTATAGGGAGTGGTCCAGCAGGTCTTACAGCAGGTATTTATGCTTCGCGTGCTCAGCTGAATACGATTATTATTGAAAAAGAGGAGTTTAGCGGAGGACAGGTTGTATATACAGAACGTATCGATAATTATCCTGGAATACCGGGAGTCAGCGGCATGGAACTGGCAGAACGCTTCCGTTCTCATTGTGAGCAAATGGGTGCAGCATTTGTTGCAGGGGAAGTTGTCCGAGTGAATCTTAAGGAAAGTAAAAAAATCGTAGAGCTAGAAGATGGAAGTACATATTATGCGAGAGCAGTAGTAATTGCGACAGGTGCAAAAAGCAGGATGCTTGGAGTAAAAGGAGAACAAGAATTTGCAGGAATGGGTGTTTCCTATTGTGCCACATGTGATGGTGCTTTCTTTCAAAATCAGACAGTTGCAGTCATAGGAGGAGGGGATGTTGCGGTAGAAGACGCCCTTTATTTATCTAAGATTTGCAAAAAAGTATATCTGATTCATCGAAGAAATGAGCTTCGAGCAACGAAGATATTGTGTTCTCAGGTAAAGAAATGTGAAAATGTTGAAATACTGTGGGAAAGTAAAGTAAATGAAATAGTAGGCAATGAAGAAGTGGAAAAAATTGTAATAACTTCTACTACACATGAAGAATCGAAAGAAGTCGAAGTCCAAGGTGTTTTTGTTGCGATAGGCAATGTGCCGCTGTCTTCCTTGTATGAAGGGCAAATTGACATGGATGAGAGTGGCTGGATTATTGCAGATGAGAGTTGTAAAACGTCGCAAAAAGGAGTTTTTGCAGTGGGAGATATTCGTAAAAAGCCATTAAAACAGATTATTACAGCAGCTAGCGATGGAGCCAATTCAATTACAGCTGTAGAACAGTATATTTTTGAAATAAATGAAACAGAAAATGTTGTGATTTAGTTAATCTATTGTTACAAATGATCATTTATAATTTATTATTTTCATAATATTTGTAAAAAAAAATATATAAAATATATTGGTTTTGTTGACAGGCCTATCCAATTTTGTTATACTTAATTCAACATATTTAATAATTTCGTAATAAATCAAGAGAATTAATTAATAAATTGGAGGCTTAAGTATGAACAGATCTAGATTATTCAAATCTACAATCGGTATGACATCAGCGTTAACACTTATGATGGCTACAAATACAGTTCCAGCAAAAGCATCTCTAGCAAAAACTACTACTAATAAAGGTATTACAGTATCTTCAGCAGTAGACGGTTCAGCAAATTCATTAGCAGGAATTTGTTTATCCCTTGAAAACTACTATGCAGATAGTTTAGAGAATAAAGATGTTGCAGATGATGAGGTTGCAAAGGAAGCTACAGCTGCACCAGCGGCTACAACTGCAAAGGCAGACAAAACTAAAACTAAAACTAAAACAACTACAAAAAAGGCTAAAACTAAGAAAGTAAGCAAGTATGCAAAGACTGGTATTGCAACAGTTAACAACTACATCAATATCAGAAAGAAACCTACAACTGATAGTGAAATCTTAGGTAAACTTTACAAAGGCTGTTCAGCAGAAATCCTTAAAACAGAAGGCGAATGGGTTAAAGTAAAATCAGGATCTGTTACTGGATACATAAAGAAAGAATTTTTAGCAATTGGTGAAGAAGCTGAAAAAGTTGCTGAAAAGTATGGAGATGTATACGCAGTAATTAAAACTGAGACATTACGCTTAAGAGAAAAGAAAAGCACAGACAGCAGAATCTTAACATTACTTGCTGCTGATGAAAAATATCATGTAATCAGTCATGATAGCAAATGGGCAAAAATTAAAATTGATGATAACCTTGTTGGTTATGTTTCAAAAGAGTTTGTTGATATAAAAGTGGAATTTGGAAAAGCAATCTCTATTAAAGAAGAACAAGAAGAAGCGGAAAGAAGAGCAGCTCAAGAAGCAGCAATTGCCGCAGCAGAAGCAGAAAGACAAGCAAGCAGTCAAGCTAGCACGTCAACAACTACAAGAACAACAACTTCTAATAATACAACGAAAAAATCAAACACAACAACTAAAAAAGCTAGTGAATCTACAACATCAAGCAAGTCCGGAAGTGCAGTAGCAAACTACGCATTACAATTCGTAGGAAATAGCTACAGATGGGGTGGTACAAGCTTAACAAATGGTACTGACTGTTCAGGATTTACAATGTCCGTATATAAACATTTTGGTATCAGCCTAGCAAGAACATCTTCAGCACAATCACAAAGTGCAGGTAGAAAAGTAAGTACAAGCAGCTTACAAGCTGGTGACTTAGTATTCTACGGTAGTGGCGGATCTGTAAGCCATGTAGCAATCTACATTGGTGGAGGAAGAATCGTACACGCAAGTAATAGAAAAGACGGAATTAAAACATCAAGTGTTAACTATCAAACTCCAATTTGCGCAAGAAGAGTTTTATAGTCAGAAGTTAAATTTAAAATTAGACAGATATCGATATCATATAAAGCAGGTCCCTGTGTTAGCGAGGGGCCTGCTTTTTGTGTTATAAAGAAAAGATAGATAAATATGTCACAAAAAATAAAAATTGGAAAAATATGACACAAGTGTTATAATGTATATATAGTTTAGTTTTGAAATTATATTGCAAGAGAAAAAGATTGTGGGGGGATTGTAATGCCAGAAGAAATGGATCGTAGAAAGGACAAAAGACTGCCAATAGAATTACAATTGGAAATTAACCATATGTTTCGGCAGGGAAACCAAATAATTGATAATATGGAGGCGAGAATCGAAGTAGTTAATATTTCAAAGTCTGGAGTTGGGTTTGTCAGTGAGGCAGTGTTGCCACTGCAATTCTACTTTAATGTCAGGATTAAACTTTGTGAGAAAGAATTCTTCTATGCAGTTGTTAAGATCATTCGTAAGCAAAAGACAGAGGAAGAGAAGTATGAGTATGGCGCAGAATTTGTGGGGTTGGCACCCTTTTTAGCAGATAAAATAGATGTATATGAAAATTCTTTGTCAGAAAAGGCAGTTAACTAAATAATTAGAGACATTATAAAAGCTATTAGAATAGTTAGAAAACTACTTTACTTTCAATTAAGTTTTTAAACTGTTAGAATATTTAAAAACGGTTGATGTAAACGATTTGAATAAGAAGCTGTGCATATTGCACAAAAAACGAAGCGAGTTATCGTTCTATATTCCGAGTTAATTCTACAGGCTGTGGATAGACTGGATAAAACTATCCACATGTAATAGCACAAAAATATCAAGGATTTTAAGTTATACACCGAGTTATCCACATTATCCACAATCGGATGTGTGGAAAAGGGGATTAAGAATTAATGTCAAGTTCGAATGTTTGTTTTGTTGTAAATGATAAAATTCGAAAAAGATGAATTAAAAGTTTTATTTGATACTATATTGGAATTGTTGCAAAACTTAAACAAATGCATGTGAATTATGTGGAAAATTTTTAAAATTAGCCAGAGTTATTAGTGAATAAAATTCTATAAGTAATCTTAACAAGAGAACCGGAGATTCTTTCGGATATCGCTTGATATCTATATTTTAGGTTGCTATAATTGTATTAAATAATACAAAGTTCATCAAATTACATGGTTCTAACAATGTAAGAATGTATTATGAAAAAAAGCTTTTATAAGTACACATACTCATATTTGAGTTTAAGAAGAAACGGAATATGAAAACACCACTTATAAAAGTAAAAAAGGAGTTGGATCTTATGAAGTATATTATTAGCGGTAAGAACATTGAGGTAACAGAAGGTTTGAAATCAGCAGTATATGAGAAGATCGGTAAACTAGAGAGATATTTTACGGATGAAACGGAAATCCATGTTACATTTAGTGTTCAGAAGGACAGGCAAAAGATTGAAGTTACAATTCCAATGAAGGGAACCATTATTCGTGCAGAAGAGACAAGCACTGATATGTATGTATCCATTGATCTAGTTGAAGAAGTAATTGAACGCCAACTTAGAAAATACAAAAATAAATTGATAGAACACAGGCAACAGGCTGCCATTAATTTTAATACAACATTCTTAGAGGATGAGGCAGACGATGAAGAAGTTATTAATATTATTCGTTCAAAACATTTTGCAATCAAACCGATGGATGCGGAAGAAGCTTGTGTACAGATGGAACTATTAGGACATAGTTTCTATGTATTTAGAAATTCCGACACGGATGAAGTAAATGTTGTTTATAAAAGAAAAGGAAATACTTATGGTTTAATAGAACCAGAGTTTTAGAATTATTTCATGAGGAGATAATTAAGACCAAATCCATAGGATTTGGTCTTAATTATGTAAAAAAATAAATATACTATTGCGACTATAAAACAAAAAAAGACTAAAGTGCGTAATGTCGGGGGATTAATTATGCACTAAAAGAAAACAAGCAAGGCGGAAGGGTAAAATGAGAAGAAGATACAGACGTAGTAGAAGTAATAGAAACACTATTATTGCAACGGTAGGGGTATTAACTGTTGTATTGCTCTTGGTTATGAACTTGGTAAGAATGTATAACATATCTTTGAAATCCAAGGATGCAATGGCAGGAGCAGATGGAAGCAATGTACAGGCTCAGGTGACGGCAGAGCCAAATGGCAAGGAAGATGGCATAGAGGAAACGAAAGCGACAGCGGTTCCAACGACAAAACCAACAGCCAAACCGAAATATGTTGGAGTAAGTGAGGCTGGTAAGAAATATACGACAGATGCTTCGGTCGTAGCGAAAAAGCTTAGTAAATATGATTATTATAATGACGGAAAGAAGACGGTTTACTTAACTTTTGATGATGGAGTATCAACAACGGTGACACCAAAGATTTTAGAGGTGCTAGACAAGTACAAAGTAAAAGCGACATTTTTTGTAATGGGTAAGAATATTGAGAATGGTGGAGAAGCTGCGAAAAAACTGATCAAAGAAGAGTTTGAAAAGGGCCATGCAATCGCGAACCATTCTTATAGTCACGATTACAAGGTGTTATATCCAAATCGCGAACTAAACCTAAAGAACTTTGTAAAGGACTTTAAAAAGACAGATAAGATTTTAAAAGATATATTAGGGGATGAGTTTTCTACCAGAGTAATTCGTTGCCCAGGTGGGTTTATGTCATGGAAGAACATGGATGAACTAAGCAACTATATGAAGAAAAACAATATGGTTTCCATTGACTGGAATGCCCTTAGTAAAGATGCAGAAGGTCCAAAAAAGAATGCCAAACAATTGCTAGAATGTGTGAAAGAAACAGCTGGAGATAAAACTATGGTTGTACTTTTAATGCATGATACGTACGGAAAAGAAGAAACGGTAAAATCATTGCCATTAATTATTGAATACTTTAAGAAGAAAGGATATGAATTTAAAACACTTTCGTAGCAAAAGATAGTACTAGTGAGTAAGGAGCAGGAAGAAAATTAAGAATGGGAAGTTGAATCTCAGGAATCCTCTTTATTCACTAGTATTTTTTGTTTAGTTAATAAAAGGGATAGTCAAAGGAGAAAAAGAAGGAATTTGCAGAAAATCCTTCTTTTAAAATATAAAAACTAAGGGAAAAATGTAAGAAGTATAGCGTTTTAGGCTGTTTTCCTTAGGGAAAAAAGAGTTGCTATGTCTATATAGTAATGTTACAATAAGACTATTATGATAATAGTAGAAGACTATTACTAACTTTATAGAACACAGGAGTGAGTACAATATGGGTTTAATAACAAAACTATTTGGAACACATAGCCAAAGAGAATTAAAATTGGTTTATCCGATTGTTGATAAAATTGAAGCTTTGGAACCTGAATTTGAAAAATTAACAGATGAAGAGTTAAAGCATAAAACAGTAGAATTTAAAGAGCGTCTAAAAAAGGGTGAAACATTAGATGACTTGTTAGTAGAGGCATACGCAACTGTTCGTGAAGCTGGTAAGCGTGTGCTTGGAATGAGACATTATAGAGTGCAATTAGTCGGTGGTGTAATCTTACATCAAGGAAGAATTACAGAAATGCGTACTGGTGAAGGTAAGACATTAGTAGCTACATTACCAGCGTACTTAAATGCTCTTGAGGGAAAAGGTGTTCATATCGTAACGGTTAATGATTATCTTGCAAAACGTGATGCTGAGTGGATGGGAGATATTCACAGATTCCTTGGACTTACAGTAGGCGTAGTACTTAACTCAATGACAAATGACGAGAGAAGAGAAGCATATAACTGCGATATCACATATGCGACAAATAATGAGTTAGGTTTTGATTACTTAAGAGATAACATGGTAATCTACAAAAACCAACTTGTAATGAGAGATTTAAATTATGCAATCATCGATGAAGTCGATTCCGTTTTAATTGATGAAGCGCGTACTCCATTAATTATTTCTGGTCAAAGTGGAAAATCAACAAGATTGTATGAAGCTTGTGACGTTTTAGCACGCCAATTAGTTCGTGGTGAAGAAGTAGAATTATCCAAGATGGATATGCTCATGAGTGAAGAAAAAGAAGAGACTGGTGACTTTACAGTAAATGAAAAAGATAAGAATGTCAGTCTTACATTACAAGGTGTTCATAAGGTTGAGAAGTTCTTCCACTTAGAAAACTTAGCTGATCCTGAAAATCTTGAAATCCAACATAATATTATTTTAGCATTACGTGCTCATAATCTTATGTTCAGAGATAAAGATTACGTAGTAAAAGATGATGAAGTTCTTATCGTAGATGAGTTTACTGGACGTATTATGCCAGGTAGACGTTATTCTGACGGTTTACATCAAGCAATCGAAGCAAAAGAAGGCGTAAAAGTAAATCGTGAAAGCAAGACACTTGCAACGATCACATTCCAGAACTTCTTTAACAAATATAAAAAGAAATCCGGTATGACTGGTACTGCATTAACAGAAGAAAAAGAATTTAGAGAAATCTATGCATTAGACGTTATCGAAGTTCCTACAAATCTTCCTGTTGCACGTGTAGACCATCATGATGCGGTTTACAAGACTCATAAAGAAAAAATCCAAGCAGTTGTAAATGATATTAAAGCTGCTCATGAAACTGGACAGCCAGTATTAGTTGGTACAATCACAATTGAAGGTTCTGAAGAAGTAAGTGCGTTATTAAAACGTCAAGGAATTCCTCATAAAGTTTTAAATGCCAAATTCCATGAACTTGAAGCTGAAATCATTAAAGACGCAGGTCAAAAAGGTGCAGTTACAATTGCAACAAATATGGCAGGTCGTGGTACAGATATCAAGCTTGGTGAAGGCGTACAAGAATTAGGCGGTCTTAAAATTATCGGTACAGAACGTCATGAATCTCGTCGTATCGACAATCAGTTAAGAGGTCGTGCAGGTCGTCAAGGAGATCCAGGTGAATCTAAATTCTACATCTCTCTTGAAGATGATTTAATGCGTTTATTCGGTTCTGAACGATTAATGGGCATGTTCAATTCCTTAGGTATTCAGGATGGTGAAGAAATTCAACATAAGATGTTAACAAGTGCAATTGAAAAAGCTCAAATGAAGATTGAAAACAACAACTTTGGTATTCGTAAAAACTTATTAGAATATGATCAAGTAAACAACGAACAAAGAGAAGTTATTTATACAGAACGTCGTAAAGTATTAGACGGCGAAAGCATGAGAGATACAATCTTTAAGATGATTGGTGATGACGTAGAGCACATCGTAAATAACTGCATCAGTGACGAACAGATGGCAGAAGAATGGGATATTGCAAGTTTAAATACTGAATTACTTCCAATTATTCCAATTGAACCAATTCACTTAACAAAAGAAGAACTTAACAAGACAACAAAAGATCAATTAATTCAAAAGATCAAAGAGGAAGCTGCGAAATTCTATGAAAGCAAAGAAGCAGAGTTCCCAGAACCAGAAGCAATTCGTGAAATTGAACGTGTTATCCTATTAAAAGTAATTGATAATAAATGGATGGCACATATTGATGATATGGATCAATTACGCCAAGGTATTGGTTTACAAGCATATGGTCAACGTGATCCATTAGTAGAATATAAATTTGCTGGTTATGAAATGTTCGATGAAATGATCCAAGCAATTTCCATGGATACAGTTCGTGCATTAATGCATGTACGCATTGAACAAAAAGTTGAACGTGAAGAAGTTGCAAAAGTAACAGGAACAAATAAAGATGACAGTGCAGGAAAAACTCCTGTAAAACGTAAAGAAAAGAAAGTTCAGCCAAATGATCCATGTCCATGTGGAAGCGGTAGAAAATATAAACAATGCTGTGGTAGAAAAGCGTAAGTAAACACAAGTAAACACTAGAATGGGGTGAGTTAAATGGTTGAATTAGACCAATTCAAATATACGTTATCGACCTATGAAAAACCATTGCTTGAAGTGGGGGATTCACTTTGACCTGGCTAATAAAAAGCTAAGAGTCGAAGAGTTAGAATTAATGCTTGAGGCACCGGATTTTTGGGATGATCCTGAGAAATCGACAGCGGTGATGAAAGAACTTACTTCCTTAAAAGCAACGATAAAAGGATATTCAGATCTTCAAGAAAAATATGAAGATATTCAGACGTTACTTCAAATGGGATATGAGGAGAGTGATGCTTCTCTTATCCCTGAAATTGAGGAAGAACTTAATCAGTTTATAGAAGAATACGAGACGCTTCGTATTACAACTTTATTATCAGAAGAATATGATCAAGATGATGCAATCTTGACATTACATGCGGGTGCAGGTGGAACAGAAAGTTGCGACTGGGCTAGTATGTTGTGCAGAATGTATCAGCGTTGGGCTGAAAAGAAAGGTTTTTCAACGGAAATCATTGATTATCTTGATGGTGATGAAGCAGGCCTTAAGTCTGTTACAATAGAAATCCATGGAGAAAATGCATATGGATTATTAAAGTCTGAACGAGGCGTTCATCGTCTTGTTCGTATTTCTCCATTTAATGCCGCAGGAAAAAGACAGACCTCATTTGCGTCTTGTGATGTTATGCCGGATATTAAAGAAGAGATTGATATTGAAGTAAAAGATGACGATATAAGAATAGACACTTATCGTTCTAGTGGTGCAGGTGGTCAGCACATTAATAAGACGTCTTCTGCTATTCGTATTACTCATTTTCCAACAGGAATCGTTGTTCAGTGTCAGAATGAACGTTCTCAACACATGAATAAGGATAAAGCGATGCAGATGTTGAAGGCGAAGCTATATCTTTTAAAACAGCAGGAAAACTTAGAGAAAGAGTCTGCAATTCGCGGGGAAGTATTAGAAAACGGATGGGGAAGCCAGATTCGTTCTTATGTAATGCAACCGTATACAATGGTAAAAGACCATAGAACTAATGAAGAAACAGGGAATGTCAATAATGTACTAGATGGAAACATCGATCCATTTATCAATGCGTATTTAAAATGGATTAATAAGAAAAAGCAATCTTAAAACGATAGCAATATCGGAAAGGGTTATGATAGGTACAAAAAGAGGAGGTAATAATTATGCTAGTAGAGAAGCTGATATTATTCTGCATTAATAATCAGATGTATGGAATTAATGTAGATTATGTAAGTGCAATTGAGTCGGTAACGGATATTGTAAGAGTGCCAAATGCACCAAGCAATATTGAAGGAATTATTAACTTAAGAGGTAGTGTAATTCCGGTGTATAGTCTTCATAAAAAGTTTAATACTAAATTGGATGACGCAAAGAGGGAGTCTCAGCTAATTATTACTAGAAGTGAAGATAATGAGTTTGCATTTATGGTAGATGCAGTGGATGAAATTCATATCTTGTCTGAAGATCAATGTCTTGAGACGCCTGAACTTCTCAAAACAGAAGAAACTGCTTATATTGCAGGAATTGCAAATGTTAATAACACACTTGTGTTATGTATCGATGTTAATGAATTAATGTCAGAAGCAGATAAGAAGAAAATGAAAAATTTTGTTGAACAAATGTCTGGAAAAGACGAATAAAAAATTATAAACTCCGTATCATATTGTCTGGTACGGAGTTTTTTGTGTCGACAATGAGAAAAGATAATTATTGAAAGAATTGATTCAGTTCTTCGAGAAAAATATTGCTCGCCTGACTGGTTGTAACATTTTTGGGAGTTAGATAAGAAAAGTTACGTGTGAATGCTTCATCTAGTGGATATAGTTTTAGTTCCTTGTTATTATGAGCATCAGAAATAACTAACTTTGAGATAATCGTAATTCCGAGTTCATTTTTAATAGCTTCTTTAATTGCATAGTTGCTTCCAAGTGTCATGAACTTTTTAGGAACGATATGATTCTGGCTAAGGAACATATTTAGAAATTCTTTTGTTCCGGAACCTTCTTCTCGGGAAATCCAACATTGATTCATAAACGATTGGATGCCGGTTACGTTATCGATAGAGTTCGGATAGGCAAGAACCATTTCATCAGTGTAAAAGCAATGTTGATTTAAGTTGCCATAAGAAGGTGGCCCCTCTATGAAGCCGATATCATACGATAAATCTTTGATCCCTTTGCAAATTGATGCGGTGTTGTTCATAATGACTGTTATTTCTACATCGGGGTATTTGGTAGAAAAATAACTAATAAACTGTGGGAGTAAATACTCACCGATGGTAAGGCTGGAACCGATTTTGATGGAACCACTTAAAGAAGTATTCTGTGACTTTAAGTCATGTTTGGTTATTTCAATTAGATTAAGAATCTCTTTCGCACGTCCATAAAGTTGATAGCCTTGGTCGGTGATGATAATCTTTTTTTGTTTGATAGAACGGTTGATTAGTTTCACACCGAATTCTGATTCAAGATTCTTGATATGAATGCTGACAGTCGGTTGTGAAAGGTTGAGAACTTCTGCCGCCTTTGTAAAGTTTTTAAGTTCAACAACTGCAATAAATGTATATAGTTCTGATATCATGGTTGACCTCGTATGATTATTTAATTTATTAATGGTAAGCATTGTAATGATTTATTTTACTTATGATTATAACACAAATATAATAAAGAACGTAGTCATAAATAAAATAAATGGATAGAGGGAACATTATGAAAAAAATAAATGATATCAAGCAGATTATCCCTGGATTATTAGTATCTGTATTACTAGGAATCACTAGTATTTTCTTATCAAACTACATGCCTAAACTTGGGGCAGGTACGATTGCAATCTTTTTAGGCATGTTTGTTGGAAATCTATTTTTAAATCAGAAGGTATTTCATAAGGGATATAAATTTGCAGAATCGGATCTGTTATCCTACTCAATTGTGTTGTTAGGTGCTACTTTAAGTGTCTCTACACTAATGGAGTTAGGAATTGGCGGAATTGCATTTATCGTGATTCAGATGAGCATCACGATTGCATGGGCGATTTATATTGGTAAGAAGCTGAAATTCAGCCAAAACTTTGGATTAATGATGGCAGGTGGAAATGCAGTTTGTGGTTCTTCCGCAATTGGTGCCATTGCTCCGGTAATTGATGCAGATGATGAGGAAAAAGGAATTGCCATTACAATTGTTAATGTCACAGGAATCTTCCTTATGTTTTTATTGCCTTTGATTGCAGGAAAGCTTTATGATCATAGTCTAGCACCTACATCAGCATTAATTGGTGGAACGCTTCAATCGGTAGGACAAGTTGTTGCCAGTGGTGATATGGTAAGTGAGTCAGTAAAAGATTTATCTACAATCTTTAAGATTGTGCGCGTTATTCTACTTGTAGTAGTAGTGCTTGGATTTGGTCACATAAAATCAAAAAGCAATTCAGAAGTTGTAAAAGAAGAAGTAAAAGATGTGAAAAAAGGATTAGTGAAAGTTCCATGGTATGTTATTGGGTTCTTTATTACCTGTGCACTTTTTTCATTAGGAATTATTTCAGAGGACGTATCTGTACTATGTAAATCTATAAGTAATAAATTTGAAGTAATCGCGCTCGCAGCGATTGGCCTAAAAGTAAATGTAAAAGAATTAGTAAGACAAGGAAAAGCAGTATCCATCTATGGATTTGCTATTGGAACAATGCAGATTATTAGTGCGATTATATTGATTCATTTCCTTGTAAAATAATAGTAGAAAAGTTAGAAAGCAGGATGATTTGAAAGAAAAACCATTCTGCTTTTTTGTTTATGTCTAGAAATGCAGAAGGAGAAAGATGACATTTAATAGAATTTATATCCATAAAAGAAAATTTATATTTATGGAAAATCCAATGCTTTCTATAATAAAAATATGAGAGATTTATTATTAGAGTCGACCAACTGAAAAATAGAAAGGAGGGATTTGTGAAAAAAGAGATAATAAATCTCTTGAAGAAGTTATCAATTTAATATGGAGAAGGAGAGTGTGTTATGAGGAGAAGGCTTAAAAAACTAGTATCTGTTTTGTTGGCATTGGCGATGGTTGTTACCAGTTTGTCGTTGCCTGTAAATGAGACGTACGCATATGCGGAAACGGAAACTAGTGATGTAACATCTACAAAGCCAAATCTGACGGATTCGGTTGAACTACGTGTAGATGGAGCCGATGAAGCAGTAAGGATGCAGCTTTATCAAAATGGGGTATATGAAACTAAGGTTACGTTAGAAACGGGAACGCATGTCCTACAGGTAAGTTTGAATGGGGAGGCTTATGGTGACGGCAGAACGGTTACAGTAACTGAGAAACAAGAGGTTTACATAAGATTGCAGGATGGAGTCGTGTACGATTCGATTACTAATCCAGAAAAGTATCATACAGCAACAATCGCAGGTAATTTTGAGGGAATCACATTCTTGAATGAATCTAGTGAGTTCTCGATTCCAACGTGGAATCCTGGGGATGCGAGTGGCGATTTAGAGTATGTTGGTGGTGGTATTTTTGCACGGACCTTTTATTTTGATGGTTTTGATGAAGACCATAAATTGTCGGATGGTTATAAGGTAGCATTTGATCATTCTTGGGATAGAAGTATAGGCGATGGAAGTAGCAATATTGCGTTGACCATTCCAAAGGGCACAACAGAAATCACCATAATGACCGATGAGATCAATAACAAAGTATATGATTCTATAAATGGAATGAAGTATCATATCACACAAAATAATGGAGATGCCAATTATTCTTGTCTTGAAATGTCTGTTTCTTTAATAGGAACTGTTAGGAACAATGAACAGGATAATTGGGATAAAGAAAAGAAGGGATACGAGTTTAGGCAAATCAGTGATTCGTTATTCCTTTATGAAACTGTTTTAGAGAAAAAGAATTATGAGTATAAAGTGGTCTTTAACTATAACCAGTGGTATGAAAAACAAGCAGATAATAAGAAGATTAGTGTAACGGATGATAAGAAACCGGTACTATTCTTATACGATGCAAAGGAAGAGGCGTTATATGATTCCATTAATGATAGCAAGAGTATTGCAATAAAGCTTGGATTGCAAGATGCACCTGTTAGTGGAACAGTAACGACTAATGGCAATGGCACCACAACATTTGTTACAACGGTTTCAACAAATGAGAATGATAACGTGCAGCTCGTTTATGCAGAAAAAAATGACATCGAAAGGGAGAAGACAATAGATTTAAGTAAGGGAATGGACAGCAGTGGTAAATTTAATGGTTCCTTTGCAGTAAACGAAGTTTTTTTTGGAGACGATGATGTTGCCCTTGTTTATTACTATAAGGTAAATGGAAACAGGGTTGTGGACGAGAGTCAGCCTATAGAACAGGTAGGAGGAAAACCATATAATACATACAACAGGGGAAAGTTTGAAGGTAGAGCGGTCTATGTTCCGGGAACGTTTCCGGGAGATAGCTGGAATCCGGCATCTAATAAGATGGAATATAAGGGAAATGGACTTTATGAGTATACGTTTAAGAACGTACCAGCAGGAAATATTGAATTTAAGATTGCGATGGGAACCTGGGATGAGAATTATGGTCAAGATGGTGTAGCTGGAGGAAATAATATTCAGATAGCGGTACCAAAAACACAGGATGTTACCGTGAAGTATATGGATCTTGTGACACATTATGCAGTGACTTCTCTTGATTATGTGGATGCCAAGATTATGCTTCAAGGAACAAATATTCCAGAGGGAGCTATGTTTACAGATCCAGGGTTATCCAGGATTTATGAATGTAAAGTAGCATTAAAGGCAGGAATTTATAGTGATGTAAAAGCTGTCTATGATGGGCAAGAATATAAGGTGGATGAGTTTACGTTAAGTGAAGACCGTGAAGTAACCTTTTATTTTGATCCTGTAAATGATATTTACTATAACGATTCTACAAAGCCTGAGATTGATTCCTCAAAGGTGCATTTTAATTCCAAGGAAACGGCATATAAGAGTGTGTATGGTGCTGTCTGCGAAGGGGAAAAGGTTACCTACTCTATTGATACAGGAAAAGATGCCACGAATGTAAAATTAGTAATCAAGGGAACAGAGAATAAAACGGTTACGTTAGAAAAACAAGAAAAGGATGAAAAGGCAACTTGGTCTGGCGATGTTACACTGAATTCATATGGACGTTATAAATATTTCTTTGTTGTTTACTATGGATCTTATCTGAAAATCTATTGTGACAATGACGGATATTATGGAACTGGTGTCCTTACGGATCTTACATCATTAAAGGCGTATGATCTGACAGTTTATAAGAAAGGATATACGACCCCAGACTGGATGAAGAATGCAGTTATATATCAAATCTTCCCAGATCGTTTTTATAACGGGGATACGTCCAATGATGATAAGCAAACCACAGCAAGAGGAGCTATTGATTATGAATTTATAACGAATTGGTATACGCTTCCTGAAAATCCTGAGCAAGAAACAGCAAACAAGGATACTTATCCTAAAAATGCTTTTTCAGGAGACGGGAATTGGAGTAATGAAATCTATGGTGGAGACTTAGCAGGAATTACTAAGCGAATGGATTATTTGAAAGCGTTAGGTGTAAATGTAATTTACTTAAATCCTGTCTTTTCTTCTATTTCATCACATCGTTATGATACAAGTGATTATTCAAAGATTGATCCAGTACTAGGAACCTTGGGAGATTTTGAAGAACTTGTAGATGTAGCAAAGAAGAATGATATGCACATTGTTCTTGATGGAGTATTTAATCATGTTTCTGATGATTCAGTATACTTTGACCGGTATTACAAATTCGTAGGAAAAGACAATAAAGTTGGTGCTTATCCTTACTGGGCATATGTATATGATTATATGAATGAGAATAATGTGTTAAAAGATGAGGCTGTAAAAGCTGCAAAGGCGTATTTTGGTAAAAAAGGTGTTACGGATTATTCCTATACGGAATGGTTTGAGATTACCAATACACAATTGGTCGATTCTGATGGAAACAATACCGTAGATACCATTGGTGACCGTAAAGGAAAACCAGTGTATGGATACAGCGGATGGTGGGGATATGATTCCATGCCAGTTATCATGTCTACCAATGGATCGGAATACCAGACAGGAACTTGGGGCAAGGAGATTATAGAAGGAGCAGATTCTATTGGACAGTATTGGTTAAGTAAGGGATCTAATGGATGGCGTCTTGATGTTGCAAATGAAGTTTCGGATGAAACATGGCAGCATTTTAGAGAGTCTGTAAAAAAATTAGATGATGACAATGTTGTTATTGGAGAGATTTGGACAGAAGCAACGCAGTATCTTCTTGGAGATATGTATGATTCTGTTATGAACTATGTATTTAGAGATGCAGTTTGTGCATTTGCAAAAGGCGGCAAGGCATCTGACAGCATGAAATCACTAGAGAATATCCGTGAACTATATCCAAAAGAAGCATTTTATGCAATGATGAACTTAGTAAGCTCCCATGACACAGCGCGTATTCTTTCTTATCTAGATGGTGTCCAGGATGATCGTGCTCAGAAAGAAGTGGAGAATGCATTTCCGTCGTATGAAACAACATCTGAAGAAGCAAAGTTAAAACAGTATCTTGTGGCATTTATTCAAATGACGTACCCAGGTGCACCAACCATTTATTATGGCGACGAGATTGGAATGGTAGGAGCAGATGATCCGGACGATCGACGTGCTATGACTTGGGGAGAAGGGAATAAGGAGCTAGTAGAGTGGTATGCAACTCTTGCAAAGATACGAAGTGAATATTCAGTACTTCGCACCGGAAGTATCGTTCCGTTTGATGTAACGACAGAGGATAATAAAATAATTGATTCTGTAATGGGTTATACAAGAGGCGATGACGATGACCAAATGATTGTACTTGCGAATAACTCAGAGAAAGAGACGACGGTTTCAATTTCAGTTGCAGAATTTAAAGGCATTACATCAGGCTCATTGTATGATCTTGTTTCAGGAGAAAAGTATGAGGTGAAGGATCAAAAAGTAACGGTGAAGGTACCGGCCTATAATGGTGTCATCTTGTCACAGCAGAAGAAAACGATAACGATTGATGCAGCAGCATTAAAACCAGCCTATGACCCAACATATAAAGTGAAAAGTTCGGTATCAGCAACTTTGGATAAGAAGAGCGTGAATCTGTTACCTGGAGGTACCGCACAGTTGAAGGCGACGGTAACACCAAAGAATGCAGCAGATGTTACACTTACTTGGGAGACAAACAATGCAAAGGTTGCAACTGTAAAGGATGGTTTGGTAACTGCAGTAGCCAAGGGAACTGCCGCAATTACATTGAAGATGAATGGAGTAAAAGCTGCAGTTTGTAACGTCGTAGTAAATGAAGAAGAGAAGGTATCAGCAACCTTAGATAAGAAGAGCGTCAAGATATTACCTGGGGACACGGCTAAATTAAAGGCAACTATATCGCCAAGGAATGCTACTGGTGTTACCATTGCTTGGGAGACGAGTAATGCCAAGGTAGCAACGGTAAAAGATGGTCTAGTAACGGCAGTAGCCAAAGGAACAGCAACTATCACATTAAAGTTAAATGGTGTGAAAGCAGCAACCTGCAGTGTTACAGTAACTGGACTAGAAGGGGCAACAAAACTGAAAGTAGAGACAAAGACAACTTCGACAATCAAGATTACATGGAATAAAAATTCGGTAGCAACCGGATATGAGGTTTACCGTTATGCCAATAAGAAATGGAGTAAGGTGGCTAAGGTTACGAAGAACTCTTATACGGATACAAAATTAGTATGGGGAACCTTGTATTCTTATAAAGTAAGACCATATGTAGTCAAAGGGAGGACAACGACGTATGGAAGCTACTCCAATACAATCAAAGCAACAACGGCATCCATTAAAACGCCTTCTAAAGTTCAAAGTGTTAAGGTAACGAAAAAATCATCGTCGAAAGTGCAAGTAAGCTGGAAGAAGCAGTCCGGAGTATCTGGCTATCAAATCTATATGAAGACGAATGATGGAAGCTACAAGAAGATTAAAACATTAAAGGGAGAAAAAGAAACGAAGTATACCGTATCCGGATTGGAAGAAGGATATCGTTATGCCTTTAAGGTAAAAGCATTCCGAACAGTAAATGGAAAGACATCATATGGAAAAGATTCTTCTGGTGTTGCAATACGCATGCCGATAACGGCACCTAAAAAGGCTACGGTTAAGAAGGTAACGAGAACTTCTGTTAAAATCAGCTTTTCCAAAGCAAGTGGTGTTTCTGGCTATGAAATCTATAGAAAGGTTGGAAATGGAAGCTACAAAAAGCTTGCCGTACTTAAGGGGAGTTCTAAGACAAGTTATCAGAAATGGGCGTTAACTAAAGGAACGAAATATACATTTAAAGTAAGAGCTTATAAGGTAGTGGGCAATAAAAAATACTATAGTAAATTTGTTTCAACGAAACAAATTAAGCTATAAGAATCAGAAAAGGGGCGTGCATATTTGTTGGTATGCCCCTTTTGTTGTGTTAAAAACTTACGGCATCCATTAAAACGCCTTCTAAAGTTCAAAGTGTTAAGGTAACGAAAAAATCATCGTCGAAAGTGCAAGTAAGCTGGAAGAAGCAGTCCGGAGTATCTGGCTATCAAATCTATATGAAGACGAATGATGGAAGCTACAAGAAGATTAAAACATTAAAGGGAGAAAAAGAAACGAAGTATACCGTATCCGGATTGGAAGAAGGATATCGTTATGCCTTTAAGGTAAAAGCATTCCGAACAGTAAATGGAAAGACATCATATGGAAAAGATTCTTCTGGTGTTGCAATACGCATGCCGATAACGGCACCTAAAAAGGCTACGGTTAAGAAGGTAACGAGAACTTCTGTTAAAATCAGCTTTTCCAAAGCAAGTGGTGTTTCTGGCTATGAAATCTATAGAAAGGTTGGAAATGGAAGCTACAAAAAGCTTGCCGTACTTAAGGGGAGTTCTAAGACAAGTTATCAGAAATGGGCGTTAACTAAAGGAACGAAATATACATTTAAAGTAAGAGCTTATAAGGTAGTGGGCAATAAAAAATACTATAGTAAATTTGTTTCAACGAAACAAATTAAGCTATAAGAATCAGAAAAGGGGCGTGCATATTTGTTGGTATGCCCCTTTTGTTGTGTTAAAAACTTCGATAGTTTAACATAATAGTTATATAAATATACAATTTTTAGAACAAATTCGTCAATTTTTTTACCACTATATGGTTGATATTACAATTGAAGTGTGTTAACATCTTTCTAGGAAAAACAAGTGTATTTGCAGCACATACACAAAGGTGGTGGATTTATGGAAGAAGAAAAGTATTACATTATAAAGAAGAATGCATTACCTGAAGTTTTACTTAAAGTCGTGTCTGCAAAAAAGTTATTAGAGACCGAAGAAGCCCTTACAGTGCAAGAGGCTACGGAAGCAGTTGGTATAAGTCGAAGTTCGTTTTATAAGTATAAAGATGATATCTTTCCGTTTCATGAGAATACAAAAGGTAAAAATATTACTTTCATGATACAGATGCAAGACCAGCCGGGATTATTAAGTTGTGTTTTGAATCATATAGCGGATTTTGGTGCCAATATATTGACTATAAATCAGGCGATTCCTGTAAATGGGATAGCACTAATAACGTTAAGCGTAGAGATTCTTCCGACAGCTAGTGATTTCTCTATATTAGTAGAAGGAATTGAACGTTTGACAGGGATTCATTCATTAAAATTCTTAGCTAGGGAGTGACATTATGATCAATATTAGTGTATTAGGATATGGTACTGTTGGTTCAGGTGTTGTAGAAGTCTTGAATACTAACAGTGAAAGTATTGCGAAAAAGGCACGTCAGCCAATTAATGTAAAGTATATCTTGGATAAAAAAGATTTTCCTGGAGAATCAATTCAAGATAAGGTTGTTCATGACATTAACGTAATATTGGAAGATAAAGATGTTCAAATTGTTGTAGAAACAATGGGTGGTGTTCATCCTGCGTATGAATTTGTTAAGAGCGCATTGGAGAAAGGCAAGAGTGTTTGTACATCTAATAAGGAATTAGTAGCAAAACATGGAGCAGAACTTCTTGCTCTTGCGAAAGAAAAAGACATTAACTTCTTATTTGAAGCAAGTGTTGGCGGTGGAATCCCTATTATCCGTCCGTTAAATCAATCGCTGACAGCAGATGAGATTGAGGAAATTACAGGAATATTAAATGGTACGACGAATTATATATTAACAAAGATGGCAGCAGAAGGTGCTGATTTTGCAGATGTGTTAAAAGAGGCGCAGGAAAAAGGGTATGCAGAACGTAATCCGGAAGCAGATGTAGAAGGATATGATGCATGTCGTAAGATTGCAATATTAACATCCTTGGCATTTGGCCAACAAGTTGATTATGAAGATATTTATACAGAAGGTATTACAAAAATCACAAAGGATGATATGGATTATGCGAAAGCAATTGGTGCAAGCATCAAGATCGTTGGTTCTAGCAAACGTGTAGACAATAAAGTATATGCATATGTTGCACCAATGTTAATCAATCCAGAAAATCCATTATATAGTGTAAACGATGTATTTAACGGAATATATGTAAGAGGAAATGTGTTAGGTGATACAATGTTCTACGGAAAAGGCGCAGGAAAGCTTCCAACAGCTAGCGCAGTTGTAGCTGACGTTGTAGATGCAGCAAAACATATAGGCACTAACATTATGACAGACTGGAGTACTCGCAAGTTAGAGTTGGCTGGGTTTGAAGGACTCTCCCATCGTTTCCTTGTTCGTGTGAAAGCTGAAGAAAAAGAAACAGTCCAAACAGTATTCGGCACAGTAGAACAAGTAGATGCAGGAAAAAATGATGAATACGGTTTTATTACGGAATTAATGACTGAAAAAGAGTTTGCAGAAAAAGCGGAAGCATTAAAAGGCATGTTAAGTAGAATTCGCCTTGCATTCTAAAGCAGAATCTTAGGGAATAAAACTGCAGACAGTTTGCATGTCTGCAGGGATGCCCTTTTCAAAAGATGGAAAGAAGGTATATGATGAAGTATGTAATCGTTTTAGGAGATGGAATGGCGGACGAACCAATTCAAGAATTGGGTGGAAAGACACCATTAAGTTATGCGAAGACTCCAATGATGGATGAATTAGCAAAACAATCAGAGATTGGCTTAGTACATACAATTCCAGAAGGAATGAAACCAGGTAGTGACACTGCGAATCTAGCAGTTTTAGGTTATTATCCGAAAAAATATTATACAGGTCGTTCCCCATTAGAGGCATTAAGTATCGGAGTAGATATGAAAGCAACAGACATTGCGATGCGTTGTAATATCGTAACACTCTCAGAAGAGGAAGACTATGAAGATAAGACGATTATTGATCACAGCTCTAGTGAGATTTCAACAGAAGATGCCGCGATTTTGATCGAAGCAGTAAAAAAAGAACTTGAAAATGAAACATACAAATACTATGTAGGTACAAGTTACCGACATTTGACAATTTGGGATAATGGAGAAGTGGTTGATTTAACGCCACCACATGATATACTAGGTGAGGTAGTTAAAGATTATTTACCAAAAGAACAAGCGTTAAAAGAGATGATGAAGAAGAGTTTTGATATTCTTAATAATCATCCGTTAAATATAGAACGTGCAAAAAAAGGACTTCATAAGGCAAATTCGCTTTGGTTCTGGGGAGCCGGAACAAAACCATGTCTTGATTCTTTTGAAGAAAAGACAGGAAAAAAAGGTGCTATGATTTCAGCAGTAGATTTACTAAAAGGCATTGCAGTAGGAGCGAGCATGAAAGTAATCGAAGTGGAAGGTGCCGATGGTACTCTTCATACTAACTATGAAGGAAAAGCCATGGCAGCAGTGAATGTCTTGCTGAAAGAAGGATATGATTTTGCATACGTTCATGTAGAAGCTCCAGATGAAATGGGGCATCAAGGAAGTATAGAAAGAAAAGTGCAGTCTATTGAGTACTTAGATCAAAGAGTAATCAAGATAATTAAAGAAGAGATGGAAAAAGCGGGAGCGGATTACCGAATGCTGGTGCTTCCAGATCATCCAACTCCGATATCTTGTAGGACACATACAGGGAATCCGGTTCCATATATGTTATATGATAGTACAGATAAGAAAGAATATACTCATTTATATAATGAGGAACAGGCGGAGAAATCCGGCAATGAGTTGATGGATGGATATACCTTGATCGACTATTTACTACAAGTTAAATAGATGAAAGTACTTTGCAAAATAAAGATTTAGTAGGAGGCAGCTATGTTAATAGTAAAGAAATTCGGTGGAACATCTGTAGCCGATAAAGAAAGAATTTTTAATGTTGCCAAGAGATGTATCGAAGAGTACAAAAAAGGCAATGAAGTCGTTGTTGTTTTATCTGCAATGGGTAAGATGACAGATGTATTAATCAAACAAGCAAAAGAGATTAATCCAAACCCTCCAAAACGTGAGCTTGATATGTTACTTACAACAGGAGAGCAAACATCTGTAGCATTAATGTCAATGGCACTTAATTCACTTGGAGTACCAGCGGTTTCCTTAAATGCATTTCAGGTAGCAATGAAAACTACTAGTGACTATGGTAATGCCAGATTAGAAAATATCGATACAGACCGTATTAAACATGAATTAGAAAACCATAAAATCGTTATCATAACAGGTTTCCAAGGTGTAAATAAATACGGTGATTATACTACATTAGGCAGAGGTGGTTCCGATACTACAGCAGTTGCTTTAGCTGCAGCTCTTAATGCTGATGCATGCGAAATCTACACAGATGTAGATGGCGTATATACAGCTGATCCCAGAATCGTTAAAAGCGCAAAGAAATTAGATGCAATTACTTATGATGAAATGTTAGAATTAGCCACTTTAGGAGCGGGCGTATTACACAATCGTTCAGTTGAAATGGCGAAAAAATATGGAGTTCAATTAGTTGTTCGTTCCAGCTTAAATACGACAGAAGGAACAATTGTTAAGGAGGAAGTAGAAATGGAAAAGATGCTTGTAAGTGGTGTCGCATGCGACAGGAATACAGCAAGAATCGCAGTTATAGGTTTAGAAGATCAACCAGGAGTAGCATTCAAGTTATTCAATCATTTAGCTAGACATAACATTAACGTTGATATTATTCTTCAATCAGTTGGTAGAGATGGTACAAAAGATATTAGCTTCACAGTGCCAGAGGATCTTGTAGATGAAGCAGTAGTAATTTTAGAAAGACACAGAACAGGAAGCTTAAAATGTCAACAAATCAATGTTGAGAAAAATGTAGCAAAAGTATCTGTAGTAGGTGCAGGTATGATGTCTAATGCAGGTGTTGCTGCAAAAATGTTTGAAGCTCTTTATGATGTAGGAGTTAACATTAAGATGATTTCTACATCTGAAATCAGAGTAACAGTTCTTATCAATGATAAAGATGTTGATAAAGCGATGAACTCTGTACATGATAAATTTATCCATAACTAAAAGGTAACAATAAAAAGCTGCTCTTCAGTAGAAACTGGAGGGCAGCTTTTTTGTGTTGTCAAAGTATTGTGATTAGTTTACTGTTAATGGAATGTTAAGTCGATCAAAGACAAAACTATTCGTATGATTTTTGTATTCGTTCATATAATCGATGATGTTTAAGTAAGGAAGATTGAATACGCTGACTTGATAATAACAGTTAACTGTAAACTTCGTGGGTTTCTTCTTTGGTTCTGTGCGATAAGAGAAGGCTAGATATCCCCGAAGGTCATCTCCATCATTGGACAGCTTATGCTGGACATAGGGATAACAAGCGTTATTTAAGCCGATGCTTAAGTTTGGAGTTTCAAGTATGTTGTTGTTCTCTTCATCAGTGAATACCGATAAACCAGTAATGTCCTCTGCCGGCATTTCGTTGTTAAATTGACATTCAAGAATCTGGTATAAGCGGTTACTAGGTGGTGTAAGCCATTTATAATGGACAATTACACGATAATAATCGGAGCAGTCAACTTCGTATAAAGTGATTTCTAAAGAGCCGTTGTTGGCAGTTCTTATCGATTTGCTTGATTGGATAGAAGTAGCCTGCAATAAATACTCAATTTCAGAAGAAGGCAGATCATTAAGGACATCCGTCGGTATGTCGAGGTCTAATAATTTCTTTTCCGCTTCTTCAATGGAAGACTGCTTTTCAGAAAGTGTCTTACTAATTGAAAATGGTAGGAAAATTGCTTTGTTTGAGAAGAAAACAGTAACACATAAGATGATTCCATAAAGGATTAAACAGGAGATGGTTCGTTTTTTCTCTTCCTTTGTATAATGCGTAACGGTAATTTCGATATCTACCGTACTTAACACCTTGCCGATTTGTAAAAAGGTTAGCATTAAAAACAATATATTAAGTATAAGGATAAACAAGGAAAGCAATGCACCGAGTATTCCTAGATGAACGGTCAAATACGTAGTGGAAATAGAACATAAGTACAAAGTGATATACTGTGCCAAACGATTGTTATAAGGTGTAATGTTGGCAGAGGCATAAATAGCTTTGAATGCAAGGTTTAGATTGTAAAAGAGTAATACAATCAGCGTTGCAGAAAAAGCAATCTGAATATAGGTCACGACTAGATTGTTATGGTAGATGGTCCAATCAATCAAAAAGTTAATCAGCATCAAAATAGAGCGTGCTGATGCAATATAATAAGTGCGTTTAAAATACGTATTAACTTCTTTTGCTAAATGGCAACCATACAGCATGATAAAGGAGCCAAGAATCGGAAGAACATATTCAAAACAGAAAAAATCGATTGTGAATAAGGAAAGGATAAAACCATTTCCAAGAATGGACACTAGCTCCTTAAAAATAAGGTTATCTTGGTGAGCTATGTTTTGTTTTTCGATAGACATAGGTTCCCTCTTTTCTAGATTTCTCAAGTACCATTTTAATTATAAGGGTTTTAAAATAGAATTCAACAGACAATGTCCACGTTGTCCGAGTAATGACCTTGAAAGCGTTGTTCAACTATAGTAAAATACTAAGATAAGTAATTACAGGAAGGTAATGGATATGAATATAGTAAAGCAGCTAAAAGAAGAATTGGGAATCGAGCTGTGGCAGGTTGAAGCTACAGTAAAATTAATAGATGAAGGAAATACAATTCCATTTATCGCAAGATATCGAAAAGAGCAACATGGTTCTTTAAATGATGAAGTGTTACGTAAATTAAATGAACGACTACAATATTTACGAAACTTAGAAGATAAGAAAGCGCAAGTTATTGCAAGCATTGAAGAGCAAGGGAAATTAACGAAAGAGTTACGACAACAAATCGAACAGGCAACAACTCAAGTTGTGGTAGAGGATCTCTATCGTCCATATCGTCCAAAGCGCAGAACAAGAGCGACAATTGCCAAGGAAAAGGGACTAGAAGGATTGGCAAATATCATTTTGTTACAGATGACGGACAAAACGATGGAAGAAGAAGCAAAGAGCTACTTATCTGAAGAAAAGGGCGTAGCAACTGTAGAAGAAGCAATCGCTGGGGCAAAAGATATTATTGCCGAAAGTATTTCGGATGAAGCGGATTATAGAATTCATATTCGTAAACAGACATTTAACGAAGGAACGATTGTGAGTACGACAAAAGATAAGAAACTTCAAAGTGTATATGAAATGTATTATGAATTTGAAGAAAAGATCTCTAAGATTGCAGGTCATAGAGTCCTAGCGATAAATCGAGGAGAAAAAGAAAAAATCTTAACGGTGAAAGTAACTGCACCAGAGGAAACAATTGTGCGTTACCTTGAGAAAAAAGTAATCAAAAGAGAGAATAAGAATACAACACCTGTATTACAAGAAGCGATTGAAGACAGCTATAAGCGTTTAATCGCACCAGCCATTGAACGTGAATTAAGAAATGAGCTGACTGAGAAAGCAGAAGATAGCGCAATTAATGTATTTGGAAAGAATTTAGAGCAGCTATTAATGCAACCACCAATCGCAGGACAAGTTGTACTTGGGTGGGATCCGGCATTCCGTACAGGCTGTAAGTTGGCAGTTGTAGATGCGACAGGAAAAGTGTTAGATACTACAGTCGTATATCCAACAGAACCACAAAATAAAGTAGAACAGACAAAGAAAACAGTTAAAGAATTAATTGATAAATATAATATTACGCTTATTTCGGTTGGTAATGGAACGGCCTCTAGAGAGTCAGAAGCTATTATCGTAGAGATGTTGAAAGAGATTAAGAAACCAGTGCAATATGTAATCGTAAATGAAGCAGGAGCCAGCGTATATTCAGCAAGTAAACTTGCTACAGAAGAGTTTCCTAACTTTGATGTGGGACAACGTAGTGCAGCATCTATTGCAAGACGTATTCAAGATCCGCTTGCAGAACTTGTTAAGATTGATCCTAAGTCTATTGGTGTGGGACAATATCAACATGATATGAATCAGAAGAAACTTAGTGATGCGTTATCAGGCGTAGTAGAAGCTTGCGTTAATAAAGTAGGTGTAGACTTAAATACAGCAAGCGCTTCCTTACTTGAATATATTTCAGGAATCAGCAAGACGATTGCGAAGAATATCGTTGTATATCGTGAAGAAAACGGAAGCTTTAAGAAACGTTCAGACTTACTTAAAGTAAGTAAGTTAGGACCAAAAGCGTATGAACAATGTGCCGGTTTCTTACGAATTACAGGAGGAACAGAGCCATTAGATGCAACAAGCGTCCATCCAGAAAGCTATGATGCAGCCAGAAAATTATTAGATTCCTTAGGTTACTCCACAAAAGATATTACAGGAAATGTATTAGCTGGAGTTAGTAAGAAGGTTAAGGATTATAAGAAATTAGCAGCAGAGCTAGGGATTGGTGAAATCACACTAGAAGATATCTTAAAAGAACTTGAAAAACCAGGACGTGATCCACGTGA
This sequence comes from uncultured bacterium, assembly GCA_905214875.1. Taxonomy (GTDB): domain Bacteria; phylum Bacillota; class Clostridia; order Lachnospirales; family Lachnospiraceae; genus KM106-2. Next base: position 6,951 of record CAJMNR010000008.1, on the reverse strand, counting down.
TGAAATGCCTAAGCCAATTTTAAGAACTGATGTATTAGATATGAAAGATTTAAAAGAAGGAATGATCTTGAAAGGAACAGTTCGAAATGTAATTGATTTCGGAGCTTTTGTGGATATCGGAGTTCATCAGGATGGATTAGTTCATATCTCTCAATTGACAGATAAAAAGTTTGTAAAGCATCCATTAGATGTGGTGAGTGTTGGGGATATTGTTGAAGTTAAAGTAATGAGCGTAGATTTAGCGAAAAAACGTATTCAATTAACAATGAAATTATAGAGAAAAAATAGGTTCCTTATAGAGGGGGCTATTTAATTGAATAAAAAGAGTTTCTTTTGAAGATAGCCTAGAATTCTTGGTTATACTGTAATAAAAGGAACTCTTTTTTGTTATAAGAAAATGTTTTCTAAGGAGCCATTATGGCTGTGTTTGAGCTTGGCTTAACAAAGGGTTTCTTATTGCTATTTTAGTGTAATCTGATATAATTGCTTTAGAACAAACGGGACAGGAGGATGGAACGTGAAAGAAATTAAAATTAATGTTAACATGAAAGTTAAGAATATGTATGAATTCTTAATGCGACATGCATATGTTAGCTTAGTTGGAGTTGCAAGTTTAGCATTTAGTATAGTGTCATTTATATATTTATGTGTGAATTTTTCGAATTTAAAAAGTTCTCAAGTGGTAGTATTAATAATAACATCACTTTTATTTACGGTAATAAATCCAATCTGGATTTATGTAAATGCAGGAAAGCAAGTTAAGTTAAATCCGACATATAATGCTGAGCTGACATATGAGATTAGTGAGAATGGTGTAAAAGTCGTTCAGAATGAACAAGAATTAATGGTTGAATGGAATGAAGTTCAGAAAATCATTGAAACTAAGAATAATGTAATTATTTATCTAACGAAAGTTAGAGCATTTGTTATTCCGCAAGAAGATATTAAATCTGACAAAAAAGAACTTGTAGAATTAATTAAGAGTTCTGTTGATGCAAAGAAATGTCGTCTTAAGCAAGCGTAGCAAATGAAGTTAGGAGAATCGACATGGTATTGGAAAGTTTAAAAGCAGAGGATACATTTCGATATGGTAAAGAGTTAGGGCAAAGTTGTAAACCGGGTGAGATTTATTGTCTTCTCGGAGATCTTGGAGTAGGAAAGACTGTGTTTACACAAGGTTTTGCCCAAGGGTTAGGAATAACGGAACCAATCAGCAGTCCGACGTTTACAATTGTACAGGTATATGAAGAAGGAAGAATGCCATTTTATCATTTTGATGTATATCGCATCGCCGATATTGATGAAATGGATGAAATCGGTTATGAAGATTATTTCTTTGGAAATGGTGTATGCCTTGTAGAGTGGGCGAACCTGATTACGGAACTTTTACCAAAAGAAATAAAAATAATAAAAATAGAAAAGGATCTTACGAAAGGGTTCGATTATCGTAGGATTACAATTGAGGAGGCAGACAATGAGACTCTTAGCATTGGATAGTTCAGGATTAGTAGCTTCCGTTGCATTAGTAGTGGATGATACATTGATTGCAGAATATACAACCAACTTTAAGAAAACGCACTCTCAGACATTATTACCTATGTTAGATGAGATTGTAAAAATGACAGATACAAATTTAGAAGACTTAGATGCTATTGCAATTGCAGCAGGTCCAGGTTCGTTTACAGGATTAAGAATTGGTTCTGCAACGGCAAAAGGATTAGGATTGGCACTTAACAAGCCGATTATCGGAGTTCCGACGGTAGATGCGCTTGCGTACAATCTCTTTGGAACAGAAGCGATGATTTGTCCAATCATGGATGCAAGAAGAGGACAAGTCTATACAGGCCTTTATGAATTTGTTGAAAATAAATTTAACGTCATTGAAGAACAGAAAGTAGTTACAATCACAGAATTACTAGAAGAGATTCAACCGATGAATCGCAATGTCATTTTCCTTGGCGATGGTGTAGAAGTACACAAAGAACAAATCAAAGAGACGCTGAAAGAGAAAGTAAGTTTTGCACCGGCCCACGTGGCAAAACAAAGAGCTGGCGCAGTAGCCATGTTGGCAAGTGAGTATTATAAACAGGGAAAAGTGGAATCTGCTAGAGATCATGCACCTGAATATTTAAGATTATCACAAGCAGAACGCGAATTGGCGGAAAAACAAAAGCTAGAACAGGTGAAATAACAATGGGAAAAGACTATTGTGTCCGTCTGATGGAAGAAAAAGATCTTGAACAAGTGACCGCTATCGAACAAAGTATCTTTAGCATGCCATGGTCCATGGAAGATTTTAAAAAGTCACAAAATGATACACATAACATCTATGTAGTTGTGGATAAAGAAAGTGAAATTTTAGGGTATTGTGGATTATGGTCAGTGCTCGATGAAGGTCAGATTACAAATGTAGCTGTAAAGGAAGAAGCCCGGGGATGTGGGCTTGGCTACGAAATGATGAAGAAGCTCATAGGCATTGGTGAGGAAAGAGGTTTAACATCATTTACGTTAGAAGTCAGGGAGAGCAATGCTCCTGCTAGAAAACTCTATGAACGATTAGGATTTGAAAATGCAGGGATTCGCCCAAATTTTTATGACAAGCCGAAAGAAAATGCCGTAATAATGTGGAAATATGAAAAAAATGTAGAATACTAGTTATTACCACTACCGATATTAGGTGGAAAAAGGTATAATACCATTAAGGCTGTCAAATTTATGGAGGGATAGGTTTTGAAAAAAGGGAGACAATTATTTTGTAATGTATGCGGTAAGGAGCTTAAGCTAGAACGCGGAATCGTAAAAGAAGGCGTATTTGAAGCGACAAAGGAATGGGGATATTTTTCTAATAAAGATCTCGAAATTCACCGCTTTGATATATGTGAAGTATGCTACGATAAAATGATTGAATCTTTTGTAATCCCGGTTACCATTAAGAAAAACCATGAAGTATTATAGTTGCTTGAGTCGATATACATTTTGTACATCGGCTCTTTTTCTATATCTGGCCAAATTGGCGGATTGTTGAAAAAGTGTATAGAATATGATATGATGGGAAAAAGTAGAGAAAACGAGAAAATTATAAGTGAGGAAAAATTGTGTTAGACGTTTGTTTACTCGGTACAGGTGGCATGATGCCATTGCCAGGTCGTTGGCTTACAGCCTTAATGACAAGGTTTAATGGAAGTAGTGTATTAATAGATTGTGGAGAAGGCACACAGGTTGCAATTAAGCAAAAAGGGTGGAGCTTTCATTCGATAGATGTAATATGTTTTACGCATTATCATGGGGATCATATCAGTGGACTTCCAGGTTTACTGTTATCTATGGGAAATGCAGATCGTAGAGAGCCAGTAACGCTTATTGGCCCAAGAGGATTAGAAAAGGTAGTAAACGCATTAAGAGTAATTGCGCCAGAACTTCCTTTTGAATTAAAGTTTATTGAGATGAGTGGAAAAGAAGAAAGTTTTGAGATAAATGGATATCATATAGAAGCATATCGTGTAAATCATAACGTAGTATGTTACGGATATAATATCATGATTCCAAGAGCAGGACGCTTCTTTATGGAAAAAGCCTTAGAAAATAATGTTCCAAAAGAAGTATGGAACCGTTTACAAAAAGGCGAAGTCGTAGAGCTAAATGGCATATCCTATACACCGGATATGGTGTTGGGGCCTGAAAGAAAAGGTATCAAATTGACATATTGTACAGATACTCGTCCAGTTCCTATCATTAGTGAAAAAGCGAAAAATGCTGATTTGTTTATTTGTGAAGGAATGTATGGAGAAAAAGAAAAAGCAAGTAAAGCTGTAGAATATAAACATATGACATTTTATGAAGCTGCAAATCTTGCAAAAGAAGCAGAAGTAAGGGAAATGTGGTTAACGCATTATAGTCCGTCGTTAGTTCGAGCAGAAGAATTTATGGGAGACGTAAAAGAAATCTTTCCTAACAGCTATCCAGGAAAGGATGGAAAAACAACAGTATTAGAGTTTGATAAGAACGAATAATGTTAAATGGGGGAGACTACGATGAAGAGAAAGATAAGAGCAATCCTAATTATGATGGTGTTCGCATGCGTTGTAGTAGGAGTGTATTATATAATGAATAATAGGGAAACAGGAGACAGTGAAACCGTAGATATTCCAGAAACAAAAGTGGAAAAGCTGCTGGCGAAAGATTTGGATACAGAATATCCAGCTACTGTAAAGACTGTTATGAACTTATATAGCCAGTATAGTAAATGCTTCTATGATGGAGAGTATAAGGATGATGAGCTACCAAAATTATTAGACAAGTATAGACAGTTGTTAGATCCTGAATTGCTTGCCAATAATCCAGTAGAGGATCAGTTGAAAAGTTTAAACGAAGAGATCGAATCCTTTGGAGGAAAAGGAAAAATCATCATTGCTTATTATTGGCCATCCGAAAGAAGTTCAGATAAAGAGGCATCACCAAAGCCTACAAGCAGTAGTGAAAAAGAAGATGTGACGTATTATACAAAAGATGGAGTAAACTACGCCACAACAACATTAGCCTATACAATAAAACAAGGAACTGAGGCCGTATTAGAGTCCAAAGAGAAATTTATCTTAAGACAGGATTCAGATAAGAAGTGGAAAATACTTGGTTGGGAACTTGTAAACGAAAAACAAAATAAAAAGTAAAATTAGGGGTGAGTAAAGCAGGAGTCGAGTGAGAGCTGCTTTACCACCCTTTTTGATAGAAAGGTTGAAATATTTATGGAGAAAGATGTATTGATTTTAGCAATAGAGTCTTCTTGTGATGAGACGGCAGCAGCGGTTGTAAAGAATGGTAGAGAGGTATTATCCAATGTGATTTCATCACAAATAGCATTGCACACGTTGTATGGCGGAGTAGTACCTGAAATTGCTTCAAGAAAGCATATCGAAAAGATAAATGTTGTAATTGAAGAAGCGCTAAAAGAAGCAAACGTAACCTTGGATGATATTGATGCAATCGGTGTAACGTATGGTCCTGGATTGGTAGGGGCATTGTTAGTAGGGGTAGCGGAAGCAAAGGCAATTGCTTATGCAACGAAAAAACCTTTAGTAGGAGTGCATCATATTGAGGGGCATGTATCTGCAAACTATATTGAAAATAAGGATTTAGAACCACCATTTATGTGCTTGATCGTATCAGGTGGACATACTCATATTGTAAAAGTGAAAGAATATGGCGAATATGAGATTATAGGACGAACAAGAGATGATGCAGCAGGAGAAGCATTTGATAAAGTGGCAAGAGCGATTGGATTAGGATATCCAGGTGGACCGAAGATAGATAAACTTGCGAAGGAAGGAAATCCAAAAGCAATCACATTCCCAAGAGCACATATTGATGGCGCAGAATTTGATTTTAGTTTCAGCGGTATTAAGTCAGCGGTATTAAACTATGTAAACTCTTGCAAAATGAAAGGCGAAGAAGTGAATCGTGCGGATGTTGCAGCTTCCTTCCAACAAGCTGTTATAGAAGTATTGGTTGAAAGAACTGTAAAAGCAGCAAAAGTCCACGGATTAGATAAAGTAGCAATTGCCGGAGGGGTTGCGGCCAACTCTACACTCCGCAATGCAATGGAAGAGGCTTGCAAAAAGAACAATATTACGTTCTACCACCCATCATTAATTCTATGTACAGATAATGCTGCAATGATTGGTTCTGCGGCTTATTATGAATACATGAATGGCGTGAGAAGTGGTCTGGATTTAAATGCAGTGCCAAACTTAAAAATTGGTCAGAGGTAAGTAAAATGGCAAAGACGACAGCAATAGTCTTAGCGGCTGGTAAAGGAACCCGAATGGGTGCAGATATAGCAAAGCAGTACTTGATGATAAATGAAAAGCCATTATTGTATTATACATTGCAAGCATTTGAGAGAAGCTTGGTAGATCAGATTATCGTTGTGCTAGGAGAAGGGGAAGAAGAGTACTGTAAAGCTCATGTATTAGATTTATACCCATTTAAGAAAATTACAGCTATTGTTACCGGAGGTAAGGAACGCTATAATTCAGTGTATGAAGGATTGAGAGCAGCAGAGGACTGCGATTATGTATTAGTACATGATGGGGCTAGACCATGCTTGCGACCACAAATGATCAATAAGATCATAGAAGAGGTAAAAGTGAAGAAAGCATGTGTCTTAGGGGTTCCGGTTAAGGACACAATTAAAGTTGTTCAAAAAACAGGTGTCGTAGTTGACACTCCTGATCGATCTACTTTAATGATTACCCAAACGCCGCAGGCATTTGAATACGATATGTTATGCAGAGCATATGAAAAGTTATTTCAAACAGAGAATATCGGTGTAACGGATGATGCTATGGTGGTAGAGTCTATGCTAAAACAAGAGGTTCATATGGTAGAAGGAGAATACAGTAATATAAAAGTTACTACTCCGGAAGATCTATTAATTGTAGGACAGTTTTTAAATAGTTAGAATAAAATGCTGGATATAGTGCTAATACTAGTAGTATACCCAGCATTATTGTTGATTTTGAACATATTGTTTGAATTTTAGAAAAAAAATAAAAAATATAGTTGACAAGCTATTTTTTCTGTGATAGAATAAAACACGTCGCTAGGAGATGCAACTTGAATGGTTTGAGTCGACAAGTGATGAAAAAAGAAAAAGTTTAGTAAAAAAGTGCTTGACACGAAAAACAACGCATGATATACTAAACAAGCATGATTTGCAGAGGTGTCCGAGTGGTTTAAGGAGCTGGTCTTGAAAACCAGTGATTCCGAAAGGGACCGTGGGTTCGAATCCCACCTTCTGCGTTTTTAGTAACACGGTGTTGCTGCAAAGGTGAAAATGAATAAAATCAGAATCAGCCAAACGCAATGTATGTGATACATTGGAGAAGTACCCAAGCGGCTGAAGGGGCTCCCCTGGAAAGGGAGTAGGTCGTTAATAGCGGCGCGAGGGTTCAA
>CAJMNR010000007.1 GCA_905214875.1 uncultured bacterium | reverse complement strand
CACATGGAAATTGCCGCCTGAAATCGGCGGTTGGGAGAATATGCGTGCGATGGTAAAACCACCTGCGATTGACTCAACATCAAATGCCAGTCTAAAGATTTCTCCAAAAATCGTAGGAATCATATGAATATTACGGAATGTGATAAATACTCCTAGGAAAATATATAAAAGTGCCATAATAGGAACTATTACAGATGTAATAAAGCCAATTCTTTGAATTCCTCCAAAGATCGTATAAGCGGTAGCAAGGGCTAATAAAATTCCCATAACTAAACCAAGGATTTGTTTTGCCTGTTCACCAGATACATAGTACTCAACTGCTGAACTAACATTATATGCTTGAAGTGCATTAAATCCAAAAGCAAAACAAAGGATAAGTAACACGGCAAAAATAATGCCTAACCAACGTTGTCCCAATGCTTTTTGAATATAATAGGCTGGTCCACCACGGAACGCCTTTCCATCTTTCTGTTTATACACCTGTGCCAGCGTACTCTCTACGAATGCTGATGCACTTCCGATAATTGCAAGTAACCACATCCAAAAGATTGCACCTGGGCCACCTGCTGCTAATGCGGTTGCTACACCTGCAATGTTTCCAGTACCAACTCTCGATGCAGTAGATATCATAAGGGCTTGAAAAGACGAGACACCTTTCTTATCTGATTTCTTTTCTGTCAGAGTACGAAATGCTTCTGGAATCATTGTAATCTGCACAAACTTTGTTTGGATCGTAAACCATATTCCAACACCAACAAGTAAGGCAATCAAAATGTACCCATAAAGGAAATCATTCGTATTCTGTAGTAAGTCATTTAAAAACGTCATTCTTTGAAGTCCTCCTATATTTAATTATAAATAGATTACTATAATTGCATAGACAATTCAAGTTAATATAGTGTTCATTCCCTATTATTTGAGGCTTTTTACATTCTATTTATAATAATTTCGCTCATTTTTACCACATTATGGATAGTTTTTCTTTTATTGAATACAATTCACTTTTTCTACTTGTACTTCTTGATCGACTAAGATATGATTAAGAAAAAACCAAAGAGGATATAAATATGGACACAATGTTTGATCTTAACGTACTTCTATTAAAACTAGAAGTTTCCCAAAATAATTTCAAAAAACTAGTTCAGAAAATCTATGCTGAAGAAATGAACGACAAGCCAAAGGACGAAGTTCTCTCACTCCTTTCACAAGGTAAAGAAGAATTCATGGCCCTTATGGAAGAAGCGAACCAGATTCCTGAACCAAATGACCAAGTAAAGGACCTTCAATATCAGATTTTTAACAGCCTCTTACTTGCCAATGACTTAATTACCTTTTATAGCGAAGACCTATTCGACCGTTTCCGTCTGCGCTATGAAAACTATAAGCAACGTGAACGCGTAAACAGCCTTCTTAAATAACAAAAAACGCTAAAATCTTAATAGGTTTTAGCGTTTTTTGTTATTTAAGACCACATAATTTAAGACTCCTCAAACCATACTAACTATAATATTAAAAAAAGGAGTCTATAAAAATGAGTAAAATTGTTGTAGTTGGCGTAAACCATGCGGGTACTGCCTGTATCAATACCATTCTGGATAATTATAAAGGGGAGGAGGTAGTAGCTTTTGACGCAAATTCTAATATAAGCTTTCTAGGATGTGGAATGGCCCTCTGGATTGGCCGCCAAATTAAAGGTCCAGAAGGTCTTTTCTATTCTTCCAAAGAAAAGCTTGAGGAAAAAGGGGCTACTATTCATATGGAATGTCGCGTAGATCAAATTGATTTTGACAAAAAAATTGTACATGCGACTGACTTAAATGGCACTACGTACGAAGAGCCTTACGATAAATTAATCCTCGCTTCTGGTTCTCTCCCAATCCTCCCAAACATTCCTGGAAAAGACCTAGAAAATGTTCAACAAGTTAAGCTCTATCAAAATGCCGAAGAGGTCATTCATAAACTAAACACAGAGCCAATCCAAGATATTGTCGTAGTCGGCGCCGGCTATATCGGTGTAGAGCTTGCAGAAGCGTTCCGCCGCGTAGATAAAAATGTCACACTGATCGACATTGCCGACACGACATTGTCCAGCTATTATGATGAAGAATTTACTGCCATGATGGACAAAAACTTATCCAGTCATGGAATCGAACTTGCCCTCAATCAAAAGGTTGTAGAAATCAAGGGAACAACAAAATGTGAAGCAGTCGTTACAGATAAAGGCAGTTATAAGGCTGACATGGTCATCCTTGCCATCGGCTTCCGTCCAAATACGACCCTTGGTGCTGAACAAATCAAGCTATTTAAAAATGGTGCCTATGAAGTGAACAAACGCCAAGAGACAAGCATCAAAGACGTCTATGCCATTGGCGACTGTGCCACCGTATATGATAACGCCACAGATTCTAACAGCTATATTGCCCTTGCAACCAATGCCGTCCGCTCTGGCATCGTCGCAGCTCATAATGCATGTGGGACTGATATTACTTCCATCGGTGTCCAAGGCTCTAACGGTATCAGTATCTTTGGTCTAAACTTGGTTTCCACCGGCATGAGCCTAAAAAAAGCCACTGCTCTTGGCTATAATGCAACCTTTACCGAATATGAGGACTACCAAAAAGCCCTATTCATCGAGCATGGCAACGAAAAAGTAAAACTTAGAATTGTATATGAAAAAGACACCAGAGTAATCCTCGGTGCCCAAATCGCCTCACGATATGATATCAGTCTAGGTATCCATATGTTCAGCTTAGCTATTCAGGAGAAAGTAACCATCGATAAGTTAAAACTTCTTGATACGTTCTTCCTTCCACACTTTAACCAGCCATACAACTATATTACGATGGCTGCTCTAAATGCAAAATAATCATCTGCCAGTAACAGCATGATAAAATGAAGCCTTAGCCTTGTCCCAATCCTCTTTACGACTTTCGTAACGTTCATTGAGCCAGTCTATGGCTTCATCTCTTCCCTCTACTGTCAACTCAAATTCTTTGGATTCTTTTTGCTCCTCTGGCGTCTTTTCCAAACAAAATGGTTCCGGCCAAATGGTCGTTATAAATTTCTCATCTACTCGATGCATTATGTAGCGCATGCCTTGATAACTACCCGTCAAATCTTCCTTTTTTATAAAATTAATCGATTTGTTATCAGTCGTAATCATAGTCTCATTTCCTTTCCTCGACTAATTTCGATAATTTTATTATACCCCATATTGTAATATTTACCAGTAAATTTATTTGGTTTTTTCTTGTATTCGTGTCGCATTTCAACTATTATATATTGCAATTGCTTATTTTTAGAACACTGATAAGGAGACAAAAATGAACTACATCATATCTTTACTTACCGGTGCAATAATCGCTTTCATGGTATCTTTAAATGGAACGCTTAGTGCACAGACTGGAAATTACACTTCCACAGTAATCATTCACTTCGTTGGGCTTATTGGAATAACTTTTGTTTTATTTTTTACCAAATCTAAATTATCCAATCTTAAAAAAGCCCCTATTTTTCTATATGTTGGCGGTTTTGTAGGTATACTTACTGTATTATTTAACAACACAGGCTACACACACCTTGGTGCTTCCTTAACAATCGCACTCAGCCTATTTGGACAATCCATTACTTCTATCTTAATCGATCATTTTGGATTATTTGGGCTTCCAGTTGTACGATTCAACCATAAGAAGACTGTTGGACTTATTATTATCTCCTGCGGTATTTTCTTAATGACTTTATCTTAAGGAGGACGTTATGTTATTTATTATATTATCTATTCTTTCGGGTGTTACTTGTGTTTTATCCCGCGTAATCAATTTTGCTTTATCAGAAAAAATCGGTGCTTATCAAAGTACCTTCTTTAACTTTTTAACTGGACTATTAGGTTCCATCGTTATCTTCATTGTTAGTAATGAGACATTTCACTTTTTTGACGTCACTGCATACAGCGGCGCTTGGTGGATTTACACTGGAGGACTTGTAGGTGTAATCGGTGTTACACTTCAAAATGTTCTTTCTGGTAAAATTTCTTCTTTTTATCTAACATTATTCCTGTTTATTGGACAGCTTTTTGCAGGTATGATCATTGATTACTTCGCAAAAAATGCTACTTCTCCATTCCAATTTATCGGTGGAGTACTTGTACTTATTGGATTAAGCTATAATCTTTGGATTGACAAAAAAGATGAAGAAGCTGACAACAAGACTGTTACAGAGTAACAACAACTATATATAACTAAACATAGGACTTTTCGCTTTATAGATGATGACACTCAGCTATTTTGCAAAAGTCCCTTTTTTATGCCATTAAATAATTGGTTATACTTAATAGTTGGTTGAAACTATATTTTTCCTTTTGTATAATTGTTATAGATTTATATTATGGAATGTCTGTACAAATGAATACCAGACAGTTAGGAGTTTTATGATTAATTTACTAATTTCCTTGGCGTTAACCTACGTTATTTTCGTAGCTGCTTATCGCATGCTTCTTTCAGCGGGAGCGCCTTTGAACTTTAGGAACGCATCTGTTCAATCCTTTTTGGCAAATCCAACTAAGGAATTAAGTCAAACGCCTACAACAAGAGAGTATCTCTTTCTTGCAGTAGAGGCATTCAGTTTTCGAATCATCATATATATTGTGTCATATGTTGCCCTTTGCCTCTTTGCTGACCAAGGGGAAAATGTGACATTTCAAAGCTTTCTTGATGGCTGGCACCAATGGGATGCCTCCAATTATATCCGCATTGCTACTGGTGGCTATACTTTCTGGCGTGAAAACGGAGAGCCTACTACTTTGGTTTTCTTCCCACTTTATGCCTGGGCAATCAAGCTTGCTTATTTCTTTATTCGCGACTATGACATTAGTGCCTTATTTGTATCCACTGCCTGCTACATCGGTGGAATCGTTTACATGTATGGCTTTGTTTCCATGGAGTATGGAAAATCCGTTGCGAAAAAGGCGGTTATTTATATTTCCGTCTTCCCATTTGGTTTCTTCTTTGGTTCCATGATGCCGGAAAGCGTATTTTTATTAACTGCTTCCGCCTTCTTTTATTATTTGAAGAAACATAACTGGTATATGGTTGCCCTCTTTGGGCTTCTTAGTTCCTTATCTAGAATGCAGGGAATCCTTTTAATCATTCCTGCAGGAATCGAGTGGCTAGAAACTTATAAGCCAATCCGTCAATTGATTGAAAAGAAGTTTAAGGATTTCTTGCATTCATTGATTATGCTTATTCCAATCTGCTTCTCTATCATAGGAATTCTGTTATACTTGTTGATCAACTACCTTGTTGCAGGAAATTGTTTTAAATTCCTTGAATTACAGGAAACTGTTTGGGGACACCATTTTGAATATATCGGAAAGGCTGTCACAACAATCTTTGAATATTTAATGGGAGATTACTATACTTCCAATTTAAAACTTGCAATTTGGCTTCCACAAGCCATTCTTGTTGTTTTAGCAATTGTTCTATTGATTTATGCTGCTAACAAGCATAAGCCTCAATATGTTTTATATCTGGCTGCATACACGATTATCAGCTACTCTGCTTCTTTCATTATAAGTGGTGGCAGATATATGTCCGTTGCAATCCCACTCTTTATCATTCTTGCCAAGATTTTTGACAAGCTTGATGAGAGGTGGCATCGTGGATATGTTGCTCTTTCGCTGCTTTTAATGGGTCTTTATTGTGCCGGATATGTGTTTGGAAAACAGATTATGTAAGGACGGCAATGAGCCCAGGATGACGTAAAGTCATCCTGGGATTCCTATTGGTAAGATGCAGACTAGGTCATACTCTTCTGGGACTCCTAGCATATCTGCTATTTTACGACCGATTTTGTCTTCGTCTGTGATGTGTCCCCCTCTTTGCTTACATCATATACTATTGTTTTCTTCTATCTGCTCCTTTACAAACTTAACGCTTCCTTTTGCTTTCTTACCTGTAACTTCAAAATAATACGTTCCTTCTTTTTCAATCGTTATTAAAAAATCGCTACTTTCCACATCGTCTCCCTGATATGCTATATTTCCTTCTTCATCCTTAACAATCACATCGACTCTTCCCTTATCGATTTGAAAGACTGCATGTACTTTTTCTCCAGCTTGAAATGGCATCTTGTTACTCTCTGTCGTATTTAATACCTCAAAATCCAGCAAAAACTGATTCTGATTTCCTGTACTGCTTCCATTAAATTTGGCTATTGAAGAAGCACAACCAGTAGCACTGAGCATTACTGTCAAACATAGTAATAAAGGTATCAATCGTCTTCTTTTCATGTTCTCCTCCTTAATCAAACCACTTACAAACAAATAATTCCTAGGCGAGCGACGCCTAGGAATAGTATAATATACCATTATTTTCTAGTCTAGGTATTTTAACAAGCTCATTAAGTTCTTGCTGTAATTTCGGATTATGAAGCCGGCATGCAAACCTGCTATCTCTCTTGTCTTCTCCATTTCGACAGCGCTACTACAATAAGCAACAGGCCCAAAGCTTCTATCAGTACAACTCCATACTGTGAACTCTTAGTTATGAATGAATTGTCATGTTCTAATTCTATGCCAAAGGTAAGCTGAAAGCTTAAAATCTTAGCCTTTTCCACTCCCAACACCGATACAATATCTTCCGTAAATAGCTTTCTCATAATGCTTGTCAGCTGTGTGCAAGGAAGATAGAATAATATATTTTTCAGCCAGTCTCCATAAAAAAAATATGGCAGGTATGCGCCGGCAAGGAATCCGACAATCGTTCCATACAAATTGCCAAAAGTCGAAAAATCTGTTGTATTGGATATAAATTCGCTGATAATAAATAAAAGCAGCGCATTGACAAAGCAGGCTAATATCAATGTCCCCATTACTTGTAGGGCTACCGATGTTGTCAGCTCGCTTCCATGTCTATAATAAAAATAAAACTCACAAAAGATAAAGGTAACAATGGTATAAGCGCTGCTTACAAGACCAGTAGAAGTTACCGATCCCATCGTTAGCGTCATCTTCGATACAGGTGCCGTCAGATAATCTTTAAAAATACCGCTTTCCTTGTCTTTGACGCGAAGCTGGATTGTTCCAAAGCAAGTCGTAGTACTGACAACGACAAGGAGCCCTGCCACCATAAATCGATCACTAACAAGCTCACACATTTGGGCGCTCACCCCTTGATTACTCACCATTTGTACCAAAAAATCTCGAAGGAATACAAAATACAACGATAAGACAATAAGGACCGAAAACCACGATAATAAGACATTGAGTTTATTTTGTAGAAACAAATTGAGATTTCTTCCTACGATAAATCTAAAGTTTCGCATAGAATCCCTTCTCGTTCATCAAGTTCAAATACTCATTTCCAAGCAAGAGCTTTCCCTCTTGCATCACTCCCACCTTGTCCGCATACGCAACCTCTTCCATATAATGCGTTGTGTATAAAATGGTCAGCTTCCTCTTTTTATTTAGTTCTTTTAATAGCCGCCAGACCCGCTTTCTCATAACGGGATCGAGCCCTGCTGTCGGCTCGTCTAAAATAAGAAGCTTAGGATTGGTAAGCAGTGCCCTTGCAATTTGTACAATACGCCGTTCCCCTCCGGATAATGTCCCATATTCTCTTTCCATTAATGGTTCTATCTGTAACTGTCTTACTATCTCATGGATCCTTTTTTTTAACTCCCGGTTGGTCTTTGTGTAAAATCCACCCCGATAATATAAATTCTGCGAGACGGTCAGACTGCTATCAAGCACATCCTCTTGAAACACGATTCCTATTTTCCTCTTAATCTCATTTTCTTCGAAATCTATGTCCAGTCCTTCTACCATAATTCCGCCCGAGGACTTCTTTAACAATGTAGTAATCATATGGATTGTGGTGGTCTTTCCGGCTCCGTTGACCCCAAGCAAGGCAAAAATAATACCTTGCTTCACTGAAAATGAAAGGGATTTTACAACTTCGTGACTACCAAATCGCTTATTAACTTCCGTAATACTAACACTGTCTGCCAAGCAATCACCCCCTTATACAATATGAATAAACTATATCATTCATACCTATAAGAACCTGATGGCCAAGAAATTATATAAAATGCAAGAAAGTAATACTTTTTTACACTTTTTTCCTTTTAATATGTTATAATACCACTATATAACAGAATCCATCTACATAACCAAAGTGTTTTTACAAAAGAGAATTGAAAACGGTAACTAAATCATTTTATTACAAATAAAAGGAGAATGATTATGGGAGAATCTATTTTTGCAGACACAATGGCTGATATGAATTGGACAGAAATTGAAAAAAAAGGACAGGCGGGAGTTCCCGTATTGTTTCCATTAGGAGTAATTGAACAACATGGTCCCCACCTTCCACTAGGAACGGATATTTATTTTAGTTATGCCGTATGTAAAAGAATCAAGGTAGAACTGGAGGAACTGGGTAAGTATTGCCTAATTGCTCCACCATATTACTGGGGGATCAATCATTGTACAAACGCCTTTCCTGGCACCTTTAGCCTAAAACCGGAAACGATGAAATTAGTCCTGCTCGACATCTTTTCTAACCTTCACCAGTTTGGCTTCGACAAAATATATTGTATCAATGAGCATGGCGATGCGCTACACGTACAAACCATATTAGAAGCTATAAAGCAGGCAAATACCGACTTTCAAATGGAAATAAAACTGTTGCTTGAACCATACGAGCTTCCTTTGTACCAGCTATCAGGAACGGAGGAGTATGTCCTAGTTGATGGTGCCGAGTATCCAAACGAATCCTTTGATAAAAAAGAAGATGCCTTTGAAATCCACGCTGGTGCTTATGAAACTGCAGCCATGAACTATTTTTATCCCGGTGTTCCAAATAAAAAACTAGCTGAGACCTTACCTGATTATTCCCTCAACAACGAAAGTATGAAGCAATGGTTAGAAGGTGGCGAAGCTACAAGAAAGGTAGTTCCCCTTGGCTATGCTGGAAACCCTGCTGAATTCATGGAGCAAGCTCCTACTGTAGAAGCTATTTTCGATCTCTTATGTAAATACATAGCAAACTATATCGCTACGAACTAAGAATAACAACAAAGGCAAGGGAGCATACGCTCCCTTGCCTTTATTATTGTCCGCTTATCGTTACTTAGACATACAAGCAATCAGCTCATCCACGCCTTCGCCTTTTACTGCGGCACATTCTATGATCTTGCAATTTGGATTTAGCTTATGAACATCGTCACAGAATTTATCCTTATCAAAATTCGTAAGTGCTACCATGTCCATCTTATTTAAGACTAACAAATCTGTTGTCTGGAACATCAATGGATATTTTAATGGTTTATCATTTCCTTCGGTTACACTGGAAACGGTAATACGGACATCTTCTCCGATTTTGAATTCTGCTGTACATACAAGGTTTCCGATATTGTCGATAATAATGGTTTCAATTCCTGTAAGATCAAGTTCTGTTAATGCTTCTTCGATCATTTGTGCTTCTAAATGACAAGCACCTTTTGTATTTAACTGCACCGTCCTTACCCCTAATGATTCAATTCTTTGCGCATCCTGATCGGTATAAAGGTCACCTTCGATTACAGCAATCTTAGACTTGTCCATTCTTGATAACAGCTGTTCTAACAAAGTTGTCTTTCCAGAACCCGGTGTACCTAGTAAGTTAAAAACTTTAATATTTTTTGTATGTAGGAAATCATTTACCTGTTTTGCTTTTTCATCATTTCTCTTGTATATTCCTGTTTGTACATTAATTGTCTTCATTCTTATTCTCCTTCTATGTCTTTTACATTTGCTTCTGTCCCTGTTAAGAACTCCGTACTTACTTGTCCGCAGACTGGGCAGACCTTGTCTGTAAACGTTATATCAAACACATTGCCGCAACCTTTACATTTTGCGGTTGCCTTTACAATCTCATATTCCAGCTTGGCATATTCCATCAGTGAGCCTTCTGAAATCATCTGAAATGCAAATGTAAGCATTTGCTGCTGGATACATGAGAATTCTCCAAGCTCTATTGTAATTTTCGACACCATGGACAATTCATTATCGATGGCAACATCATTTACAATATCAAAGATTTCCTTTGCCACACTAGACTCATGCATGATCGATACCTGCATAATTCTTTACACGAATCTCTTTCTTCGACAAACTCTTAATATATACGCTTCGTTCTCCTGGTTCCATGATACGAACGCCCTTTGTACACTTACTTACACATTGGCCACATCCAACACAAGACTCATCGTTCATATATAGTTTTCCTGTCTTTTTATCAAATCCTGTCGCATTGGTTGGACAAAAATGATTGCAGGCATTACAGCCATTGCATTTTTCCGCATCAACAATGACAGACTTCGCATAGGCCTTTACGTAGATATTCGAGATACCTCCTGCATTGTAGCTTCCAAACAGGCAACAACAATCCCAGCAACAGTTACATATACAGATTTCGGGTTTCGTGGAATCGGTTCCATAATGGAATACAGTATGGACTGCCCCTTTTCTTTGACACTCTTCTACTACTTTTAATGCCTCTTCAAATGAGATATAGCGTCCAACATGATACTTTACCATTTGTTTTGCAAAATCACCTACTGCAAGACAGGCTTCCATTGGAAGATGGAAGTTACAGTCATGTCCTTTCACCTTGCTGATTTTTCGACAGAAACAGTCTACTAATGCAATCTTATTCTCTTTTCCGTACTTCTCAAGCAATGTATAGACTTCTCCTGTCGGAAGAATCTGATTTACGCCGCTCTCTAATTTCTTTCCAACTTCAATTTTCTTTTTGGGCTTTTGTGTATTTACCGCAATCGACATATTGGGTGGACAATTATTTTCCATCTTCTTTTTCTTATATCGATTCCAGTACAGACGGACCGGTGGGATATTGATTTTCTCCTCTAATTCAAGCAGCTCAACCATCTTATCTAACAGCTGGAGTTTTTCTGGCGTAATATCCTTTGCAAACAAAGATACTTCCAGCCAACCTGGAAAGATTGGTGCAAGCTCTGCTTCCTCTATTCCATTGTCTTCAGTAATCCAAAGCAGTCCCTTATGAAATACATTATGTATAAATTCCTCGTAATCCGTTTCACTTAATTCGCTGTACTGACTTAAGTCCTGAACCTTAACTTTCTTTTCCCCGATTGCTAACAAAAATTCTAATTCTTGTTCGGTGATTATGATTTCAAAACAATCTAGCACCTTGCTAATCACAGGCACATGTAATAAGGACTTTTCATTCATCATATTGGCAAGCTTCGTATATTTTTCTTTTAATAACTTATCCATTTCAAACTCCTATTCCTTTGATTAGTTTTTAATTATACTCCTATTTTCGACATCAGACAAGTAAACAAACAAGTAAACAATGTGTCCCAGATTTTATAATCTTTTTATAAATAATATAGCATTTCATATTGTAGTATTGAAAACTACATGCTATAATATCAACACTACAAAAAATATACTATATTAAGGTGAGTTGAACATGTATAAAGTAATTAGCGATAGCGCATGTGACTTATTTGAAGAATATACCGATGCGCATGATGTACATATTGTTCCCATGTATGTTTCATTTGATGGAGAACATTTCTTAAAAGAACGTGAAGAGGTCGATCATACAGAATTCTATCGTCAGATGGTAGAGGAAGGAGCCTATCCAAAGTCGTCCCTACCTAGTATCCAAGACTATATCGATACATTTACCCCATATGCAAAGGAAGGAATTCCTATTATCTGCATATGTATCTCTACCCTATTTTCTGGTTCCTATAATTCTGCAACAACTGCAAAAAGCGAGGTACTAGAAGAATATCCAGATGCCAAGATTGAAGTAATCAATTCTATGCAGAACACCGTATCTCAAGCACTTTTCGTAAATGAAGCTGTTCGCATGAATGACGCTGGCATCTCATTTGAAGACGCAGTTGGAAAGCTTAATGAATTAAAAGAAACTGGACGTATCTTTTTTACCATCGATTCAATGGATTATTTAAAACGAGGCGGACGTGTCGGAAAGATGACTGCTGTCATCGGCAATACATTAAGCATCAAGCCTTGGATCATCTTAAAAAACGGCGAACTGAATGTAGGTGGTATCTCCAGAACACGTAAAAAAGCGAAAGCTGCTATCTTAAACTTATGTAAAAAGCATTTTGAAGAAAATAACTTGAACAAGGATGACTATTATTTTTCTATCGGTACCGGCTATGATTTCGAAGAAGCCAAAGAGTACCAACAGGAATTAGAAGAATTAATGGGGATCAAATGCCTTCCTTACCTTAAGACCCGTATCGGTGCAGCAACTGCCTGCCATACTGGACCTCATGCATTAGGCATCGGCATTATGAAGCGATATGACGCATAACCCTAACCACATAAATAACAACAACTATTCAAAATGGGCAGGAACACCTATGCTTACCAAGGTTCCTGCCCGTTTTCACTTTTATAAATATTGCTTTAGGTATTTTAATTCATCTTGGAAAATGCAATGGTTGATTTCTTTTGCCTCCACTGCTCTTACAAGTTCTTCGTAAGGCATCCAGCATACCTCTTCTACCTCTTCTTTCTGAAGGACAAACTCTTGATCCATGTCTTTTACTTCATATAAGAATATTTTGCTTAGCTCACGATTTTTAAATGGCTTGCCGTAAAACTCAGTTTCCACAAAACCATAATGGTCATGAATGAATTTTAATTCTTCTTTCTTAGCCACGATCCCAAGCTCTTCTCGTAATTCACGAACCGCTGTCTCGAGAAATGTTTCATTAAGATCCATATGTCCTGCACTTGAGATATCATAGCATCCTGGGAATGCATCTTTCGTCTTGCTTCTCTTTTGAAGCAAAATCTCTGGCTGGCCATTGGGATTCCTTCTCATAACCCAGATATGACTTGTCCCATGTAAATCTCCATCCTGATGTACCAGTGTTCTTGACTTGATCTTTCCTGTCTTTGTCCCATCCTCATTTAACAATTCAAAAAACTCTAACGCCTTTCCATTTAGCACTGCCTCAACAAGACTTTCTCCTTGATATACAAGCTTTAACGAAAAGAATGCTGCATCCTCAGCAAGAAGGTCTAAAAAGAGTCGATCGCCTTCCCAAAGGTTTAATTCGTTAATCTTTTCTTTTCTTACCCATTCAAGTTCGCCTTCTTTACATGAGCCAATGCTTCCTTCATATTCATCTGCCGTATAAAGGCACATATATTCATCTTCCCATTGATCTGAGATAAAGGTTACAATCCCTCTGAATCGATAGTTTATAAGGGTAAGTCCTGTTTCCTCTTTTATTTCTCGTAAAAGGCAGTCCTCTGGTGATTCCCCTTGCTCAAACTTCCCGCCAAGGCCGATCCATTTATCCTTATTTGCATCGTTTTCTTTCTTAACTCGATGCAGCATAAGATAGTTGTCTTCCTTCTCGATATAACATAATGTCGTGAATTTCATCTGTATGCCTCCTTGTGTCTACTTATAAGCTAGACCGTTGTTAGCACTATTATACCATAACTGTAAATACTGTTTATTTTATCCTATATTTCCACATTTTTAACTATTTACTATAATATTCAATTCATGTATCATGCTAGATGGAACATACAAAAGATTAAATTTAGGGAGGTACGTATGTTTTTCTTTGAATCAATTACCTGGTATCAGGCAATTATGTTTTGCATCGTTGTTGCCTTATTAATCTTATTTAATGAAGTGACACGACGTTCAAAGTGGGCAGCAATCTTCTGCCTGTTTATTCTTCCACTTTTCCTAACGTTCTTTGTCTGGCCGACAACAGCCGGCTCAGGATCAAGTACGGGAACATGGTTCCATTGGGTAAAAGTTTATTCTGCATTAGCAGGATGTATTGGTTTCTTTATCCTACGTCATAAAAAGGGGGCCGCAGCAAATAAGTATTGGCTTATGTTCCCACCAGTAATTCTTGCACTCAACATTGCAGAAGCTGTGCTTCGTGATTTTGAGTGTGTGAATCTGAACGGGATGGTCGATGGCGTAATGATGGTCGGGGGGCCATGGAACATAATGAATGGAATTGCCGGTATCCTAAACATTATTATGATTTGTGGATGGAGTGGTATTTACATCAGCAAGAAGAATTCCAAAGATATGATTTGGCCTGATATGTTTGCTGGCTGGATTATCGCTTATGATATCTGGAACTTTGCTTATGTATACAACTGCGTTTCTGATCACGCATTCTACGCAGGATTAGCACTGTTAGTTGCTCCAACTATCGTAGCATTTACATTTTCTAAAGGAGCATGGTTACAACATAGAGCGCATACGTTAGCCGCTTGGATGATGTTCACAATGGCAGTTCCAAGCTTTGTTGGCGAATCACGCTTTGCAGTAGCAAGCAGCCATAATGAAACTGCTCTTTTCCTTGTAAGCGCCGTTTCTTTAGCGACAAATGTAGGTTTCATGATTTACCACATATACCGTGTTGTGAAGTATAAGAAAAACGTATTCAAAGATGAAGTGTACAAAGGGACAAAATCTTATGAACGAATTATAGAAAACGCTTAGTTTTCTTCAATAAAATAGGGACTATTTATTATTGTAGGAGTGTGACTGTAAGTTACACTCCTACTTTTTTCTTTAATCGTACATAAATATACAGAACAAAGTGTGTGTTCCACATACGCCCCGCTTTTTGGGGCATTTTTAATTGTTAGGAAAGAGCTCGACAGAGAAATTTCCTAACAATTAAAAAAACAGGCAAAGAACTTAGGGAGAGTTCTTCGCCTGTTTTTTTTGTAAATGATGATAGGGAGTTCATCATTTTACCTATAACATATATTAAGGGAGTTATATGTTATAATAAATTAAAGGTTTTTTATATAGAAAGCTATATAATAGGGACTATAATAAATATTAAGGGACTATTTATTATAAAAAGGATTTAAACGAAACGTTTATATGTTTTATAGTGTAAACTATACATAAAAAGCAGATAAAACAATGTTCACGCTCTTCTCATATGTCTCATACACACTTTCTATGGATGAAGTAGTTATTCACTATGGTTATACTATACATTATTTTGTTGAAAAAAGATAATAGAAATATGTAATAATCATCATAAGTTTTACTTATGATGATTATTGTTATCGAATTTTATCCCTTTTTGCAGTTCTCAATGCAGATATCGATAAAATCCTTGACCTCTTTTGTAGTGTTATTTTGGGTTTTTACGAGACAGTACTCTCCCTTATGAGCCGAATCCTCCAGCCGAACTGTTCGTAATAATGTGTGGTCTAAACGAATTTCTTCTGAACAAATCGCAATTCCCTTTCCCAAACTGACCATAAGCGTAATATCCCATGGGGACTGCACGGTCTGTGCAACCTTAGGAACATACCCATCTTTTTTACAGGCACTCTGAAACGAGCGATATATGCTAGGTGAAACCTTAGGTGAAAACACAACAAACTCTTCCTCTTTGAGTTCATTTCCCTTAACTGTTTTTCGGTTTGCAAACCTATGATTTTGTGGAATGACAATACATATCTTTTCAATATATAGCTGACAAACCTCCAGATTCGTCTCACTTTTCATATCTTCACATAATGAAAATAAAATATCTAGTTTTCCCTCTTTCAGTTTGTCTACGCACTCTCTAACTGTATGTTCAAATAGATTAATCGTTACATCTGGATATTCTTTCACATACTCTTTTAGCAGCGACGTTAACATAACTCGATGAAACGAATCTGTAATCCCGATATTAAGTACCTTTTTGTTCACTCTATCAAGAGTTTTAACTTCTTCAATAGCTGCGTCTAAATCTGAAAAAATCTGTTTACAGCATTCATAAAATCTTGTTCCTGCAACTGTTAACTTAGGTCTGTAATTGCTTCGGTCAAATAGGGCAACGTCCAATTCTTTTTCTAGTCCAGCTATTTGCTGACTAATAGCTGTTTGAGAGATATAACACCTACTCGCTGCCTTTGTGAAGGTTCCCTCTTCTGCGGCAGCTATAAAATATTCCATTTTTTTCAAGTCCATATATATCCTCCACAAAACAGTCATACTAATTATACAGGTTACCAAATGTTTATTTAAGAGGTAATATCTTCCTAGATTGCCTTTATTACTTCAATGTCTTTGCATATTTCTCCATCTAAAACAAATTTCACAATGGATGGAGCATTTTCTTTTAATTGGTTGGTATCTTCCTCTGTAAATGTCTCATCAAAATAGTGAATTGCACTCCCTAATGCAATTGGATGAGTACAAACAACTATCGTCTTTCCTTCTTCATTTGTGGCAAGCATAGCTAGTCCATCAATCATGCGCTCTTCTACTTCTTCCATTGTTTCAAATGGCTCATTGTTTTGTTCTATTTCAGAAAATTCACTTACAACGTACATCGGAATCTCCTGTTCTACGCCGAACTCACGAATGGTCTCTACCGCACTTCGATAAGGACTTGAAAAGATTACATCAATTCCTTGATCTTTTAGAAAATCCGTCACAATTGCCTTCTTTTCTTCCTCTTTTGCAGGTGTCACAAAATAAATCGTTGTCATAAATAGTCTCCTAACTAGTAACTTCTAATGTAATTTAAATCTTTTTGGTGCCAGTTTGTAGATCAGCACATAGGAAAGTGGAATACAGATAATCGTAATTGCTGCAACTGCAAGTGTAAACCAAATCGATCCCACTTTTATTTGCAACGTTCCCCAGCATAGCCAGTACATTAACGTAGAGCAGATCGTATATCCCATTCCTTTTGTAGCGTAATCTTCAAGATATGGCTGAAATACATAATATAAAAATAATTGATAAATGTCAAAAAATACAGTCAACAATAGCACCGTCATAAACATCGGAAGCAGACTTATGATTTTCCACGGTCTTCCCACTGCCACCATACAAAGTGCCATGCTCACACAAATTAATAAAGATGGCTCTAAATCTGATTTTACCAAATAACGCAATCGTATTCTAAAATTATCAAGTAATGTCTTAGATTCTCTATAATACCCATATTTTAATAGCGAAATATCACAATGATAGAATAACGCCTTACATAATTTCTCACCGCTGCAAATGCAGTATAACACAAATAAAAAGACTGGAAGTGCCTGGTCTATAGTATCTACTGCATCCTTGACCATATCAGTATTTCGGAATATAAACGCAAAAATAATTGCAACAACTGAAATAACACTAATACAGATCATCTTTATCTTCCATTTTCGTCTTACAAGCCGTTTATGGCGGTCGAAAAAGATGGCATGAAGATATTCATATCCTTTTAAATGATCATATTTTTTCGTATGGATATCCTCTTTTTTAATATCTCCATCCTTGATACCAATACCTGCTTCTCCTATCTCTTTTAACATTTCATCGCTACCTTGGAATTTTTCAATCTTAACCAATCCATTTGCCACTTTATGATACTCGTCATATGTCGTCACATAATAAATGCCTACAAGGCCTGCAAGTAAAACGACAATCCATGTAACTGGTGAATATAGATAGTTAGATATCATAGGTGCACAATGAAGCAGGAGTAAGCTTCCATACGCTAACGGAAGGATCACGATGGAAACGGCCAAAAATACTTTATTATCAATAGACTTATAATTGACTTTATACTTCTTAAACACCCACAAAGCCGTTGCTTCTCCAAAAAATCGCATCCCTATTAGAAGAAGTAATAAGGGAAGCAAACGAATAACTCTTACCTCAAGTATTAAACTTCCTATTAAAAAGGCCACTATAAACGGGATATTCTCTCCGATAATCTTCACTAACATATTTCCTAAATAGTAAGTCTTCGGATTAACTTTCATCTGTTTTAGCATGACATAATCATTTTGGTCTACATTCATGCTCGATATATTAAAAAATGCTCCATAAAGCAAGTTAAGAAACATAAATAAGTATAGAAAGCAAGCTTCTTTTTCCCCTGGTACCAATCCTTTATCAAAACAAACCTTATTGATTACAACAATTGGAAGAATTATAAATACAAGCACGTATAACGCCTTTTTTACAAACTGAAAGAAGATTTTCTGTACAATTGCCAATGCACCAAACAGACTTTTTATCCCCTGCTCAGAATACCAATGGCCCTTAATCTTCTTTCCTAAAATTGGCACATGCTGAAGGCGGTATATGAATACATTTGCTGAAATCGTAAACAGGATAAACTGCATGGTCAAAAATGTATGTAACATACTATTTTGCACCTCCTGCTTGTTCATCCTTATCTTCTAGTATTTCAAATATTTTCTGTTCAAAATCATCCTCTTTTAATGCTTGCTCATCCATACCGCTAAGAACACCATTATTAAGGATTGTAATCTCATCGCAAATATCAGTTGCCAGTTGAAGAATATGGGTTGAGAAGATAATGATGTGGTCCTTCTTCATGGATTTTAGTAATTCTTTCATCTCATGGCTTACTACTACATCGAAACTAGTAAGTGGCTCGTCCAATAATAAAACAAGGGGCTTTTTGATAAATAACATTAGCATCTGTATCTTATTCTTCATTCCTGTTGAATAATCTTTGATCAAACGATGCCAGTCTTCCTTATCTAATCGTACTAGCTGTAAATATTCGTCTATCGTTCTAAGGTCTTTGATTTTTTCATAGTTTACGTCAATAAAGAACTTTACAAATTCATATCCTGTTAAAAATTCTGGTAATACTGGATTCGCATATACAAAGCCGACTTCGTCAAGTTCCATCTTTTCTCCAGAGTCATCCCTTAAATACTGAGTTCCTCCATCGCAAGTGATTTCCTTGCTGATACAGTTAAATAACGTTGTTTTTCCTGCACCATTTCTTCCTAATAAGCCATATATTTTTCCTTGCTCAAATACAAAGGAAGCTCCTTTTAATACCTTTTTATCATCAAAATCTTTTTCAATTCCCTCTAACACTAACTCCATTTTATCCCTCCATACATAAGTTTCTAATATATGTAACTCCTCAATAGTGTACTCGTTTGCTATCTAAAAAGCAACTCTCATCAAGCGTATAGAATTATACACTAAAAAAGAGTAGCTCGATTTAGAATACGATAGCAACATGAAATACTGGTTCCCAGTCTACTACTGTTAGTGATGGGACATTGTTGTGCCTAATAAGACAGGGCTATACTTGCTATGTTATCCTAGTTCGCTACTCTTTTTTACTTGTTATAATATGTAGAAATTAGTTTGTCGAAATGTGCTTTTTGCCATGTTACTTCTTTGGTCTTCTACTTTCCATTCTCACCCCCGCTAAGCTTCATTACACTATATATACTATGTATTGCTTTAATTCTTGTGACAGCGGACAAACTATTTTTTTAAATTTTCTTGTGTATTATTTTTTGACAGCAATGTCGTAAAATGGCTGTTGCACAGCCAAGCCTCTCAATGCTTGACTATACAACAGCCTTCTCTTACTCTTTATTCAAATTTCCGTTCAAACATGCTATGGTCACTACGAAGAGCTTCCAAATCATTGATACCGATATTTTCAAGGATTTCTTCGATAATCTCGCTATGCATTGGCATCTTAATGGCTGAATCATGAGCCTCTTTATCTACGAAAACTCGTCCTTCTTCTTTTGGAATCAATGCTTTCGGACCACCGACGCATCCTCCATTGCAGCCCATCCCTTCAATAAAGCTTGCACGTACCTTGCCTTGAACAAGTTCATCTAACATCTTCTTGCAATCAGCAACTCCATCTACCTGAAGAGAACTGAATAGTTTCCTCTTCTCCGGATACATCTGGTCAATCACATCAAAGACTGCCTCGCTTACGCCGCCAGCCCTAGCATACAGCCTTCCGCCTGTAGAAGCATATTCCAAAGTTGGCACACCTTTTAGTTTTGCTGGATCGATTCCAAATGCATCAAAGATCAATTTGACTTCTTCAAACGTCAATACATAATCCGTAGAATCCGAAATATCTGGTTCTTTGGCCTCTGCTTTTTTGGCAATACATGGCCCAACGAATACACATTTCACATCACCATTTAATGCTTTTATAATACGCCCCATAGCAACCATAGGAGATACGGATGGGCTGACATCTTTCACGATTTGATGATAATTTTTCTTAAGCATTCCGACCCAAATTGGACAACAGCAAGAAGTAATCATAAAGTCGCCTTTATCATTGACAAACTCGTTATATTCCATAGCTTCTTTCATGCTTAATACATCCGCGGCCATGGCAACTTCAAACATATCTGTAAAGCCAATTTTGATAAATGCTTCCCGTAGTTGATCTAACGTTACATTTTCACCAAACTGCCCTGCAATTGCCGGTGCAACCATTGCAATTACTTTCTCATTATTCTTTAACAGGTCCATAATTGGCATTGCTTGCGGAACATCCATATAATGTCCTTGATCACAGATACTGACACATCTGCCACAGGACATGCATAAATCTCCATCAATCCTTTTATCTCCTGTCTTTTCGTCTCTCTTTATCGCTTCAAATGGACAAGTACTCATACACTTACTCTTGCCATCCGTTGTCTCACAATCTTCACTACAAGCACTAACTTTTAGCACTATCTTATCTCTTACTTGCTGCTTTGTTATGGCATTGATTAACCTATATACGAATTCATTGTCATCCTTTGTTTTAATCTCCTCCACACCACACAAGGTTGCAAGAACTGCTTTTGCTTCTTCCTTATCATCAAATTCTTTTAAAAGCTTTGCAAATTCATCCTCAAAGTGGCTATCGTAATATGCCTTTATAAGTCCTTTATACAAATCATGATATTTATCATTTACTTTACTGCTCTCCTTCTATATAAAATGTTTCATATAAAATCATGATTTGTAACTTCCTATCGTTTTATGCATTTACGGATACCGCTCTTCTATTGGGTAATTGCGCAATAATGATTCCTATAAATACAAGCAAGCATCCAAACAGTTCCGTCTGACTAAGTTTTTGTCCCAAAATCAGCCATCCTGCAATTGCCGCGTTAACGCTTTCCAAACTTAAGAGTAAGGAGGCCACCGTTGGATTCATTCCCTTTTGCCCTACGATCTGAAGCGTATAGCCAATTCCGCAAGAAAGCGCTCCCGAATAGATAATTGGTTGCCATGCATTGATAATTGCCGTAAGTTTCGGTTCCTCAAAAATAAACATACATACGATTCCTAATAATCCACAGACAAAGAATTGAATGCAGCTCATCTTCACTCCATCTACCTTATTGGTAAAATGATCAATGGCCAAGATATGAACCGAAAATACGACTGCTCCAATGATTAGCAGAATATCTCCCTGTCTCAAGACGAAGCTTTCTTTCATACATAGAAGATAAAGGCCGCCCAAAGAAAGCAACACACTGATCCACAACCGTATTCCTGCTTTCTTTCCAAACAGCAATCCAATCATAGGTACAAGGATAATATACAGTGCCGTTAAAAAACCTGCTTTTCCAGCAGATGTGGTCATAATCCCAGTTTGTTGGAACATGGTTCCTAAAAACAAAAGAACGCCACAAACGAGCCCAGCTACCAATACTGTCTTATTGTCTTTTTCTTTTTCTTCCTTAATTTGAATGCGATTTCGATTTCGAATTGCTATGTACGGTAATAAGACGATTCCTCCTAATGTACAGCGGACTCCGGTAAACGTAAATGGTCCAACATGCTCCATTCCTACCGATTGTGCCACAAAAGAAATCCCCCAAATAATTGATGTTAAAAATAACAAACAACCATTTCTAATCTTTTGCTTCTCCAAATAATCAACCTCTCTCTCGTATATTATGTATTAGAATACTAATTATCTCATTTTTCGTCAAGTATTGTGTGTCCCCCCTTTACTTTCTTGTATTAGAAATGATAATATGGGATATAATCAAGACAGTATGGAGGATATTATGAGCAATCAATCTAATTTTATGGAAACATTACGCTCGGTTGCGGAAATTGTTCGTGTTTCAGGCGAACCAGTCAAACGAGATGACATAAAGACTTATTTTAAAGATATGGATTTAACTGACGAACAGGAAGAAATGGTATACCAATACCTTTTACATCCACCGACAGATGAAGAAGAACAACTAGAAGAACAAGAAGAATCACAAGAGCAAGAAACAGAATCCGAAGAGGAACAAACGGAAGAAGAAGGCAGTGATTCACTTGCTGAATCATTATTCTTCCAAATGTATATGGAGGATATCAATGAGCTCCCTGTCCTTTCTGAAGAAGAAGAATACGGACTCTATGAAAGACTTCTAAACGGTGACACTTCCGTAACTTCTAAGATTTCCGATCAATGGTTACGTAAAGTAATCGACCACGCAAAGACATATGCTTCCCGCAATGTTAATTTAGAAGACTTAATCCAGGAAGGTAACATCGGACTCCTCTGTGGAATCCAAAGTCTTGCAAATGCTTCTATCACACCAACTGAAGTTCCTGAAGCACTTCTTGCTTCTGTAGATCAGGCAATGATCGAATTCATTGATGAAAACACAGAAGAAAATGACATTGAGAGCACAATCGTTGCAAAATCCAACTTAATCTACGAAGCACAAAAAGCATTAGCAGAAACATTAGGACACACTGCTTCTATCGAAGAATTATGTAACTTCACAAACATGCCTGCGGAAGAAATAAAAGACATTCTTTCCCTTGCTAAAAAAGAAAACGAGAACAAATAAGTTTCCTAAGACTTAAAAAACACCCAGGAACGTTAGTTTATTACTAACAGTTCCTGGGTGTTTTTCATTTTTATAACAGGCTATTTGTAATCTGTCACATCAAATGTTCAATCTTTATAATAATATTCGCGATCTTCCTCTGATTCATACCATTCTCCTATCACTATTTCAACGTTTTAATAATAGTTCCTGCTGCCTCTTTAAGTTCCTCTTCTTCTCCGCTAAATATGTAATACCCATCACTTTTTTCTGTTACGTAGCCACCACAAACTTCATCTTTTAAAATCTTCCCAATGCACTGATCATTCTCATCATAAAATGAAAAGCATAAATTACTGCTACTTTTCTCTACCTGATGTTGATTTAAGCGTTTCTCTTTACTTCCCCAATAATAAAACGGTTCCTCTTTTGCTTCTTCCAGTAAACGACTGATCATTGTCAGATCCGTTATCTTCTTCGTTTTCCCATGCAGAATTGAATAACCGCTCACCGTCATATATTCTACATTCTGAGGCTTTACATCAAAAGTAACCGTTTTTTTATTCAGACTCATAAAAAAGGCCAAGCAACCCACTGTGATTCCTGCAACAAATAACAATATGTAAGGTACTTCGATTTTCTTAGCTATCTTTCTCATATGTTGTCCTCCTAAAAAAACAAATCTTTCATACTTTAAGTATAGAGCTGTACTAATAGAAACACAAGCAATTATTCATAGGCATAATTCATAATAAAATCCACTAAAGTTTGGATATATTCCCGACGATATTCTTCATCTTCAATGTTAATCATATCGTTCATAACTTCATTGGTCGTAACATAAAGCATTCGCGCCATTACCGCATAGGAGATCTCTGGCTTTTTTGTAAACTGTCCTTTAAGAAATTCTTCAAACACGTTAGTGACCCTTGCTTCTCCTTCTCGAATTATATCGATAAGATCCGTGCTCTCTTTTGCAATAATTGTTGAATCATCAAAGAAGTTTCCAGATGCTGTTGCCCTCTGTAATTGACGATGCATAAATTCAGTTAAAAACGCTCGTCCTTCTTCTTTATCAAGTCCTTTTAGTTGTTCTAATAATCCTGCGATTGCCTTCTCAGAACCTTCGATATACTCACGTGCGAGTTCGTTATAAATATCCCCTTTATCCTTGAAATAATTATAAAAGTTTCCGATGGAGATTCCGGCACGCTTTACGATTTCCTTTGTATTCGTATAATAATATCCTTTTTCAGAAAATAGCTCATAGGCTGCTTTCAATAATTTTTCACGACTTTCAATACTTCTTTTTTGCATCCTGTGCTCCTCCTATCCGCTAGTTACTCTTATGTTACCCATCTCTTTGTACGATGTCAATAATCTGAACTAAAGTTCAGTTTTCTATTGACATTGTATTTTATTTCCAGTATAATCCAAATCAGAAAATGAACTTTGGTTCAGTTTTTCATTATAGAAAGGGGTATATTATGAAATCAGAATCTAAAAACAAACTGTTTACTAAGGATTTTACAATACTGGCTATCGGTCAGCTAATCTCACTTTTTGGAAACGCTCTGCAACGTTATGCACTTTCTTTGTACATACTGGATTTGACGGGATCCGCCGCCATCTTCTCTACCTTGCTTGCACTAAGCATTATCCCTCAAATTATATTCTCACCAATCGGTGGTGCTCTTGCAGATCGAAAGAACAAAAAGCATATTATGGTCATCCTTGATTTCTTCTCAGGATTTATGCTTTTAGCATTTTATTTATTTTCTTCTGCAGTATCGAACCAGATTGTTCTAATCGGTATCGTATTATGTACACTGGCTCTCATCCAGAGTTTTTACGATCCAACGGTTCGTGCTTCCATTCCTGCTATTACGGGAAAGGAAAACCTTGCTTCTGCTAACAGCATCGTAAATGAGATTTCAGCTGTTACCTCCCTTACGGGTCCTGTTGCTGCTGGATTCTTGTATGGTTTCTTCGGAATCAAAGTCGTGTTCTTAATCAACATCATTAGCTTTATATTTTCAGCTATTATGGAGCTGTTCTTAAGCATACCATTTGAAAAGACAGTCATGGAAAAAGGTACGTTGCATACGATTTCTTCTGACTTAAAGGAAAGCATCCATTACTTAATTCACGAGCAGCGTTTGATTCTCTACATGATACTTGTTGCATCAAGCCTTAACTTGTTTTTGACTCCTCTTTACACCGTGGGATTCCCTTATATTGAGAAAGTCATCTTTGGTATTTCAAGCCAGCTTTATGGTATCAGTGAAGGCTTTATCTATGTTGGCATGATTACTGGTTCCATACTAGTCGGATTTGCAAGCAAACATATTCCAATGGCAAAGATCCATCTTTACTTCAGCTTGATTGCCGTAGTCGTTCTATTAATGGGACTTCCAACTTTGACGATATTTATGAATCCTTCTGGTCCATCGTATCTTAGCTACGTGTTATTTACCTTTATTGGATTCCTATTTTCCATCCTGCTTGCCCTGTTAAACATCATATGTATGACCTTTATGCAGCTACAAACGCCTCAGGATAAAATGGGCAAAATCATGGCTTTGGTAAGTTCCGTAAGTGCTTCCCTTATGCCTCTTGGACAGATTATCTTTGGCGGCCTGTTTACCGCTTTAGACGGAAAATTAATCATCCTTTATATTATCTCTGCACTGATCATGATGTTCATAAGCAGACTCGTACTGACACTTATGTCAAGGCACTATAAAGAAACCGAAGTAGCTACGACTATCAACTAAAAAAGCGTATCACCACTTGGTGATACGCCTAATAAATTATTTAGTTTTATGGTTGCCTGCCAACTAACGCAAGCCATGTCTTGGACATCCGATTAAAAAGCAACAATATTGAATGTCATAATGTATCTCTAGCGGTGGCTTTACATTATTATCAAATACTTGACTGTAGCCATCCTTGATATTCTTTAGTCTCTGTTTCTCTATTTCTATGTATTCTTCTCTCTCTGAGATTTCATCAAACAATGATTTACGATGTTTTACATCTAAGAGGGAACTGCGAATTCCTTTTTTTATTGCTTTCATTTTCTTTGCCGCCACTGCCTTCAACCCAAGGCAATTGAGTGTATAAAAATAGCGGCTGATCCACTTTGCATCGATCAAATAATGATTGCACTGCTCGTAAAGCTCTTTGGCTGCACTATAATTCTCGATGAGATACATAAAATCTGCAAGTTCCATCTCATCAATTGCAAACTCAAGAAATGAGCTTGTGTACAACTGGTTTGCAAGTTTCTTTGCTTCTAAAATTCTTCCCTGATGTGCTAATTCTACTCCTAAAACACATGTAATCTTCGCATCCAGCTTCGTCTTAAATGGATAGCTGTGAATCTCTTTTAATAGCTTAATTGCCTGCTCAGGCTTGCTACATTTAATCAAGCTGACTGCCTCATTAAAACGGTACCTTTTGTCTTTCGTAAGGGTGTAGCACTTGTGAAACTGTTTGGACGCCTCTTCAAATTCATTCAGTTCATACAACGTCCTTCCATAAGCATAATACGTTTGAGGAAATAAAATCTCCTGACTTACTGCCTGATCCAGCAGATTTCTGGCCGATTCTACCTGTTGTAAAGACCCTTCTTCCAAATAAAAATACGCCATATTAGTTGCCCATATAGCGTACTCTTCTTTTGAAAAATGTTTTTCCATCCTCGTATAACAATTGGTAAGATAACCAATTGAGACTTCATTACCTAGTCTTAACTCATTTGCAATTACCGCTAGTAAAGAATATGCCTCTACACTATGGTTATCTTCTTCAACAATCACTTCTACGATGTCCTTATAACGCTTCAAGATTGGTTGCCGTACCTCGAAATCATCTTCATTTACGATTATGTTATGGAGTTCCGATCGAACTACATCCAACATCGATAAACTTTTTTGTACTGCATTTGTCTCGATTATTTTGATACAACTCCTTTAACCATCATAATTTATACTGCGCATATCTTTTGCAACCATATTAATTATAGTTTAGGACAAAGGAGCTGTCAATTATTTCCAAGTGAATTTTATGTGAAGTTTATCTTTATCTGATAAAGTTTGTTTTTACTCCTGCTTCACGTTCTGGAAGAGCAATTCCTGCCTTCTTTCCGGCATCGATGCATCTTAATAACCATGCCATATTAAGACCTAATGTACGCATCGTCTGCATACCTTCTAAATCTTGTTTTACTTCCTCTGGTGTATTGCCATGTACCATATTCCAATACTGTGAAGACACGATAGGCATATTGCTGATTGAAAAATACTTGTTGATTTGATCAATTGCGGCACTTGCACCACCACGTCTACAGCTTACGACTGCTGCTCCTAATTTTCCTGCAAATAATCCGCCTCTTCCATAAAATGCACGATCTAAGAATCCTGTTAAGGAACCGGAGGCTGCTGCGAAATGTACCGGTGAGCCAAAAACAAAGCCATCTGCTTCTTTTGCTTTCTCTAAGAAATCATTTACTAAGTCATTTCTAAAGCATTTTCCAGTCTTTAAGCAAACTCCACATCCGATACAACCTGCAACGGGGTCAGCTCCCAGTTGAAATATCTCTGTTTCAATGCCGTTTCTATTCAGTTCTTTTGCTACTTCCTCTAGTGCTGTGTATGTACATCCATTTGATTTGGGACTACCATTTACTAATAATACTTTCATTTGTTTCACTCCTTTTTTGCCTTCTTTACTATTATAGTCACCATATTTTTCATATACAACTAATGTACCCAAAAAGGAACAAGCCACATTGTGCTTTTTAACATACACAACGTGGCTTGTCTATTTATTCTTCTACATTATATTTATTTAGCTCTTCTGCCTGGAATAAAAGTTCTTGCATTAAGGCTTTTGCCTGCTCTGCTTTCTCATAGTTTTCTCTACCAATTGTAACTGCATTATTTGTACTTTCTGTTACTTCTATACTTACTTCGCTTATGCTTTCGATACTTTCTACAATTTCATTATTGGAAACTAAGATGTTATTTACCTGGCCATTAATTACTTCTACATTGTCGTTAAGAGCATTCATTTTCGTTTCGATTGCTGTAAAATTACCCTCTGCAATTGCAATCAAATCTTTTTCTTCATTGGTTGCTTCGATTACCTCTTTTACAACGTTTTGTGCTTGATCTGCGTTGTTTTGAAGAGATGCAACGATTGTCTTGATATTTTCTGTAAGTTCTCTTGTCTGATCTGCTAACACACGAATTTCTTCCGCTACTACTGCAAATCCTTTTCCAGCTTCCCCTGCTCTTGCACTTTCAATCGATGCGTTCAGTGCAAGTAAGTTTGTCTGGCTTGAGATGCTGAAGATATCTTTTGTAATACTTTCAACGTCATTTGCATTGGTAATTAATGTTCCCATAGAATTAATTACACTCTTATTGGCTTCTTCAATCTGTCCTGCTTTCTCCTTCAGATTCATAATAGAAGATTTACCACTGTCAATTGCTCCAACGCTTTCTTTTGCAATTTGAATCATTTCATCAGAACTTTTCTTTGTATGACTGATCATTTCTTGAATCTTACTTGTCATAACCGTCTGACTTTCAATGCTATCAGCATTTTGATTATTTCCTGTTGCAATATGTTCTAATGCATTTATTACTGTTCCTGTTGACTCATCCCATTCTGTAATAAGCGTATTCGCATCATAGGAATTTTTCTTAACAGCTGCTGCCACACGAAGTACATCGTCTAATAATGCTGTTGTTTTTTCTTGTTCTTCTTGCACTGCATCTAATCGTTCCTTACTCAGACGATTTGTAATATAGATGATAAAGCTAAGAACAATTAGTGTCATACCAATGGAACCTAATTGAAATACAGTTAATGAAAAGCTTGGTTCTGCTCCTGATGGAAAAGCACCTCTCATAAAATATCGGATAACACTTGCAAGGTTAATCAAGAATACAACCGAGCAAGATCTTATAAAGAATGCTAAATCAAAGTATAAGATATATAATGTTCCTGTTGGAAATGCCATTGTAAAGATGATATCATTCGTTCCCATAAAGACAGCTGATGCATAGATGATACCAAATCCGATAATTGATACGTGACGAAATGCTTCCGACTCATTATTTCTCAAATATACAGCCCAACTTACTCCTAATGATACTACCATCGTTACTAGGAAAAATTTGATAAAACCAGATGATAGTCTCCCCTTAAGTCCTTCTAGCAAGTAGCCTGTTCCCATCACGATGTCCATCACTGTTATAAATAACAGTACCGATCGATTTGCAACCTTAGTATTGAAATTACTATTCATTTTTTCCCTACTTTCCCTATCTTTTTTAATACATTTTTATATGTATCTCTACACAAATATATATCGTCACTGCCACAGTCCTTTATAAGAATATATTGCTGGTAATTTCATCCTTTTCGTTCTACATCTTGACAATTTTACATACTCTAGTATGAAGAGCTCATATTATAAGGAGTATTCTATGGATAGTAAGCATAATAAATGCGGTGAATACCAAACAGATAGCCTAGGAGTCCCAATTGCCAACGATAACAATTCACTGACAGTTGGCAACAACGGTCCTGTTCTTATGGAAGATGTACAACTTCATAATAAACTTGCGCATTTTGATCGTGAGAGAATTCCAGAACGCGTCGTACATGCCAAGGGTGCTGGTGCATTTGGTTATTTTGAATGCTGTCGATGTATGTCAAACTATACTATGGCTAATTTCTTACAAAAACCTGGGCAACGTACAAAAGTGGGGGTTCGTTTTTCTACCGTCATCGGTTCTAAAGGCTCGGCGGATACAGTAAGGGACCCTCGTGGATTTGCAGTAAAATTCTATACAAACTGTGGTAATTACGATATTGTTGGCAACAATCTCCCTGTCTTCTTTATTCGCGATGCCATCCGTTTTCCTGATGTCATCCATGCATTGAAACCTTCTCCTGACACAAACATGAGAGACCCTGAGCGTTTCTGGGACTTTGTCTCCTTAATGCCTGAAGCTACTCATATGATCAC
Source organism: uncultured bacterium (assembly GCA_905214875.1). Lineage (GTDB taxonomy): Bacteria > Bacillota > Clostridia > Lachnospirales > Lachnospiraceae > KM106-2. The sequence goes on along the minus strand of CAJMNR010000007.1, from coordinate 70,721 downwards.
ATGGGTATATTCTGACCGTGGAACAATCAAAGATTACAGGTATATGGACGGTTTTGGTGTAAACACCTATGTATGGGTAAATGCAAAGGGAAAACGTGTCTTTGTCAAATATCATTGGAAGTCACAACAAGGTATCCAGACCATCAATCGGTTTGAGGCCGATAAACTTGCCGGTACAAATCCGGATATTGCAGTTGAAAATCTGCATCATGCCATTGCATGCGGTAACTATCCAAAATGGGAATTAAATGTTCAACTCCTTAATCCCGACGATTATGACTGTCTCGACTTTAATCCATTAGATGATACAAAGATATGGCCGGAAGATCAATTTCCTCTTATTCCAGTCGGCATGATGACACTTACAGAAAATCCGAAGAATTTCTTTGCCCAAGTGGAACAGATGGCATTTTGTCCTGGCAATATCATTCCGGGTGTTGAATTTTCTGCTGACAAAATGTTACAAGGACGTAGTTTCTCCTACATTGATACGCAGCGCCATCGTCTTGGAACAAACTTTGCGCAGCTTCCAGTAAACCGGCCAATCTCTCCTGTCTGCAACAATGAGCGGGATGGAGAAGCTACTTATGAATTCAATCCAGAACCTATTAACTACTCTCCAAACAGCCTAAATAACAATCGGCCATATCCTTATCCAATACCTACTTCTGATTCCTTCTGCGTTAGCGGAATTCCTACAAGGGCTCCGATTGATTATCCAAATGATTTTCAACAAGCTGGAGAGCACTATCTCTCACTAAATAAATGCGAACGTCTCGCCTTATGTGACAACATTGCTGTTGAACTTGCACAATGTAAAAACGATATCATAGACCGTGTCCTCTACTACTTTAAACAAGCCAACCCAGAATTCTGTGACTGCGTAAACAACCTGATCTGTGAATATCGTAAGAAATAACACTGTCTTCAAATACAAAAATAGGAGGTTCGTGCAATATGACTGTATGCACGTCCTCCTATTTTTATTTTGAAACACTTTTTAAAAAGCAATGCCAACACACTAAAAATGTGTACCCACACAAGAACTAGGAAACTCTTCCTTGTTTCATCTTATAGATTCTGTCTACTACGTTCATTGTGGACGCTCTGTGAGATACTAAGACTACTGTCTTGTCTTGACATTCTTCTTTTAATACCTTTAGAATTACTGCTTCGTTTAAGCTGTCTAGGTTACTTGTCGGCTCATCTAGCAATAACATCTCGCCATCATGCATAAATGCTCTGGCTAAACCGATACGTTGTTTTTCACCACCGGAAAGGTTTGCTCCTAATTCATTGATATTTGTTTCATACCCTTCTGGAAGTGTTAGGACAAAGTCATGAATGGATGCCTTTTTCGCTGCGGCTACCATTTCATCATAGGATGCCTCAGGATTACCTAACTTGATGTTGTTCGCAATCGTATCTTCAAATAAGAACGTATCTTGTGTCATATAGCTGATACTGTTACGTAAAGAAGAAGTATTCACTTCTTTTACGTTGATACTTTTATCTTTTGAATCTAGTGTAATGCTTCCGTTATTTACATCAAAGAAACGCATGATCAATTTTAATAGAGTGGATTTTCCGGAACCACTTTTGCCCCATAAACCAATCATTTCCTTGTTCTTGATTGCGAGGCTAACTTCGTCTAAGATTTTCTCTTCCTTGTAAGCAAATGTAACATTATTTACTTTAATGTCATTTCCTTGTTCTGGCACGTCTACACCATCTGTCACTTCTTCAATGATTGGTGTTTCTTCTAAGATAGAAAGTACACGTTCTCCCGAAGCAAATGTCTGTAATAAGTTATTGGACAAATTACTAAGTGCGAACACTGGTCCAAAGGAACTCATTAAAGAAATTGTTGAAATCAATACAGCGTCAAATCCAATTGCTCCATCCATTAATAAATGGATGCCTGTAAATAACATAGCAAGGGAACATAAAAGCACAGCCGCTTCTGTTACTGCCTTAGTCGCGCCTTCTTTTTGTTTTAACTTTTCTTGATAACTGTCTAACTCTTTCGACTTTTCTGTCATGGTTTTGATTCTGTCTTCACCAGCACCATATTGGATTGTCTCTTTTAATCCACGTAAGCTTTCTAATACATAGCTGTTTAACTCACCAAATAATTTTCGATACTTTCTTCCTGTTTCTCTACCAAACTTAGAATTCATAAATGGAATTACCAATCCAACGATTAGATAAGAACAAACAGCAACTACTGCTAATAACACATGGTATCTTCCGATAAAGATTGCCATGATTGCGGAAGTAATGACTGCAATTACAATTGGTGCAATCGTATGCGCATAAAATACTTCTAACAATTCAATATCTGTCGTAATGACACTGATTAGGTTACCTTTTTCCTTGCCTTCTAATTTGGCAGGTGCAAGTTTTCTAAGTGCTCCAAATACATGGTCACGAATAATTGCTAATAACTTAAATGCGATATAATGGCCTGACGCCTGTTCAGCATAACGAAGTATACCTCTGATTACTGCAAAAACGACAAGACAGATCATAATCGTCTTATTAGAGAACATTGTTTCCATACCAAGAATATTTAACAGGCCGAATCCTGCAAAAATTGTTATAAAAATGGAGGATAAGAATCCCAATACGCCCATTGTAATTGTAATTGCCATAATGTGAAGTAATGGTTTTACAAGACCAATTAACTTCCACATGATTACTGCACCGTTTCTACGCATCAGCATTTCCTCCTTTACGATACTCTTCTAATTCCATTTGTGTTGCGTACATCTTTTCGAAAGCTGCCTTTTTCTCTCTTAATTGTTCAAAATGGCCATGTTCCGCAATTTCTCCATCCTGTAAGACATAGATTTCGTCGGAACATTTTACTTGTGCAAGACGATGAGTAATGAATAATACTGTTTTCTTTCCTTTTAAGGAAGTGATTGCATCCATGATGATTTCTTCACTTTCTACATCGATGTTAGAAGTTGCTTCATCAAAGATATAGATTTCACTATCATGAAGAAGTGCTCTTGCAATTGCAAGTCTTTGTTTCTGTCCACCTGATAAGTTGCTTCCTTGTTCTTTCACTTCCATTGTAAGACCACCTTGTTCCATGACAAAGTCATATAAGTTAACGGTCTTAAGAGCTTCGTAAAGCTGTTCGTCGGTTGCTTTTTTATTTGCTAAAAGTAAATTCTCTTTTACTGTTCCAGCAAAGATATAACTCATAAAGCTTACATATGTGATTTTCTTCATACGCTCTGCTTCACTAATTTCTTCATAAGGAACGCCTCCAAGAAGGATTTGTCCTGCATCTACTTTCTGCTCTCCTGTAAGAAGTGCGGCGATAGTACTCTTACCACTACCAGATAACCCTACTAAAGAAGTAAAGCTTCCTTCCCCTAACTCTAAGGAAAGGTTGGATAATACACGTTTTTCCTCATAAGAGAATGTAATGTGGTTAAGTGTAATGGAAGGTTTTAATTCATTGTTGCTTTCTTCCTTACGTTCTTCTTCCTCTGAATCAAGTAAGTTAAAGATCTTGTCACTTGCCGCCATACCGTTCATTGCGATATGGAAGAAAGATCCTAACAAACGTAATGGAATAAAGAACTCCGATGCTAACATGATAATGATAAATGCCTGATAGAACGCGATGTTTCCTTTTGACATTTCACTAATTGCAATGATGCATCCAAGTGCTGCACCACCAAATGCTAATAAATCCATAACGGAAATGGAGTTTAACTGCATCGTTAATACTTTCATTGTTACTTTACGGAAGTGTTCTGCTTCCACGTTCATTTCTTTGTGCTTCTTCTCATCTGCACCATAGATTTTTAATGTTGTAAGACCACTTAAATTTTCTAAGAAATGATCTCCTAGTCCTGTGTATTGAGACCAGTATTTTGATAATAATTTCTTTGCAAATTTTTGTACTGCCACAATAGACATTGGAATAAATGGCACACATAATAAAAGTGCGATTGCCGCCTTAAAGCTGATTGGTGCAATGACAGCAAATAATGTCACTGGTGCAAGAAGGCTGTAAAATAACTGTGGAAGGTATCTTCCCATGTAGATTTCTAACTGTTCTACACCTTCTACGGATACCTGTACTACTTCACTTGTAGAAACTGTGTCATTGTAACGGTTTCCTAAGCGTAATAATTTTCTATAAATAGCTTCTCGTAATGTATCTTTAATCTCTGCAGATGACTTGTAAGACATCTTTGCTGCTTTCATATTGCAGAAGCAACGGATTAATACCATTGCAGCTACTACGACTGCAACGCAAATCATCATTTTTTGTGAGTAGACACCGAGTCTCATATGCTCTAATAAGATTGCAATTGCAAAAATCGATACAATATTGCAAAGTAAGCTTACCCATTGAAAGAACACATTAAGTGCCATGTACTTTTTAGAGGTTGATGTCATATTGATCAACCTTTTATTTATCATCATTTTCTAATTCCTCTTTTCTAACGGTCTTAATACGAGCCGCAAAGTAATAATATTTAAATGCCATTACGGCTATAATCGTAATTCTAGCATAAATTACATCTACCATGATAAAGGCAATAATTAACATCGTGGATGCTAATGCAAGTATCTTGATTTTAGTCTCCTTCGTCATTTCACGTTTATTAACGAAATCTTCTAAGTGTTTCTTATATAAGTTTGTTCCGACAAACCAATCATGAAGTCGTTTTGAACTTTTCCCAAAGCAAAACGCTGCAAGCAGCCAGAATGGCGTAGTTGGTAGTACCGGAACAATGACTCCGATAAACCCTAGTGCAAAGCTGATTAAGCCCAAAATCGCATAAATAATCCTCATATATGGTTATCCTCTTCTTTTTAATTTATTTTTTAAAGTGTAATACCCATGCATCACTACAAGATGTGGTTTTACAAATAACATCCTTGGCCCTGCATAACGCATTACGTCTTTTACTTTCACTCTCATATCTTGCTTATAGCAATGGACTTTGCAATGACTGCAAAAAGTCTTTTCTTCTGTAAATGGGCATTTCTCAATTCGAACAGCTGCGTAGTTGAGCAGCTCTTCACAGTCTTCACATAAGCCCGTTTTATTCTTGTGATTTCCTTTACAGTAAATCTGAATCATTGTCCGAATGACATCTAATTCTCTTTTTTTCTTTTTCTCAATTTTTTCTGAATTCAAATCTCATATCCTCATTTATACTGTTACTACTTGACGTCTTCCGTCTTCCATAATGACGTCCAGCTCGATTCCGTATACTTCTTTCATAATTTCTTTCTTTGTAAAGCCTTCCGGCTTTCCACAATATGCGACACGTCCTTCTTTTAATGCGACGATTTGGTCACTATAATGGACTGCCTGATTGATATCATGAAGGATCATAACGACCGTAAGCTGATACTTTTCTTTTAAACTTTTAATTAAGCGTAATAACTCAATCTGATACTTAACATCTAGATATGTTGTCGGTTCATCTAAAAATAAGATTTTTGTATTTTGTGCGATTGCCATGGCAATCCAGACACGCTGCATCTGTCCGCCTGACAAGTTTGTCACCAATTCATTTTTAAGTTCTGTAAGTTTTGTAGCTTCAAGTGCCATGTTGATATATTCTTCATCATGACTTGCCTCTTTCGTACAGCAGTATGGAAGCCTTCCATAGGCAACCAATTCACTTACCGTAAGTGCCTCTGGCACTATGTTATATTGGTTTACGCATGCAACCAACCTGGAAAACTCACGTAGTTTATAACCTTGAATTTCTTTTTCACAAAATGTAATACTTCCTTGATTTCCTTTTAAATTCTTCGTCATCAAGTTAAACATCGTACTCTTCCCACATCCATTTTGACCTAGGATTGTTGTGATTTCTCCTTCCTTAATCTGAAAGGAGACATCATGAAGCACTTTTTTCTTTCCATAACTAAAGGATAACTTTTCTACACGTATCATACTCTTTCCTCTATATCTGTTTATTCTTACGAAGCAATAGGATGAACAATGGTCCGCCAATTACTGACATACTAACGGAAGCACTGATTTCAAATGGAGCACAAATCGTTCTTCCAATCGTATCCGCTACCACAAGAAGCAATGCTCCAAGCAATGCCGAAAATGGAAGAAGGACTTTATGATTTGATCCAATTAAAAGCCTTGCAATATGTGGCACGATTAGACCCACAAAGCTTATGACACCAACCACTGCTGTCGAAATACTTGCTAATAATACTGCAACTATCGATACGACTACTCTTACTAACGTAACGTTAACGCCTAATGAACGCGCAGTCTTATCCTCTAATCCAAGTAAGTTACACAAATAATAACTGGCAAATGCCAAAACAAGTCCTACGATTACGTACACGGAAAGCAACTTCACATCCGACCAAGTCTTCATGGTAATATTGGCATCAATGATATTCGCTGCACTGGAGGTTGTTCCACCCATGGAGCTTAATCCATCAATCAAGCCATCGAATACTGCGCTGATTGCGACACCTACTAGGATAATGCGAATTGGCTTTAATCCTTGCTTATAAGATAAGGTAAATACAAGTAGGAAACTTACGCAGCCACCAATAAATGCATATGCAGGAATTAAGAAAAATAACTGCGGAAAGCAAGCTGTCATAACTACCGCTATGAAGCTTGCGCCACTAGATACTCCTATGATAGTTGGATCTGCAAGGGGATTACGTAACACGGCCTGAAATAATACCCCCGAGACGGACAATGCTGCTCCAGCAAGCATCGCCACAAAGATTCTAGGGAATCGAAGGTCATAGATAGTCGCTACTTTCTGATCGTATTCGATAAACAAACCACGAAATAGCTCCCCTGGCGTTACCTTCAGACTTCCTACATTACATGCTATTACAATAAAACTAATTAATCCTATGATTACAGTAATAAATGCAATCATCTTTCTACTTCTCGTTTGCAAAGTTCTTCTCCTATCATTTTCTTATGGATATAAATATCCTTCCACTTCTTCTACTGCTTTGGCATAATTCAAGTTGGAACTCATACCAAAGTCTGTACTTGTAAGGTCAAAGACCTGTTTATTCTTTACTGCCTCAAAATGCTTCCAAATATCATTTTCACTGAACTCTTTCTTGAACATTTCCATTACCTGCTCTGGCATTGCATGGGATGTTCTTATAATGACATCTGGGTTCTTCTTTAACATATCTTCGGTATTAACATTAATAAAATCTTCCTCAGACTGTCCTTCATAGCAGTTCTTTCCTCCAGCTAATGCTACGAGGTTACCAATATAACTATGTTCTGTGGCTACTACATAAGAACCTGGAAGGCCCATAAGGATCAGTACGGATTTTTCTTCACGGCTTTCCTGTTTTTTCTTCTGCTCTTCTGCCCATGACTCATATTGTTTTACTAGTTCCTCTGCTTTTTCTTCTTTTCCAAATCGTTTTCCTAATTCAGCTATGGAAGAATACATGCCTTCCACACTGTCAAGATTCACAAAGTAAGAATCGAGCCCAGCTCCTTCGTACTTTTGTTTCAAATCTCCCTCTAATGAAATCGGGGAAAGTACAATGGTTGGAGATACTGTCGCAAGAACTTCAAGGTCTGGTGACATTGGTGCACCAATTTGTTCTACCTCTTTATATCTATCTGGAATCTCGCTTTCTGTCTTTGGAACTCCGACAACATTGTCGACTTCCAATGCATCAAGGATTTGAAGAACGGCTACTGAAGTAACCGCAATTCGTTCCTCTTGTTTTGCTTCCTCTTGATTTCCTTGTTTCACCGCACATCCAGTGAGTGCAAAACATGTTGCAAGTAAGGCAATAATACTGAATCGTTTACTCATCTTTGTTCCCCCTCTTGTTATAAACTAAGAGCCCTGCAGTACCTAATACACAAACTACGATGATTCCGATTAACAATGCAGTGTTATCTTTTGGCTCTGCTTCTTCAGATTCCACGTTCGATGTTTTCACTTCTTCCGTGCTTACAGGTGCTTCTGTCTGAGCTTCTTTCGTCGGCTCTACAGCCTCTGTGCTTGTTGGTTCTTCTGTATTAGTAGGAGCTACCGTATTTTCCGCTGTCGTTTTGGTTTGTTCTGTATTAGTTGGAGTCTCTGTTTTCTCCGGACTCTCTGTTTTCTTTGGAGTCTCTGTCTTTTTTGGAGCCTCTGTCTTCTTTGAAGTCTCTATCTTTTTCGGAGTCTCTGTTTTCTTTGGAGCCTCTGTCTTTTTCGGAGCCTCTGTTTTCTTAGCCGCTGGTGTACTTGTTGCCGCTGCCTTTACCATCTGGCTCGTATAGATTCCTGTTCCTTTTTTCGCTGAACTCATATTGAGTTTTACGTAGAATTGCACGTCTCTTCCCATCGGATTGATATATAGGATTGGACTGATATATCCAGCTGTGTTATTCATCTGGAATCTATAATGGTTACAAGTGTCTCCGTTACTCGTACTGCTTCCTGTCTTTGTAATGGAAGCTTTCTGATAAGAACCGCCACTTTTGCTTTGTGTCATAATTCTTACATTAGATACGTTGGACATAAGCCCTAATCCAATTGTTACGTATGTCTTTCCATCCACTTGTTCTACAAGCGCTTGCTTTTCTAACATGCTGCCAATCATGCTTTCGCCTAGTGCTACATTACTGCTTCCGTCTTCTGTCTCATTTGTTTCTGGGTTCTTATATGAATAAGTAACACTAACAGTATAAGCGCCATCGCTCATGGCCATGACGCTTAGATTGCTAAGACTTAGAAGAAGGAGGGAAGCGATGCATAGGTTAGCTAAATACTTTTTCATATGCTTCATCATTTCTTCTTTGATTCCTTCCTGTTACTTCGTATCTTTTCCTTTAAATCTTAATCTCTTTCTGAATGTAACAACTGCTGTTCCACCGAGCATTGATACTGCCGCTGCTGTTGCAATCATTAAAGGTGTCTCTGTTCCTTTTTTAGTTGTCGCTACTGGCTTGATTGTTGCTGTCGGTGCTGTTGTTTCAGTTTGTACATCATTTTCAGCTTCTTGTACTGCTTCTTGTACTGCCTCCGGCGTTGTTGTTGGTTCTACAGCCGGTGTTTCTGTTGGTTGTTCTTCTGTTTCCTCTGCAGTTGTGTTGATCACAGTTTCTGCTTGGTTACCTGTTGTATTTTGTGTTGTTACCGTCTGTACTATAGTTGGTGCTTTTGTTGCTGCTGGTTTCTTTGTTGCTACTGGAGCCTTTGTTACTACAGGTGCTTTTGTTGCTACTGGCGCTTTCGTTACTGCCGGCGCTTTCGTTGTTGCCGGTTTTGTTGTTGCCGTCGGTGCTTTTGTTGCTGTAGATGCTGCATTTGTATATTTTGTAAGATCTACGGTTCCTGTTACTTTCTTTGCTGATGTAAAATTAACTTTAAGTCTTGCTGAGATATCTTGATTTCCCATTAATGCAACACGTGGATTTACTTTTACATCGATATATTGTGTGTAGGCTGGAACTTCAAAGGAAAAGCAGATAGGATTGTTTGAACTATCATATCGTTCTACTTTAGCTGATTTATAAGTTCCGTCTGCACTCGCTATTTTTAACTCTTGTAAATATGCAGTAATTGTTCCAAGACTCATTTTCTTTGTATAAATATACATTCTTGCTTTACCGTTCTTTACTTCGAATCTTACCTTTTCTTCCATTGCAGAAGCTGCCATAGATGCTTGGTCAGAAGTTGCATGCCATAAATATGCTTTTGTTTCATAAATACCATCTTCGAAATTTACTGTTGTCTCTTGTGATGGTTTCACTGTTGGGCTTGGTGTCACTGAAATACTTGGAGATGTGGTTGCATCTGGTGTCACGCTACCTCCATCTTTCTTAATTGAGTTCTTGTCTAATACAATTCTTACAGTATGTTTCATAACACCAAATGTAGTCTTTGTATCGATTTCCATATAAAGATATCCTGTTTCGTCTAGACTGCTAAAACTCATTTCAACATATTTGGAAGATCCGCTTTCTGTTACTTTAAGCGCTTCTTTTTCTGTACCAAATACCTGATGTAAGTTTCCAATCATTGAGTCGGAATACGTTAATCGTAACGTTGCCTTTTTATCTTTTACAGTAAATACGGCTGCTTTCGTTCCAAAATAACCACTTGCATTGGATGCTTCATCCTTTGACTCATTTAATATGGAATAGTCTACCGTATACGTTCCATCAGCAAGTTCAATGCTTCCTTTTTCTGGTGTTGGTGTTTGTGTAACTTGGTCATCATTTGCTGGAAGGTCCCCTAAGAAAACACGAACTATATGATTCATTGTCATAAATGGTGTATTCACTTCTATACCTAACTCACAAGGTTCATCTAAGTTATATACGGTTAATTCAACATGTTTTTGCCCATCTTTTTCTGTTACAGCAAGGATCTCTTTTTCAGTTCCAAATTGTTGATGTAATGTACCAATCATGCTGTTGGTATAAGTTAATGTTACTTTTCCGACTCCGTTACTTACTACCAATTTTGCATCGTCTTTATTTAGAAAATAGCTTGCTGCTGATGAAGCACTATCCTCATTTTCTTTTAAAATAGAAAGCTTCACACTGTAAGTGCCATCTGCAAGTCCAATATTACCTTTCGTATTAGTCGTTATAGTACTGCTTGCAAATACCTGTCCTATCGGTGCACATACCGTAGTCATCATCAATAATGCACTCGCAGATGCTGCTGCTATTTTATAACTGAATTTTTTCATATGTTCCTCCGATTCCTTTATTCGTGTCTATTATATCAATCACATGTTCCATGGTCAACGATAATGATTCTCAATAACATTTTCATTTTCTTTCACTGTTAATTCTAAATGGAGTAGTATATAATAATTGATAGATTAAGACTTATTTAAGGAGGGATTAATACGAAAGAATTAATGCCCAAAGATGTGACAGCACTCCTTGCGCGTCATAAAGAATATTTTAATACAAATGAAACAAAGGACATTGCGTTTCGAATCCATCAATTAAAACGACTAAAATGGGCCATGAAATATTATGAGAAAGAAGTTCTTTCTGCATTAAAATCTGACCTTGGAAAACACAACGTTGAGTCGTATATGACGGAAATCGGTTATGTTTATAATAGCATCTCGCATATGGCCAAGCATCTTTCACGCTGGGTAAAACCGTCACGCGTGAAGACTCCTTTTTATATGCTTCCTTCCAAGAGCTATATGCTATATGAGCCATATGGAACCGTGCTAATTATTGGGCCTTTTAACTATCCATTCCAACTTGTTATGGAACCGTTAATCGGTGCCATTGCTGCTGGTAACTGTGCGGTAATAAAGCCTTCCGAGCTTTCTCCAAATGTAGCAGCTGTGATTACTAAGATTATAAGAAAGGCTTTCCAAAAAGAATATATTGAATGTGTCAACGGTTCTGTTCCTACGAACACTGCCTTGCTTTCAGCACCATTTGACTATATCTTCTTTACCGGAAGTCCACAGGTTGGAAAGATTGTTATGGAAGCGGCAGCGAAACATCTGACTCCAGTAACCCTTGAACTTGGTGGAAAGAGTCCTGTCATCGTAGATCAGACTGCAAATCTTAAACAGGCTGCAAAAAGAATTGTCTGGGGAAAGGTCGTAAATGCCGGACAGACTTGTGTTGCACCTGATTATGTCTATGTTCATGAATCAGTAAAAGATGAGTTAGAAAAAGAATTAGTGAAAGCATTTAAACGCTTCTGTGGAAAAGATGCCAAATCATGCGATTCCTTTGGACGAATCATTAATGAGCGTCATATGAACCGTTTGATTGCTATTATAGAAAATGAAAAAGATCAGATTATTTATGGTGGCACTTATGATTTAGAAAGCCGCTATATTGCACCAACGCTTATCGATGCACGCGGTTGGGATGCTCCTTGCATGCAGGAAGAGCTTTTTGGCCCTTTGCTTCCTGTCCTAACCTATACCGACCTAAATGATGTCATTGCCGAAATCAAGGCTAACAGCAAGCCTCTTGCTTTATATGCCTTTACGAGAAATTCATTTACAAAGGAGAAGATTCTTCACGAAACTTCTTCCGGTGGTGCCTGCATCAACGATGTCATCAGCCATATCGCCAATCCTAATCTTCCATTTGGCGGTGTTGGAAATTCAGGAATGGGGACTTATCATGCAAAAGAAAGCTTTTTTACCTTCTCACACAAAAAGAGTGTATTCCATAATTATGGAAGCGTAAGCAACCGACTATCTGAGCCACCATATAATAAAATACAGAATTATATTATCCGTTTATTCTTTAGATAAAAAAGACTAGGGACAATCCTACTTATTAAGATTGTTCCTAGTCTTTTTTTATCGTTGATTTAATTCTTCTTTCATCACGCGCTTATACTCTTCCCAGATGTCTGCATTATAGTGTTCTGGCAACATCTTTAGTTGACGCTCGAGGGCACATATTGCATTTTTCAATTCCACATCGTCCATCTCTTCGATTTCTTGTGGCTCGTCGTCTTCGTTATAATACACGGTAAAATCAATTTCTTCATAGTCTAAATCATCTACAAATATATTCATACCACTTGTCCTATTCGTTTGTTTCTTAACTGGCTGGCACTTCTTTTATAAACGTCCAGGTTCTTCCTTCATCCTCGGATTCATAAAGAGCTTCAGTTCCACCGTTATAATCTCCGTCTGATCCTTGGGAAACGTTTATCTGTAAGACTCCATTGACCAATTTAGGCATACCCGGAAGATCAAATACTTCCATATCCTCTTCCGATTGTATCATAATCTTTTTAAAAGAGATACCTCCATCTTCGGTTCGGTATAGCATTCCTTTTTCTCCTGATGGATTCGCAAGGCTTAAGAAACCAACTTTCTTATCTAGAAAGACCATACCATTCATCTTTCCGCCTTCTCCAAGAAACGGATTATCGTTAAATTCCTGATAAGTATTACCACCATCTTTCGTCTTAAACAAAGAATAATAGTAAGTGCCCGCAGCTGCATCAACAATTCGAAGCTGGAAGCCTAACTGATCATCTATCATGCACTCTGCTGCAATCCGTCCATCAGTCACATCAGGCTGCTGCTGTGGCTCCTCTGATTCTTCTTTCTGGATATAGCGCTTTTGCATATTTACTGTTTCAGTTTCTGGTACAAACAGTGTCACCACATAGTCATCAATTTGATTTTCGGTACTGGATGCTGGTGCGACAGTTCCATCTCCTCGTAGATAATAAAGGTCTGTGACATCATTTCCGATATTGTGTTTTCCCTTATAAATCAATGAGAATTCGGTCTGACCGCTCCATTCCTTGATTTCATTCTTGACATTCATCATACTTACATCGGCAACAAATGGCGAAAGTCTTCGATCCTCCGAACAAACAAGACCCGCCGCTCCTTTGATTGTCACTGTTAACTTTTGACTCTCCCTACTATTATAATCAAAACCGTATTTTTTGATTTTCCCTTTCTCTGTTTTTCCATATAACGTTGTCTTTAATGCATAAATCTCTCCGTCTTCTTGAAAAAAGATTTGACAATCTTTTTCAACATATAACTCATCCGATATTCCTAACTTTCCCTCGATTTCATCAAAGATTCCGTAAAGTCCCTCCGTATAGATATTATGGGCACTTATCCTAATTTCCTTAGTCGTTCCACGACAATCTAAGAATTTTTGAAATACCCCATTAGGATCTGATAAGCTGCATATAGCAGCAAAGACTGAGGACACTCCTGCAATAAAGATTACCACAAGATAAGGAAGGATTACTTCTTTATGTACAAATACTTGTTTTTTGCTTGCTTTACGGGCAATCACCCAAATAATATAGGAAATTATAACTAACAGGCTGACTACCAGAATCGGTATGTGCAACAGCAGGTTTCCATAGGTACACATTCGATATAGGAAAATACACGTCGAACTAAATGCAGCTAGGAATAGCACATGCATCATGATTGCCCATACTTTATCTTTTTTCTCCATACTCGTCCTTCTTTCTATTCCACAATTCTCACAAGTGGTAACATTTGTAATCATTATAGCAAACTACGAAGAATAAGAAAAGAGTGTATCCTTGCTGGAATATTACTTACACCACTGTTTGGCCAATAACGATTTGCTTAAACATCTTCGTTTTCTAAATACACCATCCGCCCCACTTCCATCTTCTCATAAATCCGATGGGAAATAGAGATCACGGTTCGATTCCTAGATGCTTTCTCAATAGCATCTAGCACCTTTCGTTCTGTATCAGAATCTAGATTTGCCGTTATCTCATCCAGTAACATGATTTTAGGGTTCTTTACAATGGCACGGGCTATTGATAACAACTGTAGCTGCCCTTGGGAAAATAAGTTTTGGCTGCACGTTGTCTCATAGCCATCTTTAAAATTACAGATTGTCTCATGAATTCCTGTTAATTTTGCTGCTTCCATCATCTCTTCTTTGCTGATTGTATCATCGTATAGACAGATTTGGTCTGCTATGGTTCCAGGAATCATGCGAAAGGACTGCTCTACATAGCCAAATAGTTTTCTCTTTTCACTGTCCTTTATTTGTCCAGCTGGAATTCCATAGACAAGCACTTCTCCTTCTTCAGGATCATATAATCCCATAATCAGTTTGAATGCCGTACTCTTTCCAACCCCAGTCCTTCCCGCTAATGTTACCGTTTCCCCTTCTTGGATGGACAGATTCATATGCTTAATAATCGGTGCATCTTCCTTATATCCGAATACAACATCGTTAAACTTAATGCAAGACATATCTTGTTTCTTTCTATCTTTCTCAGTAAAGACTTCTTTGTCCCCTGGTATCCTCTCATCATAGCTTAAGAATTCGTTGATTCTTCTTATTCCTGCCATAGCAGACTGGATATTCTGAATCTCCATGCCAATGCTCTCTAATGGCGCAAATACTTTTCCAACATAGGCAATAATGGCTACTGCCGTTCCTACGGATATACCGAAAAATGACTGCACATCGCCGCCCATTGCTGAACACACCATCATAATTGCGATAATGCACGCACTGATGATTAAAATAATCGGGGAATAGATGGCATCGTAAAAATTGGATTTTTCCATGGAACGATAATTGTCTCCGATGTATTCGTCATAGCGTGATTCCATATAACGTTCTTTCGAAAACGTATGAATCATGCGAATATTCTTTATGGTCTCTGGCACATGGTTGTTGACCTTGCTGATTGCCTCACGATTTTCAAGCTGTGCCTGTAGCATCTTTTTCTGTATTACCCTTGTCATGACAAATAACAACGGCGTAATAAGCACCATAAGGATTCCTAGTCCTTTGCTCATCACGAAGATCATAATCAGAATGCTGACTAACTTGCATGCATCCACTACCATGCTTATAATGCCGTTATCAAATAAACTCTCTACCGTATCAACATCATTTACAAAACGGGAAGTGATTTTTCCTGCTTCATGTTCTACATAAAAGCCCGCAGAAAGCATAGAAAGCTTTTGACACATCCTCTGTCGGATCTTCCTTGTCATTTTCTGTCCAAAAAGTGTAATTAACACCTCTTTTGCCGCATCAAAGATACCTGATAAAGCAACCGTGGCAAAGTACAGACAGGCAAGACCAAGTATTTTGTCCGGCCCATTGACTAACTCATTTACGATATCCTTAAGGACCAATGGGGGAACTAATGCAAATAGGATGGCTCCGGCTATGACAAAGAGAAATCCTCCAGTCAGGCCTTTTTCCTCTTTTAATAACGTAACTAACACATCTAGAATTCCATGTTTACGCTTCATGTACAGCACCTCCCTCTGTCTGTGCTTTATAAAGCCTTGCATATGCCTCATTCTCTTTCATCAAGGACGCGTGGCTTCCTACTTCTTCTTTTTCACCGTCCATCCAGATAATTTGATCGAACTCGCTAAAATGAGATAACCGATGGGAAATCAAAACTACAATTTTATCTTTATACTCTGTACGAATATTGTCCATGATTTGTCGTTCCGTCTCCTTGTCCACTGCAGAAAATGGGTCGTCTAAAATAAGGATTTCTCCCTCCTGGTAAAGCGTCCTTGCTAAAGCCAAACGTGCCTGCTGGCCGCCGGATAGACGGACTCCATTGTTACCAATGTAAGTTTCTTCCTTCTGTTTCATTTGATTTACTTCGTCTACTAGGCAGACCGTGCGAAGAATACCTGTTATGTCGCCCGTACTACCTAAACATATATTTTCCTTTACCGAATCGCTCATCAGCTCTGGAGCATGTCCCATATAAGAAATAAGCTTGCTTCTCGCGCTTGTACTAAGCGTACTTAGCTCTTTTTCATCTATTGTAATGGAGCCGCCATATGGATACTCACATAGAAACACTTTTCCTAACGTAGACTTTCCAGATGCCACTGCTCCGGTGACCCCAATCATCTGCCCAGGCTTTGCTTCAAAGGATAAGTCATGGACTATCATAGGCCCTCCCGGATAGGAAAACGAAAGATTACGAACCTTTACTCCTTTTGTTACTGGAGATACTTCTTCCTTTTGCTCCTCTTTGTAAGGCTCCATCAGTGGCTTGATTCGTTTCCAAGATACCTCTGCCTTCTGTACGGCATTAAATAATTTTGCTGCTCTCGAAGACTTTAAGGCAAGCTTGCTAAAACACGAAAGAAACGTAGTAAATGCAGCAATGTTCCAACTTGTAAAACCATTTCCGGCAATATTCTTAGCTCCAAAATAAATAATAAAGATTACCCCTGTCATGGAAACGATATTATAAATAGGCTGCATCGTATTTTCCCATATATTTGCCCTGACTGCCTTCTTTTCATAGTCCTTTAGCTGGCTTTCATATGCATGATTACGTTCTTCCTCCCGTCCGAACATTCGGTAAGTCATTGCGTTTCCAACACGGTCTAATGTCGCATCATTCAATCTTGCTACACTTTCTTTAAACTGAAAGTTATAGCGGACCACTACCTTCTTTAATTTTTCTGCAATCACGTAAGCAAATGAAATAAATATACACGAAAGGATGGTAAGCTTCCAGTCATAAGAAAATAACATGGCTAAGTAGGCCACCAACACGATTCCTGTATCAAAGATTTCCGTTGTAAACTTGCGCATTCCTTCTACGCATGCGTCTACATCAGAGACTGCCTTCGTCATAAGTGTACCGACGCTTTCCTCAGACAGCTCTGCCTTACTTTTATGTACTAAGCTGTTATAGAGCATATGCCGCATCGTTCGGTTCGTATCATTGCCAAACCTTCGCACATAGAACCGTTTGATATACCGCATAAACTGCACGATAAAGATCACTGCTACATAAAGGAGCGCTAACGAAACCATATCCTGAAACGTCTTTTCTCCATTTATGATATCGAACAGCCGCTGTGCTAACTGCCCTTCAAAATATGGCCCTGCTGTCATCCCGATATTATAAATGATTCCGGATACCGTGATGATGGCTAGCACAAAGACTTCCTTCTTAAAATACGATATGATCTTGTCCGGTTCATCCACTGCTTGTACCGTTTTCTTTTGTTGCATTTTCAAAGCACCCCTTCCGCATTTTCGCTGTTAAGCAAATCTTAGTCTTTTTCTATCGATAAAGCAATACACTACATTTTCAATTTCTTTTACATTACACTTCCTGTTATTTTTTATAGTAATGAAATGATTCCATGCATAAATATCCTTTTTCTACGGTACAACTATATTATTGATAAAAAGGAGGCACAGAGAATGAAAATTGATTACGCAGAGAAATTCAGAAATGATTTAGTAGAGTTTCGGGATATTACCAATAAGTTCTATGCCGGTGAAATCAAAATGCCCGAATATAAGAAGTTTTCCGGTGGATTCGGCAGCTATGCTGAGCGTGGTGGAAAGCTTGGTATGTTACGCCTTCGTCACTGTGGCGGACGTATCACAAAAGAATATCTTCAGTTTATCGTAGACAGCATCAATAAATACGATATCAATTTGATTCATTTAACAACTTGTCAATGTGTGCAATTACATAACCTTACGGTGAATGTAATTTGCTCTTTAATCGAAGAAGCCTGGGACCACGGCATTATCACAAGAGGCGGCGGCGGTGACTACCCTAGAAATGTCATGGTTTCCCCATTAACTGGAGTATTAGAAGGAGAACCTTTTGACCTCACTCCATATGCCAATGCGGCGGCGGACTATTTATTAGGATTTATCGGTGTCGTTACCCTTCCAAGAAAACTAAAAGTGGGATTCTCCAATCATCCAGATAACTGGCCACATGCCACATTCCGTGATCTTGGATTTGTAGCAAAAGACAATGGCACCTTTGACGTTTACAGTGCTGGAGGTCTAGGCAATAACCCTAAGATGGGCGTTCTTGTTGCCACCGATGTAGAAAAGAAAGACATCCTCTATCATCTAAAAGCGATGATTATGACATTTACGACCTATGGTAATTATGAGCAGCGTGCCAAAGCAAGAACACGTTATATGCAAGACACGCTTGGCGTAGATGGCTATAAAGAGGCCTATAATGAGAAGTTAAAAGAAGCCAAGGCAGGCGAAGACTTAACCTTGACTGTTGACGAAATTGTTTACACGAAAACTGGAGACGACGACAGCTTTACTGATCGCCGTGCCATCAAGCAAAAACAAAAAGGTCTATATGCAGTCTCTTATCATCCAGCAGGTGGTAATCCTTCTCGCGAACGACTCTGTAAACTAAATGATGCCATTCAAAAGATGGAAGAAGTCGAAATCCGTGTTACGCCTAGCCAGGGCATGTACTTTATCAACCTGACTGCAAGCGAGGCAAAAGAAATCATTGCCCTTACAGACGATGAGCCAGAAACAGAATTTGAACGTTCCGTAGCCTGCATCGGTAACCATATCTGTCAGATTGGCTTACGCGACTCTCAAGAATTGATTCAAAGCTGCATTAATGAAGTCCGCCCTTATCATTTTAAAGACAAAGTACTTCCTATCATCCATATTTCCGGATGTACGTCTTCCTGCAGCGCCCACCAGATTGGAACACTAGGTTTCCGTGGAAGCGCAAAGAAGACAGAGGAAGGAGTCAAACCTGCCTTTGTCTTCTACGTTGGTGGCTGTGATTTACAAGGCGCAGAACAGTTTGGCAAAGAATATGGCGAAATGGAAATCCACCAGATTCCTAAGTTTTTTGTTGAACTCGGCCAAACAATTTCTGCAGAAAATACTACTTATGATGAATGGATTAAGGACAATCATGACAAACTAATAGCAATTGCAACTAAATATATGTAACTAGAAACTCTCCTGCCTCAATAATTACGTGGCAGGTCTGGCAAATGTCTTCAATTGAATGTGCCATCGACAGAAAATTAATTTCAAACTGCGATGGTGCTACATAGATTCCCCTGTTTAATAAATACAAAAAGTACTTGCAAAACTGCTCCTGTTTGGAGGACTTTGCAGAATTATAGTCTACCACTGGCTGGCTTGTAAAAAAGATACTGTATAAAGAGCCCGCTCGATTGACATAAGCATTGGGAAATGCTGTCTTTAGCGCATCCGTAATCTGTATGGCCGCATCCTCCAGCCACCTATACTTCTCCTTCTTTGCAATCAGCTCTTTAATGGTTGCAATACCAGCAGCCGTTGCAATTGGATTGCCAGATAGTGTCCCTGCCTGATAGACCTCCCCTGCCGGTGCAACATTCTGCATAATTTCTTTCTTTCCACCATACAGCCCCATCGGCATACCGCCGCCTAGAATCTTTCCAAGACAGATTAGATCTGGTTCTACTTGGTAGTACTCGGTTGCCCCTCCAAGGCTCAACCGAAATCCTGTTATGACTTCATCAAAGATCAGCACGGTCCCGTGTTCATAAGTAATTTCACGAAGAAAGTCTAGAAAGCCATTCTGTGGCGGAACTAGTCCCATATTGGCAGCTACGGGCTCGATGATTACTGCAGCGATTTTGTCTTTATACATGGTAAACAGTTGCCTTACCGATTCCCTATCGTTATAGACCGCCTGCAGTGTCGTCTTCGTATATCCAGAAGGTACTCCTGCGCTACAAGGAATGCCGCCAGTCATTACACCAGAACCTGCCTTTACAAGCAATCCGTCAGAATGGCCATGATAGCAACCATCAAACTTGATTACATACTCTCGTTTCGTATATCCTCTTGCCACCCGTATGGCGCTCATGGTTGCTTCTGTTCCTGAACTGACAAAACGCATTTGTTCAATTGCTGGCATTACAGTTCTTACTAACTCTGCCAACTCATTCTCCTTTCTTGTCGGGGCACCAAACGTAAGTCCATCCTTTGCAGCTTTCGTTACAGCTTCCACCACTTTTTCATTGGCATGCCCAAGGATGCATGGTCCCCAGGAGTTCACATAATCAATATATTCATTGCCATCTTCATCAAACACATGAGCCCCCTTTGCCCTTTTAATAAAGATCGGCGGTTCATTTACTTCTAAAAATGCCCTGACCGGACTGTTCACTCCTCCTGGCATATACCCACATGCAGCCCGAAACAACTGCTTCGACTCATTTAGAACCGTAACTATCCCCCCATTGCTGATTTCTAAGCACTGCCTTTACCACCGTTTCCACGGTATCTTTTGATAAATTTCCTCCATTCTGCATTCCTATGACTAACATCCAGTCAAATGCCTTTTTTCTACTTTCCTGATCTTTAATCTGTTCCTTTACATACTCTCTGCTATTATAAAGGGACTCCACAAGGCGATCGAAGTGCTTTGGAATTGCCCGTTTTAGCTCCTGTTTAAGAAAGCTCGCCGCTGCAGGGCTTTTTCCTCCCGTGCTGATAGCGACTGTAATGTCCTTCTTATGAATCACTGCAGGCATAATAAAATTGCAGTCGGCTGGTGCATCCACCACATTGACCAAAAGATTTTTTGCCTTACTTTCCATTGCCACCTTATGGTTTAATTCACTATCGTTGGTTGCTGCAATGACTGCTGTAACGCCCATGATGTCCTCCGTAGAAAATACCCTTCTTTGCAAGCTTATGCCCTTCTCCTTTACAAATTGCTCTAATTGGTCACATACCTCATCTGCCACAATCATAATCTGCATTCCATACTCTTCGCAGAGCATTGCTTTTCGAAGTGCGACCTCTCCGCCGCCAACGATTAGTACCCTTTGACTTTCTCCCTCCATAAAGAATGGAAAATAACTCATAGGCTTACCATTACTCCTTCCATAGTTTTATACCGTCAAATGCATGAAGCACTGCTTCCATTTCTTCATACTCCATATGTTTCTTGATTTGATAGAAGAATTTGTTCAGTCCGATTTCTTCTAAGTCACGCTGCCACTCGGGAATCTTATGTAAATATGCATGAAAAAGTAACTCTTTTCTTGTGATATTGATTTCATTTTGAAGTATCAGCCTTACATCCTTGATTTCTTCCCCTTTGACCAGTTGATGCTCTTTAGAAACAGTCTCAAAATAATCGATGTTTCGTAGCGTAGTGCCAGAAATATTCTTCATGGCTGGATCAATATCCCGTGGTATTGCAAGGTCAATCAACAGACGTTCCTTACTTTCTATCTCCCTTTGCTTTGCCTCTTCATAAGTAATTGTATAATGCGGACTTGCTGTGGCGCTGATGACCACGTCCGCCCAAGAAAGATTGTCATATCGGGTTTTATACTCGACGAGCTTGATCCGTTCATTGGCAAGTACATAATCAAAAAGCGAATTATGGCTTCTTACCGTTCCACGGATTGTGATATTCTTTCTGCTTAACAGATTCTTTGCGGTATCGGATGCAATCTTTCCTGTAATTCCAATGATTAAGACATTTTTCTTGTCCCCTTTGTGAAACTGATGGACTTCATTTCCAACTAATGTGGCGATGGAGACTGCTTCCTTGGAAACATTTGTTTCGGCCTTTCCTTTTTTTGCGGCAGCAATTGCATGCTGGAAGATGACATTTATCTCATAGCTTGTGTGTCCCATTTCTTTTGCCCTTAAAAATGCCTGTTTTGCCTGGTGGAGGATTTCATCTTCTCCAAGAATCTTGCTTTCTAAGCCGCTACATACTTTAAACAAATGTATGATCGCCTGGTCTCCCACATAACAGTTTATATAAGGAAGTAACTCCTCTACTGTTCGGTTCTTATATGTCGCTAATGTTTCCTGCATCTGTCTTAACTGTCTGGTCTCTTTTGTACTATAATACAGTTCAAATCGATTACAGGTGCAAAGAATCACAATGCCATCGATTCCTGTCCTTGCAAAAATCTTCTCTCGCAACTGCTCCTGCTCTGTCATTGAAAGTGCAAAACAGGAGCGTATCGCTGCGTCTGCCTTCTTATGACTGATGCTGATACATTGCATTGGCCGCCTCCTCTCCGATTACTCAGCCGATTCTTCCTTGTTTCATCAGCTTTGCGATTTCCTTTGCATAATAGCTGATTAACAAATTGCTTCCTGCACGATAAATGCTTGTTGCAGTTTCTGCAATACAGCTTTCCTCATCCATATATCCAGCCTTTGCTGCTGCCTTGATCATGGCATATTCGCCGCTTACGCTGTAGGCGGCTACCGGCACTTCTACAAGCTTTGTTACTTCATAAATAATATCTAGATAGGAAAGCGCCGGCTTTACCATGACAATATCTGCGCCCTCTTCTATATCCGTAAGTACTTCCTTTACTGCTTCCTTTCGATTGTGGTAATCCATCTGATAACTCTTACGGTCTCCAAACTGTGGTGCAGAATCGGCAGCTTCTCGAAATGGCCCATAAAAGGAAGAGGAATATTTGGCCGAGTACGCCATGATTGGGATATGGGTATACCCCTTCTTATCTAACTTTGCTCGTATTGCCATGACCCTGCCATCCATCATATCTGAAGGAGCCACCATATCAGCTCCCGCCTGCACTTGGGACGTGGCTATCCTCGCTAACGATTCTAACGATTTGTCATTATCAATCTTACTTCCTTCGACGATTCCACAATGCCCATGTGATGTATACTCACACATGCAGGTGTCACTGATATAATAAAGATCTGGCACCTCGCGTTTTGCAATATGTAGTGCCTGCTGAACGATCCCATCTACCGCCCATGCCGCACTTCCCGAAGGGTCTTTTGACTTTGGAATTCCAAATACCATGACAGAAAAAACGCCCGCATCTGCCACCTCCTCTAGCGCTCTTGGCAGTTCTTCCACGCTGTAATGATACTGCCCCGGCATAGAAGGAATCTCTTCTTTTCCCTTGATTCCTTCCTTTACAAAGATCGGATAGATTAAGGAAGAGGAATCCATCCTCGTTTCCCTTACCATCTTTCGAAGGATTGGCACCATACGTAACCGTCTTGGCCGATGCACTAATTCCATGAGCTTAACTCTCCTTCCATCCACTCTATGACGCTTTCTGCAACACTTTCCATCGTTGGCTCCTTTGCCATCACCGTAGTCATGTTATACTGATCTGCTGCCCACTTCGTCGTTTCTCCAATACATACTGCCTGTACGCCATTTGCCTGTTCTCTTCCTATATTCCTTACAAATCCTTCGACGCAGGACTTACTTGTAAACGTTACGATATCCTCCCGGCGATAATCAAAAAATCGATGTTTTACGTACTCTGTGCGATATAGACAAAGCTTTTTTACCTTTACCGCCTTTATGTCTCGTTTTCTCAAATACTCAAAGCACTCACTGTCTTGATTTTCCGGCGTGACAATATAGAGTTCCTTTATGCCTTTCTCTAATACAAACTGTTCTAATTCTTTTCCTAATTCTATGCCGTATGGCTTCTTAGATAGTACCGTTTCCCAAATTCCTTTCTTATGTAAAGCAATTGCTGTCTTTTTCCCAATCACGGCAAAGTCCATGTGCAATAAGTCTCTAAAATCGACAGACTCCTCTTGTACTTGTTCAAAAAAATAGTTCACACCAGTCTCGCTTGTAAATGCCACGACAATTCGGTCTTTTTTCCTTACCATCTCTCTTATCATTTCTGTCTGAAGAACTTTTGTGATCTGAATTGTCGGCTGTTCAATCACTTCAATGTCATGCTCTTTTAATGCTTTAATTACCCCTGAATTCTTCGCTTTCGGTCTTGTCACGATTACCCGTCTCTTTTTCTTACTCTCCTTCGTAAGCATTTCATAAAAGGCACAAACCTCTCCTACTACGATTACAGCGGGGGCACTTATATGTTCCTCTACAGCCCTCTTATATAGATTGCTTAATGGCGCCCGTAGGACTCTTTGGTCCTGTCTTGCTCCATTTTGTATGACGGCCGCCGGGCAATCTGCCTCTTTTCCTGCCGCTAACAGTCCGTCTACAATCTCCTTAAGTGCTCCAACTCCCATTAAAAAAATAAGCGTTACCTTCTTTAACGCCGCTAACACTTTATAATCGATGGCATAACTGCTACCCCTTTTTCCATGAGCCGTCACTACATAAAAGGACGATGCGTGTTCTCTGCTGGTCACAGGAATATTGGCCGCTTCCAAAGCGGTAATGGCTGATGTAAGTCCTGGCACGACTTCAAATGGAATATCCCTTTTTACAAGTGCCTCTGCTTCCTCAGCTCCTCTTCCAAACACAAAAGGGTCGCCTCCCTTAAGACGAACCACCCGTTTTCCTTCCTCTGCCTTTTCACATAGCAGCTCATTAATTCGTCCTTGTTCCATCTTATGATTTCCTGCATACTTGCCAGCATCGATTACTTCTGCACTCTCTGGTATCATACATAAAATCGTTTTGTCCACAAGCTGATCATAGACAACTACTTGTGCTTGCTGTAACACGTTTAGTCCTTGTAAGGTAAGAAGCTTGCTTGTTCCCGGACCTGCCCCAACAAGCCAGACCTTTCCGCTCATCTTTATTCCTCCTAGTTTCTATACCGTCTTCTCATATAAGCGGCAAAATCACGTCCAAATGCTTCTGGATCGTCTTTACTTCCAATCACCGTTTCTTTATAAAATTGATCCGTATCTTCCCGGTAAAAAAGCCCAGACAGATACAGCTTGTTATTCTTAATCTCTCCGTAAGCCGCTACAGGTGATTCACATCCTCCATTTAACTCCTTCACATATGCCCGCTCCGCTTTTGCAACGACCATGGTGTCTTCCTCATTGATTTCATTTAAGAAGGAAACGTCCATTCCCTTTCTTGCCTGCACAGCCAAGATTCCCTGCCCTGCTGCCGGCATGATTTCCTCCACATCAAAATACATTCCAATTCGGTCTTCCAGTCCCAGCCGCTTTAGCCCTGCGGCTGCTAAAATCAATGCATCATACTGCCCGCTTTCTAACTTCTTAAGCCTTGTTAACACATTCCCCCTTACTGCTTCCACCTTTGCTTCATGATATAAAGACATGAACTGAATGCTTCTTCGCAAGCTGGAAGTTCCGACTTTCATTGCTGTAAAATGATTTCTTCCGTCGTATACGCCTTTTCGAAATACCGCCACATCCCTTGGATCTCCTCGTTTCATTAGCGCAACTATGGGAAGATCTTCGGCCACCTCCATCGGCATGTCTTTTAAGCTATGTACTGCAAGGTCTATTTTCTTCTCACGCAATGCCTCATCTAGCTCCTTCACAAACAGGCCTTTTGTAGTCACCTGATCCACGGACTGTGTGGAAAGCATATCTCCAGATGTCCTAAATGTCTTTATCTCAATTGCAAGTTCGTTGTACTTCTTTAAACGTTCGATTACAAGCTTTGTCTGAGCGACAGCCAGTTTGCTGTCCCTGCTTCCTACAATGATTTTTTTCATGGTCACACCTTACTGTCTCATTATCTTTACATATGTATGAATTGCACAAGGAAGATTATACGTAATAGAAGTTTTCTATAAATAAAAAAGCGGACCTTTTATAGAAACTGGCTAATTCTAGAAAAATTTCTTCCAAAAAAAGTAATGGAGTATTCGCAAATGATATGATACAATGTAAGATGGCGATTTATGTCGAATTTAGTTAAATACTGTCTAAGGGATTTGTAGACACAACATAACTAGTAGACAACAAAAAAAGGGAGTAAAGAAAGGAATATTATGTTTTTAATTTTATTTTTTCTATGGGTAATTTTTAATGGAAAGATAACATTGGAAATTGCAATATTCGGTGTTTGTATTGCCACTGCAATCGAGTATTTCATGTATCGATTCATGGACTATTCACCGTATATTACAGTTCGCCTTGGGAAAAACCTAGTACGCATCTTGCATTATAGTGCCGTATTAGTAAAAGAAGTAATCAAAGCCAACCTACAGGTGATCTCTTTGATTTTTAGTACAAAGTACGAGGTAGAACCACAAATCATTCATTTCAAATCCAATCTTAAAAGCAATGCAGCAAAAGTTACCTTAGCCAATTCCATTACACTGACACCGGGAACGATTACCGTTTCATTAGAAGGGGATACCTATACCGTTTTATGTCTGGATAAGGAATTTGGGGAAGGAATCGAAGATTCTGAATTTGTTCATTTACTAGAAAAGATGGAGGAATAAGATGAGCTTGGTACAATGTGCAATGAATTACTTATTAATAGGCAGTATCCTGGTGCTAAGCATCTTGATCTGTTTGTGTCTCATGCGAGCAATCAAAGGGCCAAAAATTACTGACCGAATTGTTGCGGTTAATATGATTGGAACATTAACAATCATTATTATCTGTATTTTGGCTGTTTATTTAAAAGAAAGCTATCTGGTAGACGTTGCGCTTGTGTATGCAATGATTAGCTTCTTAGCTGTTGTTGTTTTATGCAAAGTGTATACCGGAGTTTATTTGGAGAAAAAGAAAAAAGAGGAGGACAGATAAGCATGGCTGAATGGATATGTTTTGTCATTGCTGCCATTTTCATCATTGGCGGCGTCAGCATTGCAGGCATCGCAGTATTTGGAGTCTTCCGTTTTAAAAACGTGTTAAATCGAATGCATGCCGCAGCGCTACTCGATACCCTTGCCATCTTACTGGCATTAGTGGGACTTATGTTTTTGGGAACTGAATTTGCGTCCACTGGGGAAACCGTATTTTTTATTCTTAAATTAGTATTAGTCATCGTATTCTTATGGTTTGCCAGTCCGGTAGCCAGTCATTTGATCAGTCGCTTAGAAGTGACGACAAATGAAAAGTTAGATGAGGAATGTGAGGTTAAAGAATAATGGAACTAATCAGGATAATTTTACTTATCTTCTTAATTGTTTGCGCGATTTCTGTAAGCGTAACCAAAAACCTCTTAACATCGATCATTATCTTTATGTCGTATAGTGTGGTCATGTCAATTATCTGGATTATCTTAGAATCGCCAGATCTTGCTATTACAGAAGCTGCCGTTGGCGCTGGTGTGACAAGCATCCTGTTCTTTGTAACCTTGAAGAAAATTCATGCAATCAAGGAGGAAAAAGACAATGTCGAAACTAAGAAGTAATAGTTCAGATAGCAAATGGTGCCGTTTTGTCAATTGGGTAAACGGAACGGTTGAAGAACCTTCGGTTTCTTCTAAAAAAGAAGAAATCATAGCAGAGGAATTAAGCAAGCAAGAAGTTGCTGCTACTTCTGAAAAAGAACAGTCACTTTTAACTAGACTACTTAACTTAGACGGAGAAACTGCGTTAAACAAACGTTTAGACAAGTACCAAGAGAAAGCAATGAGCATTTTTCATAGTACGAACAAAGTACTATCCGTGATGATCTGTTTAGTGGTTGTTGGCGTTTTATTATATACTGTTTCATTCTTACCGGAATTCGGCAATCCAGCCAGTCCGATCAACAATGAAGTATCCGAGCGATATATTACGAAGGGGATGCAGGAAACCGGTGCTGTGAACATCGTAACTGCTATGATTCTTGACTACCGTGCATTTGATACCTTTGGAGAAGCACATGTATTATTTGTAGCAGCATGTGCAGTTCTTATTCTTCTACGTGTAGATAAAAAGACGAAGTCAGCGAAGGAGGAAGAAAACGATCGAATGTATGAGCCAAAGAATGACGTGATTTTACAAGGAGTAGCGACTTGTCTCGTTCCCCTAATCATCATTTTTGGTATCTATGTCATTTTAAATGGTCATCTCTCACCTGGTGGCGGGTTCTCCGGTGGAGCTATCATCGGTGCAGGTCTGATTCTTCACGTAAGTGCATTCGGATTTAAGAAGACCGAGCGTTTCTTTACAATAAAGACGTTTAAGACTGCAACATTTTTATCCTTATTCTGCTATGCATTAAGCAAGAGTTATTCGTTCTTTACAGGAGCGAATCACCTTCATTCCGGTATTCCGCTAGGAACACCTGGAAATATCCTAAGCAGCGGACTCATCTTACCACTTAACATCTGCGTAGGTATTGTCGTTGCTTGTACAATGTATGGTTTTTATGCACTATTTAGGAAAGGGGAAATGTAGTCATGGAAACTCTTTTTATCAATTTAGAAGCAGTGACCGCAGTAATTCTATTTGGAATCGGATTATGTACGTTATTACTTCAAAAGAATTTAATTAAGAAAATTATCGGATTCGATATCATGGATACCGCAATCTACCTCTTTCTGACATCACAAGGCTACATTGAAGGACGTAAAGCACCAATCGTAGTGGATGGCATACAATCGGTAGAAGCTTATATCAATCCAATTCCAAGCGGACTTGTACTGACAGGAATCGTAGTATCCGTAAGTATCAGTGCAATCATGCTTGCTCTAACAATCCGCCTATATCGTAAGTATCATACACTTGATTTAGATGAGATTATACAGTTATCGAAGAAGGAGGAAAATTAGAGTGGAGTTTATTAAGAATTTTCCGTTTTTTTGTATCGTACTCTGTATGGTTGCATCAACACTCAGTTCGATTCTTAGCGGAAAGAACGCAAAGCGTGTAACCATGTTTGTTGTAACGGCCGTTGGAATCATGTCCGCATTTGTTCTATATTATGTGGTTCAAACGGGGGAAAGTTTTGTTTACTTAATGGGGCATCATTCTGCACCATGGGGAAATGAACTTCGTGTTGGAGTATTAGAAGCTTTAATGGCTCTCTTCTTTTGTATCATCATGATGCTCGCGCTTCTTGGTGGTATGAAGCAGATCTTTAAGGATGTAACGGATAAGAAATTAAATCTTTATTTTATCATGGTAGATTTATTATTAGCATCCTTACTTGCCCTAATCTATACAAACGATTTATTCAATGCTTATGTATTTATCGAAATCAATACGATTGCCGCTTGTGGCTTAATCATGAGCAAACAGAACGGTCGTACGTTAGTCGGTACCGTAAAATATATGGTAATGAGTCTCGTAGGTTCTGGTCTGATTCTATTTGGATTATCCATCCTTTATGGAATCACTGGACAATTAGCGATGTCCAATATTCAAGAAGCAGTGTCCGCGTTTATTGGAAACGACCAGTACCGTGTGCCAATGCTTGTAACAATCGCAATGATAACCGTGGGACTTGCAATCAAATCCGCACTTTATCCATTCCATAACTGGCTTCCAGATACGTACAGCTATGGAACTGCAACGTCAAGCGCCCTATTATCCAGTCTTGTTTCCAAAAGTTATATCTTTATCTTAATCAAGATCATGTATCGTGTCGTAGGATTTGACGTAATTGCAGGAAGCGGAATTATAAATATCTTTTTTGTATTCGGCTTAGCTGGAATGATTATGGGATCGGTTCGTGCCTTAGCGCAAAATGACATCCGTAAGATGATTGCCTACTCTTCGGTTGCACAAATCGGTTATATCTATATGGGAATTGGTCTTGGAACGAAAGTCGGTATGTATGCGGCAATCTTCCATATTATGTCCCATGCGGCTTCTAAAGCATTATTATTTATTTCCGCAAATGGACTTTCCGTAGCAAGTGGAAATGGAAAACATTTTGCAGAGCTAAAAGGTGCGGGATATCGAAACAAATTAGCGGGCTTTGGCTTTATGGTCGGCTCCCTATCTATGGTAGGTATTCCGTTATTTGCTGGATTCATCAGCAAGCTTAATTTTGCTTTAGGTGCGATGCAGTCACCATCTAAAATGATGCCGACATTACTTTGTCTTGCCATCAGTACGGTATTAAATGCAGGATATTTCATCCGTGCAGTCATCGTGCTTTATACACCGGCAACTCATAAAGAACAACCAGAAAACCTATACAAACGTGATTATTCATTCATCGTTTCGATGGTATGTTTTATCATTCTAAACTTTGTATTAGGTATGTTCTCCGGACCAATCATGGAAGCAATTCAAAACGGCTTATCCATGTTTGCTTAAGACTATACGAAAAAGGGGAAAACAATGAATCGTAATTTACTACTATTGCTTCCAATTCTCTTACCGATCCTTGCTGGTCTATTAGTCTTTTTTGCGAAACCTTTGAAGGCGCGAAAGGCAAGAAATTGGTTTGTTGGAAGCTTTCTAATCCTAAATGCGATAATTACAACCGTTATTCTTTGCGGTCCAGCATTACGATTAGAATTATTTGATTTAATGAAGGGGATACCCGTACTATTCAAACTAGACGGTGTAGGCAGAATCTATACTGCCCTTCTAGCAATTATGTGGACGTTATCCGGATTCTTCGCATTTGAATATATGAAGCATGAAGATAACGAACATCGTTATTTTGGATTTTTCCTTCTAGCATTAGGTGCTCTTAACGGAGTTGCTTATGCGGGAAATCTTGTAACATTTTATCTCTGTTATGAAACAATGACGCTTGTGTCAATGCCGATGGTATTACACAGTTTAAATAAAGAAGCAATCAAAGCGGGACTTAAATATCTATTTTACTCCTTCTGCGGTGCTTCCCTAGGCTTACTAGGTATTTTCTATATGAATCAATATACGACTACCATTGAATTTATGGGTGGTGGAACGCTTGACCTTGCAAAGCTTGCAGGCAATGAGAGTTTCTTCCTTGTAATCGTATTTTTATCCATTATTGGATTTGGTGCAAAAGCCGGTATGTTCCCACTTCACGGATGGTTACCGACTGCCCATCCAGTTGCCCCAGCACCTGCTTCCGCAGTATTATCTGGTGTAATTGTTAAAGCTGGTGTTGTCGGCATCATCCGCGTTGTATTCTTTATTGTCGGACCTGATTTCTTACGTGGAACTTGGGTACAGACGGCTTTTATGAGCCTTGCCTTATTAACGGTATTCATGGGCTCCATGCTTGCTTATAAAGAACAAGTATTAAAGAAACGTCTTGCGTATTCTACCGTAAGTCAGGTTTCCTATATCTTATTTGGTCTTAGCTTATTAAATGCAGATGGAGCACTTGGCGGAATGCAACACATCGTATTCCACTCCTTCATTAAGAATGCACTATTCTTAGTGGCTGGTGCCATCATTTATAAAACTGGCAAGACAAAGGTTAGCGAACTTAGGGGAATTGGAAAAGAAATGCCGATTACGATGTGGTGTTATACTATCGCGTCTTTAGCATTAATCGGAATTCCTCCGACTTGCGGATTCATCAGCAAATGGCACCTTGCAGTAGGTTCCCTTCAATCCGGAATCGGTTTCTTTAGCTGGTTCGGCCCAATTGTACTTCTTGTAAGTGCATTATTAACCGCAGGTTATTTACTGCCTATTACCATTGGAGGCTTTTTCCCAGGTGCGGACTACGATTATTCCTCACTTAAGAAATTAGAGCCGAATAAGTTTATGACAATACCGCTACTTATCTTAGCGGCGGGAGCTGTCTTACTCGGCATGTTTCCAAATGCATTTGCAAGCTTTATTCAATCAATTATTGTAACAATTCTGTAGGAAAGAAGGGATATTTTGACCAGTCCGATTTTTTTACTGGTACCAATCTTATTTCCACTACTTGGAGCGGCACTACTTCCGTTATTCCATTTTGAGTCTAGAAATAAGAGACAGATCTACGTTGGCACCATCGTGGTTCTTAATACCATCTTCACTTACCTGTTATTATGTTACGGGCCGAGTGAAGGAATCACGTTATTAAAGCTAACAGAAAACTATGCGATCGGCCTTAAGATCGATGGCTTATCAAAAGTATTTGCAGGGCTTGTAGCAGCGCTTTGGCCATTTGCTACGTTATTTGCCTTTGAATATATGACACATGAAAAACGAGAAAATTATTTCTTTAGTTTTTATACAGCAACATTCGGTATTACGATCGGTATTGCTTTCTCAGCAAATATCGCGACTCTATATTTATTTTACGAGTTATTAACATTGATCACATTACCTTTAGTAATGCACTCTATGGATGAAAAGTCCATCAAAGCAGGTATTACGTATATCGCATATTCCGTAGGTGGTGCTGCCATGGCATTCATCGGAATGGTAATGATCTTTAAGTATGGAACTTCTTCGGATTTCGTACTTGGTGGAATCCTAGATATGACTAAAGTTGGTGATAAAAGCAATCTCTTATTACTTGGCTATGTGTTTACCTTCTTTGGTTTCGGTGTAAAGACAGCGGTATTCCCATTTTATAAATGGCTTCCAATGGCATCCGTTGCACCAACGCCTGTTACTGCTCTTTTACATGCGGTAGCCGTTGTTAAGTCTGGTGCATTTGCCATTATGAGAGTCACTTACTTCTGTTTCGGTGCTGATTTCTTACGCAATACATGGGCACAGTATCTTGTCATGACATTTGTACTGATTACGATCCTATTCGGGTCTTCCATGGCAGTAAAAGAACAGCACATCAAGAGAAGACTTGCGTACTCTACCATCAGTAACTTATCATATATCTTATTTGGCGTAACGCTTATGTCACCAGCCGGCCTTGTTGGCGGACTAACTCATATGATTTTCCACGGTGTGATGAAGATTGCGTTATTCTTCTGTGTCGGTGCAATCATGTTTAAGACGCACAAAGAATATGTATACGAAATCGAAGGGTTTGGAAAGAAAATGCCATTCGTATTCACGATCTTTACCCTTTCCGGAATTGCCTTAGTCGGTGTTCCACCACTTACTGGATTCATCAGTAAATGGAACCTTGCCTTTGCAGCCGTAGAGACAAAACAACTGTTACCGGCAATCGGTGTCTTTGTATTATTAATCTCTGCGCTCCTTACTGCCATGTATTTATTAACAATCGCAGTACGAGCATTCTTCCCTGCGAAGGGATTTGACGAAACGAAGCTTGCCCATGTAGAAGACCCAAGATGGTATATGACAGTGCCTCTAGCAGTATTTACTGTGGCAATCGTAGTATTAGGTGTTCATAGTGCACCATTGGTTGAGTTCTTTACGAAAATCGCCAATGGCTTATTATAGGGAGGTAAACATGGAAGGAAATTATATGTTATTATTTCTTGTTCTGTTCCCTATGGTTGGTGCATTTGTTAGTTACCTCATCGGGAGAAAGAATAAAGAAGCTAGAAATTATTTTGTAATGACAGTTGCGGTGATTGAATTTGCTGTAATGGCCTATCTGTTTCTTACATTTACAGACACGACAGAATTCGTATGGAAAGAATTCTGTGGACGAGGAATGTACTTGGAATTAGACGGGTTCCGCGTACTTTATGCGTTAATTGCGGCATTTATGTGGATGATGACGACTCTCTTCTCGAAAGAATATTTTGCTCATTACCGCAACCGTAATCGTTATTATTTATTTACACTGCTCACACTTGGAGCAACTGTCGGTGTATTCTTATCGGCGGATTTATTTACAACGTTCATTTTCTTTGAAATCATGTCCTTTACTTCTTACGTATGGGTTGCTCATGATGAAAAAGAAGGTTCCATGCGCGCAGCTGGCACATACCTTGCCGTTGCCGTAATCGGCGGTCTTGTGATGTTAATGGGGCTATTCCTTTTATACGCACAGGTTGGAACTTTAAAAATCAACGAATTATATGATGCTTGCCATCATATCGAAGATAAAACCATGT
Organism: uncultured bacterium; assembly: GCA_905214875.1. Taxonomy (GTDB): domain Bacteria; phylum Bacillota; class Clostridia; order Lachnospirales; family Lachnospiraceae; genus KM106-2. The sequence continues at coordinate 36,873 of CAJMNR010000007.1, read as the reverse complement.
TATATGTAGCAGGAAGCTGTATCCTATTTGGTTTCGGTGCCAAAGCTGGTATGTTCCCAGTTCATATCTGGCTTCCAAAAGCCCATCCAGTGGCTCCAGCTCCTGCTTCTGCCTTGTTATCCGGTATCTTAACAAAATCCGGTGTATACGGTATTCTCGTAATCAGTGCGCAGATTTTCTTGCACGACGCTGCTTGGGGAAATGCCATCTTGATCTTTGGTGTAATCACAATGTTTATGGGAGCATTCCTTGCATTATTCTCCATTGATTTAAAACGTACGCTTGCCTTAAGTTCCATGTCACAAATCGGCTTTATCTTAGTTGGTGTGGGCATGCAGGGACTTCTTGGCCACCACAATGCCCTTGCGGTACGTGGTACGTTACTTCACATGGTAAACCATTCGTTAATCAAGCTCGTGCTCTTTATGGTTGCCGGTGTCATCTATATGAACCTTCATAAACTTGACTTAAATTCCATTCGCGGATTTGGCCGTAAGAAAGTTGCCTTACTAGGTTCCTTCTTAATGGGTGCTCTTGGTATTATGGGGATTCCACTATGGAATGGATATGTAAGTAAGACGCTTCTTCATGAAAGCATTGTTGAATATATTCATCTTCTTCATGAACATGGAGATTCTGCACTAAACTATCAAATTATCGAATGGATCTTCTTAATCACTGGTGGTCTTACGATTGCATACATGATTAAATTATTCGTTGCAATCTTTATTGAAAAGAATGAGAAAGACCAAGACAAATTCGATGCAAAGAAAAAATATATGAGTCCATTAAGTACGTTTGCCATCGTTGGTTCTGCCATCATCCTTCCTATCTTAGGATTTGTTCCTAATGTTACAATGGATCGACTTGCAGACCTTGGACAAGAATTCATGCATGGACACAGCCCGGATCATGCGGTTCACTACTTCAGCCTTGTGAATTTAAAAGGTGCCGTAATTTCCTTAAGCATCGGCCTTATCGTTTACTTTGTTGTCGTTCGACTTCTCCTAATGAAGAAAGACGAAACAGGAAGAAGAGTCTATATCAATGCATGGCCAGAATGGCTTGACCTTGAGAATGTGGTATATCGCCCGATTCTTCTTGTATTCCTTCCATTCGTTGGTGCATTCGTAAGCCGTGTATTTGAACAGCTTACTGACGGTATCATTGCATTACTTGCAAAGACTGTTTATGCTCCAAAGATGCCAGTACAAGAAAAACAAACGAAAGAACACAAAATTAGAAAACTTTTCACAAAGACAAGCAGTCAAATTCGAGGAAGTATCTCTTATTCTTTATTGATGTATGGAATCGGTATGGTTGTAATCTTAGTTTATTTGTTGAAATAGTATGAAAAGGGAGGTATCGCTTATGTGCGATGCCTCCCTTTTTTGATAAGCTTCTTTCATTATTTATACTTTGAATTTATTTACGTTCTTAGACATAACTTCTGTCATTTCATTTAAATGTCCTGCACTTTCTGCCACAATATGAATGGAAGAATCCATTTCCTCTGTGGAGGCAGCAATCTCTTGTGAGGACGCTGTGATTTCTTCTGATACCGATGTCAAATCGTCAATCTTATTGATAATTACATCTTTATTTTCATTAATTTCTTCTGCTGCGACTGCAAATCCCTTTCCAGCTTCTCCTGCTCTTGCAGCTTCAATGGATGCATTGAGTGGAAGTAAATTTGTCTGATTTGCAACAGTTGTAATCAGGCTTGTAATACTATGGATTTCTTTAATCGTACCACCAAATGTCTCAATGCTCTTTTTAAACATCTCAAATGCCTCTGTGATTTCTGTTACAGATGTATTTAATTCATTCATGTCTTTACTACTTACTTCTGCCATAGAATCAATCTTTCTAGAACTTTGATCTACATTCGCAATTTGTTCCGACATTACATTTAGCTTTTCGTTAAATTGTTCTAGTAACACGTTAATCTCAGATAACTCTCCTGCCTGTACAACTGCTCCCTCTGCAATTTCCCCAATTGCATTATTAATTGTATTAGACAGTTTGGATAACTCATTAGAATTTTCAGAAAGTTCACTGGACTTTTGCATTAATGAGCCAGTAGACGTTTGAATCGTTTTTACAATGTCACCTACGTTATTTTGCATAAGCTGAATCGATTTTGCAATTAAACCTATTTCATTATTTACTTTTAGCAAATCTTCTTCTACTGGTGCAGAAAGGTCACCACTTGCCACTACTTCTAAGTGTTTTGCACTTTTAGTCGTTTTTTCCGAAAGGAATACTGCGATTCTGAACACAACAATCGAACTGATCACGACTATAACCAAACTAATACCTAGTAATTGATAACCTAATGTTTTTATATCTTGGTATACTTCTTTATGATCAATTGCAAGCCCCACACTCCAGTCAGTACCTTGAACTGGTGCATAGCCGGCGATACGTTTTTGTCCCTTATACGTATAACTGGTCATTCCTGACCCGCGTGTCAGCATCAATTCAATCATATCCTGCATACTCGCGAATTCTGCATCATGCTTTGCTTGTTCTATAATATTTAGCTGACTTTCTACAACTTCTTTTGAGGAATCTGCTACTAAAGTACCTGTTGATTCCACGATAAATCCAGAACCTGTATTCCCGAATTGATGCTCATTGATAATATTACTTAATTCATTTCCGTCACAAGCTGCTGCCAGTACACCTACTACCTGATTTTTACTTTGAATAGGTACTGCATAAATTACCTCAAAGGCTCCATCTTGTTTATTGTACATTGGGTCGGATACAAAAGCTTCTCCCTTGATTGCTTCTATAAAGTATTCTTCTTCTGCAACACTATATACTTGTTCCTTATGACTATATCGATTTCCCTTGCTGTCGATATAACTTATTCTAGTGCATCCAATGTTGGATACCTCATTCTGTATAGCTTCTATTTTTTTTGCTACCTCTACATCAGAACTTTTGAGTTCCTCCCTATTTGCAGCTACTCTAAGTGCGTTTAATTTTACTTCTAATGTCTTTTTTACTGTATTTGCCATCTGAATTGATATGTGTTCAATATCTCGATTAGACATCTTTTTTTGTGCAGACCACCCTAAATAAAATGCTACACTGGTTAATAGTATTGTCATTATAACCGCCAATGTGCACAAAATAACACATATCTGTTTTTTTTATGATTTCATACTCCCTTATTACTCCCTTACTTCTAAATAAACTTCCTTTGTACTTCTACTCCATTTTTGTACATATGGTTTTATATCATAAAATGACATTATTTTCATTAGTGAGTTCTTTCCATTTCATTCCGTATTCTTACAATATTGTAATACTCGGTTCACGTAAACGAGAAGAAACACGCTCTGCGAGTTTCTCTCGTTATCGCGGCAGTCGCCAAGGTCATGCAAGCAGGACTTTGGCTCGTTGCCCGTGTAAATTAAACAACGCCCCCATTGTTAGATTTACTGTCTAACAATGGGAGCGTTCTTTAATGAGTAGTCCTCATGCTTTCTTATTCGAATTTATTAATTGATACTATCTTATATTTTACATTGCGATACCTGAATTCTTCCCCTAACTGCTTTCCTAGTGCCTGTTCTATTAATGGGGGATATCCCTTATGGTGTGCTGTTGGTGCCACCTTATACTTTGAAATAAGTCTGGTCCTATCATTTAAAAGTTCAATCTTATCATTTTCCTTTACAAGCTCATGTTCTGGCACATTCTTTTTTTGAACTTCTACCATTTCTTCTGCACCAGTCTTGCTTTTGCGTTTTCGATTATTTAATTCATGCTCCTCTGCTTCCTCATAATAATCGCAATGTGCAGATCCACCACAATGCATGCCCAAATATAAGGACTTTCGATTACCACACCGCTTCTCTTCAAAATTATAAGACTTACATTTTGATCTATGACGCCTTCTGTCTCCTTCTTGAGTCTTTGTGAAACCGATATGCCATGGCGTCCCTTGTATTGACTTCATACTTCTATCTTACTCCCTATTAATTATGCTATAGCACCATTATAGACTATTTCTTAACCTTTACAACCGTATCATTTTCCAATACGATAGGAGCAAAGTTTTGTTCGTCCTCCTTAAATACCCTCTCCGTTGCCAGATACTTTGCCAAATCCTCTACTGATGTAAACTTTAGTACCTGATATGGCTCTGTTGCTGCCATCTTTTCAATAAATAAGACATAGCCATCTTCCTTAATTACAACACCGCTATTTTGAATAAATGCGATTTGCTCATATGGATCTTCCGTCACGACACTGATCAAAGATACTTGATCTTTGGCAAAAGAAACACCACGTTTTTTCCATTCATTAAGAACTGCTTGTTCAAACTCTTCCTGAGTCTTGATGTTTTTTACATCCACCTCATCAAATACCGCTGAGAATTTATATAAATCATCCTTGATTGCTTCATACATACTCTCGCCTTCTAATTGATCCATATCCATCATAATGTTATTTCCATAATCGACATGTTCTTTTGCTGTAATTCGATTTTGCATAAGTAGATAAGAAGCTAGGCGCCCATTAGAATCCCCCATTTCTTCATGAGTTGCATCCCACGCTTCTGCAATTTCTTCTACTTTATATTGCTGCTCGTTTAGTGGTGTCCACTTACTTACCAATCCGACATCTTCTTTCATTGTCGCATTAAAGTCACTCACCCAGCCAATAAATGTATCCGTATTGGATAGGTTTGCTTCCACCATCAACTTCTTTACTTCGTCTTTATCTTCATCACTTACCAAATTAGTATATTCCTCTACCGTCACATTTGGCTTTTTCTGTTCTTCTTTTTTGTTCCCTTTGTTTGTTAATGCAACAGCAATTGCAGCTATCCCAACACAAAGGATAACGCTGAGAATTAGTATTTTCTTTTTCATATAAACCTCTTCTTCAATTCCTTCTGCTTTTTGTACTATCGTTATTATAAGTGAAACTTCTTATAATATACATCGTCTGCTTATGAGCAATATAAACATGGTAGCCATACATCCCTTTTTCAGTCTAATATTTTTTTCATTCCTGCTCCTAAATTGACGTTTGGCTGTTTCAAGTATACATGGTTTCTATATAAATCTCAAATAATTTCTTCAATTTTCTGCATTTTTTGACTAATTAATCCATTACAATTCTAAAGTTATCCACACAAAAACGACAGGTACAATTAATATTCCACCTGTCGTCCATTCTCTTATCCACTAGTTACAATTGTTGTCCGTTTGTACGGATAACATTCTGATACCAATAGTAACTATCCTTTTTGATTCGTCTAAGATCTTTTAGGTCATGATCTTCTCGGTTGACATAAATAAATCCATATCGTTTCTTAAATCCTTGATGGGAGCTTAACAAATCCATTACTGACCATGGGCTGTATCCCATGACATCGACACCGTCTTCGATGGCTAGCGAAATAGCCTCAATATGGCGTCTTAGATAATCAATACGGTAATCATCGTGTACTTTTCCATCTTCCGTTAACACATCTACGGCACCTAGACCATTTTCTGTAATGATTAACGGTACTCGGTAACGACGGTAGTATTCATTTAATACGATGCGAAGTCCCATAGGATCGATTTGTGCCCCATACTCGCTGGCAACTAGATTTTCATTCTTCTCATCCCTGAAGTAGCCGTATTGATCGAAATCCACTTCATTTCCACGGAACACACGAGAACCGATTGGATGGCCTTCCTCTACTGGAAGATAGCTTGCGCAAAGGGTACGATAATAGTTGACTGCAATGTAGTCCATCTTCGCATTCATCAGAATTTCCTTATCTCCCTCTTCCATAACCGGGACAATACCGCGTTCCTTAAGATATCTCATATAGTAACCAGGATACTCTCCGGTTGCATGCATTTCTAAACAGTAATCTGTCTTAAAGGCATCATTCATCTTGGCCGCCCAAACATCTTTGGGATCGTTAGTAAGCGGATATGTGCAAGTGGAAGAAATGGCTGGACCAATCTTACCACCCTTAACAAGGATGTGACAGGCATTTACAGCCAACGCATGGGCAACAAACATATGGTAATCCATCTGCGCGCGAATCCTGTCTGCCGTTAAGTCATCCTCTTCGTCAATATTCATACGCTCATCTACACGAATCATCAAGTTCTGTTCATTGTGTACCTGCCAATACTTTACGCGGTCCCCAAACATGGAAAAACATAGCTTTGCATAGCGCTCAAAGGCATAGATGCATTCCCTGCTTTCCCATCCGTTGTATTTCTCCACAAGGGCATATGGTAAATCAAAATGATATAGCGTTACAAATGGCTCAATCCCATGATTTAATAAGCAATCAATTACTTCGTTGTAAAACGCAATTCCCGCCTGATTGACCGTTCCTTCTCCTTCCGGTAACAGGCGCGCCCAGGAAATAGAGAAGCGATACATCTTCATGCCAAGTTCCTTCATTAACTTGATGTCTTCTTTAAAATTATGATAAAAATCACTTGCAACCTTCGTATCTGCCTGTTTATAAGAGCGTTTAAACGAATTGACATCCGCAACTGTCTTTCCCTTGTTATCTGTATCCCAGGCCCCTTCAATCTGAAAGGCGGACGAGGATGCTCCCCATAGGAAATCCTCTGGGAATCTATTTGTCTTGTCCATCTTGCTCATCTCCTATTTTACTTTAATTAATGCACTTTCATTATCCACTGGACCAACCATGCCTTCTATTGCTTCATAATCCTCGGAATTTAAAAGGATGATTGGAGTTGTAATATCATAGCCTTCCTTTTTTATGGCATCGATATCAAATCGTATCAACGGTGTTCCTTTCGTTACCTTCTGCTCTTCTTCCACACATCTTGTAAAATGTCTGCCTTTTAGTTTTACAGTATCGATTCCGATGTGAATGAGTACTTCCATTCCGTTATCAAAGGTCAGGCAAATGGCATGAAGCGTATTATAAATTACCGATACTTCGCAGTCCTCCGGTGCAACCAGTTCTCCCACCGAAGGGATGACGGCTGCTCCTTTTCCTAAATCAAGAGAAGAAAATGCTTCATCGTTTACTTGGGTAAGTGGAATGGCTTCTCCTGTCAACGGTGAATGAATGAAGCTTTCCAATTGTTCGTTTGTGTCCTCTTTTACAACCTCTTCTTCAAATCCAACAAGATACGTAAGGATAGCCGCTCCAACATAGGAAACTGCAATCCCCACAAGATAGAACATAAACTTTGTCATTCCAAATGCTGCATACGTAAAGATCGTAAGCACACCGTTATTAGCAAAGGCATCTCCATAGACATTGCCAATTCCCATAATGGCGCCGCCGGCCGTGCCTGCCAAAATCGCACAGACCATCGGCTTTTTATATCGAAGGTTACATCCGTAAATTGCTGGCTCCGTTACCCCTACCAAGGCAGCGGCAATCGTTCCTGAAGCTGCAACCTGCTTTAACTCTTTATTCTTTGTCTTAAGCATCACACCAAGTGCTGCACCACCTTGTGCAAAGTTTGCAGCCCCTGCAAATGCTAATATATTCTGATGGCCATTTAGCGCCACATCGTTTAGTCCGATTGGAAGCAGTGCTCGATGAGCGCCAAAGATTACAAATACTCCCCAAAGTCCACCGATTAATGCACCGCCAAGGATTGGACTGATGCCAATTACAAAATCATAGGCAAAGGCTATTAAGTTACCAATATAGATTCCTATTGGTCCAAGCAGACATAAGGTAATTGGAATCATAAGTAGAAGCTCAATTCCTGGAACAAGGATTAGCTGGATGATCTCTGGTATGACTTTCTTTAAAAAACGCTCCAGATACGCCATCACGACCACTGCCAATAGAATTGGAATAACCGATTCCGTGTAACTGAATACTTTGACTGACTCGCCAATTCTCCATGCTCCTTTAATTACCGGAATACCAAAGATATTGGTTGCTACCGATATATCCTGAATCATCGTATCGATTGCAGGATAGCATAAGCTTGCACCAAGTACCATGGCAATTACCTGGTTGCATTTGAGTGCTTTGGCTGTTGTCATGGCTAAAAAGATTGGGAAGAAATAAAAGATTACCTGACTTGCCGCATACAAGATCATATATGTGTCTGTAACCGATATGTCTACTCCTCTTCTTGCCATTATAAGTTTCGCCGCTGTCAGTCCGCCCTTAATCAGACCTGCTGCCGCAATTGCTGGAACAAGAGGCGTAAAAATCTGCGTAATCGTCTGCAGAATCTTCTTAACAGCCGACTGTTTTTCTTTCGGCATTTGCTCCTCATCTTTTACTTTCTCATACGTTTCTGTTGGATGTAAAACTCGTTCGATGGCTTCAAAGATATGCGTCACTTTAGAACCGCATACGACTTGGAATTCTCCACCTGCCTGCACGACACCGATTACACCTTCAATACGCTCTATTACCTCTTTATTTGCCTTTCCATTTTCTAAAAGGACAAAACGAAGTCTCGTAAAACAATGGGTCAAATCCTTAATATTTTCCTGTCCACCCACATGTTTAATAATTTCATGAGCTATTTTGTTATAATCCATTCATGTTCTCCATATTCTAAAACTTTTACTCTTTACATTTTTTGTATTATACCAATAAATTATTCCATTTGTAATGTGAATGGGAGTTTTACATATATTTACCATGTTTAAGAATTTTTTCTTCAAAAAAAAGGCCATACAAGCCTTCTATCTAGGCCGTATAACCTCTCTTCTATATATCATAAATACGTTTGATTCTCTCTAATTTTTCTCCCATTGGCTTTCGTAGTACCAATAAGAATACCACATTAGAAAGCGCATACAGGAACATAAACGGCAGGGACGTTCCCACCTTGACTACAAACCTCGACACTAAGAACGAACCATCAATCGCAAGCGTAGACCAAATGTCCATAATCAAGGAATAAGCAACACCGCTTAGAATTCCATATATGACCATTCCCATCTTCGTCCGAAGGATGGAGTGAAGCATACGACTCCCTGCAATATAACCAATCACTCCCCAGGAAAACATTTGAAACGGCGTCCAAGGGCCCTGTCCAAAGATAATATTGGACACAAGCGCTGCCATAGCCCCTGTCACAAGTCCTGCCTCGCTTCCAAAATAAATGCCTGTCAATACGACAATCGCCGTTACCGGTTTAAATCCCGGAATCATAATAAATAAAAAACGGCCAAGCGCGCAAAGAGCAACCATAATTGCAAGCAACACAATCCTTCTCGTAGAAATTTTCTTTTCCTCAAAAGAAAGCATATAGATGAGGTTCACACTGCATGCAATGATTAATGAGATTGCATAATACTTTCGGTCCCCCAAGAACATGATTCCCACCATGATGCTGACTGGAATGATTAAAAACAATAACGCTTTCTTTACTATTGTTGATAGCACGCAATTACCTCCTCACATGTAATCGCATCTTTTACAAACTCTCTTGCAATACGACTTGCCTGTGTCGTAAAGAATCTGCTGTTTGATAACACCTTACGTGGAGTATCCATAGCGATGATCTGATGATCGAAGAACAGCCCCAATCGATCAGAAATGGATGCGGCAAATTCTACATCATGGGTTACCATAAGGATCGTCATACCCTCGTCATTTAAGGATTGCAATAAGTTACGAAACTCCCTTTTGGTCGTTCCATCTAACCCCTTTGTCGGCTCATCTAACACGAGGATTTTAGGATCAAGTAACAGAACTTTGGCAAGCCCTGCCCTTTGCTGTTCGCCACCACTTAAATCATAAGGATGTTTTCCTAACACATGGGTAATCTTTAACCGTGCTGCCATTTCCTTGATATATGTCTTTATCTCATCCTTGGAGCGCCCTAACACCGCTCCCATCTCCATCAAATCTTCCTGTACCGTATTCTTGACAAATAACGAAGTCGGATTTTGTGGAAGGTAGGCTAAGTTGTTTAAGTATAAGGAATTTCCTTTGTAGCTTCCTATCCTCTTGCCGTCAATCAGGCATTTTCCACTGTATGCCTTATTCTGGCCAGAAACGACAGTAAGTAACGTCGTCTTACCAGAACCATTTCCCCCTAAGATCGAATAGATTAGGCCCTTTTCGATTGTTAGATTCACGCCTTTTAATATATCTTCGCCGCCTCGATCATAGCGAAAATACAATTCTTTTAACTCGATTACAGGTTCCTCACTTGCCGCTTGAAGCACGTTATCCTCTTTTACTTTACGTCCTGGATGGATTCCTTTTTCCTTTAAGTCTCTTAGATACTCTCTTGCTTCCTTCTCGGTTAATGGACACTTAGTTCCTCTTCCGATTCCATGAAAGATCTTGACCGCACTTGGGACACTGTCTTCTAACGATTCTACTTTTTCCTTTAGGACCTCTCTTGGTGCCCCATCTAATAAGACTTTACCATTTTCTAATACAAGCAGGCGATCGGCAACTCCGAGTACTTCGTCAAGATGATGCTCTACCATGATTACCGTAAGGCCAAGCTGCTCATTTAACTTCTTCACCGTTTGAATAAACTCTGCTGCCATAATCGGATCCAGCTGCGCTGTCGGCTCATCAAGAAGCAATATGTTCGGCTCCATGACAAGGACGCTTGCAAGGTTAAGAATCTGCTTTTGTCCACCAGAAAGTTCCCATGTATTCTTATGAAACCAGTTCTCGATTCCAAAGTAATGTGCCATCTCCGCAACTTTGAACCGTATCATATCGGTATTTACGCCCATATTCTCCAGTCCGAAAGCAAGCTCATGCCACACTTCATCCGTTACGATTTGTGCATCCGGATTCTGCATTACATAGCCAATCTGGCTCGGAAGATAGGTAACCTCTTCTCCTTCTTTATAAAAGGTAATCTTACCTGTCATGTCTCCTGCTTTTGTAAGCTCTTTCTTTAGGAGACGAAGTAACGTTGTCTTACCACAACCAGATTCCCCACATATTACAACAAATTCTCCTTCGTTTATTTGAAAGGAACATTGATTTAGGATACGTCGTTCTTGATCTCTATAAGAAAATGTTACATCTTTGACTGTAATACATTCCATTTCATTTTCTCCTTAATCTCTAAGCAAACTGGCATACCTACCAGAATTGCAAAACTACAATAAAATACTATATCCGTATAGCTTACTGCCATCGGTGTAATGGTTGGATAGTAGGAATACTGATAGCATCCTAGAAACGCACCAATATAGAAGAGGACACAGATTGCTGTAATCCATGCCATACGTATACGATCTGCCCCGCCAAATCGATAGATACTAAAATTCGTTCTTTTTCCTTGACCATATCCTCTTGCATTCATGGAATCTGCTGTAACTACGCCTTGCTCTAACGACCATGTAATCATGGAGTCAAACACACGCATTCCAGATAAGATTCGGTCCGTATAACTGTGCTTGCTGTACATGCCCATGGTCTTTTGCATCTCGGACACTTGTTTTGCCTGGCGCTTAAACCTAGGTACAAATCCTAATGCCATGGATAATAAAAGTGCAAGCTTTGGACTGACTTTCTGAAATAAATACAAAAACTGATTCACTTTAAATACTTCACTAAAGCATCTGCTGTAAGCAAATACCGCAATCATCTTTCCGCCCATTGCTGCTCCATATAAAAAGGCTTCCAATGTGATGGCGTTGCCATTTACAAAGAACAGAATCGTCTCGCCCCTGTGGCTAAAGATTGGATTTGTCACCGCAATGGCAATTCCAAGGAGCAAGTAAAAGAGCAGGCTTTTTCTCCATTTTCTAGCTCCAATCAAATGATAAAGCCAACCGATGCCTCCTGCTGCCGCACCTAAGATAATGATTGGATGGTCAAAGCACATACTGATTACAAGCATGTTTACATAAAAGAAAAATATGACAAGCGGATGCCAGTTTGTTATAAAACTCATATTCCTACTCTCTTCCTAAATCTTTTCCAAGATCACAAGTATAGCGGAATGCTATCTTGTCTCCATCTTTTAATGAATACTTGCTAACACCGTAATTCGGAACGTCATCATTGACAACATACATCCAGCCGCTTAACTGCCCACAAGAGAATTCATATAAATGGTTGATTCCCTGGATATATGCACTTCCGTAAGCATTGCCATCTGCCCCTTGATACTCCATCTGAATCTGATTTTCTTTTGTCGCCTTTTCTAGTAACGCAAACACGCTGTCGCCTTCGTTCATTTTATAAGTCGTTTCCTTTAGAATGACGCCATCCCTTGGAACATACTTTTCATCTTGTAGATTTTTATCTAACTTATCATAATTATCTAAAATCGTATCGCAGTAGATTCCAATGGACACTTCAATTGTCTGACCACTTGTCTGTTCCTTGGAATCATAATACTCGTCTTTTGTCTGAATCTTAATCTTGCTGACAGCAAATGCCGCAATTAAGACTATAACAAGATAAATACCAATTCGTTTTATTCTTCTTGCATTCATATCTTTACCTACTAAAACTGATAGAGTGAACTCTTTCCTTCTGTAAATCGATCTAATGCAACATATGCATAAAGTGCTTGTTCACTTGCCATCGCATTGGATGCCTCTTCTTTATCAGTCGAATGACGGAAGCCGCCATCTACATTACGAAAAGAATATAGCCCATCTACTACCGTGTTTCCCTTCTTAATAAATCTCTCATCTTCATATGGATTAATGTCTAAGGAAGTAAGCGCAACGAGAACTTGAGAACAGCTTTCACTGCTTTCTGTATCCCGCTCCTTAAAGGTTCCTTGCTCTGTCTGATTGTTTGACAAATACGCTAACGCTTTTTCAATGGAAGCCTTCACCTTCTCTTGGTCTTTATATTTTGCAAGTGATGTAATGGCCATTGCCGTGATATCGACACTTTCCTCACTTTCTATCAGTCCAAAGGCTCCGCTCTCTCCTTGATAAGTTAAGATTTGTTCCACCATATCTTCTCGTGTCTCATAAGCGTCTTTTGGTACTTCATATCCCTTGCTGTCTAATAAGAGCAAGGCCCAAATGTATCCATTTAGCCCTTGGGTATCCAGTGATGCCGTTTTTCCTCTGTCGTACGTACCATCTTTTACAAGGTCGATCGTTGTCTCTCCTGCTTCGATCTTGGTTGGGTCATATCCCATTGCTGTCATCGTTAGTCCGATTCGATGCCATTCCGTTGCTTTGTTGGCATCTAATCCACCCTTTTCTTTATATCGGCTTATAATATTTTTCACTAACGCATCTTCATATGCTGCATAGTCATCTTCGACTCCCATTCTAGCCATTGCAAATACGAACCAATCTCCCGCCGTGGAACCTGCGAGACTTGTATATTCGCTTCCAATCAGCGGCTGTCCCGCTTCTATATTATTGGATGCTTTCTTCCACTCAACGATTTGCTCCATGATTTTCTTTGTATCAGGATTTGAATCCGTACGTTTATCCTTATTTACAAACAAAAGCACAACAAGCGCTACCGCCATTAGAACAACGAACACTATGGCGGCAATTCCCGTTTTTCTTTTCTTATTCATAGATATCCTCGTCTCCTTTAATTATGCTTATTATTTTCTTATTAAGAATCATACCCCATACATAAGGTATATTTCAATACTACATGATCGCCTGGCTTTAAAATATAGTCAGACATTCCATGATTGGGATATACGCCATTAACACTGTATCTCCAGCCGGATAGTCTTGTAAAATGAAACTCTCCTAAGCGGTCACTGTCATATTTATTTATATTTAATCGGACTCCATATTCATCCAAAATATCCTTCACATGGCTTGAAACAGTTGGACTTTTCACTAACCCGGTCTTACTAATCGAGCTTAGGTAAAAGTTTTCCTCCAGAGTACCTGTGGAACTATAGGAAAATCCGTTTTCTTTTAAGCCCCTTGTAATGACCTTTGAGGCTTGTTCACCGCCTGCTTGTTCAAGCTCAATAGAATGATTGTTAAGATATGTTCCATTGCCAATTACGCTGGCATCAATCGTAAATGTAATTTTTCCATTGGATTTTGGTGTATGTTCTGGTTCTATCGTTGGTTTGTATGGTGTCTTTGTGGGTATACTCGCAGGTGCCTTCGTTACAGTTGGAGCCTTCGTCTTTGCCGTTTCTGTTTGTGGATTCTTACTTGGTGCCTTGGTCTGACCCGATGTCACTTGAGTCGTTGCCGCCGGCTTCCTTGTTTGTGCATTAGAAGTCGGTTTATTCGAAGACTCTGGACGAATCGTTTCTTCCTTGGAGTTCGCAGGCGTCTCTGTCACCGAGGTTACAACAGATGTTGGTGCAGCTGTTAATACAATTTCTGTCTTATCTGGTGCTATACTAGGCGCTTCCTTATCGTCCTTTTGTTCGGAAATCATCGTATTTTCAGGTAGTATAGATGCAAGCGGACTTTGCGATGGGACGTTTGTCTCTATTGCGTTTCCTTGTTCCGTTTTCATCACTGGCGTACTCTCAATGTTAGAGTCTTGGTCTTTCGATTCTTTCCCTTGCACAAAGACTCCAATTATAAGTAACGCAGCTATAACTGCTATAATTGCGGCTACTGACCACTTCTTTTTATTATTCATTTTACTACTCCTTTCCAATAGCCAAATGCCGTCAGCACTTGCTGACTTTATCCTTGGGCATTTGTGTGTTTCTCTAGCGGAGTATTTTTTAATCGATAGAAGACTCCTCACAGAGAAGTTTTCTATCGATTAAAAAAGCCCATACATTATGTATGGGCATAAGTATACAAATTATCTTAAATTCGTTTTACCGTTCTCCATTACCCAAGAACTTCTTCACCATATTGGCAGGTCTCCTGACTTATGCTTCACCCTTCAAAGAACCTTCCTACCAAATCTGATAGTGGTATACTCTTTGTCGTCTGCAATTACAGTAGAGGTCGCTGTGGAGGAATCACACCCCGCTTCCCATTTTAAGAACTATTACTCACCAATATTGAATTAAGTTGCACCTAATCATAGCATAAATCAACGCCTCTTTACAAGCCTTACTTTATATTCAGATGCTTCATAAGCTCCTCCTTACTTTGAAAAAATGTGTATCCGATCATGCTCCGATCAATCTTACAATTGCCTTCACAAGAACCATAGTTATCAAGTTCAAACGAAGTCGGCGTCAACTCAATGATTTTTCCTGAATGAATCCAACCATCCTCTTCAAAGTATATCTTGTCGCCTTCTTTTAACATCTCCCGACCTCCATCCTAGTGTAGTTTCTTTCTAACTAGTCTGTCTTTCTTTCTTAATTTCCATACAGTTTTTCTTCTATAGAACCAAGCGACACTCCCTTATTCTTTCGGCATATAATATTCAAATATTCTTAGATACAATCCAGTATTGATAAATGCGCTTAAACCAAACCCGATTAAAAGATAAATCATTAAAATCGCTGTAATCGTTGACGTATTCACTAAAAAGAGCAGCACTGGGGCCAGCGTAATAATTGCAAGCAAAAACGTATAACCGATATGTCTAAGGCTCATTATAAATGCATTCTTATATACATTTTTGATGGTATTCTCAAATTGCGCCAGTAGTGGAAATGAATACATCATTATAATTAGAAATACAAGTCCAATCACGAGAATTTCCATATGTAATACGGAACGTACTCCAGATTGCAATGCTCCTACCACTACAAGATCAAGGGCGATCAGAGCAAGAAGCAGAATGTCGATCATCCACATAACAGTTGCCTGCTTCATATTCTCCTTAAATGAGCGAAAGAATGTACGAGTGATGGCTACCCCCTCACCACGTTTCATTTTTATTACGGTATAATAAAGTGATGTCCAAGCTGCTCCGATTGTTACAATCGGAATGCAGCATAAAATAAAACAAAAGTTCAAGATTACCAAGTCTGCCAACCGGCTAAAGAAATTCCAAATCGGGCTATCTAGTTCAAATAGTTTATTCATTCCTGCCACCTCTCTATATTTGCAAAATCAAATACTGGCATCTCATCCTTCCACTCTATTTGCAAACAGTACGTATGGCGGTTTGGATCATACAAAGGATCCCCTTCAATTTCCTCATACTGCCTTGCATGATAGATAACTAAATCCTTCTCTCCATCCTCAGACTTTACAAATGAATTATGCCCTGGTCCGTACAGCCCTTTCACTTCATCCGTCTTAAGCACAGGTTCCCTGCTCTTTGTCCAGGATGCCGGATCTAAAAGATTTGCGCCATATTCTGCACTTAAAAGCCCTATACAATAGCAGCTACCAGTTGCACTGGCCGAATAGGTAATGAATACGCGGTTACCATGTTGTAGGAATGCCGCGCCCTCATTGACCCAGAATCCGACTCTTTCCCAATCATAATCAGGAGTCGTTAACAATACCTGCTCCGTTGCCAGCTTCCATGGCGTCTCCATCTTTGCAATATACAGATTGGAAATCTTCTTACCAGTATTCACCTTTTCCGCCCATACGCAATACCATTCCTGCATGTACTCAAACACTGTCATATCAAGCGAAAAATCCTGAAAGGAGAACAAATCATTTTCTGCCGCCTGCATCATTCCTAGCTCTCTAAAACTCCCCTGCATCGGATCCACACTGTCACATACCAATACATAAGGACGAATTGCCCATATATCATCGATATCTCCAGCCGCATAGTATATATACCAAGCTCCCTTAATAAAATGAATCTCTGGCGCCCAGATATGAACGCTCATCGGACCGCTCTCATGTTTTTCCCAAACAGTCACTTCCTCAGCTTCAGCAAGTCCTTTCATTGTCTTTGCCCTTCTTAATACGATGCGATCATATTCCGGCACAGATGCGGTAAAGTAATACATCCCATCCGTATGCTTATACACATAAGGATCTGCCCGTTTTGAAATCAACGGCTTATTATATGGAGTACACTTAAACTCTTTTATCTTCATCCCTATCCCTCTTCTTATTTTGATTCTTTTCCAAGTCGAATCACATTCCAAGATGCCTTATGAAGTACGCTGATAACATTTCCATCATCCAAATAAGACTGCGCAACCTTCTTTGGTGCAACCTCTTCTTTACCAAAACTATTTTTCGCTTTCAAATTCTCATGTTCTAATACAATATGTTCAACTACCTTGTATCCTACAAAGCTTCGGATATCCACGGTCAGTTCCATGTCATTGTTCAAATCACGATTAACTGCAAAAATAGTCACTTCTTCTTTTTCTTCATTATAAACGGCAACTGCCTCAACTGCTGTGATCTCCTCATGTGTAGCTGTTGCAACCATTGGCGTGCTAATTACAGGAAGCAGCGCGATTCCCCTTCCATACAAGGAAGCATGCATAAATGGATAAAAAATCGTCTGTCTCCATGCACTACCTCCATTTGGCTCGGTCATAATCGGAGCAATGACGTTTACTAACTGTGCCATGCATGCAATCTTTACACGGTCGGCATGTTTTAACAACGTAATTAACATCAGTCCGACAAGCAGTGCATCCTCAAAGGTATACTGGTCTTCTAACAAAGGAGGAGCAACCTGCCATGGATGCTTCTCCATGATTTCATCATCTGCTGCGTTGGAATGAAACCATACATTCCACTCATCAAAGCTTATGTTAATATTTTTCTTTCCTCTCTTTTTGGCCTTTACGTAATCACAAGTTGCAATGACCGTCTTAATAAATTCCTCCATATCATTGGAATCGGCCAAATAATCCTGACTGTCTGAATTACGATTGCCATAATACTGATGCATAGACACGAAATCCACGTAATCATAGGTATGCTCTAGTGTAACCGACTCCCATTTAGGAAACGTTGGCATGTCTAATGCTGAACTTCCACAGGAAACTAACTGGATACTAGGATCAATAAGCTTCATTGCCTTGGCTGTCTCTGCTGCCAGACGTCCGTATTCCTCCATTGTCTTATGGCCAATCTGCCATGGACCATCCATTTCATTACCTAGACACCATGTCTTGATTCCATATGGTTTTTCATAACCATGTTGAATTCGTAAGTCACTGTACTTCGTTCCACTAGGATGGTTGCAGTACTCCAACAAATTGCATGCATCTGCAATGCCACGGGTTCCTAAATTAACTGCCATCATCACATCCGCATTCACTTCTTTCGCCCAAGCAGAGAACTCATTTAAACCGACCTTATTTTCTTCTAACGATCTCCATGCCAGATCCAGACGCTTTGGACGTTTTTCTACTGGACCTACGCTATCCTCCCAATAAAAATTAGAAACAAAGTTTCCACCAGGATAGCGAATAATTGGCACATTCAGCTCCTTTACCAGTTCCATTACATCCGTCCGAAACCCCAGTTCATTGGATGTTTCATGGCCTGGTGAGTAGATTCCGTCATAAACTGCCCGGCCTAAATGTTCAATAAATGACCCATAGACACGCTTATCTACTTCTGCAATTTGAAATGCTTTGTCCACGATCATCTTAACTTTATTATTTCCCATAACATTTCTCCTTCTATCTGCTACCTAATTTTCATACATAACTCTTATCGATTAGCCCTTTACTGCTCCCGCTGTCATACCTTCAATAAAATATTTCTGGAAGGATACGAACAAAATAAAAATAGGAATTACAGAAAAACAAGATCCTACAATCAAAAGACTATAATTATCTCCATAAGGATTAATAAGCGTATTTAAGCCCAATGTTAATGTATACTTAGAGGAAGAACGAATCACTAACAATGGCCACAAATAATTGTTCCATGCATTCATACCATTTAAGATTGCCATCGCTGAAAAAGCTGGTTTCATTATTGGCATTACAAGTCTAAAAAAGATTCCGTACTCAGTTGCCCCATCAATTCTACCTGCCTCTAAAATTGATTTTGGAATTCCAATCAAGTATTGTCGGAAGAAGAAAATCGTAGACGCATGTGCTACGAATGGCAGTACAACTGCAACATAGCTATCCATCAATCCCCAATTAGACATCTGTTTATACAATGGAAGCATGACAACTTCTAATGGGATGGACAGAATTAAAAGTACGACGATAAATAAGAACTTCTTTCCTTTAAATTCATATACAGCAAATCCATATCCGACGAAAGCACTTACAAGCAAAGTAGATATTACGGTAACCACAGTTAAGAAAATACTGTTGAAGAACCAGCTCCAGTATTCATGGTCTCCCGTAAATAATAATATGTAGTTATCTAGATTAAACCTAGAAAAATTGATATCCAAGTTCAATCCATATTGGAGAAGATCTGATCCAGGCTTAAAACTTGCTACGAAGAGAACCCAGATTGGAAGAATAATGAGGAAAGCAAGCAGGATAAACAAAACTAACATTCCCACGGTAGCACGCCTATTCTTTTTCGATATTTTCGCCATATTAACTTTTGTTTTTTCCATTCTTACTCACGCTCCTCATCCATGGTTCCTGTTATTTTCAACTGTATAATATTCACAATCATGATAATAACCAAGAGTAAAAGACCAACTGCACATGCATAACCCATTGCACGTTTTTCAACACCTTGGCGATATAAGTATCCGACAATAGTCAGACCGATATTGTTTGGAGAGTTATTTCCCTTAAATAACATATTGCTTTCAAGGAACATTGACAAACCTGCATAAATACTGATTGTTAGCACATATACCGTCGTAGGCTTTAGCAGCGGTACCGAGATATTTTTAAACTGCTGCCATTTGCTCCCGCCATCAATCGCTGCTGCTTCATATAACTCAGTTGGGATGCTTTGCAGACCCGCAAGAAAATATAGAATATTAACGCCTGTCCATCTCCAGCATGCCAAAAGCAGAAGAGCAAAATAGCTGGTTCCAGCATTTTTTAACCATTTCACTGGAGATATTCCAAAGAAACCTAGGATCTGGTTTGCCAAAGAACTTTCTGCCTCTCCAAACATCAAACGAAAGATTGTACCGGCTACAACTACGGAAGTCAGTGCTGGTAAAAAATAAATAGATTTAAAAAGGCCAGGACGTTTCATTCTTTTACTATTTAATAATGTTGCAAATAACATAGGAAATGGAATCAAAAGCACCAGCGTTCCTATCATATATTTAAAACTATTGAACACTGCCTTCAGAAATATCTTATCCGAAAGAAGTCTCTTATAATTGTTAAGTCCCACCCATTTGTCTTTCAATACATCCTGGAAGCTTAGCAAGATACCGTTATAGATTGGTGCAATCCAAAATAGCAAAACGGTCAGTACGAATGGACATATAAAAACATAGGGTGCTATTTTTTGAGAATAAAACAGCTTTTTCATTGCACACTTACCTCTTTCTTATTCTTTCTCTGTATAAAGCACATGCAACGGCAAGTGGATGACGTTGCATGTACTAATTGCTTTATTTTCTACTTAAATTCATTTTCAAGTGTTTCCTGAGATTTCTTAAGCGTATCTTCAACATCTGCACCATCTTCAAAAATACTATTTAATGTAGTCGTACAGAATTCATTATTAATGGATGGATACTTAGAATCTGTATAGGATTTTAATGTACCGATACTATCTTTCACTTGATTTAGAGACTCAAATGGAGGATTTATGAAATATTTTACGAATTGGTTATCTTTGTTTTCAGTTAACTGAGTATCAGACCATACAGATGTATTAACTGGGTCAAATCCAAGAACGTTCCAAACTTCTTTATTTGCATCTGGAGAGAGTTTGATAAATGCCATTACTTGTGCAGCCAAATCTGCATTAGGGCTGGATGCTACAACTGCTGTACCAGTACCGCCACCACCGATGGTAGCAACCTCTTTGTCACTTTCGCTCCATACAGGAACAGGGGCAATGGCAACTTTACCACTTAAATCTTTCATATAGTTAACATATCTTGATGTCTGCCAGAATGGCATAATCTGAACTGCGAACTCACCGGAATTATACTCTGGATAAGCTTCTTCGTTATCTGGTTGACCTCCAGGAACTGTTGCAAATGCCTCTGTTTTCTGCATATCTTTAATATAGCTAAGTACTTCTACCATTTCTTTGCTTGTCAGATTCAAATTACCATTATCATCGATGTAATCTCCACCTTTTTGTGCAAGCATTAAGTTAATCATCCATTGTGCAGAAGTCTCTACACATGCAAAATGTTTTCCTGTCTTTTTATAATACTTTTCTCCAGCTTCCTTAAACTGATCCCAAGTCTTAATTGTTTTATAATCAATGTCTGCTTGTTTCAATAACTCATCATTATAGAATGCTACTGTCGTTCCAACATGAGTAGGAAGTCCATATACTTTTCCATCTTTCGAATACAAATCAAGTCTAGACTGTACGATATTTTCTTGGTATGTTTTTACCACGTCAGACAAATCACGAAGTCCGATTGTTCCATTAGTGAATGCAGGGAATTTACCAAGCTCGATATCAACGATATCAGGAGCACCTTTTCCAGATTCTAAAGCAAGAGATAATTTATTATGCATATCATCATACTGCATATTGCTGAGCACTAGTTTTACCTTTTTATCTGGATGCTGTTCGTTCCATTTTTCTGCCATGTTTACATAGAACTCTTGATGCATTTCAATAAATGTCCATACATTTAGCGTCGTAACGTTGTCCCCATCTACAGACATCTCTTGTTTTGAAGTGCTGGAATTACCTGAACTACTTTCTTTTGATGACTTCCCACATCCGGTCATTGCAGTTGCCACCATAGCAACCGATAAAAATGCAGCTAATAATTTTTTCCTCATTTTTTCTCCTCCTAAACACCAATGTTACCTACCTGTTTTTGCAGGTATCTATCAACACAGATCTCCTACGTCTGTTTGATATTCCATTATAATAGCTCCTTCATCCAAACAAGCATTTCCCCTGGCTTTCGATTCGCCCACACATGATAGGGAATCGCCTTTAGGGAAACTTTCTCCCTTCGTACCTTCTTACAAGAATATAACTCCTCGTCATTCCAATCTTCCTTAACCTTCTCTCCTTCCAATGTGACCGTTACTACGCCTCCAAGAAGTGATTCCTCATATTGTTCCTTAAGTTCTTTTGCCGGATCCACGTAAATGGATGGTAAATTGCTTCCGTTATCAATTTCTTCTAAGCAATACACAATCGGTCCTCTCATAATGGCCACTTTTCCAATATCTGCTCTCACCTTCGGATTGGCCCGAACAAATACTGCCTGCTGATCAAATGAAACTGTAATCTCAGTCTCACGAAACATGCCACTGATGTATGCATATCCATCTTTCACGATATAATCCGTTATTTCCTTTCCGTCTTTTTCTACCTTAAAGTTCGTTGCATAAGAAGGAATTCTAAGCGCAACCGTAAGCTTTGCCTCCTCCTCGGTGGAAAAACGGAGTTTTGATCTTCCCGATACAGGGAAATCCGTATTCAATTCCACGTTCCATACAGTCTTTCCTACTGTATGGAACATTGTATTACCTATGTACAAATTAACATAAAGGACACCGTCCCCGGTAAAATACATGTACTGTCCTAAGGATGCAAGTGTTCTTGCAATATTAGGTGGACAGCACGCCACCCCAAACCATTTTTGTCGTTTATACTTCACATGTTCCCGATATGTCCTCAAAATACAGGATTTCGGATTTACTTCCAATGGATTCACATAGAAAAAACTTGTTCCATCAAGTGCGATTCCTGATAACACATTGTTATACAGCTCCTTTTCTACATAATCCATATAGGATGCGTCCTTGGTAATCTCAGCCATTCGCTTTCCGAATAAGGCCATTCCTATGGAAGCACAGGTCTCTGAATAGTTGCAGTCATTTGGAAGATCATAATCGGTAGTAAAACGTTCTAACACTCCAGAAGAACCAATTCCACCGGTAATATACATCTGCTTGTGTATGACATCCTTCCACAATGTCTTGCAGGCATCGAGCAATTCCTCATCCTGATATTCAACGGCTAAGTCTGCCATGGCACAATACATATACATTGCTCGAACGGCATGTCCCTCTGCCGTCTTCTGCTTGCGAACTGGAAGATGTGACTGGGAATACTTTGGATCATATCCTGCAAACTCCGGAAAAATATGTCCTTCCCTCTTTTTTTCTTCTTCCAAAAAATAATTATCTCCTACGCCACGCTGGTCGATAAAATACTTTGCAAGATCAAGATATTTACGCTTCCCAGTAACTTGATACAGCTTTACAAGAGCAAGCTCAATTTCCTGATGTCCAGGATACCCATGGCACTTTCCTTCCTCTACTCCAAACGTATCGCAGATTAAATCGGCAAATCGGCTTACGATACCAAGAAAGGTAGTTTTACCGGTCGCCTGATAATAAGCTACCGCAGCCTCGATCATATGGCCTGCTGTGTAGAGCTCATGTCCTTCTTCAAGGTTTTTAAATCGTCCCTTCGGCTCCTTAATGGTAAAGTAGGTATTCAGATACCCATCCTCTTGCTGCGCCCGTCCGATTAGCTCGATAGTTTCATCTGCAATCTGCTCTAATTCTGAATCCGGATTACATTCCAGCGAATACGCTACTGCCTCTAGCCACTTTGCCACATCCGTATCTTGGAATACTGCCCCTTCAAATTCACCATCAGCCTCACCTGCTGCAATACGAAAGTTCTGAATGCAATGGCTTGGTTCTACATCCTTTATTGAATCGTTTAATATCTTCCATTGGTAGGGAATGATACTCTTTTTAACTAATTTTATGTACTTATTCCAGAATTCATCATGAATCTGTATTTTTTTCAGTGGTATACTCTCTAGCTTTTCAATCATCTCTTTTCACACCTCATCTTTTTCCGTGCAATATTCAGCCGGCGAAGATTACATCTCTGTTCTTTTTTACAGGAAAACGTTGAAAACTGTAGTATTACACTCTTTTTTAGTATTTTCCTTTTTTTTACTGTAAATAAATAGTAACATAGAACCCGAGCATTGTAAAGTGCTTTTTGTATATTTTTTCCATTTTCTGAATCGTTTAACCTCGTCATTTTTACTATATTTTCCTACTGTTTTACACAAAAAAAGGAAGGTATAGTAACAATTACTACACCTTCTTCTCTCTCTCATAGTTCTTTTGTATCATTTTTCAAGTCCTGAACCGATTTTCGAATATTCATCTTGCACTCTACGGAAGAAACAAGTTCTTCTTTTTTAATCGTTTTTCCTTCCAACATCTCAATCATAATTTCACTGGCCCGATAACCGATATCATGTAGGGGAAGCGTCATAGTCGTAAGCGGCGGCTTATAATAATTTGACAATTCCCGATTATCATATCCTACCACAGACATTTCCTTCCCAATCTCCATATGTAATTCATCCATTCTGTCATATACTCCCCCAGCCATCAAGTCATTCATGCAGAAGAGTGCTGTGACTCCTTTTTCAAGAAGATAATCTACATATTGATAACCTGACTCCCTTGTCCAGTCGCCAGTACATACCAATTCCGGATCATATAAGATTTTCTCGTCATACAATGCCTTTTGATAGCCAAGCAGACGTGCCTGCGTATGAAAGCTATACTTCTTTCCTGTAATCAAGCCTATCTTTTTATGTCCACATGCAATTAAGTACGACACGATTTCATATGCCCCTTTTGTATCGTCGACCACTACAGACGGTACATGGTCATTTTCCGAATAACCATATGCCATTACTAAAGGAAACTTAAAATCCTCTTCGACTACGGGTATTGCACGTTCATGAGCTGCCACATAAATAATGCCTTCCACCTGTTTTTCCCGTAATTTTCGCATTTCATCTCTTACAAGATCATAATAATCATCCCTGTCATAATATGTATCGTTATATTTTTTAAAAAGACGTAAATTTGTCAAAAGAATCTGATATTCCACTTCTTCACAGTGCTCCGTAATTCCATCTACAATATCCGGGATACTGAAGATGGTCATATCCTCTACGATGACACCAATGCTTCTTGTCTTTTGCATTTTCAGGTTCTTAGCCAGTACATTTGGCGTATACTGCATTTTCTCAATCATATCTAATACTTTCTCTCTTGTTTTATCACTAGTCCCCGGTTTTTGATTGATTATATTGGATACGGTTGCAACAGATACCCCACAAGCCTTTGCTACTTCCTTAATTGTAACCATCACGCCACCTCCGTTTTGCTGTCTCGGTTTAAGCCTTAAACGTTTTATTTGCATTTTACCCCATTTTTTTCCATAACGCAAGTGTTGTTGAACATTAAACGAGAAGAAACACGCTCTGCGAGTTTCTCTCGTTATCGCGGCAGTCGCCAAGGTCATGCAAGCAGGACTTTGGCTCGTTGCCCGCGTAAAATAAAGGCCTTCGACCAAGTAGACATGCTATTGGCCGAAAGCCTTTATACGATTAAAACTCTTTTAATCCATTTCTTTTGGAAGAATAAGATTAAGTAAAACTGCCATAATAAATACGACTGCTACACAATTTTCTGCAAATACATTTTTAAGGATTTCCGGAAATACGCGAAAGATATCTGGTACTTGGGTAAATCCAATTCCAACACTTAAGGAAAGTGCAACAATCAATAAGTTTCTTTGGTTATAACCACATTTTGCAATCATGTGTAAACCACTTACTACAATGGAACCAAACATGATTAACGTACATCCACCAAGTACTGGTTCTGGTAATGTTGCAAGCAGGTTACCGAAGATTGGGAAAATCCCTGCAAGAATCATAATGATTGCACCCATTAAGATAGTAAAACGATTAACAACCTTTGTCATGGCAACTAAGCCAACATTCTGGCTAAAGGATGTGATTGGCATACAGCCGAATAATCCTGAAAGTGCACTAAAGAACCCATCACATGCAAGGGATCCACTGATTTCTCTATCTGTTGCTTCACGATCAAGACCCGTTGCTGCAAGTGCTTCTGTGTCGCCGATTGTTTCCGTTGCAGATACTAAGAAGATTAACACTACAGATACAATGGCATTTACATTAAACTCTGGTTTAAATGGTAAAAACTCAGGTAGTGCAATGATACTGCTTCCCGCTACTGCTGAGAAATCAGGTCGTTTAATTACTAACGCCACTAAATACCCAACGATAAGACCAGCTAACACGGATAACTGTTTATAGTGTTTCTTTGCAAATATATTAAATAACAAGCAAGTTGCTAATGTAATTGTTCCAAGAATCAAGTTTGTAGGAGAACCAAAATCATCGGCTCCATTTCCGCCACCAAAGGAATTGGCACCTACGTTTAATAAAGAGAATCCGATTGCCGTTACGACACTGGCCGAAACGATCGGAGTAATTAATTTTCTCCAGTACTTCGCAAATAAGCCAAGTACACCTTCAATGACACCACCGACTAACACGGCTCCGACAATTGCATTATATCCATATTTCACGCCAATCGTACAAAAGATAGATACAAAGGTAAAACTAATTCCCATAACGATCGGCATCTTTGAGCCAATACGCCAAACAGGATATAACTGTATTACAGTACCGATGCCTGCAATCAACATGGCACATCGAATTAGGGCTGCTGTCTGTTTACTGGATAGCCCGGAAACACCAGCCACAATAATAATTGGGGTAATATTCGCTACAAACATTGCTAATACATGTTGTAAACCGAATGGAATTGCTTTTGACACAGGAACTCTGCCATCTAACTGATAAATGTTAGAAACATTGGCAACGTCTCTGCCTTTACTGAATTGTTCTTTGATCTTCGTCATTACTGACCTCCATGCTATTTTAGCATGACCGTATAATGAGCCTCTTACAGATATGTTTATATACAATATAGAATTGTACCATAACGAAACTTCATATCGTAGTCAAATCATTTAAGGCGATTTGGTAGAAACTGTTGAACCATATCATCAACGTTATACGATGCTTTGCTTTTATTCTTTAGGATATAATAATTCATAAAACGACTTTTGTCTACATTTTTTTCATTTAATGCATTCAAATTCATACCCTAAATTAATCCAGTAAGGAATCATGATTTTAAGCGCCTCTAACATTTCTAACGGAGTATGGTCGTTAGTCTCACCATCATGAAGGAAAAAGATTCGTCCAGGCCTTGTCCGTTTATACATACGTGAAGCAATACTTCCCTTATTTTCAAAAATCAATCGGTCACTTGCTAGTACATTCCAATATTCCAGGTGAATTCTGTGCTTTCTCAAATACCACAACACGCTTAGATTCAAGCAGCCATGTGCCGGACGAAATGCTGTCACATTCACATTCTCCTCTTTTAGGATCTGCTCTGCGCTCTTAAGACTTTTTGTCGTTTTTAATGGACCAGCCAACAATGGGGTTCCGTAAGCAAGCCCTTTTAGTTGTATCGTATGCCCTGCTCTCTTCATCCTTTGTATCAAGATTGGATTTCTTTTGGCAGCCGATGGCCGTACAAAGAAAGTTGCCTTTACCCTATGTCTTTCCAACAGCTCCAATAATTCCGTCGTATACTTATAACTCGGCCCTTCATCAAAGGTAAGAAACAATGTCCTTTTCTTCACTTCTTTCCTGCCACACCAAGCTCTCGCTATATAGAATAAAGTTGGTAAAATGCTGTAGCAGAGAAGAAGCACGAAAAAGATTCCGATCAAATAACAACTTCCCCTCAATACATAACTCATCTACTCATTATCCTCAATTATTCCTATACTATAACGTATGGAAGCCAATAACTTGCTAGAACCTCTCACGTATTGTTTTTTACATGAATATACTGTAGCATAACTAAGAAATCAGGTGATGATATGAGCTCTAAATTTAACGAGGAATCTAATTCCATTGAAAATGAAACAATTGAACATGACATAGATTCCACCGTGGAAAATGAAATTGTTAAAAATGAAATTACTGCCGAAGAAAATGACGTTTCCCAAGATGTGATTGATTATGCCGATGAAGAAACTGTTATAAATAATGTGGAGGAAGAGGAGCTTTCCATGAGTGACATGGAGCTTGTGGATGAAAGCGAATTTTTCAGAAGTACGATGGATGACTTCGCTGAAAATAACGTCTATGTATATGATATTAATGAAATAGATGATAGTGATGAGCTTGAGACAGCACAATGGGGAACGAATATCTTTCCTCCATTCTGCGGTCCTTATGGCTGCCCTGGACTTGGATGGGGCAACTTCAACAATAATTGTGGCCCTTGGGGCTGCAACAACTGGAATAGCTGGAACAATTGGAACCGTCAAGGATGTGGCCCTTGGGGCTGTAATAACTGGAACCGCTCCTGCCGCGGCCCAGGTTGCCGAAATAGACCTTGGTAAATTTTTTCAAATGTGAACAGCAAGCAGGACTTTGGCTCGTTGTCCGCGTAAAAAAGCTCGTTGGTGTCCCCACACCAACGAGCTTTTTCTAACCCAATATATAATTAATATACTCTGCCTTATTAATTATTCTTCCAGCTATACTATGATTCCAGTAATAGCTCCACTTCAATACAGGACTCTTTTCGTATCTACTAAATCATAACTGATTTACTCCCTCGAGATACTTGATTGAATTACCGTTTTGACATCATAATTCCTAATTCAGTCGAAATATAACCTACATAACGATTCCCTATTCGCATGTATCTCTTACAATTTTCGGCTGTCAAATGAAGAGACATTTGGCTATATGGCAATCCATCCTTTATATGATTAAGACCCTTCCCACGAGGTCTTAACTCTTGAAGCATTACTGTTACCAAAGTCATAAGCTACAGTTAAATCATCGCCCCCGCTAATGATTAACTTCGCTTTGCCTTTTTCCGCCTCATTATGATTTCTATGAGCACTCCCCTACTCCTAGTAAAATCTTTGTTTGCGTCCCAAGCAAACATAAACATACACGTTTCTTATTTTGCAAGGAAATACTTCAACTTCCTATATAGCAAAATAAGATTCTCATGTGCGGTTCTTTGAAACGTAAATTTCTATTTTACCAGCAAGACTTATCTGCTGCCTAAAATAGCAAATTTGTATTTGTTTCATTGAAACCTTAACTACTTCATTCTTTTATTGAACTTAAAAAGTTCGTAATTCACAATGCGTACTAAATCTCTTTCCATTCCCTAACACATATCATTTGTCACATCTCCCACAATGTGTCAAACTTTATAGTGTTGTCTAAAGCTTTCTGAAAACTACTTTCACGGCCTTTAGTTGCGTGTGATAGAAAAGACTGTTTGTCTTCGCCTCCACTCGTAATCGCCAACAATTCTCAGATGCTTTATGAATCGTTTTCCCTTAACCAAACGATGGGTGAAGCCTACACCGCAGCTGGCGCAGCTTAGAGATAGTTCGATACATTCTTTTCCCTCAAAAAGATACGTATCCAACGCATTTGCCGAGATGTACATAAAAAAAGAGAATGTAAAAACTTGGGGTGTTATGCCTAACGTTAACCTAAGTTCTATACACTCTCTGAATTGTTATTTTCATAAAAATCTAGAAATAAACAAAAAGTATGATGTACTCTTTGGCAACTGGCTGACATAGCATCTATCGATGCGTTAGTCCCTATAGCTTTGCGTCCCTAGGTTTTCCTAGGTTTGCCTATTTAATTGTTACAAATGGATTATAGCACATATATTTTCAATTTGCAAATAGGACTATATACCTATTATACTGAAAAATTTTGCCAGATTTTCTCCATTACATTCCTAACATGTTAATTAAAGTCTCTTTTTGGCCGAGAAAAACGTCTACAATTAGCGGATCGAAGTGTGTTCCCCTCCCCTCTTCGATGATGCCAAATGCTTCATTTATTCCAATTGCATCTTTATAGCAACGTTTCGTAATCAGCGCATCAAAGACATCTGCTACCGCCATTACTCTGGCGCTAATCGGTATCTCATCTTTAGATATTCCAGTCGGATACCCTGTTCCATCCCATTTTTCATGATGATATAATGCGATGTCCTTAGCCATTTGGATAAACTCTTCTTCTTCAAGCTCTGTCAGTGACTTAGAAATAATCTCTGCCCCTGCAGTCGTATGTGTTTTAATCATTTCAAATTCTTCGTCAGTCAGCTTTCCTGGCTTGCAAAGAATACTATCTGGTATTTTAATTTTCCCAATATCGTGAAGTGGTGCTGCCTGACAAAGCAGATCACAAAACTCATTTGTCATTTGCTCCTTATAGATTCCCTGCTCTTTCATTCCATTAACAATGACCGATACAATATTACTTGTTCTCTTAACGTGCTGACCTGTGCTGTCATCTCTCGACTCAATAAGGTCTGCAAAACTTCCAATCGTATGCTGCTGCATGGAAATAATTTTCTGATTGTGTTCTGTAAGACTCATAAGGAAATTCTGCGTTCTTATGCTAAGCAGCCTAATTCCCCATGTCAATGCAATGTATTCCAATGTATAACCACTAGCATATGAAATAAACCATTGCATTCTGTCATAGTCTTTATAATCTACGATTATCGCTTCTTTTGAACGGAAATACAGTGCAACGAGCATCATGATATAACATATTATAGAAATTCTTCCTGTAAATTTCTTATCCAAATATGCGCAGCTAACAATAGGAACTAAAATATACGTACTGTAGATTCCCATTAATGCTTCTGTCGCTACAACCATGATAACAGCTTCAAATGCAATCATATATATGTATTTCAAGACTTCTTCTGACAGTTTTGTTTTCTTTAGTCCAACTAAGATTATATTAATTACTACGCAAACCCAAAACCAATTGAACGAATACTTCCAGCTTATTTTAAATACATTCAATAAAGATAGCAGCATTACCATCAAAGGGATACATAGCAAACTCCACATTATTCTTAAAATAAGGTTGTTTACTTCTTTTGTGTTCCGTTTCTTTGTAAATTGGCTATAGTTAGGTATTTCTCCCATTTTTTCACCTTTTCTCCGTATTTTCTTGTCCATTATAGTTGAGATATTTTTTTCTGACAATACAATTTTTGTAATATCCTGTAGTTTCCAGTATTTTTATAATTTATTTTGTCGTCCAATATGCTATCATGGGAAAGCATTTTATTTTTAGGAGGATTTATTTGTGAATAATGAAACAAAAGTTAAAGTAGTTACTGCTGACCCTTCCGCTTTAGGACTTTTCGGTTTAGCAATCATTACATTAGTTGCTTCTTCTCAAAAACTTGGGATTACTTCTGGTGTATCTTTGGTTTTACCATGGGCGATCTTTTTAGGCGCTAGTGCTCAGTTAATGGCATCTATTAATGACTTTAAACATAACAACACGTTTGGAGCAACAGCATTCGGTGCTTACGCATTCTTCTGGTATGCAGTTGGATTTACTTGGTTAATTCAAAATGGCGTTTTTGGAGAAGCATTAGCTTCTAGCGTTGACGCAAAACAATTAGGTTTTGCATACCTTGGATATTTAGTATTTACTATCTTTATGACAATCGGTGCAATGGAAACTCACAAAGTATTATTTACAATCTTTGTATTAATCGATTTCTTATTCATCGGTTTAACATTATCTTCTTTCGGAATTGCAGAACACGCAACTCATATGCTTGCTGCATACTCTGAATTAGCAATCGCAATCGTTTCTTTCTATGGCTGCGGTGCTGCTGTATTAAATACACATTTCGGAAAAACTTTCTTACCAGTAGGAAAGCCTTTCGGAATTTTCAAATAAGTTTAACCAGCAAAAAAGTGCTCAAGGCTTTAATAGCCACTGAGCACTTTTTTATATGTATTTTATTCTTTCTCTACCACTTGTCGTATGGACAATGATTCTTTCGCATAATTCCTCTCATTTCAACGAAGCAGCCACACGCCCGACACATGGCGTCTGTCAGCCAGTCGCAGGCTTTACATACCTTAAGCCTTCGTTCATACTCGTCTTGGTCCACCTTAAGTTCCTGATCCAGATTCTCAATGTAGATATGTACTTTTTTATAATAGTCCTCTTCGTCCATCTCTTCTAAGAGACATTTCCTGCAGTATCTTTGTGCCATTATTTTACCCGAAATACAGTAACACTGCATGGTGGAAGTGTTGCAATAATCTGATTTTTCTCTATGGAATACTCACTAAATTCCACAGGCTCTACTACATCGCTTTCTTCAAATGTATTGCACGCCTGCATTTCTCCTGTCAAAGTAACAGCCTCTACCTTCTCTGGACATTTCTTTAAGAACTCAATCGTAAGATTTTTTGAGTTTTCCAAATCAAGATGAGCAATCGTAATTGTAATCGTTCCGTCTTCATTAATAGAAACTGACTCATGCAGATTGTCCACCTTGTATATTTCCTCTTCTCCTATGCTTTCTGTGCCGACCATACTGCTCTCTAGTAATTCTGCTCCCTGATGTTCACGAAACATCTTATATACATAATACGTCGGCGTTAGAACCATCTTATTTCCTTCTGTCAAAATTACAGACTGCAATACATTTACCATCTGTGCGATATTGGCCATCTTCACTCTGTCGCAATGCTTATTGAAGATATTTAATGTGACTGCTGCCACCAATGCATCACGCATCGTATTCTGCTGATATAAAAATCCTGGGTTGGTTCCCTTCTCCACGTCAAACCAGCATCCCCATTCATCGATCATTAATCCAATTTTTTTCTCTGGGTCATATTTGTCCATAATAGTGCCGTGGCGGTTGATTAATTCTTCTATGTAAATGGCTTTCGAAAGCGTCTTATAGTAGTCTGCTTTTGAAAATTGAGTAGCTTCTCCCTTATGCTCCCAGTCATTTGGAACTACATAATAGTGCAAGGACAAACCATCCATAAATCCATGACACACTTCTGGCGAATGGTCATACGTCGTTTCTAATACGGTATTCGTCCAATGATAATCATCTATATTAGCTCCACAGCAGATTTTTTTCACCGAGCTTTGGTCGTTATAATTTCTTATGTAAGTCTGGTATCTACGATATAGATTGCCATAATATTGTGGCGTCATATTGCCACCACAGCCCCAACTTTCATTTCCAACACCAAAATAATCTACCTTCCAAGGCTCCTCATGTCCATTTTGCTTTCTTAACTCTGCCATTGGGGAAACGCCGTTAAATGTCATATATTCCATCCATTCCGACATTTCTCTTGCTGTGCCGCTTCCTACATTGCCATTGATGTAAGTCTTGCATCCTAACTGCCTACATAATTCAAAATACTCATGGGTTCCGAAGCTATTATCTTCCGTTACTCCACCCCAATGGGTATTGATCATCTTCTTTCTCTTTTCCTTTGGCCCAATTCCATCCATCCAATGATATTCATCTGCAAAACAGCCTCCTGGCCATCGAAGTACAGGTACTTTCATCTCTTTCAGCGCGTTTACCACATCATTTCTCATACCATTGGTATTCGGAATCTCAGATTCCTCTCCAACGAAAATCCCCTCATAAATGCCTCTACCAAGATGTTCCGAAAAATGCCCGTATACCTCCGGCTGAATCGTACCAACCTTTTTTTCTTCCTGAATCATTAACTTAGCCATTTGTACCACCCCAAAGTCCTTCCTCTTTTATTCATTAGATATTTCTATCTATTAAACAAATTATATTTTTGTAGAAAAAAGAAGACAATGTGTTATTCCATCTACTGTCATATCATTCTTTAGCCTTTTTAGTCAAATAAGATATAAAAATCTCAACAATATAAAATGGAGGGTCGTGCAATACTGCGTATGCACGCCCTCCATTTTATTAAGCTTTTTTTACTACGGATGATTTTAACTTCATTGCTCCGAAACCATCAATTTTACAGTCGATGTTATGACCATCATCTGCATCTGGTACTAAACGGATGTTCTTAACTTTCGTTCCGATTTTGATAGAAGAAGAACTTCCTTTTACTTTTAAGTCTTTAACAACTGTTACGGAATCTCCATCTTGTAATACGTTTCCGTTTACATCTTTGATTACATCGGAGTCCTCAGCAGTTTCTACTGCTGTTTGAGACCATTCATGTGCACATTCTGGGCAAACATAAAGGCTTCCATCTTCATAAGTATATTCTGAATTACATTTTGGGCAATTTGGTAAATGTTCCATTGTTATGATTCTCCATTCGCTATAAATAATAAGTATCAATCGATACTTTGTGATTTAAGATAATATTCTATCATACTCTGTTCAACTTAACAATCCTTAGTATAGCCGAAAAAATAGTTTGTCCACTCATAGGAAGCCTGACAATTTCATATAATTTTGTAGCCCACTTATTTTTTAGGAGGAATTTATGGATTTTATCAACTGTTGTAATACGTTTACTGATTCCTTAATCATAAATACCATCCAATTTTGGTCGGAGAATTCCTATGAACATATTGACGTTCTCCTACATGGTTATGAAGGCTCTGGAGCCATTTTACAAGTAAGTTTTCAAGAAAAGTTACAAGAACTTTACGACTCGTTTCAAAGGATTTATCAGAAGTCAAACTGCACCCATACGTCAAAACAAATCAAATTGCTTTTAAAGCAATTTCTTGCGTTAAACCAAGACTTCTTATTCTTACTCCAACGGCTCAAATTCGAAGGATTCAATGCCTATCCAATTCTTTATGAGCTTGTATATCATGTTATATATGAGGGGCAGTATGTCGCTGACCTTTTCCGCCCGCTCGGCTTTATTGTAAACAAGCCTAATTCTTCAGTCGTAATCAATACGACTTATAAAACCAATACATATATCCAGACCAATATGGAATGCATCTACAATAACATTTATTTTTGGAGTCTAATCGGTGCACAGCATACTTCGATCATTGCAACGATCTCACCGCTAGAAAATGATCTTCCTCAGAAGACAAAGGCTCTCTTAACCGATTATGCAAATAGCTTTAACTCTATCAACTATCAGCTTTCTACTATTTACTGCCGACTAAATCGAAACAACCTAATGACAAGCTTTTACGAATTCATTACAACCAATTCCAACTTCTTAGGTTTGCTCGAAACAATCAATACCAACGACACCCCACTCTTCCCAACTGAAATCAAAACCAAACTACCACCACTCTTCTACAAAATCCTAAACCACCTAATCAAAGAACACACCTACATCCAAACCATCTCCTACGACTTCAAAAAACATTTCAAATAACAAAATCATTGATTGCTTTTTAGAAAATATCTCAACTTTCAACAATATATATTTCGAAATACTTCAGTATTTTTCTAAAAAGCAATCTCACTCCCACAAAGGTACGCGAACCCCAATCAACAATCCATGTCATACCATTGTTTCCGGTGTTTCGCTGCCAAGTCGAATTCCAATACTCCAATTAAGACTGACATAATAATCGCAGTTAAAACTTCTAAACCAAAGATCTCCTCGATATAATGAATAAAAAGCAGTATTAGGATTTTGCGATGAAATACATAGATTTAGACATTACCAATAATGCAGTTGCAACAAATTCCCAAATCACATCAAAAAACGTGTGTAATCTTCGGTTAAAATGGTTCTTTAAAACTAAATATGTTGTTACTTCCAATCCGATTGTACGCGGGGACTGCCTTTATTTTACTGACTGGGGTGGAAATGCATATTGTGTCAATAAATACACTGGGGAACTTCTCTGGAAACTTCATATTTATTCGCCTCCTACTTACAATCCTTGTCTGACTCAGTCTGACTTTTATTCCGTTCCCTATCCGTGGACTGGTTTTGCCGGAAGCGGACTGATTGTAGGAAAGACCTGGTATCTGACAAGTTGTGGTGGACGGCCCGGTACACCGCTTAATAATGGCGCGACTTCTAAATTATTCGCAATTGATATCAAACACGCTAAAGTTCTATATAGTAATACGATTTCCTCTTCAAAATGGGGTTGTGCCCTCGCTGACCTGCTTTATTTTGACGGTCTTTTATATGTTGGCATTTGTGGTGTCGACCAGATTGCGAAAAAATATGCCCTCTCCAATGACCTTCCATTCACCCCTACAACAAAAGGTTCGGTAGTTGCAATCAAAGCTTCTACCGGAATGATTGCATGGACGGTTGACCTTACTTCCCTTCTGCCGGAGGACTTGCCGCATGCTACTGGATTAGGCATCTACTCTTCTTTTTCTTTATGTCCAAAGACGGGAATGCTCTACCTTGCGACGGGAAGTAACTATTCTCGCCCACCTTCTGTATTAAATAATTCACTTGTTGCATTAAATTATAAAACAGGAGATTTTATTTGGGACTTCCATCCCGAATCAGATAAGCTGCTTCCTCCTTCGCTCTTTCAAAAGTTTTCGACCGTATTTACATCTGGTCCTCAAATCTTTGATTATTATCAAGAGGAGGATCGTATTCCTTCGATTGGAATTGCCGACTATACTGGCCATTACTATATTATTAACCGAGTAACCGGCTGTCTTCTTAAAAAGATTAAGATGTCGCTTGGAAGTGTAACCACAGACAATTTGCCAATTATTCTTCCTCTAAAGGCAAATGCATCTATAAGCGATGGAAAGATTCTGCTTGGGTGCAACAATGGCAAAATGACCACTTCTTCATATTATGAAGACCTTCGTACCATGTCGGTCGTTTGTCTGGATGCTTGCTCTGCTATGAAACTCTGGGCACAGACAGAAGAGGGGTCTCTCTTAGCTAGTTCAGGTGTCCTATGTAATGACGTCTATCTGATTGGGAACACCAATGGCCATCTGACTGCATATACAGCAACTACTGGCGATCTTCTTAATTATCTGCAAGTACCCGGCGCACATATCGCCTCTTCCTTAGTTGCCGATGAATCTTCACTTTATTTTGGCTGCGGGACTTTCAATAATAAAAAATACCCAGTCCGCTGCGGTGTTTACAACTATAGTTTGTTTTAGCGGGGTATAAACGAGAAGAAACATGCTCTACGAGTTTCTCGCGTTTATGCGGCAGTCGCCAAGGTCATGCAAGCAGGGCTTGGGCTCGTTGCCCGCGGAACAAAGTGTGTGTTCCACACACTCTCGCGTCTTTTGCGTTTGTCAAGGAACG
>CAJMNR010000006.1 GCA_905214875.1 uncultured bacterium | reverse complement strand
CCTTGGCGACTGCCGCGATAACGAGAGAAACTCGCAGAGCGTGTTTCTTCTCGTTCATTGCGAGCAAAGAGTCTTTGAAGGCTAAATACAAAAATGTGTCCAATCACATTTCGTTTCAAGGATCTTTACGATTGCTTCGAGGCCTGCTTGGTCTTCTTCATCAAAACGAGAGAAAAGTGGACTGTCGATGTCTAACACGCCGATAACTTCAGCATTTACAACGATTGGTACGACGATTTCGGAATTGGATGCACTATCACAGGCAATGTGTCCAGGGAAAGCATGAACATCTGTTACTAATTGCGTTTTCGCTTGCTTAGCTGCTGTGCCGCATACGCCTTTGCCAAGCGCGATTTTAGTACATGCAAGTTTTCCTTGGAATGGTCCTAATTGTAAGAGACCATCTTTCATCAGGTAAAATCCAGCCCAGTTTATATCAATCAATGCTTCCATTAGGATGGCGGAAACATTCGCTAAATCTGAAATGACTAATGTTCCATCCCCTACGATGGCTTCCACCTGAGCCTGTAATAGGGAATAGAGTTGGGCTTTTTCTTTTGGATAGATAGAACTTACTTCAATCATTTGATACCTCCGAAAATTAATAGTACTGATATCATATGACATTTTACATAAATAATCCAGTAAAATTGTCGAAAATCAGAGAATATGGGAGGAGAAGGAGAAAAGATGCAAATGTAAAAATATGGTATAATAAAATGAGCGAATTAGAAGAATAGAGAGGAGCAAGATTATGGAGCCTATAGTTACCGTAAAGGGACAGGTTAGTCATTCGATTAACTTTGCAATGCAGCAAAATTATGTCCCAATTATTCGTAGTATTATCGTTACAAATGAAGGAGAAGAAGAGTTAGAGTCGCTTACTGTAAGCGTTCATTTTGAACCGGCCTTTGCGAAAGAATATTCTTATATAATTGGAAAGATTGCACCAGGGCAATCCCAAGTAATAAATCCGGTAGTAATCCAGCTATCGACGGAGTTTTTATTTTCATTGACGGAACGAATGGTGGGTGCGGTTGAAATTGTCATTTATCAAGGAGAAGAGAAACTGTCACATACTTCTTATGAAATTGAGTTACTAGCCTATGACCAGTGGAGTGGAATCCAAGTCATGCCAGAATTGATCAGTGCGTTTGTAACACCGAATCATCCGAGTATTATAAGGGTATTAAATACAGCCACAGAGTATTTGATGAAATGGTCCAAACGACCGGAGTTTACCGCATATCAGACAAGAAACCCAGACTGTGTCAAACAGCAGATGGCAGCAATCTATGCGGCTTTACAGCAGGAAGCCATTGTTTATATGAATCCGCTAGCAAATTATGAAGAAGTAGGACAACGAATCCGTCTTCCTCATGTTGTCTTACAGCAAAAGCAAGGAACCTGTCTTGATCTGGCTGTTTTATATGCAGCATGCCTTGAGGCAGTAGGATTGTTTCCACTACTTATTTTACAGAAAGAGCATGCCTATGCCGGATGCTTTTTGGACGAAGAGACATTTGCAGACAGTGTCGTGGACGATGTTTCCGCATTGGAAAAGAGAACTCAAGAGGGAGCCGAGGAAGTACTTTTAGTGGAGTGTACGGATTATGTCGTAAGCAAGAAATGTACGTTTGAGGAAGCATTGAAGCATGGAAAGGAGAAGCTTACCGGTCAAGGAGAATTTTTCTATGCCATTGATATAAAACGTGCTCGTGGAAGCGGTATACGGCCAATTCCCGTACAGCTTGACCAGGTAGTGGATTTGGAAAAAGACAACGACTTTCGTAAAGAGAAAGCTCGTGTTCCGGCACCGAAACCAATGGAACGAGTATATGATGATCTGACGCCAGAGGCAGAGAAAACCATTTCCAAACAAAAGATATGGGAACGGAAACTCCTTGATTTCAGTTTGAGGAATACGCTACTTAATTTTAGGGTCACAAGGAACGCCATTCAATTTATGACTACCAATCTAGACGACTTAGAAAATCAGATTTCCGAAGGAAAAGAATATCGGATTATGGAAGCGCCAGAGGAGGGGAATCTTGACCTACGTGATACGAGGATGTTTGAGTTAGAACATGGACAAGAATTAATTGAGAGCATTGTGGAAAATGAATTTAAGAATGGAAGGCTTCGCACTTTTTTATCTGAGAAGGAGTTAGAAAAGGACTTAAAAATACTGCATCGTTCGGCAAAGGAAAGTTTAGAGGAAAATGGATCGAACACCTTATATCTTGCGTTAGGATTTTTACGTTGGTATGAAAGTGATATTGCACAGAAGCCAAGATATGCGCCGATTGTCTTGCTTCCAATCGACCTTGTGCGTAATACTAAAGATAAAGGCTATCTCATACGAACAAGGCAAGAGGAAGCGCAGGTCAACATTACTCTTTTAGAGTATATAAGACAGGATTTTGATGTTACGATTTCGGGACTAGATCCTCTTCCGATGGATGAGCATGGAATTAACTTATCACTTGTATTTCATAAAATTACCCAAGGAATTATGGGGAAAAATCGCTGGGGTATTGAGAAAAAGGCATTTATGGGAATCTTCTCATTTGGACAGTTCGTAATGTGGAACGATATTCGTAATCGCTCGAAAGATTTAGAAGAAAATAAAGTCGTTTCTAGTTTGATTGAGGGAAAGATGAATTGGAATGATCAAGGAACGTTGCTTTTGGCGGAATCATTAGACGAGAAGATTCGTCCAGATGATATTGCAGTTCCGTTAAGTGCAGATTCCTCCCAGATGACCGCCATTGTTGCGGCAGCAAGTGGAAAGAGCTTTGTCCTTCATGGAGCACCGGGGACTGGTAAATCCCAGACAATTACCAATATGATTGCCACATTGCTTTATCAAGGAAAATCCGTCCTCTTTGTGGCTGAAAAAATGGCAGCATTAAATGTTGTACAAAAACGATTAGCTAGCATTGGGTTAGCACCATTTTGTCTTGAACTCCACTCTAATAAGACAAGTAAAAGTGCAGTATTATCACAACTTGAACGGGCATTGGAAGTGGGCAAGGTAAAGAGCCCAGAGGAATATGAAACGACAGCAGAAAAGATACATATATTAAAGGAAAAATTGAATGAGGTAGTCGAAGCCATTCATTGTAAGCGACAGTATGGGTGTTCTTTGTATGAAGCGATTGAACGATTTGAACAAAACCATGGGCAGAAGGATAAAATCCATATAAGAAAAGAAGACATTGCGTCTATCAATCCAGAAAAAATCAATGCTTGGATGGAGCAAATCCGTGAGTATGCAGTTACTGCGAGAGAAATTGGCGATTATAAAACCAACCCATTGTTAGGCTATGAGGGATGTGAGTATTCGATTGAGCTGCGGGAGCAATTAAAGGAAGACATCGAGAGCGCGATTGACTGCTTGGATAAAACAAAGGAAAGCATCGATTGGGTAGAGGCATTTAGTAAGAGAACAGCAAATCGCAGTAAGAAAGAGCTTGAGCTTATGTTGTATCTATGCTGCATCGCTTTGACACCAGCTCAAACGCTTCCTGCTCTTTCAATGTCACAAAATTATGAAGAAAGAAAAAGCCTGATTCGTGAGCTGATGCAGGCAGGAATGGAATATAATCGTTTATATGGAGAGATTAGCAAGCAGTTTAACGAACAAGTCTTTTCCTATCCGGTAAATGATGCAATCCTTCGTTGGAAGTCGGCGGAAAGCAGTTGGTTCTTGCCTAAAATGATACAGCAGTCAAAGCTTATGAAAGAACTGCGGCAATATGCAAAGAATCCGCAAATGATAACGAAGGAAACAATCGTTAGATACTATGAACAGATGGAGCAACTTCAAAAGCAGCAGACAATACTTAACAATGTGCCAAAAGAAGTGACAGAGGATATGAGTGGACTCTATATGGGGACAAGGACGAATTGGAAGCAGTTAAGCGATGCCTTAGAAAAGACAGAATCCGTAAGGATGATGATTAAAGGGCTTCCAAGAGAAGAACAGGAAGCTTTGGTAGAGGCGTCTGTAAATGTTCCAAATGAGGCAGAAGTAAGAAAGCATAAAGATCAGCTCCAGATGCTTTTTAAAGTGATTGATTCGTTAACGGAAACATATCACATTAATTTCAGCGAGCAGGAAAAAGGAAGTTGTAATTGGACGGAAGAAGTAAGAAACGTGTTAGAACGGTATGCGGCAAACTTATCACAATTAAGAGCATTTGTTTCGTATCGACAGAAAGAAGTCATGTTACAGAAAAATGGCCTATCTAATGTGGTAGAAGCATTCCGACAAGGAACGGTTTCTGCTGACCAACTTATGAGTGCATTTACTTGTAATTTATATTATGTACTTGTCCTACAGACAATCAGTGCGGATGACCGGCTTGGAAGGTTTCAAGGAAAGCAGTATGAGGATATGATCAAACAGTATAAAGAGCTGCTTGTAGAATTCGAGAACTTGACCATTCAAGAGTTAGTTTCCAAGTTATCTGCCAAGGTGCCAGTTACTGACATGGAAAGTGTGTCTTCTTCGGAGCTTGGAATCTTAAAACGGGCAATTAAGAGCAGGGGAAGAATGATGTCCATACGTAAATTATTTAATCAGATTCCGACACTTCTTGGAAAGCTTTGTCCATGCATGCTTATGAGTCCGATATCTGTTGCCCAGTATATTGACCCGTCATTTAAAAAGTTCGATCTTGTTATTTTTGATGAGGCGTCCCAGCTTCCGACCTGTGAGGCAGTCGGCACCATTGCACGTGGAGAAAATGTGGTTGTCGTAGGCGATCCAAAGCAATTGCCACCAACCAGTTTCTTCTTATCGAACCGTATTGATGAAGAAAATTGTGAACATGAAGATTTAGAGAGCCTGCTAGATGACTGTCTTGCAATCTCTATGCCGCAGGAATATTTGAAATGGCATTATCGTTCCAGACATGAAAGCCTGATTGCATTTAGCAACCGCAATTATTATGACGATAAGCTGTATACATTCCCTTCGCCTAATGACCTTGTCTCCGAGGTAAAGCTTGTACATGTGGATGGATATTATGATAAAGGAAAGACAAAACAGAATAAGGAGGAGGCAAAGGCAGTCGTAGCGGAAATTATAAGACGGCTGTCAAGTGAAGAACTTCGTAATGACAGCATAGGAGTCGTTACCTTTAGTTCAGTGCAGCAAAATCTTATAGACGATCTGCTAGCGGAAGAATTCGCAAAGCATCCGGAGTTAGAGGATATTGATCGTAATTCAAATGAACCAATATTTATTAAGAATCTAGAAAATGTCCAAGGAGATGAGAGAGATATCATCTTATTTTCGGTTGGATATGGACCGGATCAAAACGGTAATGTCTCGATGAACTTTGGACCGCTAAACCGTGATGGAGGATGGCGTCGGCTAAATGTAGCCATTTCAAGGGCAAGGAAAGAAATGATTGTGTACGCGGTCATTCGTCCGGAACAAATTGACTTATCAAGGACAAGAGCCGAAGGATTAGCAGGCTTAAAAGGATTTTTGGAGTTTGCTGAGCGTGGAAAGAATGTGCTAGCAGTAAATGCAAACACAGCCTTGCAAAGAGAGGATGCAGTGGTAGAAGAGATTGCATCTGCCATTCGAAAGATGGGCTATGAGGTAAAATGCAGCATTGGCTGCTCAGAATATAAGTTGGATCTGGCAGTAGTAAATCCAAGGGATAAGGAGACCTATCTATTAGGAATTCTGTTAGATGGAGAGACTTGCAGAAAGGCAGTAACGGCAAAGGACCGTTTTATCTTACAGCAACAAGTATTAACCGGATTAGGATGGAATACGATGAGAGTCTGGGTACTAGAGTGGTTCGATAATCCAGAGAACGTAAAGAAAGAGATTCAAAAAAAGATAGAATGCCTGTTAGAAAAAGAAACGGCGCCATTGGAGAAAAAGCCGGTAACTACCATGCCTGTAAAAAACATTCAGTTCGAGTTACTTCAGGAAAGCGAAGAGACACGTTCTGAAAAACAGCCTTATCACTCAGTAGAACTTAGCATCCAAGGAAATGCAAATGATTTTTACAATAGTGCTTCAATGGAACAGATTCGCATAAGTGCTAAAAAAGTATTAGAGAAGGAAGCGCCAATCAGCAGAAAACTATTGATGCGCAAAGTACTAACAGCATGGGGGATTACAAGGACTGGAAAACGTGTGGAGACCATATTTGATATGGCATTGGCAGGAATAGAAAAGAGAGTTACAAAAGATAAAGAGAGTTTGTTTTACTGGCTGCCTACACAGAATCCGAAAGAATACAAAGGGTACCGTGTAGAGGACCAATTCCAGAACCGACGAACTATGGACGACATTGCTTCTTTCGAAATCCTAAATGCAATCAAAGAGGTTCTTTTAGAAGAAGTAGGCGTTAACGAAAAGGATTTGCTTCGTTTAACGGCTAAGAAATTTGGATTTACAAGGAATGGGGCAGTGATTACGAATGCGGTAGGAACGGCCATAGAACTTGGCGTGCAGGAGGATATTTTACTTCGAGATGAGAAGGGGAAGATTGTTCTAAACGAGAAACTTGTTTTTATTTGACACTATTTCGGATATAATGTAGATAAAGAATTCCTTAATTATGACATAATTTAAGTAGCAGTATAGGAGAGAAAGAAACAATGTGTGCAAGGATCAAAGAACCCTTTGAATATAATAATAAACAAGAATTTCAAACCAAATTAGTAGAGTGGGTAGGAGATGTGTTATACGATATCCTTCCGGAAGAAGGGTATGAAGTTCGTGATGAACAGATATTTACGGCATTTCAAATCGCAGATGCTTTTGGAAAGAGTAAAGTACATTTAGCCGAGGCAGGACT
The DNA here is from genome assembly GCA_905214875.1 of uncultured bacterium. Taxonomy (GTDB): domain Bacteria; phylum Bacillota; class Clostridia; order Lachnospirales; family Lachnospiraceae; genus KM106-2. The sequence goes on along the minus strand of CAJMNR010000006.1, from coordinate 96,731 downwards.
TGGGACAGGAAAGACATTTGCGTATTTATTGTCCGCAATTCCCTATGCAAGGTTTACAGGAAAGCCTGTCGTGATTGCCTGTGCCACATCGGCATTGCAAGAGCAGTTAGCAGACAGCGAAGGTGACATTATGACGCTTTCTAATCTGTTAGGGTTAGAGGTGGATGCCCGTATGGCGAAGGATCCACGTCAGTATGTATGTGATGTGAAAGTGGAAGAGAATGCTGGACTTCCAGACGAGGTGACTGAGTGGTTAAGTAAGACAAAGCTTGGAGAACGTTCGGAGATTCCAACCGTGCCAGACCATGTTTGGAAACAGATTGGATGGGATGAGTCGCTTGGATGCGAAGTCTGTATGAACCGCGGCTTCTGTAAGCTTATTAAGGCAAGAGAAAACTATAGGAAAGCCGTTGACTTAATTATTGTTGACCATGAAACGTTCTTCCATGATTTGTGGACAAGAGAAGAGAGAATTGCAGACGGAAAGCTACCGATTCTTCCTACTTATTCGGCAGTCATTTTTGATGAAGGACATAAGGTTTTATTACCGGCAGCAATGCAGGCAGGCGAGTATATCAATCAAGAGGAGATGGATACGATTATCGCTTCTTTTGAGGAAATTCAAGACGCCAGGGAATCGTTAGCCAACATTACGTTCGCCCTTGAAAATGCATCCAATGATTTCTTTGATCGTTTAGACGAATCATTAGTTGCAGGGGAAAGCTCCAACCGACGTGCAATCCGCATGAATCCTGCATTAGTTAAGGCAGCAGATGTATTCCGAAAAACACTTGATGGCTTGTTATTTGAAATGCAGATTGAACAGGAACTATATTTTGAGTCACTACCAACTAACTTAATCCATGCATACGAAGGACAGATTGAACGTGCAATTCGTGCGTTATACCGCTTCTTACGAAATAAGGGAAGTGAGATGATTCCTTGGGTGGATGCTCAAGACGGAAGTTTTTGGGTAGTTCCAAGAAACTTAAATGAGCTTTTAAATAAGCATTTGTTTGGTAAAGGAATGCCGGTGATCTTTACGTCCGCTACGTTAAGCAATGAAGGAAACTTTGATTATTTCAGTCGTTCCATGGGACTTAAGAATCCGTCGAAGTCAACAATCGGAAGTCCATTTGATATCGAAAACCAAGTAAGCGTTCGTTTCTTTCATCCAAGTGATCGAATTGAGAAATTAGTTTCTTTATTAGAAGAAAATGGTGGAAGAGCATTGGTGCTTGTGAATTCCCTAGGTGAGGTAGGAAGAATCCGTAATGCTTTAAGCTCCTATGAGTTTCCATTTGAAATCCTTTGGGAAGATCAAGGGGACCGAGGCTATCTTGCAAGAAAGTTTAAAGATGAGGAAACATCCGTATTAGTGGGAAGCGATTATTGGGAAGGAATCGATGTGCCAGGAGACGCCTTGACCATGGTCGTAATATGGCAGCTTCCATTTCCTAAGATGGACCCGTTAATCGAAGTACAGCGAAAAGAAGCAAAAGAGCAAGGGCTTGATCCAGTTAAGACGGTGGATTATCCAGAGATGGGCCTTAAGCTAAAGCAGGGATGCGGCCGTTTGATTCGTACGGAAGAAGATAAAGGTGAAATTGTCATTTTAGAGGAATCGATCGATAAGCCTTGGGAGAGCGTCGTAATGGGAGCGCTTCCTGAAGGGGCAAAAGTATATAAATAATGAAATCGGGATTTCATCCATTTCCAGATCTGAGAGCATTGCGAAAAGCAATGCTCTTTTTTGCATGTGTGAAACAAATATGTAAAAATGACATATATATAAGAAATTGGTACTATACCTCAATAAAATCCTTTAAAACCCAATGAAAATGTGAGATAATTTTGATAATTGAGAGTATTTATATAGTATTTAAAACTGATAATGTCGCAAGCGTGACAAATAGTTGGAAGGAGATAATTATGGGTTTAATACGAGCAATAAAAAATGCAGTAGGATCAACAATGGCAGATCAATGGAAGGAGTATTTCTATTGCGAATCGATTGAAAATGATGTACTTGTAACGAAGGGAAGCAAAAAGACCAATAAAAGGACATTTACGAGCAATCGTAAAGGCGAAGATAATATTATAACAAATGGCTCAGTAATTGCAGTAAATGAAGGTCAATGTATGATTATTGTAGATCAAGGAAAGGTTGCTGAGATTTGTGCAGAAGCCGGAGAATTTGTATATGACTCTTCAACAGAACCAAGTATCTTTTATGGAAATTTAGGCGAGAGCATCAAAGCTACCTTCGCTACCATCGGAAAACGTTTTACGTTTGGTGGAGATACTGCCAAAGATCAAAGAGTGTATTTCTTTAATACAAAAGAAATCATGAAGAATTTATATGGTACGCCAGCACCTGTACCTTTCCGTGTCGTTGATAACAATATTGGACTGGATGTGGATATTGCCATTCGTTGTAACGGGGAATATTCCTATCGTATTGCAGATCCAATTTTATTTTATACAAATGTTTGTGGTAACGTGGACGATGAGTATACGAAGGACCGTATGGACAGTATGTTAAAGGCGGAATTACTTACTGCATTACAGCCGGCATTTGCAAAGATTTCAGAAATGGGAGTTCGCTATAGTGCATTACCTGCCCATGCAATGGAACTTGCTGAAGTATTAAAAGAAATCTTATCTGAAAAATGGAGACAGTTAAGGGGAATCGAAATCGTATCCTTCGGTGTAAACGGTGTAAAGGCATCCGAAGAAGACGAAGCAATGATCAAAGACTTGCAAAAGACAGCTGTCTTACGTAATGCTAATATGGCAGCAGCTACATTGGCTTCCGCACAGGCTGAAGCAATGAAGTCAGCAGCGAAAAACGAATCTACAGGCCCAATGATGGCATTTGCAGGAATGAATATGGCAAACTCAGTAGGTGGCTTAGATGCAAACTCCTTATTCCAGATGGGACAACAGCAACAAGCGCAACAACAGGCACAACAAGCACAGCAGCAGGCACGAAACCAACAAGCTACAAAGCAGGCTCCAACATTAGGGTGGACATGCGCTTGTGGAAAGGCTAACAATACCGGAAAGTTCTGTGAGGAATGCGGAGCTAAGAAGCCTGAAACGGCAGGATGGATCTGTTCCTGTGGTACAGAGAATACCGGAAAGTTCTGTCATAATTGTGGTGCGAAAAAACCAGCAGGTGCACCTCTTTATAAATGCGATAAGTGTGGATGGGAACCTGAAGACCCTATGAATCCACCAAAATTCTGTCCAGAATGTGGGGATCGTTTTGACGAGAACGATATTGTAAGATAGATTAAATAAAGCAAGTAGAAGAGGGAAAATAGAATATGGATGATATGAATCAGAATCAAGTAGATACAAAAGAAGAAACAGACAGACATTGTCCCGACTGCGGCGGTGTCATGGATTTTAATCCAACAACAGGAGGGTTAAGCTGTCCATATTGCGGCCATACGGAAGAGATTCCTGTAGAAGAAGAGCAACCAAGAAAAGCAGAAGAGTTAGATTTCTATGCAGCAGAGAATACGGCAAACTGTGACTGGGGAGTAGAAAAGAAAACAGTAATCTGTAAAGCATGTGCAGCAGAAAGCATCTATGATGCCTTACAGACATCGGGCGTTTGCCCATTTTGCGGATCCAATCAAGTAATGGAAGCAAGTACTCAAAAGACGATTGCACCAGGAGGCGTAGTACCATTTCAGATTACAGACAAGCAGGCATCAGAAAACTTCCATTCTTGGATTAAGAAGAGATGGTTTTGTCCAAAGCTTGCAAAAGAAAGTGCAAGACCAAAGTCATTTAAAGGAATCTATCTTCCATACTGGACCTTTGATACGAATACGAACTCGCATTATACAGCTAAATACGGCTTTGACAAGACGACAAAGGATGACGAGGGCCATGAACATATTGAAACATCATGGTTCCATACAAGTGGACACTATCATGAATTTATCGATGATCAGCTCGTATTGGCATCAAAGAATCACCCCCAAAGTATTCTAGAGGGATTAGAACCATTTAATACCGAAGACAACAAAGCATATAAGCCAGAATATGTAGCTGGATTTGTCTCTGAAAGATATTCCATAGGCTTAAAAGATGCATGGACATTGGCAAAATCGAAAATCTCACGTAGACTGGAACATAACGTTTCCGAAAAAGTCGAGCATGAATTCAATGCGGATCATGTTGTGGATGTTAGACTGGATACGACGTTTGATAATATTACATACAAATATTTGATGTTACCAATTTGGGTTTCCAATTTCAAATATAAGAACAAGGTTTATCAATTCATGGTAAATGGACAAACTGGAAAGGTTTCAGGAAAGACACCAATCTCTATTCCAAAGGTTATTCTTACTGTCATTATCGGTATTGCAATTGTTGCTGGTATCTACTATATCAAATATCATAGGTAGGAGTAAGGAGACAAGGAGGAGCAAAGATGGAAGCATTAATCATATTGCTTGTGATTTTGTTAGTACTTGTGGGAGTAATTGCTTATTTTTTCATAAAAGCAAAACGTAAGGTAGAAGAGTTCTCTAGAGAAGCTTTTGGAACCTCTTCTCTTATGGAAGGCTTTAAAAATATGGAGCAGGAATATGCGGATACACCAAAGACAGTAGCCGGTATGACAAGCCTGTATCTGCCGAAAATCATTAAGGATTTTCCTGATTTCTCATATGATGAGATGAAGCCAAAGGCAGAAAATGCAATTACTTCGTATCTTTTGGCAGTCAATGGAGATAACCGTTCTTTATTGCAGGAAGGAAATGCGGAACTTAAGAACAAGTTAGAGAACCGTTTGTCCGATTTGGATGGAAAGCAACTAAGAGAGCACTTTGAAAATATTAAGATTCATCGTACGGAACTGACCAATTATCAGAAGAAGGATGGCCGCTGTATTATTACGTTTCAGACAAGCATTGAGTATTTGCATTACGTGACAAATGTAGAAAAGGCAATTGTTATGGGAAGAAACGACCGTAAAGAGCAATCAAGATATGAAGCGGACTTAATTTATATTCAGGACCGTTCGATTGCGAATACGGATTTGGATGGTACCATTGGTTTAAACTGTCCTAATTGTGGTGCACCGCTTACGAGCCTTGGAGAAAAGAAATGTCCATATTGCGGAACAACAGTTCTAGAGTTAAATATTCATGCATGGTCCTTTAGTGATGTTAGAGAGAAATAGTCACATGAAAGAAAAGGAGCGAATATATTACCTTGATAGTAGTGGTATGAGGTGATTGTAACGGGATATTATGTATCCATCGAGAAAGACGTGAATCTTTACGTAGAGGACTTGAATCCAGAGTGTGAAAATACCATTGTATTCTTGCATGGATGGCCAGGAAGCCATAAACTATTTGAATATCAGTTTAATGAGTTTTATAAGATGAATTATCGCTGTATTGGGATTGATCAGAGAGGATTTGGTAAATCTGATAAGCCTGCAACAGGCTATGATTACGATCGGTTATCCGATGATGTGTATGCGGTGATTCAAGCACTGGGGTTAAGTGATGTTACGCTCCTTGGGCATTCCACAGGGGGAGCAATTGCAGTACGATATATGGCAAGGCATCATGCTTGTGGAGTAGGCCGACTAGTTTTGTGTGCGGCAGCAGCACCAAGTTTGATTTGTCGAGACTATTTTCCTTATGGGCAGAACCCGGAGGCAATTGCAGATATTATTAATGGAACTTATGAAGATCGTCCGAAGATGCTTCGGACATTTGGAGATCAGTTCTTTTATCAGCTAATCAGCAAGCCATTTTCTGACTGGTTCTTTTCCTTGGGACTTGAAGCAGCAGGCTGGGCGACCGCCGAGATTGCAAAGACGTGGTTAGGAGAAGAAGAGTTATTTGAGGATTTAAAAAAGATACAAGTACCTACTTTAATCATGCATGGCGTGCATGACAAGGTTTGTTACTTTGCATTAGGGGAGGCACAGCATGAGGCAATCTGTAACTCAGTATTTGTGCCATTTATGCAAAGCGGCCATGGACTGTTTTACGATGAACGTGACCATTTTAATTCTGAGCTTGATTGTTTTATAAAAAATAATAGATAGCCCATTAGCTAAGCTTGTCAAGCGTAGCGGTTATATGGTCAGAAATCGAATAGTAGTGGCCTCGATAACGAGAGGAACTCGCAGAGCGTGTTTCCTCTCGTTTTTCAATTGTTAGGAATTTCTCTGTCGAGCTCTTTCCTAACAATTAAAAATGTCCCAAAAAGCGGGGCGTGTGATGCGCACTCACCTGAAAGGAAGATGTCGCTACCAAGACCAGGTTCGGCGCGGGCAAAGTGTGCGTTCCTTGACAAACACAAGAGACGCGAGATTGTGTGGAACACACGCTTTGTTCTAGAAAAATAAGGACATAATTGCTTGAAGTCGACAAAAATCATGTTTAATATGGAAATTCAGACAAATGTAGACAACAAACACATTATATGGTAGAATGTATAACTGGTCGTACCGTAAGCACTTGATCCAGTACATAAAATCATCTGAATTTTTTTTGGGTGGTTTTAATTTTTTTAAAAAGGATTGGTGTATATGCACAAAAAATTATCAAAAGATGCTTATGGCGGCGTACACGGTAAAGATTATGTACCATACGTGTCCGGTGGAACTAAGCAAGGCGGAAGTATTGCCATCTTAATCATTGGTATACTTTTAGCAGTATTATTTGCAGCGTCAACTGCCTATTCCGGGATGAAATCAGGACTTACAGTTGCTGCAGGTATTCCAGGATCTATTTTTGGATCAGGTCTTATTGCAATCTTTGCAAAACAAAAAGGAATCCTTGGTAAAAACTTAATCCAAGGGATGTCTAGTGGTGGAGAATCCGTAGCTAGTGGTATTATATTCGTATTACCAGCGATTTTATTAATCGGTTCTGATTTTACCTTCCTAGAAGGTGCTTTAGTCGGCATCGGTGGTGTATTCTTCGGAATCGGTATTGGTTCTTTAGTTTATAAGAATCTAATTGTTGAAGAACACGGAAACCTTATGTACCCAGAATCTATGGCAGTATCTGAAACTCTTGTCGCTTCTGAAGGCGAAGGAGATTCCATGAAATACATGGGAATGGGATTTGGTATCAGTGGTGTAATCACATTATTTACTGGTTCTTTCTTAAATGTAGCGAACAATACAATCAGCTACGTGAACGAACAGTTCTATAAATGGAAATTAGAATTAGAAGTAAATCCACTTTTATTAGGTATTGGATTTATCGTTGGTATGGACGTTTCCTTAACAATGTTTGCAGGAGCGATTTTAGCCAACTTTGCAGTACTACCATTAATCAGCTATTTTGCTGAGTTTGCAGGACAAGGACACTCTGTATGGAATAACTCTAGTATTGCAATCAGTCAGATGATGGCAAATGATGTAGCAGCAAGTTATGTAAAATATATTGGTGCAGGTATGATGTTAGCAGGTGGTTTGATTGGTGCAATCAAATTAATCCCAACAATCATTTCTTCCATTAAAGATACATTAGCAGCGAAGTCTGGAGAAGGGGAAGCTGAATCCTCTATAGCAACGATGTTATTAATCGTTTCTATTATCATTGGTTTTGTTGCAGCATTCTTAATTTCCGGTGGAAATTTCGTAATGGCAATCTTAGGATCAATCTTAGCATTCTTCCTATCATTATTATTTGTTATTGTTGCAGGTAGATTAACTGGTACAATCGGAACTTCAAACCTTCCAGTATCCGGTATGACAATCGCATCCTTAGTAATCGTTACATTAATTTTCGTAATCATGGGATGGACAAGCAAAGAACATAACAAATCATTACTTTTATTCGGTACATTTATCGTAACAGCAATTTCAATTGCCGGTGGTTATAGCCAGTCTCAAAAGGTTGGATTTATCATTGGTGGAAAGAAAAGCGAAATGGACAAGTACTTTGCAATTGCAAGTACAGTAGGTGTAATTGTTGTAGTAGGCGTTATTAAAATCCTTGCAAGTCAGCTTGCAGCAACAGGAGATAACGTAACATTTGCACTTCCACAAGCAAACTTAATTTCAACATTAACTTCAGGAATTATGTCTGGTGAGTTACCATGGCATATGATCATTGCGGGTGCGGTAATAGGAATTTTCTTATTCCTATTAAATCTTCCTGTTATGACGATCGCAGTAGGTTTCTATCTTCCAATCGCAACAACTACAATCATCTTAGTTGGTGCAATCCTTCGTCTTTTCATTGAAAAAATGGCGAAAACAGAGGAAGATAAAGAAGCAAAAGTAAGCAATGGTATCAGTTTATCTTCTGGTCTTGTAGCCGGTGGTTCTATTATCGGGCTTTTAGGAATTATCCTTCAAGTAACAGGCGTTATTGGTGGAAATGGTCCATCAGGATTCGCAGCTTCTAACGGTATGGGCTATGTTTTACTTGTTGTATTAGTGGTATTAACAGCAATTCCATTATTGAAATGTAAAGCAAAGAAGAGTGAACAATAGAAGAAAATAAAGAGATCCCTCTGTAGATGCAAAGGGATTTTTTTTAATTGTTGAGGAAATTTCTCTGTCGAGCTCTTTCCTAACAATTAAAAATGTCCCAAAAAGCGGGACGTGTGATGCGCACTCGCCTGAAAGGAAGATGTCGCTTTTGCGACCAGGTTCGGCGCGGACAAAGTGTGCGTTCCTTGACAAACGAAAAAGACGCGAGAGTGTGTGGAACACACACTTTGTTATGCTAACAAGAGGAGTAGACTTGATTATGCAATGGGGAGGAAGAGAAGAATAGTACAAAAGGCCTGTTGCAATAGAAAAAATTACCATTTACAATAGGGAAGATTAAAAAATTAAGGGAAAAGGAATGAAAAGAATGAAACTAAAAAAATATTTATTTGCAATGACAGCAATGGCATCAACTTGTGGTTGCTTATTGTTATCAGGATGTAGCAATGAGGCACAGGAGGTAAACAACACTTCAACTGCACAGGCTGCAGCTACAGTAGCCCCAACAGCAGAAACTACAGTAGCACCTACAACAGAAACTACAGTGGCTCCTACAGCAGAAGTTACAGTAGCACCTACGACAGAAGTTACAGATACATATAAAGCAGGTACATTGACTGCTGACGAATACAAGAGCGAATATATAGGAATCCAATTTAAAGCAACAGATAAATATAAACTTGCAACTAAGGAACAGATGGAAGCTGCCTTTGGAGCAGGTGCAAAAGTCGCTTATGGGGATAAGAGTGATCAAGTGCAAGAATTATCAAAAGATACATTAACTTATGAAATGATGGCATCCTCTGCAACAGGATATCCTAACGTAAATATCGGTGTTCAAAAATCCTTAGTTCCAGGAATGACAGAAGAAGCGTATATGGAAGCATTTGAACAACAATTAAGTGCGTTAGGTACGATGGATGCAAAACTTGGAGAAGGAAAAGAAGGAGACTTCTGTGGTGAAAAATATTTAATTACTCCAGTTACAGTAACAGTAAACGGAATTCAAGTACAAGAACGCGTATATTTACGTAAGAAAGATGAAAACTTCATTTTTATTACAGTAACAGGAAGTGTTGGGGGCGAAAAAGAGATGGACGATTTAGTAGCTAACTTCACTCCAGTAAAATAAATTAGGCGACAAGCTAAAATACCAGTGACTTTATAAGTCGCTGGTATTTTTATGCTTTTCTGAGCTTTATTATTTACCTTTAGAATAATCGAAAGTAACTTCGATTGTCTTGATTTGTCCAAGCTTATCTGGATTTACAAGGTTTGGAGTGATTTTTGAAATATCTCCATCGATGGTACGTGCATTCTTAGGAATTGCAGTAACCCAGTTATTGTAAACGTTAGCTCGTGTACAAATATCGTCATCGGATGTCGTATAGGAAGCACCAGCTAGTTTTACAGCTTTTCCATTGATCTTTACTTCCTTGATCGTAGCAACATATCCAGGGAAGAGTTTCTCGCCATTGGTAATTCCGACAGCTGAGAAAATTATACTGTTAGCAGAACCGGCAGCAGTCTTTGTGAAATCAAGGCTTACCGTATAAGTTCCTTCTCCTGTGATTTCAACATCGCTTGCTTCGACGCCATCTGTCTTAGTAGATGGATCGTATTTATCGCCAACGCTGTATGCAACGCCCCAGTCGCTACTGTTAAACATAAGCCATGCAACGGCTTTGTCTTCGCCAACATCAGAACCTTCAGCTTCTGGTGCAGCGGCAGTTGCCGTTTCGATAGCAGCTTTTGCAACGGAGCTGATTTCGTCTTGTGTCTTTCCTTCTTGCGATTTTAAGCTGTGAGAAGAGAAGACTTTTGCTACGTTTTCATCGAAGAATTTTAGTTCTGCTCTCTTAAACATACTGTTGCAATCCCAAAGCATTGGACAGTATCCATATTGATCGCAGTTATTTAAGAAGTTCTCTAAATAGTCGCAAGTATTATCTTTGATCGTTGTATCGTCTTTTAACATTACGGCATATTCACCAATTACGACGCCATAGCCTTTGTCTGTGTACTGTTTCATCATGGCTAATAGTTCGTTCTGGTTGTTATAGTCATTTTTGGTTCCCCATTTTGTGAGGCTTGTATTGATACAATAGCCGTCTGGTACATAATAGTGTACGGATAATAATAATTTGTTCTTTGCAGTATCAGTTGGAAGTTTGTAGCGTTCATCGCAAGTTCCTTTGATATCGGTATTAAAACCTGCAATCAGAAGGAAACGTTTTTCGTTGTTCCCGCCAGTGCTTCTTACAGTATCTACAAATGTCTGATTGATTTTATTAGCTACTTCATAACATTCTTCCTGAGAAAGAGCCCCTGATTTTTCACAGAATCTTGTGTCATTTAAAGAAGTGCCCAGTTCTTCGTTTGCAGATTCAAAAATCAGATAATCGGAATATTCTTTGTAGCGTTCTGCGATTTGTTTCCACATCGATTTATAAAGTTCCATGGCTGCGTCACGGTCTTTTTGATCAGAGGAACCGAACATGCCCCACCATGCACCGTCCCAGTGGTCATTTACTACGACATACATTCCTGCATTTAAACCGTAGTTGATGATTTCCTCCACGCGGTCTAAATATTTTGTATTAATCGTATAGTTGCCATTTTCGATATCCATCATGTTTGTCCAAGCAACAGGAATACGTAATGAATTAAATCCAGAATCCTTCATTGCTGTAATCATTTCTTGTGTTGTCTTTGGCATACCCCAAAATGTTTCGTATGTACTTACGTCAGCGTCGATTCCTTTGTCGGCGCGAGCATAGGCTTCCATCGTATTACCTAAGTTAATGCCGTTCCCCATTAAATTTACGACATCTAAGGAAGTCAAATCGTCACGAATCGTACCGTCGTCATTGGTCGTGATTCCGTTGGCTGAGGTGTGTTCCTTCCTTTCTTCTGGCGCAGTCGTGTTACTACTAGCTACATTAGAAGCTTCTTTTGTTTCGTTGGAGTCTTTTTTGTTTGTAATCATAAAAATGGCACCAACGCCGACTGCTAATACAACCACAATACTACATAGTAAAACTATTACCTTTGACTTTTTCATAGTTCTCCTCCTTAATTCTATTTCTACTGAAAAAAATCAAATTCGCATATCCTTCTCCACAAACTGTCTGCTACATTAAACAGATTGTATATATGCTAACAGTAAGTATAAAGAAAAATGGACATTAATGTCAATTAATAGACCAGTCGAAACAATGTAGAATGTTATATTTTTGCAAGGTTTCTTTGTATTATTATGGTTGATTGTATAAAATCCACATAAAAGTAATGAATTGGTATTTTATGACGTATACATAAAATACGGTTTAAAAACCGACAATATGTATTACAAAGATAAAAACTATTTTTAAATAACTACAAAAATGACAAAAAAGGACAGGATGCACATGCATAAAAAATTATCGAAAGATGCTTATGGTGGAGTACACGGTAAAGACTATGTCCCTTATGTTTCAGAAGGAGACAGGATGGGCGGCAATATAGCAATCATGCTAATTGGTATTCTACTTGCTGCGTTATTTGCAGCATCAACTGCTTACTCGGGAATGAAGTCAGGACTTACAGTAGCCGCAGGTATTCCTGGTTCAATTATTGGTTCCGGTCTTATTGCAATCTTCGCAAAACAAAAAGGTATTCTTGGAAAGAATCTTGTACAAGGAATGTCTAGTGGAGGTGAATCCATCGCCAGTGGTATTATTTATCTGCTTCCAGCTATTTTGTTAATTGGAGCGGATGTCTCCTTTATCGAAGGTTGCTTAGTCAGCATTGGTGGCGTTTTATTTGGTGTCGGAATCTCTTCTCTTGTTTATAAGAATCTAATTGTAGAAGAGCATGGAAAATTAATGTTCCCTGAGTCAATGGCCATTACAGAAACATTAGTTGCATCAGAAGGTGCAGGAGAATCTATGAAGTATATGGGTATTGGATTCGGCATCAGTGGAATCATTACCTTGTTTACAGGTTCCTTCTTAAATAAGGCAAACAATGTTATCAGTTATGTCAATGAGCGTTTTTATAAGTGGAAATTTGAGTTAGAGGTTAACCCACTTTTACTAGGAATTGGATTTATCGTTGGAATTGATGTCTCACTCACTATGTTTGCAGGATCAATTTTAGCAAACTTTGCAATTATGCCTTTGATTAGTTATTTTGCAAACTTTGCAGGTTCAGGAGAATTTATCTGGAACAATGCTGATGTAGGTATTCGAGGTATGCTTGTAAACCATATTGCCGGCAGTTATGTCAAATATATTGGTGCAGGTATGATGTTATCCGGCGGTTTGATTGGCGCAATTAAATTAATCCCTACAATCATTAATTCTGTAAAAGATACAATGGGAGCAAAGTCAAGCGGAGGAACAAAAGATTCTTTTGCAAACATCATGTTACTCGTTGGTGTGGCAATCGGCTTTATTGCTGGATTTTTCATTAGTGGTGGAAATATTGTGATGGCAATCGTAGGAGCAATTATTTCATTGATCCTATCACTTCTATTTGTTATTGTATCCGGACGTCTGACAGGTACGATTGGTACGTCGAATCTTCCTGTTTCTGGAATGACGATTGCCTCTTTAGTTATAGTAACATTATTGTTTGTTATTATGGGATGGAAAAGCTCAGCTAATAATAAAACATTATTGTTATTTGGAACATTTATTGTTACAGCTATTTCGGTAGCCGGTGGGTATGCTCAATCTCAAAAAGTTGGTTTCCTTGTTGGTGGAAAGAAGAGTGAGATGGATAAGTACTTCGTTGTTTCAGGTATTGTAGGCGTTGTGGTAGTTGTTGGCGTTATTAAATTACTTGCAGATCAGTTGGCGATGAACGGAGATAATGTCCCATTTGCGCTTCCACAGGCAAACTTAATTTCTACGTTAACGGCAGGAATCATGTCTGGGGATTTACCTTGGCATATGGTTATCGTAGGAGTTGTTATGGGAATTGTCTTGTTCTTATTGAAGCTTCCAATCATGACAGTAGCGATTGGATTCTATCTACCAATTGCAACGACTTCAATTATCTTAGTGGGCGCACTCGTTCGTCTATTTATTGAAAAAATGGCTAAGAGTGAACAGGATAAAGAATATAAAGTAAGTAATGGAATCAGCTTATCCTCAGGATTAGTTGCAGGAGGTTCCATTATCGGTCTTGTCGGAATTATATTACAGGTAGCAGGTCTAGTTAAAGGAACAGGCCCTGTTGGATTTGCGGCAAGCAATATGATGGCATATATTTTACTGATCCTATTAGTAGTATTTACAATATGGCCGTTACTACAAAGTAAAAAACAAAATAGTGAATAAGCTTTGGAACAAAAGGGACTCATGTATATCGAGTCTCTTTTGTTAATTTACGTGAGCAATTAGTATTTAAGAGCTAGAGGAATTCAGATGATATATATAGTAACTAGATTCAGATTGACGGAATATGGGGAGAAAAAATGGAAGTAAGAAGTTGTTTGGAGTATGGAAGTGAATTCACAGATCATGCAGCCGAATGCCGATTCTGTGGACAGTTTAGAGATATGAAAAAAAGAGATGCAAGCGATGATGGAGAAGAAATTGCACAACAGGGATATTTAGACGAGATTGAACTTCCGAAAGAGTATATCTATATTATTAATCGTGAGGGAGAATAAAAGCTTTTCGACGTCTGAGTGGTACAACATAAAAGCATGTTGTACCGCTCACTTTATTTACGCGAACAACGAGCCAAAGTAACGCTTGCGTTACCTTGACGACTGTCGCGATAACCAGAGCATTCTGGCTCTACGCGAACAACGAGCCAAAGGGTTAGATTTTAAGAATACAGAGAAAATAGATCATTAAAAAATGAAATGAAAGAAATTGGGATTAAATAAATTCAGTTTGTTTTTGTGTATAGGTGCTGTTTTACAATTTTCCCGTTGGTTAAAAAAATTGAATAAATATTAATTTCTAATCAATTGCATGGCGTGTTCTTCTTTGTTATGATTTATTTACAAAAGCTTTTGAATTATATTTAGGAGATGATTTGTTATGAATATTGGTAGTGTTATCAGAAAGTATAGAAAAGAAGCAGGGTTGACACAAGAGGAAATGGCTAATAGATTAGGCGTAACCACTCCGGCAGTGAATAAATGGGAAAATGGAAATTCTAATCCAGACATAGAACTATTGGCTCCGATTGCCAGATTACTTCATATTTCACTTGATACATTATTGTCATTTCATGAGCAATTAGCTGCATCTGAAATTGGAGAGATTCTCAAGCAACTAGATAAAATGTTTGATAATGAAGGATTTGAGAAGGCATATGAGTGGGCTTTGGGAAGAATAAAAGAATATCCGAATTGCAATATGCTTATTTGGCAAGTGGCTGTAATGTTTGATGCAAGAAGAATGGCAGGTGCTTGCACAGAACCAGAAAAATATGATAAACAGATAAATTCATGGTATGAAATGGCTTTGAATGATGAAAATAAAGAAATACAACATCATGCAGCTGATTCCTTGTTTGGTTTTTATTTAAGAAAAAAGGACTATATCAAGGCTAAAGAGTATTTAGATTTCTTCTCTGACCATGATCCTATGAAAAAAATATATCAGGGAAGGCTGTATAAGGAGCAGCGGAAAACTGAAGAAGCCTATGAAATGTTTGAAAGTGTCTTGTTTTCGGAATACCAGATTATAAAATTTGCATTTCATTTTATGATGAGAATGGCACTTGAAGAAGAGGATATTGAAAATGCAAGGTTTTTGGCAGAGAAAATTGGAACTGTTTCCGGCGTATTTGAAATGGGAAAATATCAAGAATGTTATGCGATGCTTGATGTTTTTTGTGCTGAGAAAAATATAGAAGGTACTTACCAGGTAGCAAAGCAGTTATTGCAAAACGTGGATAGCCTATTTGACTTCCAAAAATCAAAGCTATTTCGGCACATGAAATTCAATCATTGTGATAGTTCTGTAGAAGAGATAAAAGAAAAATTGATGGATGGATTTAGAGAGGAAGAGTCATTTGGGTATATGAAAGGATATGAGGCATGGGAGAAACTTATAGCTAAATGATGAAAATATATTATTATAGAAAAAATAGCGATATTGTGTGGATGAAAATATCTATGCGATATCGCTGTTTTGATGTTATATATAAAGGTATTGACAAAACTCTTCCTAAGTGATGCTTGCATACATAGTTTAACTAGGAAAAATTGTAAAACACACATGGAAACGATATAATGAGGACATGAAATTATAAGAAGGTGTTGGAAAATGAAAAAATGCGGGGAAGAGGACCGGCAGAGGATTTATGAGTATATAAGCATTGAACCGGAGATGAATTTGTTCGTCTACGGTAATATCGAGAACTTTGGCATGTCATCAAAGCAGATCGAGTTATTTGTAAATGAAAAGGACGGACAATGGGACAGCCTGCTTATGCGTTACTATAATAATTACCTTATTTATAGTAGGAAGACAGAGTATGAAATCGCTCCTATTATAAATGAACTTCGAAACAGAGAGGTAGAGTCCATAAGTGGAAAGACAGAGTTGATTAAGCGGTTAATGCCATTTTATGAAGATTATGTACTAAAAGAGACATGCATGATGAGATGCAATAAGAAACCGGAAGAAGAATTGGAGTTTGAAAATGAGGTCAAGATTAGAAAACTGACAATCCATGATATCCCGACGATGATTTCGTTATACTGTAAAATAGATGAATTTTCGAAAGAGTATGTAGGAAAGGAGAAAATAAAATCAGAACAGATTCGAGAAAATATGGAGAAAGGATCAATATGCGTTGGTGCATTTAAGGGAGCAAAATTAGTTGCCGTAGCAGGAAGCTCGGCAGCCAATAGTGTGTGTGCCATGGTAACAGGAGTGGCGACAGAAGAAAACTATCGGCGAAAAGGATATGCAAAGGCTGTCTTAATCCATTTGATTCAAGAGATGTTTCTGCAAGGGAAAAAGTTTATATGTCTCTTTTACGAGAATCCAGTGGCAGGAGAGTTGTATAAGAGTATAGGCTTTCAAGAAATCGGAGCATATGCCATGTTACAGCAAAAGGAAAAGAAAAAGAAAGAGCCCGATATAACACCATATAAGTTTAAGCATATGAAATGGACCGATACGTATGAAGGGTATAAGATTCGCCCCGGTTTCTTTAGCGAGAATGGAGCAATGGTCGTGCCTGGAGGCGTTAACTTTACTGTATTTTCAAAAAATGCTACGTCTTGCGAGCTTTTATTATTTCGAAGAAGAGAAAAAGAACCATATGTTGTCATTCCATTTCCAAGTAGCTACCGTATCGGTTACGTTTACTCCATGATCGTGTTTGATTTAGACATAAGCGAATTCGAATATGCCTATCATTTTGATGGACCTTATAATCCAAAGAAAGGGCTTGTCTTTGACAAACAAAAAGTGTTGCTAGATCCTTATGCAAAGGCGGTAACGGGACAAAGTGTATGGGGAGTCAAGCCGGAACATGGAAGCAGTTATCATGCCAGAGTAGTCGAGGATGAGTTTGACTGGGATGACAGCAAACAGCCAGAAATCCCAATGAGCGATCTTGTAATCTATGAACTTCATGTGCGTGGCTTTACAAGGCATGAGTCTTCTAACACTGCCTGTCCCGGAACATTTGCCGGAGTGATGGAAAAGATACCGTATCTCAAGCAGTTAGGGATTAACGCGGTAGAGCTTATGCCAATCTTTGAGTTCGATGAGATGAAGGACTGTCGTATGGTAAATGGGAAGCAGCTGGTGGACTATTGGGGATATAACCCGGTTTGTTTCTTTGCACCCAATACAAGTTACACGTCCAGTTTAGAGTATAACCACGAAGGAAATGAATTAAAGACTTTAATCAAGGAACTAAATAAAAATGGAATTGAAGTCATCTTGGATGTTGTATTCAATCATACGGCAGAAGGAAATGAATATGGGCCATATATCTCTTATAAAGGAATTGATAATAACGTATATTATCTGCTGACACCGGATGGCTATTACTATAATTTTTCCGGATGTGGGAATACGATGAACTGCAATCATCCGGTTGTTCAGCGAATGATTCTTGACTGCCTTCGTTATTGGGTAACGGAATACCGTGTCGATGGATTCCGATTCGATCTTGCTTCAATTCTTGGAAGAAATGAAGATGGTGCGCCGATGAACAATCCACCATTATTGCGGTCACTTGCCTTCGATCCAATTCTGGGAAAAGTAAAACTGATTGCAGAGGCATGGGATGCAGGTGGCTTATATCAAGTCGGAAGTTTTCCATCATGGCAGCGTTGGTCGGAGTGGAATGGAAAATATCGGGATGATATAAGGAAATTTTTAAAAGGGGATGACAACCTAGAATGGGTTGCCGCTAACCGTATGCTCGGTTCATTAGATATTTATGACCCTGCATTAAGAGGTACCGGTGCCAGTGTTAATTTTATTACTTGTCATGATGGGTTTACATTATGGGACCTTTACTCGTATAATCAAAAGCATAACGAAGAAAATGGCTGGGACAATCAAGATGGAGACAACAATAATAATAGCTGGAACTGCGGAGTGGAAGGGGAAACGGAAAACCCAGATATTTTAGCGCTACGAAAGAAACTTGTTAAGAATGCATGCGTTGTCTTATTTGCCAGTCGAGGCATACCGATGTTTTTAGCTGGTGATGAGTTTGGAAATACCCAGTTTGGAAATAATAATGCATATTGTCAGGATAATGAAATCAGCTGGTTGGATTGGCGATTATTAAATACAAACCACGATATTCATAAGTTTTTTATCTTTATGATTCGGTTTCGAAAGGAACATCCAATCCTTCGCTATGATACAAAGGAGTCTAGCTTGCGACTTCCGTTAACGAGTTTGCATGGGCTTACGCCATGGAAGCATGATCCAGCAGAGGACCATCATTATGTTGGAATATTGTATGCGGGACGAAAGAAGAGGGAAAAGGACGATTATATCTATATCGCTGTAAATACATACTGGGAGCCACGTACTCTGAATCTTCCAAAACTGTCAGACGGATACCTTTGGTATCGATGTCTAGATACGGATGACAATATTGTAAATGGATTAAATCAGGTGACGGGACCAGTAACAATTAAAGAAAGAACTGTAATGATTTTTGTAGCATATGAATCAGTTTATCAAGAAAAAGGAAAGAATGAATAATAGAAGTAAAAATGCACCGAGAGGAGAGAATACATGAAGGACATTAAAAGGATAGCAGAACAGTTTAACATAGAAGGTGTCTTTCAGTCTGCAAGCGAATATGGCGAGGGCCATATAAATGAGACGTATTTATTAGAATATGAGTTAGAAAATACGAGGACTTATTATCTTTTACAAAAGGTAAGTGAGGCAATCTTTGATTATCCAAAGTTGATGATGGAAAATATCAGCCGAGTTCTCTCCTATGTGCATGCAGAAGATATCGGACTTCGTCTGATTGAGACAAAGGAAGGAAACTGTTACTACAAGGATCCAGAAGGTGGATATTATCGTATCTATACATTTTTAGAACAGGCAGTTTCTTATGATCGACCGATGGGTCCATGGCATGTGTATGAATGTGGAAGGATGACAGGTATCTTTTTGAAAGCACTTACCGGTTTTTCTTTTGATCCAGCCTACTATGAAATGACAAAAGATTTTCATAATGCATTCGTTCGATATGAGCAATTTTTAGAGGCAGTAAGGCAGGATAAGTATGATAGAGTAAGGAAAGCGGAAACAGAGATTGCATTCTATAAGCAAATGCAGAAGGAGCTACTTGCCATTTATGATCTAGAACAAGAAAAGAAGCTTCCGTATCGCGTGACTCATAATGACCTTCGCCTAAGCAATGTCATGTTAGACAAAAAAACAAATAAAGCACTTACAATGGTTGACTTAGATACCGTAATGCCGGGATTAGCTGCTTATGATTACGGTGATGCAATCCGCTCGGCAGGGAAGGTAGTGTTTCGAAATGGGCATAAGATTGAGCGGGTAGAATTACGTCTTCCAGTAGTGGAGCAGTTTACGAAAGGGTATCTGGAAGAAGTAGGAGAGGTATTAACGGAAGAAGAAATCCTTGCAATGCCAAAGGCAATCCTTGTGATGACATTGGAATGTGGAATACGGTATTTGACCGACTATTTGAACGGAGATGTCTATTTCGCCAAAAATAAGAATGGTGAGAATAAGGAAAACGCAAAACGAGAGATGTTATTTGCCAAGGAGATTATCGCCCATAGAAAGGAAATTGAAAAGATTGTAGCAGATAACTATCAAGAGAATTAAGTGGTATTGATTATAAAGAGACATTTGGAAAACCATGTGTCTCTTTTGTAATAGGTGAAATACATGGCTAAAAAGAAAAAAGTTGTCGAAAGTTGTAAAAAAAGAGTTGACATAGAAAAAAAACTATAGTAAAATATAAAAGCTGTTTGACAGCAAAGCTTTGTGGTGGGTATAGCGCAGTTGGTTAGCGCGCCAGATTGTGGCTCTGGAGGTCGAGGGTTCGAATCCCTCTATTCACCCTTACTATTAAGAATAGTAAGTAATATAGGGCTATCGCCAAGCGGTAAGGCACAGCACTTTGACTGCTGCAGTCGCTGGTTCGAATCCAGCTAGCCCTGTAATTAAAAAAGGCACTGTATCTATTTAGATACGGTGCCTTTTTTGCGGTATTCTTTTGGGGTCATTCCGGTTCGTTTCTTAAATACTGAGATAAAGTAGCTTTGGGAGCTAAAGCAAAGGGAATGGGCGATTTGTCCGTAGGTAAATTGAGAGTATAAAAGAAGGTCTTTTGCTTCATCCACTCGTTTTTCTTGTATATAGGAAGTAATTGTTTGTCCTGTCTCTTTCTTAAATAAGTGAGAGAGGTATTTGGGAGTAAGCGTAACCTCTTTTGCAAGGGAATCAAGAGTGATTGCAGTATGGATGTTTTGTTCGATAAAGTCCAAGCATTGTGAAATTGCAATGGAATAGTTCTTCTTCTTGGAAGCATTTACTTTTGCAACTCTTGTCGTAAAGTCGATGGCCATCTTTTCATTTAATACATTTAGTTCATAAAGGGTGCGGCATTGTTCCATCTGCTGTATGTAGACGTCGCTTAATGTAAATGCCGTTTCCTCCTCAAGTCCGCCTTCAATAGCGTATCTTGTTGTCAGTGTCGTATTGGCAATGCAGCCATAGAATAGCTGGCGAAGCGGATTAGAAGACATATTGCCATATTTGATTTGAGGAAGCGCACGATAAGTCGCTTCTAATTTTTTTAGATTTCCTTCCTTGATGCAGGATAAGACAGCAAGTTCCTGGCTATAGGGAGTGTGTGGACGGGAGTACTCTGCGTTATCAAATAATTCGTGAATCAGATGGCGGTGAAAAGTTCCTTGTGGGTCGGAAAAATGAAAGCTTTGAAGCTCTTCCATAGAAGGGGCTTCTTTTTTTAATAGAAGCATTAGAATACGAAGACAAGAATAAAAGGCCGAAAATGAGATCGTTGGTAGTAATTCCACTAAGTTCTTTAACTCCTTTGTGCTAAAACGGTCGGCAAATGACAAGGTTTTCATTTCAGTGAAATGGTAGAGTCCAGTTAATAGCATTGGTCCGCCAAATAGATAGCATGTTTTGTCTGTATCGGAAAACTTGAAGATAAAGTAAAGCTCATTTTCATAGCATAAGATATCAAATGCAGGTGTCGTGATCGTATTAGTCAGGGAAATGATATGAGCGCTTAGTAAAGAAGTAAGAGCTTCTTCATTTGGTGTGAAATAGGTCTCTTTAATGGATAAATCAGAATCTAAGATAAAAAGTGGAATCTTATTATAATCGTAGATTGCGCGAATGATTTCGCGGTCTGAAGATGATAAGCACATACGACACCTCCTGATAAATTTCATTGTTACATTTATTATAGTGGAGCTGGAAAAAATATCAAGAAATATTGTTATAAAAAGCGATAGAGTAATATTACAAAAAAGCCCTCGATGCTACAATGTACATATCAATAGATAAGGAGCGATGTGTATGGAAGCGAAGAACGGTGTGAAGACACGGGAAAAAGTTTTTTATGGACTAGGTGATATGGGGAATAATATTGCCTATGGTGCGGTTGGATTTTATTTTGTATTCTTTTTGACCGATGTGGCTGGACTATCACCGGTATGGGCAGGGTACATATTTATGGTCATCCGTATGTGGAATTCGGTATGTGATTTAATCATGGGTGTAATATCCGATCACACAAAGACGAAGTTTGGGAGCAAACGTCCATATCTGTTATTTGGAGCAATTCCGTTAGGGATAGGGTTTGCATTGCTTTGGTGTATTCCATTTCATGAAAATGTACAGATGGTCATTTATTATACTCTGATTGGAATCTTCTTTAATACGTTATATTCTCTTGTATCGATTCCTTATAATGCCTTGTTGCCACAGTTGTCACAAGATTATGACGAGCGCACAAGCATCTCCGGATTTAAGATGGGATTTAGCTTTGTCGGTTCGTTGCTGTCTGCAATGGGTGTTTCTTTGATCGTCGATATGATTTACCCAGGGAAAGAACAATATACAACCAGTTATCCTGTGATGGGATGGATTCTAGGAGCAGTATTGATTGTATGTATCCTTCTTGCCTTTTTTGGAACGAAAGAGCGTGTAGAAACAACGATTCCTGAAAAGCAGGGAAGTGTATGGAAAAACTTAAAGTCGTTAGTCCGATTAAAAGAATTTCGCATGGTGTTAGGTGTCTTTATCTTTAATATGGTTG
The DNA here is from genome assembly GCA_905214875.1 of uncultured bacterium. Taxonomy (GTDB): domain Bacteria; phylum Bacillota; class Clostridia; order Lachnospirales; family Lachnospiraceae; genus KM106-2. Next base: position 74,446 of record CAJMNR010000006.1, on the reverse strand, counting down.
CTTTTGATATTATCATGGCGCTTTATATTTATTATATGAAATATGTCCTTTTGATCTCAGAGAGTTTAAGCATGGTATTTATGGCAGTGCCATTGGTTGCAGCTGTCGTGGCAACACCTTTTTGGGTTTCTGTTAGTGATAAGCTTGGTAAGCAGAAGACCTATGTGATGTCGGCGATTTATTTTATCGTTCCTTTACTGTTATGTCTTGTGATTCCTGCCAATAACATTCCAATTACCGTGGTCATTACGATTTTGATTGGAGTTGGCATATCGGCGTCCCAGGTATTAGTGTATGCAATCTTGCCGGATGTAGTTGAAATAGATGAAGCAAAGAATGGAGTAAGGCGTGAAGGCATGATTTATGGTGCAACGATGTTTTTATACAAGATTAGTTCTGCTATTTGTGTCGCAATCGCAACGGCAGCGTTAGGTTGGTTCGGTTATGTGGAAAGTACAGGGACGACAATTGTAGAACAGGCATCGGGAACTATTTGGGGAATTCGTTTCTTAATGAGCTGCATCCCATCCATTTGTTTAGTTATTTCCGTTCTCTTTATTCGTAAGCTTGCAATTGGAAAAGAGCAGTTTGCAGATGTAAAAGATACGATTACGAAAAAAGGAGCGTAATGAGTAAAGGGGGGAGCTTCATGTTAGAAAAGAAAGCAAAAGAATTAGTGAAGAAAATGACCATAGAGGAGAAGGTATCCCTTTGTTCTGGAAAGGACTGTTGGACGACAAAGCCAATTGAGCGGCTTGGACTTTCCTCTATCATGGTTTCAGATGGACCTCATGGACTTAGAAAGCAGATTGGCGCTACGGATAATCTGGGAATCGGAGAAAGTGAGTCGGCGGTTTGTTTTCCAAGTGCCAGTGCCATCGCCTGCAGTTTTGATCGTGACCTTGTGTACGAGGTAGGGAAAGCGATTGGAGAAGAATGCATTCAAGAAGGGGTTTCGCTCCTATTAGGACCTGGATGTAATCAAAAAAGAAGTCCTTTGTGTGGACGGAATTTTGAGTACTATAGTGAGGACCCGGTGGTATCTGGAGAACTTGCTGCTAGTATGATTCAAGGACTCCAGAGTACGGGAACGGGCGCTTCGCTAAAACATTTCGCAGTAAATAATCAAGAAAAACGAAGGATGTCTGTAAGTGCCATTGTAGATGAGAGAGCGTTTCGAGAGACATATCTTAAGGCATATGAAATCGCAGTGAAAAAGGGAAGGCCATATACGGTAATGTGTTCCTATAATCGAATCAATGGCGTATATAGTAGTGAGAACAAACGACTGCTTACCGATATTTTGCGAAAGGAATGGGGCTATGAAGGGCTTGTAATCTCAGACTGGGGAGCGGTCATGGACCGAGTAGCAGGAATAAAGGCTGGTCTTGACCTTGAGATGCCTGGCAATAATGGATTTAATGATAAGAAGGTGTTAGAGGCTATAAAAGACGGTCGTATTACAAAGGAAGAGATAGACCAGGTGGCGGTAAGAAATGTGATGTTGATTCTTAGAGCAATGGAACATAGAAAACAAGGCTTTCATTATAGCAAAGAAGAACACCATCGTTTGGCTAGAGAGGCAGCAGAACAATCGGCAGTGTTATTAAAGAATGAAGGAAATATCCTTCCGGTTCCTTTAGAGAAAAAGGCAGCAGTCATCGGTGCTTTGGCTAAGACACCAAGATATCAGGGAGCAGGTAGCTCCAAGATTCATCCAATCAAAGTAGATACACCATGGGACAGCTTTTTAAAATATGGGGCGGATGTTACTTTTGCAGAAGGGTATCGATTGAAAGGAAAGACGGGAAAGGTAGAGCAAAAGAAAATGATTGAAGAAGCCTGTAGCATAGCAAAAGGCAAAGAGGTTGTCTATATATTTGCCGGACTTTTGGAGGGATATGAGTCAGAAGGATTCGACCGTAATGACATGGCACTGCCAGAAGAACAAAATGAGTTGATTGAAGAAGTAGTAAAATGCAATCCTAACGTAATCGTTGTATTGATGGGTGGTGCTCCCATGGAACTTCCTTGGGTAAATCATGTAAAGGGGCTTTTGCTTTCCTACCTTGCAGGAGAAGGTGTCGGAATGGCAATCGTTAATTTATTGCTCGGCTACCAGGTGCCTTCTGGAAAGCTGGCTGAAACTTGGCCACTTACGGTAGCGGATAATCCGAGCTATGCGCATTTTCCAGGTGGAAGGAAAAGTGTGGAGTATCGAGAAAGCATTTACGTCGGTTATCGGTATTATGAGAAGGCGAAAAAACGTGTGGCATTTCCGTTTGGATATGGTCTTTCCTATACGACATTTGAGTACTCCAATCTTTCGCTAGATAAAAAGGAGTATTCCTACGGGGATAGAATTAAGGTTCAGTTTGATCTTAAAAATTGTGGGACGATGGCAGCAAAGGAAACGGCATTTCTCTTTGTGTCCCATAAGAGTGAATCGGTATTTTTACCAGAGAAAGAACTTCGCGAATTTGTTAAGGTGAAACTTAAACCGGGAGAAACAAAAACGGTAACGGTTGAGATTTCTACCAAGGAATTAGGGTATTACAATACGCTAATTAAAGACTGGTATGTTGAGAGTGGAACATATCAGATCTTAATTGGCTCATCGCTTCTTTCTTGTCCACTTATGCAGGCAGTAAGAATCAACAGCCCGAAAAGAGAAGCGCCTGACTACGCGGAATCGGCTTCGGAATATTATGTATTAAAGAATGAAGAATTAGTAATTTCGAAACAGGCGTTTGAACAGCTTTATGGAAGCAAGGTGGTAGCAGGTAACGAGAAAGCAAAGCCGCCGTTTACTGAACTAAATACATTAGAAGATGTCAATCATACGTTGGTTGGAAAATTAATAAACAAGTATGCCGACAAGATTGTAAAGGAAGTAGCGAAGGCAGAAGAAGGCCAAGAAGGCATGATGGCGGCTACCATTAAAGAAATGCCGTTTATCGCCATGGTCGCATCTGGAGAAGATCTGATATCGGAAACGATGATGCATGGATTGCTTGATTTGTTGAATGGTCATTATATAAAAGGTATTAAAGAGGTTCTTAAATAAAAAATGTTCATATTGCCATTTAAAACTCATAAACCTATAATGAAATAAGAATAGAAAATAATGTAAAAAAGAGAAAGGAACAGGAAAAGTTAATATGGTTGAAATTTTAAAGGCAATATTATTTGGAATCGTTCAGGGAATTACCGAGTGGTTGCCAATCAGCAGTACAGGGCACATGATCTTGCTAGAAAAATTTGTTTCGATGGATGTGAGTGAGAATTTTTGGAACCTATTTCTTGTCGTAATACAACTTGGATCCATTTTGGCGGTTGTCGTATTGTATTGGAACAAGATCTTCCCATTTCATTTTAAGAAAAAAGAAGTCATTGACAAAGATATCTTTTCTATGTGGTTTAAGATTATCGTTGGTTCCATTCCGGTAGGTATTGTTGGTGTGTTCTTTGATGATCAGTTAAATGAGATGTTCTATAATTATAAAACGGTTGCAATCATGCTGATTTTAGTCGGTGTGTTGTTTATCGTAGTCGAAACATGGAATAAGAATCGGAAACCGAAAGTAAATTCCATTGCAGATATTACATATAGTGCAGCATTTTGGATTGGAGTTTTTCAGATGATGGCGGCTGCATTCCCTGGGACGTCTCGTTCGGGTGCAACAATCGTTGGTGCTTTAATGATTGGCATTTCCAGAACGACGGCAGCAGAGTTTACATTCTTCATGGCAATTCCAGCGATGCTAGGTGGAAGCCTTCTTAAGCTAAGAAAGTTTGGATTCTCCTTTACCAGCCAGGAGTTAACGATCTTACTTGTCGGCACCCTAGTTGCATTCTTAGTTTCTATCGTTGTCATCAAGTTCTTAATGGCATTTATTAAGAAACATGACTTTAAGCCTTTTGCGTGGTATCGAATTGCACTTGGAATCATCGTACTTGCTTACTTTATGAATATTTAACGAGAGGGTCTATCGCGTCGGGTTTAAGAAAAATATCACAGTATTTGTAATATAAAATTTGGGGGCGTGCAATACAAGAGTATGCACGCCCCTAAATTTCTGTTTCGACAAACTTAAACAATTTATCTTAAACGCAAGGCAGCCAAAATTAAAAAATGAATCAAATGTTGTCAGAATGCCCGCTTATTGATATGATAAGAATAGTGAAAATGATATATAACTAAGATGGAAAGGTCAGTTGCATTTCTAGGCAATGATGTTTTCGTAGGTGATAAAATAGACAGACAAAAGCGAAGGATTAATATAAAGTATGAAGAAATTAGTGATAGGAATATTAGCGCATGTAGATGCTGGTAAGACTACATTATCGGAGAGCATGCTCTATTTAAGCGGTGCCATAAGAAAATTAGGCAGAGTAGACAATAAAGATGCATATTTGGACAACAATGAATTAGAACGGGCGAGAGGAATTACTATTTTTTCAAAGCAAGCGAGATTGAATTGGGATGATGTCGAACTAACGTTACTTGATACCCCGGGACATGTGGATTTTTCAGCCGAAATGGAGCGTACATTGCAAGTGCTTGATTATGCCATTCTTGTAATCAGTGGTGCAGATGGAGTTCAGGGACATACGAAGACATTATGGAGGCTTCTTAAACGTTATGATATTCCGACATTTTTATTTATTAATAAAATGGATCAAAATGGAACTGATAAAGAGCAGTTGATTCGTGAGTTGAAAAATAAGCTTGATGATGGATGTATTGACTTTGAACATCCGGAATCTGAAAGCTGTTATGACCAGATTGCCATGTGCGAAGAGCATTTGATGGAGACATTCTTAGAGTTGGGCGCGATACCTAAAGAACAAGTCGTTCAGGCAATTGCAGATCGAACGGTATTTCCTTGTTATTTTGGTTCGGCACTTAAGCTTTTAGGCGTGGAAGAGTTTATGAACGGGTTTGTAGACTATACAATGGCCCCATCATATGAAGAAGCATTTGGCGCAAAGATCTTTAAGATTGCAAGAGATGACCAAGGAAATCGTCTGACATTCCTTAAGGTGACAGGCGGAACGCTTAAAGTGAAAGATGCCTTATCCAATAAAGAAGAGGAATCCACAAATGAAAAATGGGAAGAGAAAGTAAACCAGATTCGAATCTATTCCGGAGAAAAGTTTGAAACAGTAAATGAAGCAGAGGCAGGAACAGTCTGCGCGGTTACTGGTCTTACAAAGACAAAACCCGGCGAAGGATTAGGAGCAGAAGCATGGTCAGAGGCGCCGATTCTTGAACCGGTATTGGCCTACGAAATCAAGCTTCCAGATGGATGCGATTCGAGAATGATGCTTCCAAAGCTAAAAGAGATTGAGGAAGAAGAACCAGAACTTCATATTGTATGGAACGAAGAACTGCAAGAGATTCAGGCACAGATTATGGGCGAAGTACAGATAGAGATTCTTAAGAATATTATTGCAGAGCGATTTGGAATTCTAGTAGAATTCGGTTCAGGAAATATCGTTTATAAAGAGACGATTGCGAATACTGTGGAAGGTGTCGGTCATTTTGAACCGCTAAGACATTATGCAGAGGTTCATTTGTTATTAGAGCCAGGAGAACGAGGAAGCGGCATTCAGTTTGGAGCAGACTGCAGTGAAGATGCGTTGGACCGCAACTGGCAGAGACTTATTATGACGCATTTGGAAGAAAAGGTGCATCGAGGTGTGCTTACCGGTTCTGCCATTACGGATATGAAGATTACGTTAGTGGCTGGACGTGCGCATAAGAAGCATACGGAAGGTGGAGATTTCCGTGAGGCAACATACCGTGCCGTAAGGCAAGGACTAAAACAAGCCAAGTCAGTATTGTTAGAGCCATATTATTCATTCCAGCTAGAGCTTCCAGAAAAGATGGTTGGGCGTGCCATGACAGACATTGAGAAGATGTGCGGAACGTGTGAACTTTCCCAAAGCACAGATGGAATGGCGCTTTTAACTGGACAGGCACCAGTCGTTACGATGAAGAATTATCAGGCGGAAGTCATTGCGTATTCCCAAGGACATGGAAGGCTGTTCTGTACATTTAAAGGATATGAGCCATGCCATAACGAGGAAGAAGTCGTTGCAAGCATCGGATACGATTCGGAACGTGATTTGATGAATCCGACTGGTTCTGTATTTTGTGCCCATGGATCCGGATATCTTGTTTCATGGGATGAAGTGTTTGATCACATGCATATCGAAAGTGTCTTAAGACCAAGCATCAGCCATGAGAACGAGGAAACGCTTAGACAGAACACGTACGAAGAGGAAATGTGGATTGATACGGATGAAATTGATAAGATTATAGAAAAGACGTTCTATGCCAATAAAGGAGCAAGGACGACGTGGCAAAAGAGCAAGCCGGCAGCAAGAACTTATACGGGACCACGTACGATATCTTATAAGAAGCCGGAATCGCAAGAGGAATACCTTCTAGTAGATGGATATAATATTATCTTTGCGTGGGAAGACTTAAAAGAACTCGCGGCAATCAATGTGGAATCAGCAAGAGGAAAGCTAATGGACTGCCTATGTAACTATCAAGGCATAAGAAAATGTAATTTGATCCTTGTCTTTGATGCATATCGAATCGAAGGACATCCAACAGAAATATTTGATTATCATAATATCCATGTCGTTTATACGAAAGAAGCGGAAACGGCAGATCAATATATTGAAAAGTTTGTGCATGAGAACGGACATAAATATCGTGTCACAGTGGCAACGTCAGATGGTCTAGAGCAGATTATCATTCGAGGAAAAAGTACGGCGCTTTTATCTGCAAGAGAGTTAAAAGAAGAAGTAGAACGTATGAACAAGATGACGATAGAACAATTTGAAGAGAAAAAAGAAGTAAACCGTAATTATTTATTTGATTCCTTGTCAAAAGAGACAGGAGAACAAATTGAACAATTTTTAAGTGCTAAGGAAAAACATACGGACAATTAGTATAACTCCCGTTGGAAGAGAAGGTTTTCTCCAACGGGAGTTTTTTGTGGCAAAGTAGTTATTAGCCAAGATAATGATAGGACTTATTTTTACGAACGAGGAAGAATACGGATAAAAATAAAGTCATAAGTTCTGCAATTGGTACGGCAAGCCATACGCCGGTGATTCCAAAAAGCTCTGGAAGAAGCAGTAAGCAGACAACCATCCAGAAAAATGTTCTTGAGAAAGAAAGGATTGCTGAGTGCTTTCCATCAGAAAGCGCCGTAAATAATGAGGAAACAAAGATGTTCAATCCTCCAAACAGGTAGTTAATGGAGAAGACTGCAAATCCAGATGCTGCTAAGGAGTATGTCGTTGAGGAACGGTCCACAAAGATTCCAACGATGACATCAGATGAGAGGAAGGCAAGCATGGCTAAAACAATGGAGATGCCTGCGACAAAAGTAAGGCATATCTTTACGAGGTTTTGAAGTTCCTTATCGTTTTTGGCCCCGAAGTTATAACTAATCGTTGGCCCAACTCCGATGGTAAATCCTAAATGCAGGGAGTTAAATAAGAACTGTCCATAAAGAATAATCGTAATGGCAGCAACACCGGCCTCCCCGGCAAGTTTCATCATGATTAGGTTAAATAACAAAGTAACTACTGCGTTGGCAAGGTTGGAGACCATTTCGGAGGAGCCATTAAAACATGCTTGTCCTAAAGCTATTAAGTCAGGCTTGAAATTGCTGAAGCATAGCTCATTTTTGGAAAAAGCAAAATAACACAGTCCGAAGATTCCAAGAATGCTTTGTCCGAGCCCAGTTGCAAGTGCGGCGCCTTCCACGCCCATGTGAAGGTTTCCTAAAAAGAAGATATCTAAGACAACGTTAAGGACACCGCCGACAATTGTAAGAATCAGACTGTAGTTTGGTTTTCCAGCAGCGGAAAAATAGCATTGGAACATAAGTTGTAACACAGTGATTGGCGCAAAAAGGATGCAAGTCAGCATATAAGACTTACAAATCGGGAGTAAGGAATCTGTTGCACCTAAGGCGCGAGCGATTGGTGTTTGAAAAAGCAAGGTGATTGCCATTATAAGAATTCCAATCACTACACCGCTTACAACAAAGAAGGTAAGATGGCTGCGAGCCTCTTTTGTTTTCCCTTCTCCAAGAGTTTTGCCAATGATGGCAGTACCACCAGTTCCTAACATGATGCCGATTCCATTTACAATAAAGATTACTGGATAGGCAATGTTAAGGGCGGAAAGTGTGCTGTCTCCTAAATATCTGGAAACTAAGATCCCGTCAGCAATTGTATAGATGGCCATAAATACCATCATGATGATGGAGGGTAACGTATATTTGATTAACGATAGTGGTTTAAATGATTGACTGATGCTTGATGACATAATGAACTCCTTTGTAAAAACTTGATTATTTTCTGTACAATTTGCTATGATAGACTATAGGGTTACACGATAGTCAAGAGGAAAAGAAAATTATGATAGAACAAAAAAAGTATATAACGACTGGTGAGTTTGCAAAGATGATGAATACGACAAAGGATACGTTGTTTCATTATGATAAGATTGGGCTATTTCAGCCAGAGATTAAGAAAGAGAACGATTACCGCTATTATTCTGTCAATCAAATGGAATTATTGGAGATGATCTTTTTGCTCCGCGATCTCGGCATGCCATTAAAAGAAATCAAAAAGTTTATGGAAATGCGAAGCCCAAAAGTGCTATTAGAATTGTTAGAGAAAGAAGAAAACACAATCAATGAAAAAATCAAGCAGCTAAGATCAAAAAAGAAGTTGATTTTAGAGCAGAAGAAACGAATACGGGAGAGTGAGGCAGTCTGCATTGATGATATTGTGATCAAAGAGTTTCCGGAAAAATATTACCTCTTAAAAAGTTTAGAAGGGATTGGCGAGGATTCTATTTATGAACCGATTTCCTTACTGAAGCAAGAGTATCTGCAGTTAAAGCAGGAATTGCATTATGACCTTGTATTTACACAGTATGCAGAGAGGATTAAGCAAAAATGTTATGAGGACTATAAAGAAGTATTACTACTGATGAAAGAAAAGCCGAAAGGTGGAACGGTAAGCGTTCTTCCAGCAGGTAAGTATGTAGTCGCTTATTTTAGGGGGGACTGGCATGGGATAGGCACAGCGTATGAGAGGATGCAAGTATACATTAAGGAACATGGGCTTACAGTGGATGGAAAATACTATGAGGAATATTTGGTAGACGGTCTCGTTGCCAATGATATCAGTGACTTTGTGACGCAGATATCCGTCCGCGTATTACCATAAGGATGACCATTTCCGACAAAATGTCGAAAGATTTCTTTCGGAAAATGCTTTTTTTACAGAAAACGGAATATACTATCTTTATAAGTCCAATGATTGGAGGAAGAATATGAAGATAGCAGTAGCAAATGACCATGCTGGATATGCGTTAAAAATGGAAATTAGAAAGTATCTAGAAGATCACGGTCATGAAGTCGTTGATTTTGGAACCCATAACGAAGAGGCTTGCGATTTGCCTGATTATATCTATCCTGCCGCGATGGCTGTGTCAAACGGAGAGGTTGACCGTGGAATATTTGTAGATGGTGTGGGATATGGAAGTGCCATGATTGCAAACAAGCTTTTTGGAGTGTATGCCGCCGCCTGCCAGGATCCGTATTGCGCCGCGTTGGCAAGATCCCATTCTGATACCAATGTACTTTGTCTTGGCAGTAAGATTATAGGATCTGCCATAGCAATGGAAATTGTGAAGACATGGATGACAACCAAACACCTGTCAAATGTTGAACGGTATGTCACTCGTGTAAACAAAGTGAAAGAGATATCAGAACGGCATATTCGTAAAATAGAATGAGCCAATCCAGTGGAAAATATTCCAATCGAGTGAAAAATAATGAAAATTTTCAACAATGTGGTAAAATGGACTATAGAGTAAATACAAAATGAACAAAGGAGACATCAAGAATATGAGTAATGTATTAGATCGCTTTATGAAGTATATTGTAATTGATACAGAGTCTGAAGAAGACGTGGAGCAATTACCAAGCACAAAGAAACAATTTGACCTTGCACATCAATTAGTCGAGGAATTAAATACAATCGGTGCAAAAGATGTTTATCTAGATGAAGAACATTGTTATGTATATGCTACAATTCCAGCAACAAAGGAGGGTGTAAAGACAATCGGATTCATTTCCCATATGGATACAGCACCTTCTATGAGTGGAAAAAATGTAAAGCCAAGAATCGTAGAAAATTATGATGGAAAAGATATCGTATTAAATGAATCATTGAATATCGTATTATCACCAAATCAGTTCCAAGATTTAGAAAAAGCAAAAGGAAAAGATATCGTCGTAACGGATGGTACAACACTTCTTGGTGCAGATGATAAAGCAGGAATTGCAGAAATTATGTCTATGGCAGAATATCTAATCGCACATCCAGAAATCCCTCATGGAGAAATCAAGATTGGATTTACTCCAGATGAAGAAGTAGGACGAGGCGTAGACTTCTTTGACGTAAAACGCTTTGGAGCTGATTTTGCATATACCGTTGATGGCGGCGGAATTGGGGAAATCGAATATGAAAACTTCAATGCTGCATCCGGTAAGCTTACAATCAAAGGAAATAACATTCATCCAGGTTCTGCAAAGAACAAGATGGTGAATTCACTTCATATCGGTATGGAATTTCATCATATGCTTCCAGTATTTGCAGACCCTGCGAATACAGAAGGATATGAAGGTTTCTATCATTTAGATAATATGAGCGGTGGTGTGGAAGAGACAACAATGGCGTATATCATCCGTGACCACGACAAAGATCAGTTTGAAGAAAAGAAAGCTCGTTTCTTAAAAATTGCAGAGTATCTTAATGAGAAATACGGTGCAGGTACGATTACAGCAGAAGTAAAAGACTCTTACTATAACATGAAGTCTATGGTAGAGCCACATATGCATTTAATTGAAAATGCAAAGAAAGCTATGGAAGAGTTAGGAGTAGAACCAGAAGTAGTACCTATTCGTGGTGGTACAGATGGTGCAAGACTTTCCTATATGGGACTTCCATGTCCGAACCTTTGTGCAGGTGGATATAACTTCCATGGTAAGTTTGAATATATCCCAGTACAGGATATGGAACGTATCGTAGAATTGCTTGTACGTATTGTTGAAATCTACGGTCGCTAGATAGAAAAAAAACAGAAGAAACACGCTTTTTCGAGTGTTACTGGTTATCGCGGCAATTGCCAAGGTAATGCAAGCATCACTTTGGCTCGTTGCTCGCGTATTTTATAAGCGTAGGGAAATAGAAACCCTATGCTTTTTTTTTCGGTAGGAATGCCAAACGTAGAGTTTTATGGTATACTGTTGAAAAAAGGCAATATAGGAGAATGACAAGATGGAAAGACATTGTAGCCTCGATGAGATATCAGATGGCAGATTCTATGGATTAAACGATATGGTGAAGGCAAGCTGTAACGATTGTGAAGGATGCTCTGCCTGTTGTCAGGGAATGGGAAGTTCCATCATATTAGATCCACTAGATGTGTATCGTTTGAGTAAACATTTACAGGTCCCATTTCAAGGACTGTTACAAGATAAATTAGAGCTTAATGTGGTAGATGGATTAATCTTACCAAACATAAAGATGCAGATGCCTAGTGAGCAATGTGGCTTTTTAAATGACGAAGGAAGATGTAGCATTCACGCGCATCGTCCTGGAATCTGTCGTATCTTCCCACTTGGAAGAGTTTACGAGGACAGATCGTTTCGATATATTCTACAGACAAATGAATGCAAGAAAGAAAAACGCACAAAGATCAAAGTTAGCAAATGGATTGACACAGAAGACCTAAAGAAGAATGAGAAGTTTATCAATGACTGGCATTATTTCTTAAAAGACATTGGTGAGCTAATGAAGACAGCAGATGACGAAGAGCAAGTAAAGAGCCTAAGCATGTATTTATTAAATACCTTTTATGTGACACCATATGATAGTAGTCTGGATTTCTATTCGCAGTTTAATGAGCGTTTTGAAAAAGTAAAAGGAATCTTGCTTGGATAGACGAACGTTTACGAAGGAGTTTTAGAAACGATGAAGTTTTATTTTGCACCGTTAGTCGGAGTTACCGGACATGTATACCGTAAGGCGCATCACATGGTGTTTCCGCAAGTGGATAAATACTTTACGCCATTTGTTTCACCGACGGCAAATGGCATTGTAAAACAAAAAGAACTACAGGACGTTTTGCCGGAAAACAACGATAGTATTCCTGTAGTGCCTCAGATTTTAACGAATGATGCCACATTTTTTATAGCGACAGCAAAGCAGTTAAAAGAGTTTGGGTATAAGGAAGTCAATTTAAACCTTGGCTGTCCGTCTGGGCCGGTTGTTTCAAGAGGCCGAGGTTCGGGATTTTTAGCAAAGCCAAATGAACTTGATGCCTTCCTAGAAGAAATCTTTGAGGCAGATCTTATGAAGATTTCTATTAAGACTCGAATTGGAAAAGATTCGCCGGAAGAAATCTATAGGCTAATGGAGATTTATAATAAGTACCCGTTAGAAGATTTGATTATCCATCCAAGAATACAAAAAGATTTTTATAAGAATACACCAAATCGCCCGGTATTTTATGAGGCAGCGAAAATAAGTAAAAATCCAATTTGTTATAATGGAGATATCTATACGAAGGAAGAGTATGAGGCATTAAAAGAAGAGTTTCCGTCTTTAAGATGTGTTATGTTTGGACGAGGACTACTTCATAATCCAGCTCTTGTACGGGAAATCTTGACTGGCGAAAAGGCAACGAAAGAAGAGATAAAAAGTCTCCATGACATTGTATTTGAAAGATATGTTTCCATTTATCCGTTAGAAGATGGTATTCTTGCAAGGATGAAACAGTTTTGGTTTTATGTAAATGGCCTATTTGCAGAGCATGAGACAATCTGGAGTAAGGTTAAAGACTGTAAGACTCTAGCGGAGTATGGCAAGATAACAGAGGAGCTTTTTTGTATGGATTAGGCCAAAATGGGAGAGACTAGCTAATACTTGAAATAGTTTAGGAGGTCTAAAGATGTCAAAAGTAGGTAAAGTCTTAGGACAGGCAGCAGAAGCTACTGTGAAAGCAAGCGGTGTTGTTACAAAAAAAGGCGGAGAAGCCTTAAGCAGTGTTGGAAAGACATTAGGCATTTCCGAGGACAAATGTGATCGAATGGAAAATGGCGCAGAGTCATTAGGGAAAGACTTGTACTATGAAAGTGGAAGAATCAAACGAAAAGTAGAAAGCTTTGCTGACGATGTAGAGTATGAAGCAAAAAAGAAATACAATGATTTAAAAGATAAAATGAGATAGCATTCGAATATTAGAAACCGTATTTCAATTGAGATGCGGCTTCTTTTTTTCGGTTGATGGTGTTACAGGCATATAGATAAGAAACAGGGGAGAGAAATGATGAGGATAATTATATCACCAGCGAAGAAGATGGTAAGAGAGGTAGACTTACTAGAACCAAAGAATGTTCCGATATTTATTGAGGAAGCTTCCTCTCTTTTAACATATATGAAAGGACTTACGTATATACAGTGTAAAGAACTGTTTAAATGCAATGATAAGATTGCCCAGTTAAACTATGACCGTTTTCAGAATATGGATTTAGCGAAACAGCTAACGCCTGCAGTGTTATCATATGAGGGGATTCAGTATCAGTATATGGCGCCACAGGTAATGGAACAGGATGCCCTTGATTATATTGAAGAACACCTTCGAATTATATCTGGGTTTTATGGCATACTTCGCCCATTGGATGGCATCGTCCCATATCGATTAGAGATGCAGTCAAAGCTAATTAATCATACCAATAAAACTCTTTATGAGTTCTGGGGAGAAAAGCTTGCCAATCAATTAAAAGAGGAGACAGACTGTATACTCAATCTGGCATCCAAGGAATATTCCAAAGGGATTACCAAATACTTAAAAGATTCCGTAAAGGTCATTACGTGTCAGTTTGGAGAACTGATGGATGGAAAAGTGAAGGAAAAGAGTCCGTATGTAAAGATGGCACGCGGTGAGATGGTTCGCTATCTAGCTGAGAATGCTATTAATGACATGGAAGGCGTAAAGCGCTTTGATCGATTGGGCTATGGGTATGCAAGTGAATATTCTAGTGATGATACCTTTGTGTTCCTTCAGAAAAATCAAAAATAAGTTTCCAATACTATAGGAGAGGCTATCGTATTTTAACGATAGCTTTTTTTGTCTAAATCTTGTATGATAGGCTAAGAGAAAAAGGCATTTGGAGGAGAACAATGAAACAAAATCTTGGGACAGAGAAAATAAGCCGTCTTTTATGGGAATTAAGTATACCAGCCATTCTTGGGATGCTTAGTAGTGCTATTTTTAATATAGTAGACCGAATCTTTGTTGGGAAAATCAGTTCTTTTGCGTTGACAGCAGTAGGAATAACGATGCCTATTCAGATTCTGCAAATGGCGTTTATTTTGTTAATTGGTATAGGTTCCTCATCTTTAATCGCGATTCGATTAGGAGAGGGAAAGAAAGAGGAAGCGGAAGATATCCTGTTTCTTGCACTGAAATATATTGTGATCTTCCTCTTTATATTTGCAATTGGCTTTGTATGGTTGATGGAGCCAATCTTAAGGCTATTATCCATATCCAATGAAGTACTTCCCTATGCAAAAACGTATATTACCATTATCATCGTAGGAGCAATCATAGGGATTCCGGGGTACTGCCTTAATAATTCCTTGCGATCCATTGGACAGGCGAAGGTATCCATGAAAATCATTATGATAACATCAATTTTAAATTGTATTCTAGATCCGATCTTTATCTCTGGATTCAAGATGGGGATTGCAGGCGCCGCAGTAGCAACGGTAGTTTCGCAAACGACTCTTACAATTTATGTCCTATATGTTTTTATAAAAAGAAAAGATTTTATGATTCATTTAAAGTATCGTAAAGTAAAGAAAGAGGCAGAACTAGTTAAGGAAACACTTCATATGGGGATGCCGTCCTTTTTTGTGCAGCTGCTTGCCACAGCGGTTAATGTGTTTATCAATAACCGATTCCTTGCATATGGCACGGATTTGGATATTGCAGCAGTAACCATTATGTCCAGCGTGTTCAGTTTCTATCATATGGTTGTAAATGGGATTGTACAAGGCAATAACGCAATCTGTGGCTATAACTGGGGAGCAAGAAGCTATGAGAGGGTTAGAAAGTCACTCACGCTATCTGTGTTAAGTTCCTTTGCACTTTCCATGTTGTTGTTTTTGATCATACAGCTGTTCCCGCATCTGATTGTAGATTTATTTACAAAGGATAGGCAGCTTGCCGAAATCACGTCCAAAGGGATTAAAGTTTATTTATGTATGTTACCTCTAGTTGGGATTCAGACAGTCAGTTCACAGTACTTTCAAGCAGTTGGGAAAGCAAAACGTTCAAGCATGTTATCCCTTTTGCGTTATGGAATTATTGTCGTACCGGCAATTCTGATTCTCGCACCGATGTATCAGACAAGAGGAATCTATATAAGCAATGCATTATCGGACGGGCTTGCCTCTCTGGTAGCTATTGTTTGTATCGTAATAGAAATCAAACGATTAAGAAGATTAGAACAGCTATAAGTAGAAAGGAGCGATTATGTAATGAATTATTATTTTGCACCAATGGAAGGGGTTACGAAGTTTGTATATCGCAATGCCCACCATAATTATTTTCAAGGTGTGGATAAATATTTTGCGCCATTTGTTGTGACGACACAGGGAGGAAAGCTAAAGAATCGTGAGCTACAAGACCTTTTCCCGGAAAACAATGAAGGTGTTGCGTTAATTCCTCAAATTCTCGGAAATAATGCACAGGACTTTATTAACACAAGTAAGAAAATCAAACAGTTAGGATATGACGAAATCAACCTTAACCTAGGCTGTCCCTCGGGAACCGTAGTTGCAAAGAAAAAAGGCTCTGGCCTCCTTTCAGATTTGGAGCTGTTGGATCAGTTTTTAGAAGAAATCTTTGCAGCAGATGTTACGAAGCTATCTATAAAGACGAGACTTGGAATCGAAGATCCAGAAGAGTTTTATCCGATTATGGAACTGTACAATAAATATGAGATGACAGAGCTAATCATTCATCCTAGAGTTCAAAAAGACTTTTATAAGAACAAACCGAACCTATCGGTATTTGGTGAAGCACTAAGCATGAGCAAAAATAAGATTTGTTATAATGGCGATTTATTTACACCAGACGAACTTCGTGCATTTTGTGAGGCATACCCAAGCATTGACCGTGTGATGATTGGGAGAGGGCTCATTGCTAATCCAGCATTTATTGAAGAGCTTCGTACTGGTCAGGAGCTTAAGAAAGATACCCTTAAGGCGTTCCATGATGAATTATTGGCATCTTACCGTGAACTGCTTTCTGGGGATCGCAATGTCTTATTCAAGATGAAAGAAGTATGGTTCTATATGAAGCATATGTTTGAAGATTCTGAGAAATATGCGAAGAAGATAAGGAAAGCGGAACGCCTTGATGACTATAAGGCAGCAGTGTCTGCAATGTTTTCTGAAAAAGAGATTTTATCAGGAAATGATTGTACGCTAGATCAAATCTTTCATAAATAAAATTAAGTGGTGTCATATTGTCATGACACCACCAAATTTTGCAAGATAGTCTTGTTTTGCTTTATATTCCGGTTCGTACATACCAACTTTTCTCCAAAAGGAACGATCATGGTTCATATGGAGAATATGGCACAATTCGTGAACAACGACATAATCAATGACAGAAACAGGAGCCATCGAAAGTCGATAATTGAAAGTAAGCTCTTTTAGGGAGTTGCAAGTACCCCAGGCCGATTTTGATTCCACGATTGTAACGCTCTTAGCCTTTACACCGATAAGCTTTTCATAATGCTTTACTCTTTTTTTAACGATTTCTTTCGTTTTCTGCATATAGAACTTCTTAAGTAAAGGAGCGCAAGCCTCTTTATCATCAGGAACTTCTTCAAGAAGTTCAGAAAGCGTACACGCTTTTCCTAGATATAAAAAATTTTCTGTTTCGTTGTATGTTTTCTTCTTATAAATGTAACTTCGGTTTTCTAAACGTTCTTGAAAGGCAAGTAATGCCTTTGAATTGCTTTTTATAAAAGCGAGGATTTCTTGTTCCGTCGTCTTTGTGGGTGCTTTTACAAAGATATGTCCTTCAGGGCTGACTTCTAATGACATTTTTTTTCGCTTTCCATATTGAACTAGAAATGATATCGTTTTCTCGTTTATTGTAATTTCCATTTTTATCACCATGGTAATTGTATCTGACAATTATTTGAATGTCTAGTAAAAGTGGAATTGTACATACTAATAGTAGAAAAAGCGATTGCTTTCGCAACCGCCATATAGAGCTTATAGATATTGTTTTTTTGGCTTTTTATGATGTTTTTTGTTTGCCACAACTGTTGATGATGATCCAGTTTCATTAGTAAAGGTATCAGCTACTTTGTTCGACGCAGGTTTCTTTCCGTTTTTGTTTTTCATAGTGTATCATCCTTTCATAATTAAAACTAAATTTATATTCTTTTTATATTAATGTAGTTTAATCTTTTTGCAATTTATTTCAAGTATAAAATTTAACAAATATTTATAGAATAATGACTTGAATTATATGAACAATTCTGGGAATAAAAAATAATTTTCGAAATATTACAAGAATAACTATTTATTTTGAACCAACTTTGTGGTATATTATTCATAATTTGAATTTGATTCGACATGAATGCATTAAATTAAAGAGAAAATTGTGTAAAATAGAAAGTTTTTATGAAGATTTTTAGGGGTCTTGTATAAAAAAATAGGGTGTGGTATCATATTGAAGTATTATGTAGAACATATATATATGAAAAAATATTTGGGAGTATGAAATGAGTATCAAATTTGTGTTAAAACAGTATGTAAAAATGTTTGTACAGTCTGTTGCTCTTCCAATTGCATATTTCATACATAGATATAAGCCTATTGATGAGAAACTCGTAATCTTTGCGGACGCCCATCATGAAACCATGCCATACAGCATGGCTTATATGTATGAAGAGTTGAGTAAGCAGGATTATAAAATTGAGACACATATTATGAATTTTGCTACAGCATCCTTTCTAGAAACCATTAAGGGAATGTTCTTCTTTATGAAGAGATACGCGAGAGCAAAATATGTAATCATATGTGACAATTATCTGCCTGTTGCATCATGTAACAAAAGGAGCGAAACCAAAGTCATTCAACTATGGCATGCATGTGGTGCCTATAAGAAGTTTGGGTATGACACAGAGGATGATATTCCAAAGTACTACCATGGAGAAGTTCTGAAAAATGTAGACATGGTGACGGTAAGCTCAAAATGCTGTATTCCGTTTTACTCAAGTGCAATGCATTTGCCGCCTGAAAGATTTAGGGCATGCGGTGTAAGCAGAACAGATCAATTTTTTGATAAAAAATATATTGACGGTTGTAAAAATCGGTTTTATCAAATGTACCCTGAGGCCAAAGGAAAGAAAATCATTCTTTGGGCGCCGACATTTCGCGGAAATCCAGGTATGCCAGTTCTTGTAGGATATGATGCGATTGAAGAAATGGCGAAGGAGTTGGGCGATGATTACTATATCATCAAGAAACTACATCCTCATATGGAAGAAAAATTCCCATACTCCAACTGTACAATCTCTACGGAGGAATTATTACCAGTTGCGGATTTATTGATCACGGATTATTCTTCTATTATATTCGAGTATACAATCTTAAAAAAACCGATTGTATTTTTTGTTCCAGATTATGAGCAGTATACAAAGAAAAGGGGCTTCTATCTGGATGCAAATGATTTACCAGGAGAAAAGGTAACTGACAGTGAACAGTTAAAAGATATTGTAAAGAATCAATTCACTGACTATGATATAAGTAAGGCTAATCATTTTTATGAAAAATACATGAGTGCTTGCGATGGTAACGCAACAAAACGTATTATTAGCTTACTACTTAAGGAGGAACTTTAGATATGACATCAACTAATATTTTCGGCGTAGTTCTAGCTGGCGGTAAAGGCACTAGAATGGGAAACGTTGACAAACCAAAACAATTTATGAGCGTTGGAGGAAAACCAATTATCATACATACCATTGAGAAATTTGTGGTAAACCCAAGTTTCGAAAAGGTAATTGTATTATCTCCAAAAGCATGGATTAATCATACTCAAGATTTAATTCACAAATACATTAAGCAAAGCGAACGTATTGTTGTAATTGAAGGTGGTTCAACAAGAAACGAAACTATTATGAATGGTATTAAATACATTGAAGAAAATCATGAATTAAATGATGATACAATCATCGTTACACATGATAGTGTTCGCCCATTTGTAACTCATAGAATCTTAGAAGAAAACATCAAATATGCATTAGAATTCGGTTCTTGTGATACTGTAATTCCTGCTACTGATACAATCGTAGAAAGTAAAGATCATCAGTTAGTTTCTTCAATTCCAGATCGTGCTACAATGTATCAAGGACAAACACCACAATCTTTTAAAGCTAAAAAATTAAAAGATTTATACAACTCTCTTTCTGAAGAAGAAAAAGATATCTTAACTGATGCTTGTAAGATCTTCGCAATCAAAGGTGAAGACGTGCATCTAGTTGATGGTGAAGTATTTAATATCAAAATCACATATCCATACGACTTAAGAGTAGCTGAAGCATTATTAGGAGGAGAGTAACAAGATGTTAAATACAGTTTATCGATTAAAAGCGCCAAGACAGTTCGAAATTTGTTTTGATGACATTGAATTATCTGAAACAAAAGTTATTGTGCGCCCAACGTATCTTTCCATCTGTAATGCGGATCAACGTTATTACCAAGGTAAGAGAGACGAAAAAGTCTTAAAACAAAAATTACCTATGGCGTTAATTCACGAAGGAATTGGTAAAGTAGTTTTTGATCCAACAGGAACATTTGAAATCGGACAAGATGTTGTTATGATTCCAAATACTCCAACGGAAAAGGATCCAATCATTGCTGAAAACTATTTAAGAAGTTCCAAGTTCAGAGCAAGTGGATTCGATGGTTTCTTACAAGAATATATTCAACTTGATCTTGACCGTTGTGTTGCTTTACCTGAAGGTATCAATAAGACTGTTGCAGCATTTACTGAACTTGTAAGTGTAAGTTATCATGCAATTGCTCGATTTGAAGATATTGCACACCAAAGAAGAGAAGCAATCGGTGTATGGGGTGATGGTAACTTAGGTTATATTACAGCATTATTATTCAAAAAGATTATGCCAGATTCTAAAGTATATGTATTTGGTAAAAATGAAAACAAACTTGCAGATTTCACATTTGCAGATGAAGTATACAATATTACAGAAATTCCAGATGACTTAAAAATTGACCATGCGTTTGAATGTGTTGGTGGTGCTGGTTCTGGAAAAGCAATTAATCAAATTATTGATTACATTAACCCAGAAGGTACAATTTCTATTCTTGGTGTTAGTGAAGAGTTAGTTCCAATCAATACTCGTATGGTACTTGAAAAAGGACTTAGAATTTACGGAAGCAGCCGTAGCGGTAGATCTGATTTTGCAGGACTTATGGAACTTTACAAAGAACATCCAGATATTGTAGCCTACCTTGAAAATATCGTAGGTACAGAAATTCGTGTTCGTGAATTAAAAGATATCAAGGAAGCATTTGAAATCGATATGAATGCTTTAATTGGTAAAACTGTAATGGTTTGGGATGAATAAGAATGATTAAAAGACTAGTAAAGCAGTGTATCATGAAAGTGTATTTTCCGCTTTATTATAGAGTTTGTGCTAGGAAGAAAGTAAAAGAGAATAGTGTGCTGTTTATCGAAGTTCGATTAGAGTCACTTTCTAATAATTTTACTTTGCTAAATAAGTATTTTAGTCATAAGAATGGGTTTGAAGTAAAGACTCATTATTTATATAACGGGAGGGTAAGCGAGATGGCTTACCTTTCTCGCTGTAAGAAAATGTTGAAAGACCTTGCCACAAGTAAGTATGTTTTCCTCAATGAAGGAAGCAATGTTGTAAGTGTCCTGCCACTTCGTAAAGAGACGAAGTTAATTCAGACATGGCATGGATGTGGTGCTTTCAAGAAATTCGGACATAGTCTAGAAAAAGAATTAAGAGATCCATTTTATCGGAATTACTCTATGGTGACAGTAAGCAGTCCAGAAGTAGTCTGGGCATATAGAGAAGCTATGCAGGTTGACTCAAAGGTAATTAAACCGATTGGGGTCAGTCGTACTGACATATATTTTAATGAAGAATTTATTGCGGATGCAAAGAGAAGAGTTAGGGAGACGTTTCAAGTTGGAACGAAAAAGCTTTTACTTTATGCTCCAACGTTTAGAGGCGAAACACATAAGGCTACAGAAAAGAACATACTCGATTTTAAATTTTTATATGAAAAGTTATCAAAAGATTATGTACTCATTTTAAAGTATCACCCTGTGATACAAAATGATATTCATATCCCAAAGGAGTATAGGTCATTCGTAAAAAATAATGAAAATGAATTTACAATAGAACAGTTATTGTGTGCAAGTGATATTTGCATTTCAGATTACTCATCCTTAGTGTTTGAATATTCCTTGCTTGAACGCCCAATGATTTTTTATGCTTATGATGAAGAGGAATATGTTACAGACCGCGGATTCTATTATGACTATAGAGAATTTGTTCCAGGACCGATTGTTAAGAACAATGAGGAACTGGCAAATACAATTTTAAATGCGGATAGTTTTGATCTATCAAAAGTAAAAGCATTTCGAAATAAATTTATGTCTAGTTGCGATGGTAACTCGACGAAACGTATTATAGAGCAAGTATTACAGGAGGAATAAAATGGGTGTAATAAAAGAAAAACTTAAGAAAACATTTGTTTTAGATGTTTATCTTAAAGTTAAGAAAACCATTATCAAAGTAAGAAATAGATTTGATAAATATTATATGCTTCATTACTATTACCCAAAAGTATATAACAAGTATAAGAAACTTCCGGTTCAGGAAGATAAGGTTGTATTTATTGAAGTTCGCTATAATGAAATAACGAACAGTTTTAAATTATTATATGATGAAATCGTAAAAAATTATGATGTAGACGTTCATACACATTTCTTACGTAGCAGCTTCGTTAAAAAGAAGGAATATCAGAAACGTTGTATCGAAATGGTAAAAGATATTGCAACTGCTAAGTATATATTTTTAAATGAAGCGTCCAACGTTGTCAGCTGTGTTAAGATGAGACCAGAGACAATCGTAACACAGACATGGCATGGATGTGGTGCGTTTAAGAAGTTTGGTTTCAGTACTGCAGAATTATTATTCGGGGAATCAAGAAAAGAAAAACTTAAGTTCCCATTTTATGAAAACTTAACGCATGTTACGTTAAGTAGTCCTGAAGTAGCATGGGCATATGAAGAAGCAATGGGCCTTGAAGGAAGAAGTGAAATCTTAAAGCCAGTTGGTACAAGTAGAACAGATGTATTCTTTGATCAAGACTTTATCCAAGCAGCATTTGATAAACTTCATAATATCATGCCTTCTTCAGTAGGAAAGAAAGTAATCCTTTACGCTCCAACATATAGAGGACGTGTTGCGAAAGGGGTTTCTCCAGCATTATTAAATATTGAAATGTTTGAAAGAGAGCTTGGAGATGAATATATCTTATTATTTAAACATCATCCACTTGTAAAACGTCCACCTAAGGTACCAGAAATGTATCAAGAATTTGCACAAGATTTTACTAATACAATGAGTATTGAAGAACTTCTTTGTGTAAGTGATGTTTGTATTTCCGATTACTCTTCCTTAGTATTTGAGTACTCCTTATTTGAACGTCCTTTAATTTTCTATTCGTTCGATTTAGATGAGTATTTTGACTGGCGTGGATTCTACTATGATTATAATGAATTAGCTCCAGGACCAATCTTTACTAAGAACTTAGAGATGATTGATTATATCAAAAATATCGATACTCGTTTTGATAAACAACGTGTCATCGATTTCAAAAATAAATTCATGAGCGCCTGTGATGGACATGCAACTGAAAGAATCATGAAGCTTGTTTTTGAAGACAGACTTGAACCTTATCGTCGTAAGACACCATTAGTTGGTGAATTTAATACTGTTCCTAATAACCTTCAATCATTTGGTCAGAGACAGGAACAAATTAGTAAGTTAAAAACACTTACTGAAAAAGCAAATCATATGTATAATGCATATTTATCACAACCAGTGGATAAGAATAAGGTTGTATTTATTGAAACTGAACATGGTGAAAAAGAATTTTTACCACTTATGAAAGAATTAAGAAAGCATAAGGAAATACACATCGTAAAACATCACTATAGAGGATGTGGAGAACCTAGTGCTAAGTTGATAGAAGATATCGCAACTGCAAGATATGTTGTCCTTGCATCTGCTTGTGAGATCATTAACGTATTAACTGTGCGTGAAGATACAACAGTGATTCAGTTATGGAAAGATACATTCCCAAGAGTGAAGTTTGACTACTCTTCAAAGGAAACAATCAGTGGATATAACAAAAATCGTCTTGAGGTAGCACCTCTTCATAAAAATTATGGTATAGTTCCAATCGCTTCAGAAGGCTTGACTGATATTTTTAAAGAAGCACTAAATATTGAGGACACAAGCGTAATTAAGCCAATTGGTGCAAGTCAGACAGATGCTTTATTTGATGAAGATTTTAAAGAAGCATCCAGACAAAAGCTTTATGAATTATTCCCACAAGCGGAAGGTAAAAAAATTGTCGTATATATGCCACAATATCGTTTTACAATGACATTACCAAAACGTAAAGTATTAGCAGATAACAGCGTATTTAACGAATACGTAAGTGATCGCTATGCTGTATTGTATCATTATAATCCAGCTACACCAAAAGATATGTTAAAAATCTCTAAATACTATGGTCATTTCATGAGAGATATGACAAATCAAATGTCGATCATCGAATTATTAAGTATTGCAGATATCGTAGTTGGAGATTATAGACCAGAAACATTTGTTTTTGCAGCAACAAAAAAACCTATCATTTTATATGCGCCAGATTATAAAACATACTTCTATCAGTCTGATTCATATTTTGATTATGAAGAATTAATGTTAGGTCCTGTAGCTAAGGATACGTATGAAATTGTTGATATCATCAATAACATTGAATCTTATGATTATGAAAAATTAGAAAAATTCCGTAAAAAATACTTGTCCGATTGCGATGGCCATGCATCCGAACGACTTGTTGATTTTATGCTGAAGAATTAGAAAAATGTGATCCTGGTGCGGCTTTAGCCTCGTCAGGGTCACATTGTATGTAATAAACGTAACGGGAGAGTGGAAAATGTTTGAACGCATAAAATCTAATGTAAACTACATTAGTAAAACGATTAAGAAAAAAAGCGATGAAACACTCATTTTTAACAAAGAAAGTAAAAATGTTTGGATTTTTAACGCTGGGAATTTATTTACGGGAAATCCTAAGTGGTTATTTATCTACGTTAATAAATATCGTAAAGACATAGATGCCTTCTGGATGTGTGACTCTGAAGAAACTATTAACTATGTTAAAAAATTAGGATATAAGGCTTGTCTGTATTCAGATCCAATGTCTATGACGATTCGCGAAAAGACATCCGTATTTGTTGTGGAAAATGTAAAAGAGCATATTCCAAGAGGATTAGAGCATGTAACTATGCTTAACTTATTCCACGGTGTTGGATGTAAATCCATTGAACGTAAAGTGAATTTCGGTTTCTTAAATGAACGTATTGCGAAAAAATACATTACGTATAATCAATTTTATAAAAACAATCAGTTGTTCCTTGTGACATCACCACTTATGGAAAAACACTTTAAAGAACAATGTGGTATTGATGACGACAAGGTAATTCGTGCGGGATATCCACGTTGCGAATATAATAAATATTGCGAAAAAATTGAAACATTTGATCATGATATTTTAAAACAAAAAGGATTACCAAGCGATACAAAGGTTGTGGTTTATTCACCTACGTATCGCGATGAATCACCTTATGACTTTTTTGGAAAAGCAATTCCGGATATGGATCGACTAATTAAAAAACTTGAAGAAAATAACATGCTTATGATCTTTAAAATGCATCCCCTTATGGAAAAGGATTACCAATATGTTCAGTGTAAAGAATACTATGCTGACAACAAAAACATTCTTTTCTGGGATAACAATTTAGATTTCTATGAAGTTATGGATCAAGTAGATTTAGCGATTATTGATTATTCCTCAATTTTTTATGATATGCTTGCTGCTGGGGTTAAGAACTTTGTTCGTTATATGTTCGACTATGAAGATAATAACTTCAGGGATTTAGTATTTGATGTAAAAGAAATGACTTGTGGAACATTCGCAAATAATTTTGATGAATTAATAGAGTCCCTCGATACGTATAAAGAAGACAGTAATGAGGAAAGAGAACGTATCTACGATTTATTCTGGAATTATGCAGGAAAAGATTCGCTAGAGACAATTGTAAATCAGACACTTGCTTTTAAACCGGAAGTGGAAAGAGAATTAAGTACACTTTATTCTTTCGATATCTTTGATACAGTATTTACACGTAAAGTATTAGAGCCTCAAGGTATTTTCTATTACGTAAAAGAGCAGGCTGAAAAATCTAACTTAGGATTTGGTTCATTCTTTACATCGAACTACATCAATATTCGTAAGTTTTCAGAGGCTAATGTTCGTGAGTTCTATCATAAGACATTGACCGTAAGAAAGAGCGATCGCAGAGAAATCACATTTGATGAAATCTTTGACAATATGCAAGCTCTTTACAACTTAACAGATGAACAGGTTAGCTTCTTAAAAGAAAAAGAATTAGAAGCAGAATTAGATAATGTCATTCCAATGTATGAACGTATTGGTATGATTGAGCGTTTAATTGAAAATGGAGATACTGTTGTATTAATCAGTGATATGTATTTATCAAAAGAGATGATTACAAAGATGCTTGAAAAAGCAAATCCGATCCTTACAACGATTCCATTATTCTTATCTAGTGATTATGGCGTTCAAAAGACTACTAAGAAATTATTCTTAGAAGTATATCGTAGTTTTGAAGAGTATAACTTCAAAGAATGGATTCATTATGGTGATAATGCATTTGCTGATGGTAAGATGCCAAAACAATTAGGAATTAAGTCCGTTGTTCATAAGGTGCTTACATTTAATGAGTATGAAACTGCATTGACACAACAAATTAATTCTTATGAATCTTTCTTATTAGCTGCGAAGATGGCTCGTTTTAGAGAAACACATTTCAATAAAAAAGATTACTTCGCATATGCATATATCTCTTTATACTTTGTCCCATATGTAAACTGGGCGATTGGAGATGCCATGGCTCGTGGTATTGATACATTATACTTTATTTCGAGAGATGGATATCAGTTAAAGAGAATTGCTGATACAATTATTGAAGAAAAGAATTACAAAATTAAAACAAAATATATCTATGGTTCAAGAAAAGCTTGGCGTGTACCTTCTTTCGTTAATGAAATTGACGAAGAATTCTTCTCGCCATTCGGAAATTTCACAGATGTACGTTCTTTTGATAAGTTATTAAAAGCGCTTAATATGGACGAGCAGACATTTGATGAATACTTCCCTCAATTAGCGTATGTCAAAGAGCTTGAAGAAATTGATAAGCCAACAATGAACGGATTAGTAAATGCGTTCTCCTTATCAGAAAAGTATCATGAATACTTATTGAATTACGCAAAAGAAGGAAGAAAGATTGTTCTTGAATATTTAAATCAAGAAATTGATTTTGAAGAGAAGTTTGCATTTGTTGAGTATTGGGGAAGAGGATATACACAAGACTGCTTCACTCGCTTAGTACATGCAGCGACTGGTAAAGAACTTGATGTGCCTTATTACTATGTAAGAAGTATCTATCCTACTCAAGGACATAATGTTCGTTATAACTTCTCTGGAAATAGAACACCATTATTATTCGTTGAATCAATTTTTGCAAATATTCCATATAAGAGTATTACTTCCTACAAATATGAAGATGGAAAGATTGTACCTGAATTAGTAGAAATAGAATGCGATAAAGAGTTATTCTCAGGTATGAAACGTTACCTTGTTCAGTTTACCAAAGATTATTTAAAACTTAACGTAGATAATCAAAAAGACTTCGATTACGCATTATTTAACTTTGGGTTAAATTATTTTGCAGAAAACCAATCTGATGATGCCTTCGCATCTTGTCTTGCACCATTAGTGGATTCTGTTGGAACATACGGTCAAAAGAACGAGTATGCACCAGCATTAAACGATGTAATGCTAAAGGCAATGGAAAATGGTGAAAAGCTTAATAAGATGACAAGATCCGTTGACATGACGTTAGCAAGATCTTCTGAAGAGATGATTGATAAATATAATTATCTTACAACTGTAGTTCCAGCACAGCGTAAACAAGCTGCTCAGGATGAAAAATTACAGAAAAAACAAGAAGCGGATATCGAAAAAGATTGTAAATTCCGCTCTGAAACAAGACATTTTGTAAAAGTAACAAAGAACTATCAACAGGAATACAATCACATGGCTAAGGCTGCGATTAATCCTAAGTTAGTTATTATTATTGATACGAAGACAAGAATACCAAAGCCTGAGTTCTATGAATTAAAGAAAATACTTGCCAAAGACTCTACTATTAAGGTAGTGGAACTTCATAGTAAAGAAAGATATCATGAAGATGAACTTAGACTCATCGCAACAGCTAAGGCAATTATTACAAAGAGCCCATGTATTGGTGTAAACCGTTTATCTTTACGTAAAGAAACGAAGTTTGTTCAATTACATGAATGTGCATTTATGCGCACGAAATATGGCTTAGCTCGTGAATATCCAAATGCTGTACCAGCAGAAATGGAATTAAAAGAGCTTGAAATGAAGGGCAACTACGATCTTATTCCTGTGGCTTCTAACAAAGTAGTAAAAGACTTTGAAGCAGCATATAAGATCAACAAGCCTGGAGTAGTAACTCCAATCGGAAGTTGTGTCACAGATGCATACTTTGATGAGGAATATAAAGAAATGATGAGAGAAGAACTTTATAAAAAGTTCCCTCAGGCAGAAGGAAAGAAAATTATCTTCTATATGCCATATTATCGTTTCCACAAAGAACCTTATAAAAAATTAGAGTTTTTAGATATTCCACAAATGTACAAGAAATTAAAAGATGAATATGTATTGATTATTCATTCAAAACCACCAGAAGGTAAGACTAGTTATGAAATTGCAAGCAGTTTCTCTGACTTTGCAATTGATTTAGCAGGTAAGCTTCCAATCAGAGGGATGTTCATGTTAGCAGATATCTTTGTTGGTGATTACAGAAATGCTTTATTTGAAACTCCTTTGCTTCATAAACCAGTATTTATGACTGCTAATGATTATAGTGCATTTGATGCAACAAAACAGATTAACTATACATGTGAAGATGTTATATTAGGACCATTAGTATTCAGTACTACTGAATTAATCAATAAGATTAAGAACGTAGACGATTATGATTACGAAATGATCGAACAATTCAAAGAAACGTATTTAGAAAATTGTGATGGTAAAGCATCGGAACGTTTAGTGAAGTTAATTTTAGAATAGAAAGAGATAATTCTTTCATACAGACAACAGCCGTGGGAAGTGTGCAAAACACTTTCTACGGTTGTTGGTGTATATATTACTAAATATAATATAGCAATAGAAAAGCAAAGGAGGAGAAGTATGACATTACAACAATTACGTTATGCAATCGCAGTTGCCGATTGCGAATCCATGAATAAAGCAGCCCAATCGCTTTTTATCTCGCAGCCAAGCCTCTCTGGGGCCATTAAGGAATTGGAAGAGGAAATTAACCTAGTGATCTTTAATCGCTCGAATCGTGGCATTAAGACGACACAGGAAGGGGAAGAATTCCTTGGTTATGCAAGACAGATGATGGATAATTACAAACTTTTAGAAGACCGCTTTGTAACAAGACAGACAGGAAAGAAAAAGTTTGCAGTATCCATGCAGCATTATACATTTGCAGTGCAGGCATTTATCAAGCTGGTAAAACAGTTTGGAATGGAAGAATATGAGTTTGCGGTTAGGGAAACGAAAACTTATGAAGTTATTGATGATGTAAAGAATATGAAAAGTGAATTGGGAATCCTTTATCAAAATGAGTTTAATGAAAAAGCAATTACGAAGATCCTCCATGAGAATGAATTGGAATTTCACGAGTTATTAGAGTGTGGAATCTATGTTTATATGTGGAAGGGGCATCCTCTAGCAAATCAAAAGGAAATCAGTTTTGATGATCTGCATGATTATCCTTGCCTCGCATTTGAACAAGGAAATAATAATTCGTTTTATTATGCAGAGGAGGTATATAGTACCTTTGATTATAAACAGTTGATTCGTGCAAATGATAGAGCAACCTTGTTAAACCTAATGGTCGGATTAAATGGGTATACGCTCTGCTCAGGAATCATTTGTGAGGAACTAAATGGTGATGATTATACTGCAGTTCCATTAGTCTCAGAGGAAAAGATGCATATAGGATATATAAAACGTAAGAATGTCATGCTTTCCTCATTAGCGGAAATCTATATAGAGGAATTAAAGAAGTTTAAAGCGGCTTAAGTGAATCGGAATATAGGGAAGAGAAAGGGAAAATACAAATGCTTTCAATATGCATAATAACAAAAAACGAGGCACATAACTTAGAAGAGTGTCTAAAGAAAATTGCAAACCTAGGTTATGAAATTGTCGTGGTTGATACAGGCTCTACAGATCGCTCAAAAGAGGTAGCGCTTAACTTTACACCAAATGTCTATGACTTTACTTGGTGTAATGATTTTAGTGCAGCGCGTAATTTCGCAAGTGAAAAGGCATCCAATGACTTTATCTTGATGCTTGATACCGATGAGTTTGTGACTTCGTTCCAAGCAAAACAGGTAGAGGCATTAATTAAGAAAAATCCAGATAAAGTCGGTCGAATGCATCGAAATAACAAGTTCGTAAGAGAAGGTGTCGGATTCTCGTCAAATGAGCTTGTAAGCCGTTTGTATTCTAAAAGGCTTTATCACTACACAGGAAAGATTCATGAGCAGATAGAGCCTCTTAACGGCTCTAGTTATGGTTTTTATGAAATCCCAGTGTACACAGATCATAGTGGTTATGATGATACGCTAGAGAATCGAAAGAAGAAGGCAAAGAGAAACATTGACTTACTTGAAGCTTCCTTAAAAGAAGATGGAGAAGATCCATATCTGTTATATCAGCTAGGAAAGGCATACTATTACGATCAGGATTATGTTACGGCAGTTGCGTACTTTGAGCGAGTGACAACCTATGATTTAAATCCGAAATTAGAATATGTCATCGACATGATTACAATGTATGGATATGCCATGATTAATGCAGGTCAGCCACAAAATGCATTGTTATTAGAAGGCGTATATGATGAATTTTCTAACACTGCCGATTTTGTATTTATGATGGGAACTGCCTATCTTGAAAATGCAATGTTCGACAAGGCAGTAAATGAATTCTTGTTGGCAACGAAGATCAAAGATTGTAAGATGCAAGGCGTGAATTCCTACTTGGCATACTATAATATCGGGGTTATCTTAGAATGTCTTGGAAAGATAGAAGAGGCAAGAGGATATTATAAGAAATGTGGTTCCTATGAACCAGCAAAGAAACGATTAGGCATGGATAGTAATCGATTCTAAATAAAAAAGTATGAATTGAAAACATAATGACAAAATCTGAAAAAGTGTTATGAAATCCCTCTATACTTAGTTGACATATAGGAATTACAAGAATATAATACGTACTATACTTATCGAATAACTAGGAATAAAATAGAGGAGGATTTAGCTATGAAAAATATAAAAAGAAGTGCAACAGATCTAATTGGAGGAACTCCATTACTTGAGGTATCAAATTTAAAAAAGGCGCATGGTATTACGGATGTAACAATTCTTGCAAAACTTGAGTATTTAAATCCAGCTGGATCTGTCAAAGATCGTATTGCATATGCAATGATTAAAGATGCAGAAGAAAAAGGCCTCTTAAAGCCAGGTGCAACTATTATCGAACCTACTAGCGGCAATACAGGTATCGGCTTAGCTTCCGTAGCTGCTTCTCTTGGATATAAAGCAATTCTTACATTACCAGATACAATGAGCGTGGAACGTAGAAAATTATTAAAGGCTTATGGTGCAGAACTTGTTCTTACAGAAGGTTCAAAAGGAATGAAAGGTGCCATTGCGAAAGCAGAAGAACTCAAAGAAGAGATTGAAGGCGCAATTATTTTAGGACAGTTTGTAAACGAAGCAAATCCAGCAGTTCATAAAGCAACAACAGGACCAGAAATCTATCGTGATACAGATGGAGAAGTTGATATCTTTGTAGCAGGTGTAGGTACTGGCGGAACAATTACAGGTGTTGGTCAATATTTAAAAGAACAAAATCCTAACATTAAAGTAGTAGCAGTAGAACCTAAAACAAGTGCAGTTCTTTCCGGTGAAAATCCAGGACCACATAAGATTCAAGGAATCGGTGCGGGATTTGTTCCAGAAGTATTAAGCACTTCTGTTTATGACGAAATAATTAAGGTAGCAAACGAAGATGCATTTACGACAGGAAGAGAAATTGCCCATAAAGAAGGAATCTTGGTTGGAATCAGTTCAGGTGCAGCATTATATGCAGCATTAGAGCTTGCTAAGAGACCAGAAAATAAAGGAAAGACAATAGTAGCACTTTTACCAGATTCAGGGGATCGTTATCTTTCTACTCCACTATTTGCAGAAGAAAACTAAATATGAATGAGAGTTATGAACAAGGTTCACAAAACGTTAACATTTCGTACTTAATCTGTACACAATACATTGTTATCATAGGAATATAGAAACGAAGCAAAGACATAATTGCTTAAGTTTTTCATAAACTCTCCCCTTTTTATAAAGCTATAAGTACTTGATGGAACTCATATCTTCATCAATATGTTATAGCTTTTTTGTTGTTTAAAAGAGTATCACAATCCTTGAAAGCATTTGTCTGATTGCATAAAAAAATAGAATAAATGTGTGGTTTATGGCTAATATACTAGTAGGTGCTATTGAAAAAATAGTTATTACGGTATTGAAATGTATAAAAAAATCTGTATAATTGAAATTGTTAAGAGGGAGTAGTTATAAAGTACAATCAACATACCCCGATGAAGAATCGTGGTTGTACACTCATCTTTTATTTTGATTGAGAACAAGACTTTTAGCACTTAGGTGCTAGGAGTCTTTTTTTTATAGAGGAAACCTTGGCTTCCTCTATAAAAAAAGGTGCGCATAAATGCCAAGCAAAGATGGTATTTGCGTTTGTAAAGCTCATAGGGTCTATGGGAAAAAATAAGTAGTATGGAGGAAGCAGATGAATATTTTATTACAAATCATTTTATTAGTAGTAGGATTTTACATGTTAATTAAAGGTGCAGATTTTTTTGTAGATGGCGTGTCTTCGATTGCAGACCGTTTCGGAATACCACAACTTGTCATTGGTCTTACAATCGTAGCAATGGGAACGAGTGCACCAGAGGCGGCAGTCAGTATTACGGCAGCCCTTGAGAAAAGTGCTGGAATCACAGTAGGAAATGTACTAGGAAGTAATATTATGAATATTCTTGTGATTCTTGGAATTACAGCAGTAATCGTTCCGGTTGCTGTACAGATGTCGACACTGAAGTATGAAATTCCATATATGATTATAATTTCAGTGTTATTATTGGTTCTTGGAATGTCAGGGAATTCAATTTCACGTTTAGACGGCGTAATCTTATGGGTTTTCTTCATTATCTATCTTCTTTATTTGCTATATATGGCGAAGAAAGGAAAAATAGAAGAGGAAGAAAAAACGGAAGGAATGCAAGGTTCTATCATAAAGTTACTTCTCGTAAGTATCTTTGGTGTTGCCCTTATTATCTTTGGTAGTGACATCTCTGTAAATGCAGCGAAAGAGCTTGCAAGAATTGCAGGACTTTCGGAACTTTTTATAGGGCTTACAATTGTTGCGTTAGGAACAAGCTTACCAGAATTAGTTACTTCGGTTACAGCTGCTAGAAAAGGAAAGGCTGATATTGCAATTGGTAATATAGTCGGAAGTAATGTATTTAATATCTTATTTGTCGTTGGAACGTCTGCATTGATTACTGATATAGAGTTCCAGCCTAAGTTCCTTACAGATGGATTGGTTTCTATAGGAGCTGGTATTCTATTACTAGTATCCGTAATTCGAACAAAATCGTTAAAACGTCCTGCAGGTATTGTGATGCTGTTGTGTTATGTAGCATATTTGGCATACCTATTAACAATGACCGCATAATGAAAAGTTTAGTATAAGTTCTTAGCGCAGTGTGTGTAGCACCTGCGCTTTTTTCTCGTTGTAAATAGGAACTCTTTCTGGCACCGTTAATAAGATAAAGTATGCAGTCATTCCCTGGGTACATAAAGCAGATTGTTTTATGAAGCTTGAAAGAAAAAGGTGGGGGAATTAAGTTGAACAAAAGGAACAACCATCGTTTGGGAAAAGATCTTGCCATGGAAGTCTCTACAATCAGCATTATCATCAACTTAATACTAAGTATTTTTAAGTTTCTGGCAGGGGTAATCGGAAAATCAGGTGCAATGGTAAGTGATGCAATTCACTCTGCCTCTGATGTAATGAGTACAATCATCGTAATAATCGGTATAAAGATAAGTGATAAAGAAGCAGATGAGAAACATCAATATGGCCATGAAAAGTTCGAGTGTGTAGCTGCAATCCTTCTTGCAGTAACATTATTTATAATGGGTGCAGGAATCGGACTGAATGCGGTCGAAATGATTCTTGAAGGAAATTATGAGACATTTCAAATACCAGGACGAATTGCAATGATAGCAGCGATAATCTCCATTGCTGTAAAAGAATGGATGTATTGGTATACAAGGTCTGCAGCCAAGCAATTAAACTCTACTGCGTTAATGGCGGATGCCTGGCATCATCGTTCTGATGCATTTTCTAGCGTCGGAAGCCTTGTAGGAATCTTAGGGTCAAGGCTTGGATTCCCTGTTCTTGATAAGGTTGCTAGCCTTGTAATCTGCTTCTTCATTGTTAAAGCGTCCATAGACATCTTTATTGATTCCATACGAAAATTGATTGATGAATCATGTGCAGAAGAATTAAGAAAGCAAATGGAAGATAAGGTGCTACAACAGGAAGGTGTGAAAGATATCGATGTATTTCGGACGAGAAAGTTTGGAGAAAAAGTGTATGTTGATGTCGAAATTAAAGTAGAAGGAACTTTGACCTTATATGCGGCGCATCAGATTGCAGAAAATGTTCATCTTATGATGGAAACAGAATTTCCTGTAGTAAAACACTGTATGGTGCATGTTAATCCGGATAATTATGTACATCGTGACAAAAGGGGATAAATCATTTAGATAATTTGGAGATTATCGGTGGGAAATGGGAACTGTCTTTATGCTATATTACCATAGACAACCATTTAATTTGTACTTATAATGAAAATTAACGTAACAAAAGGACTTGTAGATAGTGTGAATTTATTGAACTAAGTATAAAGGGAGATAAGAATATGATTAGATTGCGACCATATGTATCTAGCGATAGCACTTTTGTTATTGACTGGATTACTGATGAAAGATGCCATTTTAAATGGTGTGCAAATCACATGATGTACCCGTTAACGACGAAAGTAATGGAAGCATATGAGGATGCGTTTGCTGATGAAAAAGAAGGAATCATTCTTACGGCAATCAATGAGAACGATATTCCAGTAGGGCACTTGGCGATTAAGCTGAATAAGAAACAGGCAGATAGTGCACATTTATCTTATGTTCTAGTAGATGCTAAGCAAAGAAAAAATGGCTTAGGAAAAGAAATGGTGCGATTAGCAGTAGACTATGTATTTGAAATCATGAAGAAGAGTAAAGTTACTTTGAGCGTATTTGCAAATAATCAGATCGCAAGGAACTGTTATAAGTCGGCAGGATTTCAAGATGTCGCATTTTACGATCATTGTATACACTATAAGGATGAAATATGGAGCTACTATGAGATGGCAGTTGAAAAATAAATAGTATCTTAAAAAAAGAGGAGCCAAAACATATTAAACATGTTTTGGCTCCTCTTTTAGGTAGTTGAGAATGCTCTTAAGCTGAATTAAGAATGAAACAAGATCGTTTAATGTTCCGGTATTTTTTTCTTTACGTTGGTTTAAGGATTTTCGCATTCTTGTGTTATTTTCTTTTAACGTTTCAATCATGCCATCTATTTTTTTTGCAGAATCAATTTTGGCTTGTGTATCATATAACTTTTGGACAATTTCATTGATATGTGAAATTGTAGTTTGAATCTTCTCGTCATAGCTTAAACCATGTTGATAGTAGAAATTTGAGTTTTCACTAATATTTGTTAAGTAAGTAAGCTGTTGATCATTTTTCGTATAAGCGATTGCAATGCTTGCTTCTAATTTCTTAAGCTCGAATTCCATCTGGTATATGTACTTTGACATGGCAAAGCTTTCTTCGTTTAATTCATTCTTTGCAGAATGAATTAGACCCTTTAATGTATAGATGTGATTTAAGATAAAAATCTTATTTTCACGAAACTCTTTACATTGGTTTAGCAAAGAAGCCGTAACGCGATTGATGTCGACTAACGCCTTGCACATGCCTTCGATAGTGTCTTGTTTCGTTTCAACAACGTTTGTAAGTGATGATATGACCTCAAGAATAGCTGTGCTAGCAGAATCTAATTTTGAAAGTTCTTCTTTGGGCTGTTCTATCAACTCGTTTTGATGCTCTGTAAAATCAATACATTGTTGGATTTGCATTAGCCCTACTGTGTCACTTGATAATGTCTGATAGATGATATCGACAAGGGTAAGACCGCCATCTATAATTGCCTCGTTTTTCTCTAGTGGAACAAAGGAGAGAACCTCTTCCGCAGAGAGAATGTCTTCTTTTTTCTTTGATTTTATTGAAATCATATTATTCCTCCATTACTAAAGCAAGTGTAGTCTGACTCATATGGACTGTACCGAGCTGTTCGCCACAACTTGCTAATCCACAAAAAGTTGCAAATCTATCGTTATAAAGTGCACTAATCTCACCACAGAGATCGCGCTTATCATATCCGATTACATTACAGATACAGATGATAAAGAAGATAAAGCCAGGTGTTTCAAAATCATCGTTAATTCGTTTGCATGTGTCTGTACATACAGCCATGATGTCGTCAGGCTCTAAGATATCAAGAGTCGAGTTAGGAAAAACTCTTGTCCTCATATTTAATGTCTTATCTTGATTAAAGCCGGCTAAAGAGGTAATGTACATGTCATCTCCGTACATTCTTCCAAGAGGATGATCTAGCATGGTATTAATTAACGTAGTAGAAGAAACACCTAGAGTTTCCGCATAAGAGGTAAGTGGCGGATTGTGGTCGATTTCTAAAATTGTTCGATTTTGTATGTCAGCTTTTGTAATGTTTAATGTTTTGCCGCTTGGCTTAAAAATATTCTGTTTATAGAATTTAAACTTTTTCGTTGTATTGATAAATAGAATTACGGCACCTGTAACGGAAACTTTACCATTTAAGCTGACTTTTGTCTTATAGAAACGATAGTCGTCTCCGGCAGAAGACCCAATTAGTTTGAAATTTCGATCCCCAATGATTGCATAGAATATGGAGAGAAAGATTTCCTCTAAGTTTTTAAGCCCGTTGATAAAGCTTAGGGCAAAGCAATGGTCCGTATAATTTGGTTTTGTAGTATCAATATGCGATTTTTTTAATGCTTCTTCGATTTGCGGTTTATGTATGATGGGAAAAGAATTCAGGTCGTCAAGGATGACACCGCTTACTTTGGTATTGTCATCTGTCATAGTTGTAAGTAGAAGACCTCGTTTCGTAAATCCCTTTCTAGTAATTTCCCCTCCAGAACTTACACCTACTACCTCGGCAGTAGGAAATAGTTTATTAAATTCTTCTGTAAGTACAGAAAAATCATAGATTGCACTGGCAAAGAATATAACTAACTGATAAGAACTTAGTGGGTTTTTTAGTTGTGTACACAAATCAGTAATTGCTTCCTGTAAAATCGTATTCTGGGTATAAGCAACTTCCTGTTTCATTTTTGCAATTTCCTCCTAAGTACATAATAATTACTACATCTATCATACTATAAATTTGATGAAATAGGAAGAGAATAATGGTATTTTTTACTATTCTTCATTATTTTGTAATATTTTAGCCTTGTCAGACAAAGACGCGATAATATTAGACAAAGTTGTCATTGCTTCGCTATTTTTCTCACTTGCTGAATAGGTAGCATTGGAATGTGCAGATACTTCTTCGGTAACTGCGGAGATTGTTGAAATGCTTTCGATGATTTCGTGATTGCTAGATGCTAAAGCATTTACACTCTTAATGAGATCGTTGCTTCGTTCATAAATATCTTTTGTCCGTGCATTGATTTCTGCAAAACTCTTCGCACTTTTCGTAGCTGCAGATGCCTGTTCGTTATTGCTTGCAATCAAATGATTGATGGATTCGATTACGTTTGCTACGACATCGGAGACATTACCGATTAGGTTACTGATGTTACTTGTTGCATCTTGTGTTTGGCTTGCAAGATTGCTAATTTCGCTTGCTACAACGGCAAATCCTCGTCCAGCTTCTCCGGCTCTAGCAGCTTCGATACTTGCATTTAGAGAAAGCAGGCTTGTTTGGCTTGCAATATTGTTGATTACTTCGATGATGGAATGCATCTTTTCTGTGCTCTGGTCAAGTTCTGTTAATTCTTTAGCAACTGTAGTGCTGGCTGTTTCGGAAATTTCCACCTGGTGTATGAGTTCGTTGATATTAGTTTCACCAGATACAATGGACTCTCTGGCAATGGTAACATCGCTTTCGATGTTCTTGGAAGCATCGGTAACATTCTCAATTTGATTCTGGATTTCTTCTGTCTTGATTAACTGAACTTGAACAGACTCGGCTGTTTCATTTGTTCCCTTTGAAACTTCTTCCATTGCAGATTGTGTTTCAGTAACAGATTCACGAAAAAGTTTCATATTCTCAGAAACATCGGAGATATCATCAATCATATCATTGGATACAGAAAGAATATGGGAAAGAAGTTCGGATACTTTGTCTTTTTCGGCATTCATCCGTTCCGCTTTCTCGTTATTAAGCTGTACAATCAGTCTTGTTACAAATACGACATCTACAGTTACGAATAGCACGAACGTAAGACGTAAGACCATGGAGAAGATGTCGTCATTTGTCAATTGTTTCGTTGCCACGTTAACCACGCAAACTGCTATATTAATTAGTATTACGCCACCATCGATGATACAGGAGAAGATGAAATCTCCAAAAGCGGTTGTGACGATTAACATTGGAATGGCATAGGTAAATGCAAATGCAGTATCATTTGTAAATAACAAGACTGCATAAGAAAGTCCGCAGCTGCAGGCAACTATATGTTTGATCATTGGAGAGTTCTTGTAAAGATTAAAGATGATAAGGGAGGCTACGCCGGTAATCCCCATTACTATGTAGAGAGGGAAAAATCGTGTAACTGATGTATCAGTTAATAGAACCTGAACGATGGAAAATGTGATTAGCATCAAGACTAACATTATGTAGCAATTGATGCAGCATAAATTTACTTTTTGTAATTCTGGTATTTTTTCATGAGATTTAGTCATAATATATCCTCCTTATTCTATTATGACATATAATACCATAATATTCCTACAAATAAAATGATTCAGCAAAAATTTTCTTAATTCTTACTTATATTAAGTCGAACGAAAGTATAAAAAATAAAGTTGACCTGTTTTATGACCTGCTTTATTATAGATACAAAAGCGTTACTTTGAAGGAGAAGAAAATGATTGATTACAAAAGTGGGATGGAACATTGCGCAGGTAGTAAGGAGATTTATGAAGACACTTTAAAAAGCCTGCTTATGTTTGTACCAGAGCGGTTAGTACATATAAAGCAATACCTTGAAAAAGAGCAATATGACGACTATATTATCGAAGCTCATACACTAAAAAGTAATGCAGCCTTAATTGGTGCCAAGCAGTTGGAACTAGAAGCGAAAGAGCTTGAGTATGCGGGGAAAAATAAAGAATATGAAGTATTACATAGAAAAACGGAACATTTGATTAAACATTTTGAACAGCTTTTGGATGAAATTACAACGCTAACAAGTTCGAAACTGCTTAACCGAGAAGGAGCAAAGAACTTTGTCTCGAAGAGGGAACAAGAGGAGTGTGCCCGTATTATAGAGGAAGTTTGCACAATGCTTAGTCAGAATAAGAGAGAGTATGCAGTCGATGCATTGGAGCTGTTAACGATTTATGAGATGCCGGACAAGCTTTTAGAAATTGTGAAAAATGCATTGGCGGCGTTAAAAGAGAAAAAGGATCAACAAGGAGATACATTGGTTGAACTACTTAGGAAGGAGATACTTGCATGGAACAAGTAATTGCCATTGGAAAACAAATAGATAAAGTCCTGGCTGAAACACAAAAGGTTAGGATAACGAATGTGAAAAATGACATAGAAGCGGTTCAATGCCTAAGTAAGATTACTCCTGAGGTCATCATCCTTAATACGGTGAATGTTACCTATGACCCGGAAAGTGTGATAAAGAGGATAAGAAAGATCCCTAAACGTCCGAATATCCCTTTGATTTTACTTGTAGAGGAGGAGCAAGATCAGCAGTTTGAGAGGTTTTATGAGGATGGAATTACAATAGGCATTAAAAAGGATGTTTGCATAGATGTCCTCCTATTTTATATCAAACAGATGATTGCAAAAAGCCATGATAGCAAGAAGAAGATTCTTGTTGTGGACGACGATCAGGTTGCAAGGACGGTTCTTGCTACTTATTTAAAGCCAACATATAAAGTGGCTGAGGTTTCTACGGGAACGGAAGCGTTAAGGTATTTGGAACGTCATAATGTGGATTTGATCTTTCTTGATATTGTGATGCCTGAAATGGATGGAAGGACGTTGTTTAAACGAATTCAGGAAATGGATCGATTTAAGAAGACGCCAGTATTATTTCAGACCGGACATGCAGATATTAATACGGTAAAGGAATGTATCAAGCTTGGTCCTGCAGGGTATTTAGTAAAGCCATTCGAACAAGAGGAATTGTTAGGACGTATCGAATATGCCTTGGAACACGGAATCAACAAGGTTTATGAGAAAAAACGTTTACCACGTGTTATGTACATAGACCGTAATGAATCGAACTTCGGGCAAATTAAAGCTATGTTAGAGGAAGAATTTGAAGTACTTCCTGTAAACGGCGGAATTCGTGCGGTAAATATGTTAGAAACCGAACAGATTCAAACGGTACTTATTAATATGGATAACTCGGGATTTTGTTATCCTAAGATTCAGGAACGCATAAATCGCATTAATCAGAAACGATATGAAAAAGAGGAAGATTTACAGTTCATTAAGATTGTTATGGCAACTTCGGACATCGCAAAATATTCGATGGATTCTGAACAAGGCTATTCTGACTCGGTTGTATTAAAAATGCCATTTTCCAAAGCGGTTTTAGTTGAAACTTTAAAATATGACCTGTAAAATAGACAAAGAAGTACTGGAAATAGGAGAGTAATTATGAATATTCAGATATTTGGAAAAAGCAAATGCTTTGATACAAAAAAAGCAGAGCGTTATTTTAAAGAAAGAAACATTAAGTATCAAAAGATAGATTTGCTTGAAAAAGGACTTAGCAAGGGCGAATATAACAGCGTGAAGCAGGCAGCAGGAAGCATGGAAGCTTTAGTAGATCAAAATTGTAAAGACAAGGATTTGCTAGCTTTATTTCAGTATTTAGCAGAAGAGGATAAAGAAGAAAAACTTCTTGAAAATCCTAAATTATTTAAAAGCCCAATTGTTCGAAATGGGAAAAAAGCAACCATTGGATATGCACCAGAGATTTGGAAAACATGGGAATAATCTAAGTAGTCTAATGATGCTAGATTAAGAATATTAATGTCACATCATGCCATACTAATTTATGTGAGTTGCTATAACGGTCAAGTGAAAGGCCATTATAACGGCTTACGGCAACTGATGATACAATGATAGAGACCGCGTTTAAAAGGAAAGGTGAATACTATGGAAAAGAATTTGAGTATCGGATGTACAGTTAACAATTGCACGCATCACGCACAAACAGAAAATTATTGTACATTAGATAAGATTATGGTAGGAACTCACGAAAGTAATCCAACACAGAAAGAATGTACAGACTGTGATTCATTTGCAATGAAATCAAGCTGCGGCGATAATTGTGGATGTAAATAGCGGCGAAGACTAAAAAGGTCGATGGAATAAGGGGTTTTTGCAAAATAGTTGAGAAATCTTCTATGGAGCAAAAGCTCCTTATCTCTTTTTTGCATTTGTTGACATGACAGATAAGCAAACGTATAATTAGGATAATAAATATGGTAGAAGGTGGAAAAATGAGACTGTGGATCACATCTAAAATGACACGTATTTATCGATTGGAAAGCGTAAGATGTAATTGCTATTTGATTGAGAAAGATACGCACTACATCTTAGTGGATACTGGTGCGGAAGCGGAAAGAAAGAAAATTGTTAAACAGTTAGATCGATTAGGGGTACATCGTATTGATGCAATCTTTATTACATGTATGCATGCGGACCATGTGGGGAATGCAAGTTTCCTTCAACATGCATATCATGCAAAGGTTTATGTACACCAAGATGTGCAGTCCACGCTTCAGGCAGGAAGATGTATTATGCCAGGAAAGACTAATTTATGGACTAGGGCAATTACTTTGCTTTTGCATAAGGCTCCGTTATATTCAGAATTTAGGGAGGTAGAGGCAAGTTACGTTTACCCACTTAAGGAAAAGAAGAATGGTAGTATGGCAACCGTGAAGTCGCTTGGTAAAAATCAAGAGGTGGATCTTGTCATTATGGAGACGAAGGGAGCGGCAGAAGGAAGTGTAAGCGTCCTGATCGATCATGAAGTCGCAATAGTTGGAGATGTCATGATACATAGCTTGGTGGGAAGTATTATCCCATCAAATGAGAGGGAGCAAGAGGTAATATTAGATTCATGGAAACGATTATTATCCACAGGATGCCAGATTTTTTTACCTGGACATGGAAGAAGCATAAAGAGGCGTTTGTTAGCTGAAACATATAGTGCATACCGCTCCAGGGATGTCAAAATTACTAGAAAGAATTCTGAGTTTTAACAGGTTGATTAAAAACATTACAATTAAAGATTGAGGTTTAAAATAAGTCATTGTGAAAAATGTTATATATAATTTTTGCAATGGCTTATTTTTTGTTAAAAATGCAATATAATGTTGGAGTTTATTATTGAAAAGAAGAACCGTCTATGGTAAAATATAGGAAACTAGAAAACTAAAAAGAGTTTCCTAGTTTCCATTACATACATCACATGGTGTTGCAGGAGGTAATTATGGAATTAAGCCAGAGAATACTAGATGCCACAATTGAAGAATTTAACGAGAAAAATATGAAGTTTACAATGGATGACATAGCGAAACGGCTAGGAATAAGCAAAAAAACACTTTATACAGTGTTTAAGGATAAAGAGACATTATTTTTTGAAATGGTAAATTACTGCTTTGATGAAATCTATCATACAAAGGAAGAACTGATACGCACACAAGAGATTGATATTGTAGATAAGTTAAGAAGTGTAATGGTTGCACTGCCAAAGAGATTACAAGGATTGGATTTTCGCCAGATCTATTTGTTGAAGGATAAGTATCCAAAGATTTATAAAAAGATCGAGGAAAAGCTAGAATCCGGATGGGAACCAATTGAAGAATTGTTTAATCAGGCAGTGAGTGAAGGAAAGGTGAGAAATGCAAATTTTGCGGTAGTAAAAGCGATGGTGGAAGCGTCCATTGAGCATTTTATCGGTAATCCTATTCTTATCGAGAACAATATAAGTTATCAGGAATCTTTAAGTGAGATGATTGCAATTGTAATAGATGGTATACGAGTTAGAGTGTAGTAAGGAGAGAGGAGAGAGTGGTATGAAACGTATTTATTTAAATGAGAATTGGGGATTTACCCCCAAGTTTAGCGAGGAATTATTAAGGGCAGATTATGGTGTTGAGTCATTACAGAAAGTTCGATTACCACATACCAATGTGGAAACACCATTTAATAATTTCGACGAACAGATTTACCAGATGGTTTGCGGATACAAAAAGGTATTTATGGCAAACAGCGAATGGAGCAAAAAACATGTCCTATTAACATTTGAAGGAGCAGCCCATTTGGCAGAAGTGTATATTAACGGGACGCTTGTAACTACTCATAAATGTGGGTATACATCATTTACGTTTGATATTGCACCATTTATTAATTTCGGAGAAGAAAATCAGATCGTCGTAAAGCTAGATAGCAATGAAACATTGAATATCCCACCATTTGGACGAGTAATTGATTATATGACTTATGGGGGAATCTACCGTGAAGTCTACCTAGAAATTAAGGAGGATACATATATCGAAGATGCCTTTGTTACGACAAAGAATGTGTTAGAACAAGAAAAGGAAGTC
Source organism: uncultured bacterium (assembly GCA_905214875.1). GTDB lineage: Bacteria > Bacillota > Clostridia > Lachnospirales > Lachnospiraceae > KM106-2. Next base: position 30,638 of record CAJMNR010000006.1, on the reverse strand, counting down.
AGTACAGAAATAACGCTAAACAAAGAAGCAAAGTTTACAAAGGTGAGGCAGACCATCTATACAAAGGACTTAGCAAAAGAAGTGGCTTCTAGTGAAGAAGAGTTTTTAGGAAATAAAGCTACGATTGTAACAAAATGTAGTGATGTGAAGTTATGGGAACTAACAGATCCCGCTCTTTATGTTGCAAAGATTTCCTTATATGAAAATGGAAAATTAGTAGATGAGAATTTCATTCGTTTCGGATTCCGTGAGTCTGAGTTTCGTGTGGATGGATTTTTCTTAAATGGTAAGAAGGTTAAGATTCAAGGGTTAAACCGTCATCAAAGTTATCCTTATGTTGGATATGCCATGCCAAAGAGTGCACAGGTTAATGATGCTAGAATCCTAAAAGAGGAGCTTGGATTAAATGCAGTTCGTACGTCCCATTATCCTCAGTCCCATTATTTCTTAGATGCATGTGATGAACTTGGATTGCTTGTATTTACAGAAATACCAGGCTGGCAGTTTGTTGGGGATGAAGAATGGAAGAACGAAGCTGTTATTAACGTTGAAGAAATGGTAAGACAGTATCGCAATCATACGTCAATCATTCTCTGGGGGGTTCGTATCAATGAATCCGTGGATGATGATGCATTTTATGAAAGAACGAACAAGTTAGCCCATGAGTTAGATCCGACAAGACAAACGGGCGGTGTACGCTATATCAAAAGGAGTAATTTATTAGAGGACGTGTATACGTACAATGACTTTTTACATAATGGAAAAAATAACGGGGTAGATAAAAAGAAAAAGGTCACGTCCAATATGAATAAGCCATATTTGGTTACCGAATACAATGGCCATATGTTCCCAACCAAATCTTTTGATTGCGAGGAACATCGATTAGAACATGCCCTTCGTCATGCAAGAGTTATGGAAGGATTACGAAAAGATGATCAAATCAGTGGTGGATTCGGATGGTGTATGTTTGATTACAACACGCACAAGGATTTCGGAAGTGGAGACAGAATCTGTTATCACGGTGTTATGGATATGTTCCGTAATCCTAAGATGGCAGCATATGTGTACGAATCTCAACAGGAAGAGAAAGATGTGCTTTATGTAAGCAGTGCGATGGATATTGGAGAACATCCGGCAAGCAGCATGGGGGATGTATATCTGTTTACCAATGCGGATGAAGTGAAATTTTATAAAAATGATACGTTCATTAAGACATTTACAAAAGCAGATACACCATTTAAGCATTTAAAACATGGACCGATCTTAGTGGATGACTTCATCGGAAATCAGTTGGTGGAAAATGAAGGATTCTCTGTTAAGAAATCAAATGAAGTAAAAAAAGTGTTAATGGCAGTAACAAAATCTGGTCAAAGCAGTCTTCCGGTAAGCGCTATGTTTACGGCAGCAAAATTGCTTACGATTCGAGGCATGAAGATGCAGGATGCGGTTGAGCTTTACGGGAAGTACATTGGTAATTGGGGAAGTACGGTTACGACGTATCGTTTTGAAGCAATCAAAGACGGAAAAGTCGTTAAGGTAGTAAAGAAGCAGCCGATGACAAAGACACATCTAAAAGTTACGGTGGACCATACAGACCTAATGGAAGAGTCTACATATGATGTTGCAAGCATCCGTATTGAAGTACGAGATGAAAATGACAACTTACAACCATATGCACAAGAGCCGGTTACATTCATGGTGGAAGGCGATTTAGAGCTGATTGGACCAAATGTAATTACGATGAAAGGCGGCATGGGTGGCTGTTATGTTAAAACAACAGCAAAGATTGGTCGCGGTGCACTTACAATGAAGGCACAAGGAATGGAAAGCGTCACTATACCATTTACAATTGGAAAACAATAAGCTGAAGCGGATGGAGGAGAAGCGTATGAATTTGTCTACGAGGGAAAAAGCATCTTATGGAATGGGTGCGGTTGGAAAAGACTTGGTGTATTGTTTGGTTTCAAGTTTTTTTATGTATTATTGTACTTCTGTTTTAAAAGTGAGTGGAACATTTGTCGGAATCCTATTTATGGTGGCGAGAGTATTCGATGCGTTAAATGATCCTTTTATGGGAATTGTAGTTGAAAAAACGAATACGAAGTGGGGGAAATTCCGCCCATGGCTTTTAGTCGGTACGTTGTTAAATGCAGTCGTGTTAGTATTCATGTTTGGAACACCGTCTAATCTTAGCGGAGTGGGCTTATTAGTCTATATATCCGTTATTTATATTATGTGGGGTATTACATATACAATCATGGATATTCCTTATTGGTCCATGATTCCTGCAATTACAAAGTCAGGAAAAGACAGAGAGAATATGAGTGTAATTGCTAGAAGCTGCGCAGGAATCGGTGCTGCAATCGGAACAGCATTTACTATGAAGTTAGTAACCGTATTCGGCGGAAAAAATGAATTACAAGGATTTCGTGTAGTTGGAATTATCGTTGCAGTAATCTTTGTAATTGCAATTGTAATCTGTGTTATGAACATTAAGGAGCAAGTGGTAGAGAAAAAGAAAAGCGTTACGATTAAACAGATGTTTCGTTCTTTGGCTCAAAATGACCAGGCGTTAGTAATCGTAATCAGCATCATCATGTTTAATGCATCCTTATATTTAACACAGCAGCTCGCTATCTATTTCTTTAAATACGATATCGGAAATAAAGATTTATATGGTGTGTTCGGTACGGTAGGTGGAGCGACACAAATCATTGCGATGATGTTACTTCCTGTACTACGCAAGAAGTTTGAAAGCAAGAAGATTTTAGTAGGAGCAATCAGTGTCACATTATTTGGATATACCATGTTATTTGTACTCGGTATGTTAAATAGCAGAAATATGATTCTTCTTTGCATCGCTGCAATGATCATTTTCTTTGGCTTTGGTCTTGCAACAGTGCTAACTACTATTTTCTTAGCAGATACCGTAGACTATGGAGAATGGAAAGATAATCAGCGTAATGAGAGTGTAATCTTTTCGCTACAGACATTCGTTGTTAAGCTTGCAAGTGCGGTCAGCGTATTAATTGCAGGTGTCGGCATCGATATCATCGGATTAAATGAGGATGTGATAACACAAAGTACTCATACAATCATAGGACTCAGGTTCATCATGTGTATCGTTCCTATGATCGGATTGGTTTTATCCATTCTATTCTTTGTAAAAAAATATAAGCTTGATCAAAATAAATTAGAAGTAATTACGAAGGAACTAGTGGAAAGAAGGGCTGCTAATGATACAAAAAACGAATTCAATCTTTAAACTAGACACGTTGCACACATCCTATGTGTTTCGTGTCAATGAGCATAAACAGTTAGAACATTTATATTATGGAGATCGCATCGAAGTGATGCCAGACGATGAAGCATTACGAGCAAAAGATGCATTTATTATGGGGAATATGAATTCCTATGACTCCGTTGACAGGATGTATGGCCTGTCCCAGCTTTCCCTTGAGGTTTCTGGTGTAGGAAAAGGGGATATCAGAGAGCCATTTGTAGAACTTATCTTTGCAGATGGTTCTAGAACGACGGACTTTGTCTTTGAATGTTTTGAAATTCGTAAGAAGAAGGCGTTAGAGACGCTTCCAAGTTCTTATGATGAAATGGAAGAGACGGAAGAACTTGTTGTGACATTAGTGGATCAGAATCATCCGGTCACTCTTGAACTGACATATGGAGTATTTGTAAGTACCGATGTCATTACAAGAAGTGCGGCACTTATTAACAATGGAAATGAAAACGTAGTGGTAGAACGTTTGATGAGTACGCAATTAGACTTTGAAACAAACGAGTATGTATTTACCAACTTTGGCGGCTCTTGGGGACGTGAAATGAGAAAGTACGATCATCCTCTTCACCAAGGAAAGGTTGTGAATGCGTCAAGAGCTGGTGTTTCCAGCAATCGTAATAATCCATTTGTCATGTTGAGAGAAGAAAGTGCTTCCGAAGACTTTGGAGCATGCTATGGTGTGAATGTTATTTATAGTGGAAATCACTATGAGGCAGCAGAAGTATCCGAATTAGGACAAGTCCGCTTAGTTGCAGGAATTAATCCGGAAGGATTCTCTTATCTGTTGCAGAAGAAAGAGAGGCTAGAAGCCCCAGAGGCTGTTATGACATTTTCATCAAAAGGCATGAATGGAATGAGTCATAATATGCATGACTTTGTCAAAGAGCATATCGTGCGCGGAGCATGGAAAAAAAAGACGCGTCCGGTACTATTAAACAGCTGGGAAGCTGCTTACTTTAAGATTAATGAAGGCAAGCTTTTAAAAATGGCAAAGGCAGCGAAGGATATTGGAATCGAATTGTTTGTCATGGATGACGGCTGGTTTGGTAATCGTAATGATGATACGTCTTCCTTAGGCGACTGGTATGTGAATGAAAAGAAGCTTCCAGGAGGACTAAAAGGACTTGCAGATAAGATAAATTCCTTAGGAATGGACTTTGGAATCTGGGTTGAACCAGAGATGATCAGCGTAAATAGTGAGCTCTACCGTAAACATATGGATTGGGCAGTGGAAATTGCAGGTCAAGAACACAGTGAGGGAAGAAATCAAAGATATCTAGACCTTACAAAAGAAGAAGTAAGAGCATATGTCATAGAGGCGATGAGTCGTGTCTTTGAAAGTGCCAATATCGCGTATGTAAAATGGGATATGAATCGAATCTTTTCTGATTGCTATTCTACATCGCTAGAACCAAGCAGACAAGGAGAATTTAATTATCGATATGTGTGTGGCCTATACGAAATCCTTAGAACATTGATGGAGAAGTTCCCGAACATCTTATTTGAAGGCTGTGCAGCAGGAGGAAACCGTTTCGATCTTGGCATGCTTTGTTATTTTCCACAAATATGGGCAAGTGATGATACCGATGGTTATGAACGTGCCACAATCCAGACAGGATACAGCTATGGATATCCAATGTCCGTTGTCAGTGCCCATGTATCAGGCTGCCCAAATCACCAGACGCTTAGGAGCGTTCCATTAGAGACTCGATTTAATGTGGCATGCTTTGGCGTGTTAGGTTATGAGTGTAATTTACTTGAAGCAACGAAGGAAGAACTTCAAGCTATGAAAGAGCAAATAACTATTTATAAGGAACATAGAGAAGTGTTACAATTCGGTGATTACTATCGCATTGATTCCGGAAAAGATACGGATTACCGTAATGGAATCTATCAATGGATTACAGTCTCGAAAGATCAATCAGAAGCGGTTGGAATCTATCTACAAGGTAGGGTAACACCAAACTATAGCTTTGCCAGATTTAAGGCAAAGGGGTTAAAAGATGATGTAATGTACGAGTTTACGAATCGTACGTTAAAATATAACATTAAAGAGTTTGGAGACCTAGTAAATACCGTATCTCCAATTCATATTAAGAAAGATTCTATTTCTCATAACATGTTAGCCAAGTTTGTAAAGATGGAAGGGGAAACCGAGCAATATCTAGTGAGTGGAAGTTTGTTAAATCATGCTGGAATTCGTTTGAAACAGGGGTTTGCAGCAACCGGATATAGTGACCAAGTGCGCTTTTTTCAAGATTATTGTTCTCGTCTGTATTTTATGAAAAAGAAAAGTTGACCTCCTTTGTTTAATCACTAATAGTCCCAAGCTGAATATAATGATTTTGAAGTAAGAAATTACTGAGAACATGATATTTAGTGAAGGAAGACTAATAGGTCCTTTGCTTTATTTGGAGGTAAGTTATGGAATATAGTAATTACGATAACAGAGGCCAATCCACAGTAACTGGCTGTAACGGTATGATATATACAATACAGAGAGGGGATACATTATATAAATTAAGTAGACGTTACAATGTCGCATTATCGACTCTTATGAACGCTAATCCTAATATTAATGTATATAATTTACAGGTTGGTCAAAGAATTTGTATTCCTATTCGTAACGCTGGTTATAGGGAAGAAAGTTCTAATATGAATCAAGGAAATCAAGGTGGATACAACAAGAAGGGCGATCAATATGAGAATTATCAATGCCCTGCTTGCCCAGAACAAAGGGAATGCCCACCACAGAGAGAATGCCCGGAACAAAGGGAATGTCCACCACAGAGAGAATGCCCACCACAAAGGGAATGTCCGAAATGCCCAGAATGCCCAGAGTGTCCAAAATGTCCAGAAGAAAAAGTTTGCCCAGAGTGCCCAAAATGTCCAGAAGAAAAAGTTTGTCCAGAGTGCCCAACATGTCCAGAACCAGAACCATGTCCAACGTGTCCAGAGCAACAACCATGTCCAACATGCCCAGAAGAAAAAGTTTGCCCAACATGTCCAGAACCAGAACCATGCCCAGCATGTCCAGAGCAACAACCTTGCCCAGCATGTAAAGAAAAACGTACGATTGTTTTTATGAAACCTTCTTGTGAAAAGAAAGTTGCTGAAGAAAGAACTCAAGTTCGCATGAAAAAACCATGTGAAATGGAACGTCCAAGCGATATGAAGAAACCATGTGAAATGAAACGTCCATGTGACATGAAGAAACCATGTGAAATGAAACGTCCATGCGACATGAAGAAACCATGTGAAATGGAACGCCCATGCGACATGAAGAAACCATGCGAAATGGAACGTCCATGCAATATGAAGAAACCATGTGAAATGGAACGTCCATGCGACATGAAGAAACCATGTGAAATGGAACGTCCATGCGACATGAAGAAATCCTGTGAAATGGAACGTCCATGTAATAGGAAGAAATCTTACGAAATGGAACGTCCATGTGACATGAAGAAATCCTACGAGATGGAGCGCCCATGCTGCAATAAGAGAGCTTATGAAGCAGCAGACGATATGGACGGAAGAATGTGTAAATTCTGTGGAAGAAGAATGAATCAACCTTGTCCAATGGCTGACTATGGTTATATGTATACAGGATGTCCTTATGCAGGAATGCCAAGATATTGTAGAAGATGCGGTTATGATATGTCCAACGATATGATGCCTAACATGGCTTATAACTATATGAGCGACCCAACAATGGGATATGCACACAGAAAAGCTTATGTAAAAGACAATGATTGTGGATGTAAGAAAGCAAAGGCTAAGAATGAATGTTTCGATTATGACTATATGGAATATTGCGAAAAAATGTATGATGGATGCTTTATGAAACCAGCGACAAAAAAACAATGCACTTGCCAAAGCTTTATGGATAGTGAGTATGACGACTAATTAATAAATGGAATATTGATCAGGTACATTTATTTTTATAGATGTACCTGATTTTGTATATGAATTAAAAAATGGTAGACACTAGATTTGTAGAATATAGCAAATTGAGGTGTCAAAATGGAATATTGGTTTGTTCTAATAACAACGGTTAGTAGTCTTGTTATAATGTTTATCATTACAAAATTTGTTGGATATCGCTCGATTGCTTCTATGAGTATGTTTGATTATATCAATAGTATTGTAATTGGATCAATTGCAGCTCAGCTAACCATTGCAAAAGAGGATGAAATCTTCCACAATATCATTGCCATGGTGCTGTATGGACTTCTAACCTTTTTATGTGCAATTTTTTCTGAGAAACTTAAAATTTGTAGGACATTTTTAGTTGGACATCCTATAGTTTTAGTGGAAAAGGGTCAGTTTTATTTTAAGAATTTTAAGAAAGCACATCTAGAAATGGAAGAATTTCAGGCAATGGCAAGGCAGCTAGGATACTTTGATTTAACAAAGATTGATACAGCAGTCCTTGAGACGACGGGACAACTTAGCATTATACCGATTGCAGATGAAAAGCCTGTGGTAGCGCAAGATGTCAATGTAGTACCGAGTCAAGAAGCGATTTTTGGAAATATTATTTTGGATGGAGATATTTGTGAAGATAATCTAAGGAGGATGGGAAAAGATAAGGCATGGCTGGAAAAAGAAATCTCCAGATACAAGATTACAGATCGATCCGAAATCTTTTTAGCTACGTTAAGCCAAGATGGAAAATTGGATTTTTACATTAAAGTGAAACCTCCCAAAAAGGATATCTTATAACAAAAACGGCATTCCAATTAAAAAGGGAATGCCATTTTTGTTTCTTAAGAAAAGCATCGTGTATGTATGGAAATCGTAAGAGGAATGTTTTTGCCTTCGGCTTCGCTTAAAAATAAGCGGTCAAGACGATAGCGGTTTTTTAGAAACTCGAATACACCGTCTATGCCTTTTAATCCATGTAGCTTTCCATAGTTGGATTTTTCTACATAGGTAACCATTTGGTCCATCCATCCTGGCCAGGAATTAGAACCTTTCCTGCTAAGGTCGGTTGCTTCAATCAACGCATCGACATCGTTAGGAGCAAGATAGATTAGGCTTGGGTTTAATGAATGTACCATGTCAAGCAAGGAGAAGAGATAGTTCATAATTTCCTCATCCTCCATATCATAAAATCCCATCAATTCAAAAATCTGATTTTGCAAGAAAGCACACTCGAAGATATAGATGGTATTGGTTGTATTAAGCGCCTTCTTGCTAAAGGCATGCCACCGTTTTTTTAACAATGCCATAAATTCAGCAAGAGAAAGTTTTCCATCGTAGATTTCTCTTGCTGATAGATCATCATAAAGACTTTTATAACGGGGGTCATTAAACCCAAGTTTTGTATAAGCTATGATTGCATGGCCATCTTCAAATAGGGTCTGGGACTTAATATGCTCAAGAAGTTCCTCTTTCGAAGGTGTCTTGATTGTTTCCCAAATTGATATGACATTTGCAATAAACTCATTATATTCCTCCATGGACAAATAGGCATTCCAAGCCATATCGGCAGGGTGCAAGTCGCCTTCTTGAAATAGAATCACCCTGTGTCCGTCCTCTGTAAGCGTTTCTTTTAAATTATCAGCATAAGTGGATTTGCCAATCCCAGGCAATCCCTCGATTAGATATAATTTGTGCAGGGTATTCATACATGAATTTCTCCTTTATAAGTACGTATTTTAATAGTATAAGGTATGCATCGAAAATGCTTGTAATTACAGTTATTGTTGATTCTTGGGATACTATTTTACATTTAGTTGTTGCGTTTTACTTTGGTTACGACAAGCCCAATGATTAAGAGGGCAACTGCATAGAGTGCTTCGATGCCGAAATCAAAGAGAATGTGAGACAATCCATTGGAAGTCTGAACATAGGCTGAAAAATGATTATGCGCATCCATATACCAGTAAGCTGGGAAGATTTTTGAAAAATTAACAACAGACGCACTCATAAAGCTCGCCGGTACAAAGACACCACATAGGAAAGACATGCCAAGTCCTAATGTGTTACTAACCATATCAAGTGTCTCTTCTTTTTTCAAAAAGGTAGATACAAGGAACGTAATGCTTACACAAATCAGAGTAAAGAGGATACTGTTCACAATACAAAGAAGTCCTAACTTAGTAAACAGAGCATCCTTTAACTGAATTGCTGCAAGAATAAGGAACAGTCCCCAGCATAGGAATGCAAATAACAAGCTGCAAAAGACAAGGGAAGTATTCCGTTTCTTTAGGCTTAATGAGGAAGCGCTCATACGATCATTTAAATCTTTATTGTAGAAGCGAATCAGGATTGGACCAAGCCCTACAATAATCACGCAAAGGATTACATAAACATAGTACTGGTAGAAATACATGATTGGATCATTAGCGGATGAATCCTTCCCAGATATGAGTGTTACTTCAGTAGAAGTAGACAGTGTATCGGCAACGGCTTTCGTAGCATCCTGTCCGGTTACGCCTGACTGAATAGTTATCTTTAATGTCTGAAGATATTCATCAATTTGTGAATCCACATAAGTTCCGCTAAAGGAGTCAGGTACCTTGACATTTTGTAGAAGGTTATCGAAGGTCCCCGTTTCAACCTTATCTCCATATCCTTTAGGAATAATCAAGATGTAATCGACAGAGCGGTAGTAAAGTTCGTTTTGTAAAGTCTCCGTATCATCTTGAAGTTCCACAAGATTGTGTAAGCCCCCTAAATAAGAAGCTAATTCTTTACTGTAGAAACTTTGGTCGCGGTCAATAATGCTTATGTTGGATTTCTTCTCCGTAAAGTTTGTTACCGTATTGCTGTTTCCTAAGCTCGACATGACAAAAAAGATGATGGCAAATATGACGAAGTACATGCTCATTGAGCCAAGATAATGTTTTACGATTTTAAAAAATGTTTTAAATACTTGCATATTTTTCCCTCCTTGTTGCAAAGAAGCTGCCAAAACATAATAGAATTGCCATAACGGTTAAAATGGCCATATTAAACAGATAGTGCGAATAGTCGTCATAAATTGATAGACTTAATAACGAATCACTAATTAAGACAGCCGGATTAATTCGATTTAAAAATGGAAGGTTTTTCTCAATGATAAATTGCATACCGTTGTACATAAGCCCACTACAGAAACAAAGAATGAGCGTGCCAGAGATTAGGATGCTAAGTTTCAAAGAGATTCGGCATTTTAAAATCGAGGTGATGAAGATACCCAAAGAGATTCCCACAATACAACCGACAAAGGAAGTGAGGAATACAAATGGAAGTCGATCACCGAAACTAATGCCTAATATAAAGTTGATATAGCAGATTAATAGGCAGATGCCAGCATACTGAACCAGTAAGGAGCCTAAAAAATCGGAAAAGATTACAGCTAATTTGTTTGAAGGGGATACACACCGTCTTGCAGCAAGGTCGCTTAAATTGGCCTGGGAAGTTACAGTGGCACGGAATCCAAGCAAGCAAGAGTAGAGGCACTGCATAGCAATCAAGGCAAAGAAGTAACTGGTCATAGGATCTGTATTGTTATGCTTGCTAAGGGTGATTTCTTCATTTGCGCGTAAAGAAGTTCCAAGGGAACTAAGCACATTAGTGATTGCTTCTGGATTTGTCTTTGCTAAGTTTGAAATTGTTGTAGCAGTATGTTTGTATTGGTCGAGAACTGTCTTTAGAAGACTCTGTTCATATCCTTGGCCATTTACTGTAAGCGAGATATCATCGTTTACAAAGATAACCCCAAATATATCTTCATTCTGTAATTGTTCCATTGCATCGTCTTTCGAAAGCTTAGATAATTCGATTAGCTGATTGTCCCCCTCTTTACTGATTTCCTCTAAGAAGGAAGAAAAGTATTGGTCGGCAGGCTTCTCTTCAACAAGAGCTACTTTAATGGCTTTAAACGTATCGGTTCCATTCATGATAGATCCAAAACCTAGATAGAAGAAGGTGCAAAGGATAAAGGGAAATGCAAGACTCCAAAATAGTTCCTGAGAAGGCTTTAAAAATGACTTCAATCGATATTTTAATAAATGTATAAACATGATTTCTCCTCCCTAATCTCTTAATTCTTTTCCGGTAATCTCGAGGAACACATCATTTAAGGTAGGAAGTTCCGAAAATACACGTCCGAAGTTTAACTCATGTTCCTGTAGATAAGTAAGTACACGAATGACATTGTGTTTGCCACCGGAACATTTGATCTTAAGCTGTTTCCCGTCGTAGGTAACTTGGAATACATGTTTGATTTGCTTGATTTCGTGAATGGCCTGTTCTGGGATTCCCATTGACTCGATTAAAATAGTTTCTCCAGTCTTGATCATCAGCTTCAGTTCTTCTGGTGTTCCGAGTGCGAGGTTCTTTCCTTTATCCATGATTGCAATACGCGTACAGATTTGTTCTACCTCTTCCATGTAATGGGAAGTATAAATGACCGTGGTTCCTTGTTTATTAAGTTCAACGATTCCTTCAAGAATGTTGTTTCGGCTTTGAGGGTCGACAGCAACGGTTGGCTCATCCATAATAAGAAGTTTTGGCTTATGAGCAATGCCGCAGGCAATATTTAATCTTCGAAGAAGACCACCGGATAATTTCTTAGGGGCGAATTTTTTAAAGTCCTCAAGACCGACAAAGGAAATGGCCTCTTCCACAAGCTTTTTTCTTTCTTTTGGATCCGTGACATATAGTCCACAGAAATAATCAATGTTATCGTAAACATTTAATTCTTTAAATACGGCAACATTTTGAAGGACAACGCCGATATTACGCTTGATGTCATAGCGGTTTGGCGCCATTTTCTGTCCAAAGAGTTCAATAGTTCCTTTATCATATGTAAGAAGCGATAACAGACAGTTGATGGTTGTCGTCTTCCCGGAACCGTTTGGGCCTAAGAGACCAAAGATTTCGCCTTCTTTGATGTCTAGGTTTAAGTGATCTACAGCAACCAAATCCCCGTAACGTTTTACTAAATTTTCGATTTTAACGACTGAGTTATACATACAAGACCTCCATTGGATTCATTTTCCTAATTGTTATACTGGTATCATATGACCAAATGGAAAATCTGAACAGTGACCGTTGTCAGAACTGTATATGACATATGTCATATTGCAAATGGAGATGAGTGAAAAAGTAATGTTATTTTTTGCTAAGTTTTGATATAATAGGAGGTATGAAGCGGCTATGGGAGGGGAAAATGAATCGTATTAAAGATGAAATTATGCTTTTTGTGCTAATTAGTATACTTTTGCTTTACGAGGAAATTAATATCCGTTCGATGGCGACGGTTTTGATTACTATCATTATAGTAGGAATGATTTACCTTCTCGGTAGTCAAAAATCCGCTTGTGTTCTTATTGCACTATATTTTATAATTGCAATGTTAGAGCCAAAATTCTGCTTCTATATGCCACTTATCTTTTATCTTTGTATCAGCAATGGATTTTCGGTATTGATTTTGGGTTCATTGCCAATGGATATTTTATTTTTGGTGGATAATGCATCGATAGAGCGGCTGTTTATACTACCTGCCATGATTCTATCGGTTTATATGGAGCAGGCAACAAGAAGGAGAGAACTGCTTGAGAGCGCCTATCATGAGTTACGGGATAGCGGAGAAGAGATTCAGAGGTTATTGAAAGAGAAAAATCAAGCGCTCATTGATCAGGTAGAGTACGAGATTCATGTTGCAACATTAAAAGAAAGAAATAGAATATCAAGAGAAATCCACGATCATGTAGGACATATGCTGTCTCGTGCACTTTTACAGACAGGGGCCATAATGACAGTGAATAAGCAACCGGTGGTAGATGACCTTCTTTTTCAATTGAAAGATACATTAGATACTGCAATGAACAATATAAGAGAAAGTGTACATGATTTACATAATGATTCGATGGATTTAAAATTAGAGATAGAAAAAGTAATACAGACATTTTCGGCGTATGAGATTGAATTTGAATATGATGTAGTAGACGATCTGGATAAGAATAGTAAGTATTGTTTTCTTGCAACAGTAAGAGAAGGGCTTACCAATGTGGCAAAGCATAGTGATGCGACAAAGATAGCCATCTATGTATTTGAATCAAATTCAAGTTATCAGCTTAATATAAAGGATAATGGAAGTGCCGAGAAGAAAATGGATCAAGAAGGAATCGGTCTGATTAATATGAAAGAGCGGGCAGAGGCATTAGAAGGAATCTTTAAAGCCACTTTTCGAGATGGCTTTCAGATTTATATGTCAGTGCCAAAACAAAATGCAATGTCAAAAGAGAGGATGAAATGATGAATGTGTTAATTGTTGATGATGATCACATTGTATCCATATCACTTAAGACGATTTTAGAGGCATCGGGTACCATACATGTCGTTGGAATAGGAAGTAACGGACATGATGCAATAAAACTGTATGAAATCCATCAGCCAGACGTAATCCTAATGGATATACGGATGGATGATATGACAGGATTAGAGGCTGCAGATACCATATTGGAAAGACATAAGAAAGCAAAGATTCTTTTCCTGACCACATTTTCAGACGATGACTATATTATCCGGGCATTGAACATTGGAGCGAAAGGCTATATACTGAAGCAGGATTTTGACAGTATCGTTCCAGCAATTGAGGCTGTAGGAAAAGGCCAAAGCGTATTTGATGGTGAGATTGTATCAAAGTTACCGAACATGATTTCTAATCAACCGGCATTTGATTATGAGAAGGCCCAGATTACAAAGAAAGAGCTAGAGATTATTGAGCTTGTGGCAGAAGGGCTGAATAACAAAGAGATTAGCGAAGAAGTATGCTTAAGTGAAGGTACGATTCGAAATTATTTGAGTTCAATCATGGAGAAACTAAAGGTAAGAGACCGTACGCAGTTAGCGATATTTTATTTGAAAAATAAATAAAAGTAAGAATAGATGATGAGGTTAAAAAATGAGAGTTTTAGTAGTTGACGATGAAAAAGAAATTGCAGATTTAGTAGAACTATATCTACAAAATGAAAATTACGAGGTATTCAAGTATTATACAGGACAAGAGGCGTTAGATAGTATCGAAAGTGTAAAATATGATTTAGCAATCTTAGATTTGATGCTTCCAGATGTCGATGGATTTACAATCTGTAAGAGAATCCGAGAAAAATATAATTTCCCAATTATCATGCTGACAGCAAAGGAAGAGGAAATTGATAAGATTACAGGTCTTACTCTTGGAGCCGATGACTATGTAACAAAACCATTTAGACCACTTGAGCTGATCGCCAGAGTAAAGGCACAGCTAAGAAGAGTAACAAAATACAACAACACTCAGGAAGAAGAAGCAGGAGAAGAACAACATATCATTGCATTTTCTGGGCTTGTACTGAATAAGGAAACTCACGAATGTACGCTGAATGAAGAAGCAATCAATCTTACTCCGACAGAGTTTAAACTCCTTTGGATTTTATGCGCAAACCGAGGAAACGTGTTAAGCGCAGATAAATTGTTTGAAGAAATCTGGGGGGATAAATATTTCTCCAATAGCAATAATACGATTATGGTGCATATTCGTCATATCAGAGAAAAAATGCATGAATCATCAGATAATCCAAAATATATTAAAACGGTATGGGGAGTAGGTTATAAAGTTGAGTAAGGAAAAAAAGAATGGGCGCGAACTGAATTTTATGCAGAAATATCAGCGAGGCCTGATGAAGACACATATTATGATTGCAGCAATCTCCCTTTTGTTTATGATCACCTTACTATATGTCCAGGACATTCTGTTTAACGGATATTTTATTGATTTTGTAAGAAATACGTTTGGATATGAAGTAGCAATTAATATTTTAATAAGTAAGAAGGCAATTATCATTTTCTTTGGATTTAGTATTATCTTTATTGGATATATCATTGTCGAAGTACGTGCAATTAAGAAACTTGGACGAGTATTCAAGGAGATGGACTGCCTATTTAGGAAAGACAATACGTTTTTACAATTAGATGAAGATTTTAAAGATATTGAGGTAAGCTTCAATGAACTGAAGCTTAATAATATGAGAAATGAACAGCTTGCTCAGTTGGAAGTACAGCGAAAAAATGACTTGATTGCATATCTTGCACATGATATCAAGACACCACTTTCTTCTGTAATCGGGTATTTAAGCCTTCTTGATGAGGCGGAAGAAATGGAAGAAGAGAAGAGAAAGAAGTATACGAAGATTACTTTGGATAAAGCATGCAGAGTAGAACAGCTGATTAATGAATTCTTTGAAATTACACGTTTTAACTTATCCACGATTCCATTACAGAAAGAAAAGATCAATTTAAAATTCATGTTAGAGCAAATGGCAGATGAATTTTATCCAATGCTTGAAAAGGGTGGGCACACCATCGAGGTCGATGTTTCGGACAATCTTATGGCTGAGGTAGATCCTGATAAGATTGCAAGGGTATTTAATAACATCCTTAAAAATGCCGTTGCCTACAGTTATAAAAACACACCAATCACGCTTAAGGGGTATGAAGAAAACGATAAAATCATTGTTATGATTAAAGATAAGGGGAATATGATCCCAAATGAAAACCTAAAAATAATTTTTGATAAGTTTTACCGTCTGGATGAGGCAAGGTCTACCAATACTGGTGGCGCCGGTCTTGGGCTTGCAATTGCAAAAGAAATCGTTTTGGCACATGATGGAGAAATCATTGTAACAAGTAACGAAGTAGAGACTTGTTTTACAATTTTATTGCCAAAACCTAAGAATGAATAAATTGCAAATAAAGGAGTAATAAAGATGGAAAGTTTTCAACAAAGAAGGATTTTTAATCAATTAGACCGCGAGAAAAAGCTTAGAAGAAGGCGCAGGATAGGGGAAGTAATACTTGCCCTTCTTCTTATTTTAGTTGTATCAGGTTCTATTGTCGGATACAGGTTAGTGACAAAGAAGTCAGAGAACAAGGCCTCCAACAAGATGATGACCAATCTTGTGACAGCATCGCCTGAAGTAAACCCTTCGGAATCGCCAGCTCCTTCCGAAGAGGTAAAAGAAGAGGTCAGTGAAGAAGAAAAACTCGAAAGAACAAAGATTACAGAAGCAATTACAAAAAATAAAAAGAAGATTAGCAGTAAATATGCATGCCTGCTGGCAGAGGATGGAACGGTCTTATATGAGAAAGATGCAGATAAACAAATGTATCCTGCAAGTATGACAAAGCTGATGACAGCATTGCTTGTAGTGGAAAAGGTAAAAGATTTTAATAAGACAGCAACCATTGCACAGGAGACAATCAATTACACGCTTACACAGGATGCTTCCGTTGCCGGATTTGAAGTAGGCGAAAAAGCAAAGCTAATCGACTTGTTATATGGTGTGATGCTTCCATCAGGAGCAGAATGCTGTATCACATTAGGTGACTATATTGCAGGATCAGATGAGAAATTTATTGATATGATGAATGCACGTGCGAAAGAACTTGGACTTACCAATACGCACTTTATGAATTCCAGTGGCCTGACAGAGGAAGATCATTATTCAACGGCAAAGGATATGGCAAAGTTGATGAAAGAGTGTCTCAAAAATGATTTGCTTAAAGAAGTCATGTTAGCTAAGAGTCATAAGGTAGGAAAGACAAATGTACATAAAGATGGATTTACGTTCTACAGTTCCGTTTATCCAAAGTTCTCAAGTTTGGATATGAAGGGAATTACTTATCTGGGAGGAAAAACAGGATATACCGATGAGGCAGGGTACTGCCTTGCCAGTGCGGTAACAATTAATGATAAAAATTATTTCTTTGTTACTGCAGGAGGAACAGGGAATAAGACAGTAAGTGCAGACGATGCATATTTTGTTTTTCAAACAATTTTAACTCAGACTAAATAATCAAACCGGAGGATATGCGAGTGGAGGAAAACTATAAATTTAGTAGAGAATGGTCAAAAGAGAAAGAAGAAGAAAATAAGAGACTTCAAAAAGAGTATATTGACCAATATAAGGCAACAGAAAATGAGATGTTTGGGGACATAGTACAAGAAACACAGAGAAAAGAGTCTTTGGCTGGGGAAATTCATATGGTAAATAAGCCTGATATCGTAGAACAGCAAGAAGCTCTGGCAGAGAATAAACAACCTAAGCGAAATCATATATCCAAAAAAAGAATGATTATAATCGGTACCTTTTTGCTTCTGGGCTTTATCGTACTTGTTGGATATACTAGAAGTAAGGACAGGGAAGTAAAAGAGGTTGAGAATAGTGGCACAGTGAATAAGAACGACGTTAAAGCGGTTGATTCAGTTGTTAATTCGTATATGAATGGCAAGATAAACGGTGATTTGGCTTTAGTATATAAGAGTATTACTAGTGAATATTATGGTGAGTTATTGAATAATGCTTCGATAATAGGAAAGGAAATTAATGAGTATCTGAGAGGGGATTACGAAATGACGACTTATGAAGTGGTAGATACGATTTATACTCCTTTTACGACAGAATTAAATGGTTTTACTACGGATGGATATCGTGTAAGGTGCAAGCAGATATGGGATGATGATAGTGTAACATTTCGTAAATTCGAACTAAGAAAGAACACAGAAGGAGAATGGAAAATTACAAATAGTTGGGAAGAATATTAATTAGCTTGTCTGCCGATTGATGTAAGTGGTGGTCTTCTTTGTTTTACATAAGCAATGAGTCAAACTCTTTATTCTGCTAGTATTATTCTTTGAATATTTGGAATAGTATTGTAATATTAAAGAATTGATTTGATGAGAGAGGATGCATTTTTATGTCACTGATGGCTATATTATCGTATATTGCGATTGCTTTAGTTTCTATATATCTGGGAAATAAAATCGGTAATCTGCCATTTCTATGTAAAAAACAGATTCCGTCCTATGTATACTGGATTGGAACTGGAGCAATTATATTGACGCTCTCTGAAATGCATTCGATCCTGTTTGGGTATGTCATCTATCTCTTTTTATTATTTGTATTATATGATGTGGTTTTGCTCGTGGTTAGGAAAATAAATAAGACAGCCTTTGAGTGGATTGAGCGTTGTTCGCTTAACGGGCTGTTAATCTTCTTCTTAAGCGTGTTAGTTGCGGTCTATGGTTATTATAATTCATTTGATACAAAGGTAACTGATTATACGGTTACAATCGCAAAGAGCCAAAATGGTTTAGAGAATTTAAAAATCGTAATGATCAGTGATACTCACATGGGAACGGCAATCAAAAAGGAGGAATTAGATCAATTAGTGAACACAATCAATAGTATGGATGCAGATATAATCTGTCTTGGCGGAGATATTATTGATGAGAATACACCGAAAGAACTAATCACATATACGTATCAGGCTTGTGGAAGGTTACGGAGCAAATACGGCACCTTTTTTATTATTGGAAACCATGAATTATACATGGAGCAGAATTACTTACAGATTGCAAAGGGATTTGAACGATATGGTGTAAAAG
This sequence comes from uncultured bacterium, assembly GCA_905214875.1. Lineage (GTDB taxonomy): Bacteria > Bacillota > Clostridia > Lachnospirales > Lachnospiraceae > KM106-2. Next base: position 11,919 of record CAJMNR010000006.1, on the reverse strand, counting down.
CGTTATTAGATGAAACCTATCTTGTAGAAGATAAATTCTATGTGGCAGGAAGGCTGGATTATGATTTGGTTCGTGAAGGAGGAACGCGTAAGAGCGTGGATCAAATATTGGAAGGAATCGACAGGTCCTTGCCGGTCATAATGCTAGATCATCAGCCGGAGGAGTATGAGGAGGCAAAAAATGCTGGGGTAGACTTATTACTGTCAGGACATACGCATAATGGACAGTTATACCCAGGAAACTATATTATTTTACTTGGAAATGAGTACGGCTATGGTTATCGAGAGGATGGAACATTAAACACCATCGTAAGTTCAGGAGTAGGCACATGGGGATTTGCCATGCGCGTAGGAAGCCGTTCAGAAATCGTTCAAGTTTTCTTGCAAATAGCGGATAATAGCAGTACGAAATAGTTTTGTATCATAAAAACAGAGACCGATTCATTGCCAATATAATGAACCGGTCTCTGTTGCAATCGGGTTTGGTGAACACTCCCCTTATTTGATTCCTGACCATATGATATTGGATACATGGCGAAGTCCTTCGGCATACCAAGCACCATGGGTAAATGGGACAAACCATGCGGCCACGAAGTCTTCTACAGGGTCCATCATAAGACAACATGAGCCAGCACCTTCATGGAAGAAGACGTGATTGGAATATAGATTGTCGTCATTACAACGAAGGTCACATCCTAATCCGTAGGAACGAGTAACGCCGCCGGCTCCCCAACAGTAGTCCTTAACCGAATTGCCTAGTTGGTTGCTAGTCATTTTATCAATGACGATACGGCTTAACACGCGGTTTCCGTTATAGCAGCCACCATGAATCATCATATTGCCTAATTTTACAAGATCACTTGCTTTAGAGATAATGCCACCTGCAGTAGAAGGAACGGTATCCCAGAATAGGTCGACAGGATCTTTGTCCGAAACTTCATCTCTTAACAAAGCGGCTATTTGTTTTTCCAAATCTGCATCTTGAATGCAGACACGTTCTAATAAATCTTTCTTAGTCAGAATTTGTTTTTCAAAGAATGTCTCCTTCATTTCACAAGGCTTGATAATATTTTCATAGATATACTCATCGGCAAAGACGCCGGATACGCGGCTTATAATTTCACCAAGAACTAGGTAGCCGAAGGAGTTGTAAGCCCATTCAACTCCAGGCTTCATACGCATGCCATAGCGTAGGGCATTTGCAATCCAATTAGGGTCTTGATTACGGAAACCTTCTGTTACATAGGACATGTATGAGTTTGGATAAGGAGTTTCGAAACAACCTGCATCAGGATGCATGCCGGAGGTATGGGTGAGCAATCCGGCGATTGTAACTTGATCAAAGGGAGGCTTTTTGAATTCATCGATGAAATCACCAACCGGTTGTCCAAGAATTAGCTTTCCGTCTTCAAAGAGTTTCATAATAGCGATAGCGGTAAATAATTTTGTAATGGAAGCGATTGGGTGAAGATCATCTGGCTCCAATTCCTTTGTGCTTTTTTCACGATATGAGAATCTTCCGACTGCAGTATTTGCAAAGACTTTTCCATGTCTGGCGAGGCAATAGCTGGCTCCTTGGATTTGATCTTTTGCAATCATATGTAATAAATGGTCATTAAGTATTTTTAGTCGGCTTTCATCATACCCAGCATATTCCGGGGTATAGGGTGTTTTTTTTGAAATCATGGCAATCCTCCTAGAATAATGAAATTGTGTGGATTTTAACAATAATTGGTAGTACACTAAATATAGTTTATCAGATGATTTGAATATGTCAATTATTGTAATAATGGATAAAGCCCGAAATGTTCGGTGCATACTTTTAGTTGAATTATTTGATAGGAGAGGGGAGGACAGAAATGAAGAAAGAGAGGAATGTAAAAATCATGACAATAAAAAAGAAAACGCTCCTTTTAGCATTTGCAATTGTAGTAGGCATTGCTTGCATAATCGTAGGAGCATTACGAGTTACAAGACATGATAATAATTCACAGGCAAAAGTAGAGGCCACTCCAACAAACGATGCCGAAGTGCTTAAGAAAATCGACGAAGAGAATAAGGCAAAAGGAAATTCAGAAGAACCGAAAACTACAGCTCCGACAACAACATCTAAAATAGAGAGTACAACGAAAACGAGTGAAAGTCCGACGATATATCCAGCAGCAACAAAAAAGGCTGAGAAAGAAAACACTGAGACAAAGAAGCCAGAAGCAGAGCCAACAGCTTCCCCTTTAAAATCTTCGAAACGTCAATTTGTTGTCGTAATCGATCCTGGACATCAGTCCAAACAGAATTCAGCACAAGAAGCTGTTGCGCCTGGCTCTTCAGAGACAAAGAAAAAAGTCAGCTCAGGAACACAAGGAAGTTTCACCAATGTTCCCGAGTATGAGGTAAATCTTTCGGTAAGTAAGAAACTGAAAAAAGAACTTGAGAAGTTAGGATATAAAGTCATAATGACGAGAGAAACAAACGATGTCGATATCAGTAATATCGAAAGAGCGCAGATTGCGAATAAGGCGAAGGCAGATGCATTTATAAGAATTCACTGTGATGGTTCGGAAGACAGCAGCACTAACGGAATCTTTACCATTTGTCCGACAAAGCAGAATTCTTATTGTAAGGATATTTACGAGGACTGTTATCAACTGTCACAGTGCGTGTTAGATGGGGCAATAGAAAGCACAAGTGCCAATAGCAGGGGGATTATGAAGACGGACACCATGTCGGGAATTAACTGGTCAGAAGTTCCGGTTACGATTATTGAAATGGGATTTATGTCAAATAAGAAAGAAGACAAAGCATTGGCGACGGACAGTTATCAACAATCATTAGCAACGGGAATTGCCAAAGGAATTCAAAAATATCTTGAGAACAAGTAAGAATTATAGAAAAAATACTTGTAAATAAGGCTTATTTTATGTATCATTAGAAGGATTTTTGTTTTATACAAAGAGGAATAGTGATTATAAAAATGAAACATGAAATAAATAAAAAGGAATGCTTAGATGCATGCAGACTCTGTCCAAGAGATTGTAATGTTAATCGTAATGAAGGCAAGATTGGATATTGCAGAGAAACAAGCAAAGTACATTTGTCAAGAGCGGCGCTTCATATGTGGGAAGAGCCTTGTATATCCGGAGAGGAAGGATCAGGAGCTGTATTCTTTTCTGGATGTGCTATGCGATGCGTCTTCTGTCAAAATCATGAGATCTCAAATGGGACAATTGGAAAAGAGGTAACGGTGGAGCGACTTGCCGAAATCTTTTTAGAACTGCAAGAAAAAGGTGCGAATAATATAAACCTTGTAACGCCAAGCCACTATGTCATTCAGATTATAGAAGCGCTTACAATTGCAAAGAAAGCTGGACTGCATATTCCAATTGTCTACAACAGTAGCGGATATGAAAAGGTCGAGACATTGAAGATGTTAGAAGGCTATATCGATATCTATCTTCCGGACTTTAAGTATATGGAAGAGGAACGTGCTATTCGATATTCCAATGCCAAAGGCTACAGTGAATTTGCAAAAAAGGCAATTGAAGAGATGGTAAGACAGACAACACCTGCAAAGTTCGATGAACGAGGTATCATGCAAAAAGGAGTGATCGTTCGTCATCTTCAGATGCCAGAAGGCATGGAAGATTCCAAGAAAATCATTCAGTATTTGTACTCGACGTACAAAGATGAGATTTATATTAGCATAATGAATCAGTATACGCCGCTTGAAGGTGTAAAAGACTATGACGAAATCAATCGTAAGCTTACAGAGAAGGAATATGACGAGCTTGTGGATTATGCCATCGACCTCGGTGTGGAAAATGGGTTTATCCAAGAGGGCGATACGGCTAAAGAAAGCTTTATTCCCGCATTTGATTATGAAGGCGTTTAAAAGTGGTTATACTGTAAATACAATAGAGTGAAGGATTAAGAAAAGTGAAAACATCAGGAAAGAAAGTATCAGACAATAAGAAGTCATTCGACAAAAAAACATATGATAAGAAGCCATATGAGAAAAAAGCGAATGGAAATAAAACAGGAAACAGAACATGGAAAGGCGATAAGCCAGCGAAAAAGTTTGATGGTAAAAGATCTGACAAGCAAACAAACAATGAACGTAAAGGTGGCTTTAAGAAAAAGAGTAATGTTGATTGCCCAGTTTACCATAGATGTGGTGGCTGCAGTCTTCGACATGTATCATACAAAGACCAGTTAGCGCATAAACACGATAAGGTAAACCAACTCCTTTGTAACTATGGCTATGTTTACGATATTATCGGTATGGAACATCCATATCATTACCGTAACAAAGTACATGCTACATTTGGTCGCTTAAAAAATGGTACGTATATCTCAGGGGTATACGAAGAAGGAACTCATTTTATTGTTCCAATCGAAACATGTCTTATTGAAGATGAAAAGGCAGATGCAATCGTAGGTACAATCCGTGGATTGCTAAAATCCTTTAAGATCCGTACGTATGATGAAGATACAGGATATGGATTACTTCGTCACGTATTAATTCGTACAGGTCACAAATCTGGTGAAATCATGGTTGTTCTTGTACTTGCTTCTCCAATTCTTCCAAGTAAGAATAACTTCGTAAAAGCATTACGTAAAGAACATCCAGAAATTACGACAGTAGTAATCAATGTAAATGATAAAAAGACTAGCATGGTACTTGGCGAGAAACAGACAACGATTTACGGAAAAGGATATATTCAAGATGAATTATGTGGATGTACATTTAGAATCTCTCCAAAGAGTTTCTATCAGGTAAATCCAATTCAGACTGAAATTCTTTATAACAAAGCAATTGAGCTTGCTGAGCTTACAGGAAATGAACGTGTAATCGATGCTTACTGTGGAATCGGTACGATTGGTATGATTGCAAGCAAGCATGTAAAAGAAGTAATCGGCGTTGAATTAAACAAAGACGCGGTAAAAGATGCCGTTATGAATGCGAAAATCAACGATATCAAGAACATTTCTTTCTACAATAATGATGCCGGTAAGTTCATGGTAGAAGTTGCAGAAGCAGGAGAAAAATTCGATGTAGTATTTATGGATCCTCCTCGTGCTGGAAGTGATGAAGCTTTTCTTTCAAGTGTTGTTAAACTTGCTCCGGAGAAGGTTGTTTATATCAGCTGTAATCCAGAAACGCTAGAAGAAGATTTAGCATATTTGACAGACCACGGTTATAAGGCAAGAAAGATTGTGCCAGTGGATATGTTCCCTTGGACAAGTCATGTGGAAACAATCGTTGTGTTACACCGTAGAAAATAATAAGTATTAAGATAGAGAAAATGCCATCCAGACCTTTGTTTGGATGGCATTTTCTAGTTGTCACAACAGAAGAAACAGAGGGGGGTCCTGTTTATGGTTAGTAAGTTTTTCGATGCTGTAGCCAGTTGGAAAAGGCAAGGTCTGCAAAACCCAGATTGTTGGTTCGAATCCAACCAGTATCATAATCGATGTAATGGAAGGTGCAAGAATAAAGGACAATAGTTGGAGAGGTATGTGCGAAAGGAAACACCTGGTTTGTGGGCAGAAGAACATGTTATAGGAAAAATTGATAACTAGCAATAAAAAAGCCGTAACGAGGAATAACGACGAATCGGTTGACAAATGATTTGAATAGGCATACTCTATATACATAGAATACATATAAAGATAGTAGGGAAATGAAATTCGATGTAAATGCTGTTTCATACCCGTATGAATCAAATAGAAAGATGGAGGGATATATTATGAGTAAAGTTGTAGGAAGTTCATTGGAATTAATAGGTGGCACACCATTGTTAAAGGCAGAGAGATATTCTGCCAAAGCAAATGCGACAAACGCAAACATCTATGCAAAACTGGAATATTTAAATCCTGCTGGATCAGTAAAAGATCGTATTGCCCTTGCAATGATCGAAGATGCTGAAAAGAGCGGAAAATTAAAGCCAGGAGCAACAATCATTGAACCAACTAGCGGTAATACAGGAATTGGTTTGGCAGCAGTGGCAGCTGCAAAAGGATATAAAGCAATCCTTACTCTTCCAGACACAATGAGTATTGAAAGAAGAAACCTCTTACATGCATATGGTGCAGAGCTTGTTCTTACAGAAGGCGCCAAAGGTATGAAGGGGGCAATTGCTAAGGCAGAAGAATTAAAGAATTCTATTCCTGGATCTATTGTGTTAGGACAATTTGTGAACCCAGCCAATCCAGAAGTACATAAGGCAACTACTGGTCCAGAAATCTGGGATCAGACAGAAGGAAAAATTGATTACTTTATCGCTGGTGTCGGAACAGGCGGAACAATCACAGGTGTTGGAGAGTACTTAAAAGAAAAGAATCCAAATGTAAAGATTATCGCGGTTGAGCCAGCAGGAAGCCCTGTACTTTCTAAAGGAACAGCTGGCCCACATAAGATCCAAGGAATTGGTGCAGGTTTTGTTCCAGATGTTTTAAAGAGAGATTTAATCGATGAAGTAATTACGATTGAGAATGAAGATGCATTCACAGAAGGCAAATCATTTGCTGTCAGTGAAGGTATTCTTGTAGGAATTTCATCTGGAGCAGCGCTAAAAGCTGCAACTATTTTAGCAAACAGACCAGAGAACCAAGGAAAGACGATCGTAGCGCTTCTTCCAGACTCAGGCGACAGATATCTTTCTACTCCATTGTTTAATGGTAATTTAGATTAATTGATCTATAAGAAAAAGCAGTTACACAAAAATTGTGTAGCTGCTTTTTTGTTAGAACTTTTATTTTATTATTTCTTTTTATTTTGACTTTTTGATATCTTAATAAATTCCCATTTCTGAGCTTCTGAATTCTTATCTGTTTCCTTGAACACTAGAGTGTTGTCTGGAAGACGAGTAAGTGAAAAATTGTCCGGAGTCTTAATGGCGAAGGAATTATCATCATTCTGACTGATGGACCATTTTGTCACAGTTGCATAATAGTTACGATAATATTTATAAGTCTCCGTTCCAACCTTTGGCGTACTTAATGTCGCTAATGACTTTCGATCTTTTCTAAAGTAGATATCAAGTGTCTTTGGAAGGTTAGATACAGATACAATCTGATTTTCTCGTTCTTCTTCATTTAAGAAGAGGACATAATTATCGGTATCGGTATCTTTCTTGATATCAAGATAGTATTTGCCATCGATGGACTGGATACGGTATTGACCGCTGATTGTCTTATAAGTGATAGGTTCGCTTTCTAAGAACGTATAATATATTTGGTTGGAATTCTTCACTGTATAATCAGCAACATCACTAACAAGTGTTACAACTTTAAATGAAAGTGCAATGACAAGAATCATACAGATTGGACGTACTGCGTTCAGGCAATGAATGGCGGTCTTTTTATTTAGTGTAAAGCCAGACTCTTTTGTGGAAGTAAGCAGTGCGTTGAATGCACGGAAGCTTTCTGCATATCCTTTGACACAGTATGGAAATAGGAGAACAAAGTAACAAATCGTATATTGTCCTTTGGCTTCCCATATGGTATGGAACAGAAAACCGCCGATAAAGACGATAATCGGTAGTAACTGCCAGATGACTGCCTTGCGATAATTGAATATAGCGTATAGTGCGATTCCGATAAAGATTATGGAAGCTAATACATTCAAATAAGGCACGAGTACATAGACAATGATTCGATTAGCAAAGGTACGTTCTTTTTGTGTATACGTTGCAAGCTTTGTTTGATTATGCACTAAATGGAAACACTGGAAAGTAGGTTCTGCCCATTCGGAAGCAAGCTTCTTGTTAAAGAAGTTAATAGCGTCCAATTTGTTAGCATTAAAGTCTTTTAGTTGTTGGATTAAGTCTTCTTTGCAGACTTCTGCAGTAGCCTCAGTATCATGGTTTTGATCCATATAAGTCTTGACCGAATACTCATTGTACCAGCCATTTGCCCTTGGGCCTTCTTGCAGCCCCATTGTCATCCAGGCAATGCTAGGCATACCGTCACCCATTGGAATACCAGTAATCTTCTCCATTGTAAAGGTTGCAGCTTTTCCAAAGGATACATAGCAAACGAACATCAAAGCAATAACAAGAAGCGCTCTTACATGCTTTTTACAGAAAGCGTGTAGCGATAATAACAAAAAGATTGCAATGACAACGATTAGATAGTTCTTCTTAAAGATAATGGAGATAGCTGCAAACAATGCACATTTGATACCAGAACGTGTCGAACGGGTTTCCATGTATTTCATTGCCATTAATAAGGCATAAGTAGAAGTAGCGAGGCCAATCATCGTTCCATAGATAAATGTCGTAAGCATAATAAGTGGAATAAAGCAATTCGTAAGGATGCATGTCCACCTAGCAATTTTTTCATCATGCCATAAATGCATAGCAATCTTATATAAACAGTAGATAAAGGCAGTATATGCCGCCACGTTTATGATTTGAAGTACTAAGACATTACGATATCCGATGATAAATCCAATGAAATAATAGAAGAGGACAAGTCCCACCTGCTGTGGATAAGCTTGCATATAGCCATCCTGTTCAAATTCTTTAAAGTTACCATAATGCATTTGCTTGGCAATATCCAAACATACTCTCTGATCAGCATTTGGCTGGATTCTTAAAGATACGATATATACACATCCAAGCAGGAAGGTGATGATTAAAAACCTCTTTAAATTGAATTCGCGTTGGAACCAAATGTTTTTCTTTTTATGAATATAATAGAGGACAAAAAGTGAAACCTCTGCGATAAGTACGGGCAAGACCGAGTCGAATACATAATAGGCATGTTCATTTCGATCAGCATAACACGTACTAATTACGTTCATCGTAACAAGGTATAGGGCTATGATTGCAAATATAATCATAATCACGTGTTTACCTATCTTTTCTATCATTGTTTTCAAGTTATTATTCTCCTCTCAGTAGTGCGTTTTTTATCTTGTGTTAGTTCCGCTTGATTTTGGAAAGTGACCATTTTTGTGCAGTATTCGCTGCATCATAAGGTTCGAATACAAGATTGCCATCGTCTGTTTTTGTTAAAACAAAATTCTCAGGGTTTTTGATTGTATAGGAACCATCTTTCCCTTTATTCACTGCCCACTTTTTCGTTTGGTGATAAAATGACTTACGTCTATTTCCAAATTCATCTTTTCTCGTTGGAATATCCAGGGAAGATAATAAAATATTATGTTTTTTAAAATGGATTTCATATCCTGTCTTTTTTTCTTTTATTGAAATAGGTTCTGCATCACGTTTCGCATCCGTTAAACAAAGATGATAAGTCTCTTTTTTTCCAGTTTTTTTAAGGTCTAGAAAGACATCCTGATCCAAGGCCTTTATATAATACTGGCCGCGGTAGTGTGGCTTCTCTGTCGGTTGCGTCGTTAGGAATGTAATATATCTAGTATTGCAGGCGGCTACGCTTTGATTTATCGAACCGTTTATGAATCGGGCTCCTGCAAATAAAATGCCAATCAGAACTACTATCATAACAGGTTTTGACACATTATTCAAATAAGGAATGGATTTTTTTGAAAAAACATTCTTAAATGGCTGCTCGCAAGAACGAAGCAGCGTAATATATTCTTTTACTGCGGCAGAGACACCAGCATATCCTTTGATACAATACGGGAAGAGCAGTACAAAGTAACAGATAGTGTATTGTCCTTTTGCCTCCCAAAACGTATGAAAGAGGAATCCACCGATAAATATGATGCCCAGAAGTAGTTCCTGTAAAGTGATTCTTTTCCGATTATATACAACATATAACAAAGCGCCTAAAAAAACAAGGGATTGCAGCACATCCAGATAAGGAATGAGCCAGTTATTATAGAATGTTTTCTTTTGTGAAATCCAACTAGAGTCAGTGTCGTATTTCTTATAATCAAATTTAATTAAGAAGAAACATTGAAAGGTTGGATCCGCCCATTCCGAAGCTGTTTTTTGCGTAAAGAAGTTAACAGCCATCTTCTTATTATTGTTAAATTCTAAAAGTCTGGCCTTTAAGTCAATCGTGGCTTGCTTTGCTGCCGCCTCGGTATCACAGTCATTTAACATGTAGTTTTTAAAATTATAATCGTTGTACCACCCATTGGCGCGACTACCTGTCTGTAATCCCATAGTAACCCAGGATATGCTAGGCATGCCGGCGCCAAGTTCGTATCCGCTGAGTGCCTCAATGGTGCACTGACTTGCCTTTGGAACAAGAAGTGCAACAACAAATAGGCAGCTAGCGATGAAAAAACTCTTAAGCTGCTTTTTGCAGAGTGCATGTAAAAGCAGTAGGAGTGTTATTCCAATGATCGCTATGATAAAGTTTTTCTTTACCCAGATTGAGCACGCGCCCATTAGAATGCATAAGATTGCCGGTCGTAACTTTTTAGTTTCCATGTATTCGAGTACTTTCCATATCGCAAATGTAGAAGTTGCTAACCCCATCAGGGTTCCGTAGACAAATGTCGTATAAAATAACAAGGGAATAAAAAGTGTGGACAAAACGGCAGTCCAAAATGCTATGGATTCACATTTCCATAGCTTGAAAGAAATCTTATATAGGCAGAAAATAAAGCAGACATACGCAAGTACGTTAAGTAGCTGGATGCCAATCGCGCTCTTAAATCCGGTGATAAAACCAATTAGATAAAAGTAGAGAACGAGACCAGCTTGTTGCGGATACGCCTGCATATAGCCTTCTGTCTTGAATTCGTCATAAATGCCTTGATGCATGTCCTTAGCAATCTTAAAGCAAATTCTTTGGTCTGCACTTGGCTTTATTTGCATTTTCAGGACGAATGCGGTACCTATCGTAAGTGCAAAAAGAAGCAGGATGAGAAGCCGGATATTTTTTCTCGATGCTTTTTTTTCCTTAACTTTTTTTGTCTTTAGGTGATATAAAACTAAAATTGCAAGAAATAATAAAATACTTAAAACAACTGGAAGACATGAGGGAAATACGTAAAATGGATGTTCCTTTATGTCTTGATAGCAAGTAGTAAGCACGCCTAGAATTACCAATAGCCCCGTCAAAAAACTAAAGATAACTAATACGGTGTGTTTCGCTATTCGTTCGATTAAAGTTGTCAATTGAGTACCCCTTTCAGCTATGTATTATGTTTATGGAAACTACGGATTTCACAAAAACTCCTACATGGAAAGCATGTAAATTATAGCAATAAAGAGCCATTAATTCAATGAAACAATATATTAAGTAATCTTAAATATTTATTAATATTATTTTGTTTGTCGAAGAAGGAAAAACAGGGGAGAGAACGAAAAAGTATTTTTTTTTAAGTAAATAACATAAATCAGTAAATATATACAAAAAAGATGATAACAAGGCTTCGCATTAGGTATTGTATTTTTAGAAGTACACCAAATTCATTTACATTACATGGTTAACGTGGTAAAATAATACAGATATCAAGCCTTTTCGAGAAAAATAATTGACAGAAAAGCTCTTGTGAGCCTAATCCTATCAATAAAACAGTTCGATAAAGGCATGCACTTAACTGAAAGGTAGAAAACGCTATGGCGACCAGGTTTAAGTGCTAGAGTTTTGCTATGCACGCAAAACTCGATGTTCAAAAAAAGGAGGAATATTTAGAAAATGTCAAGAGCAAAACAATCAATGGATGGTAATACAGCCGCAGCTCATGTAGCATATGCCTATACTGACGTTGCAGCAATTTATCCAATCACACCATCAAGCCCTATGGCTGATTACGTTGACCAATGGTCTGCCGCAGGTCAAGACAATATCTTCGGCAACCAAGTGAAAGTAGTAGAAATGCAATCAGAAGCAGGTGCTGCTGGTACAGTACATGGTTCTTTAGCTGCAGGTGCAATTACAACTACATTTACAGCTTCCCAGGGACTTTTACTTATGATCCCTAACATGTACAAGATTGCTGCAGAACAACTTCCATGTGTATTTGATGTAT
>CAJMNR010000005.1 GCA_905214875.1 uncultured bacterium | reverse complement strand
GCTCATAAGAGCGGCTATTTTACGGTTTAGGAGTACCCGCTATGGAGCGTTTACGTCTTAACTGCTATTTTTTTGTCGTAAATTGCTTATTGACACATGTACGAAATCGTACTATACTTCATAAAAGTACGATTTCGTACATGTATTTGATTGGAAATAAAGAATCATGCGGAGGAAGAATCATGAATGTAGAAATGAAAAAGTTTAATAACATTGCTGGAACAATCAATAGTATTTATCATGATGCTGCTCTTAAAATGGGAATGACAGATAGTGAAAGAGATATTTTATATGTAATCTGTGACCTTGGTAGTGGATGCAATCAAAGTGCTTTATATAAGAACACAGGAATGACCCGTTCCACTGTAAATTCAGCTCTTAGAAAAATGGAAAAAGCAGGAATACTGTATGTGAAATCTGGCGAAGGCAGGAATACATGTGTATATCTGACCGAATACGGAGAAAAGTATCTTTCTTCAACAGTAGGTAAAATTGTTGAAATTGAAAACAAAATTTTTACTGGATGGTCGAAGAAAGAACAAGAGCTGTTTATCGCATTAAATGAGCGTTATGCAGAACAGTTGAATCATGAATTAACAGCTTATTTTAAAGAAAAAAATACAGGAGAATAAAATTGAAAATACAATTATCAGAACATTTTGATTACAGAAAATTATTAAGATTTACACTGCCATCTATCATCATGATGATATTTACATCGATTTATGGTGTGGTGGATGGCTTTTTTATCTCCAACTTTGTTGGGAAGACACCGTTTGCAGCAATTAATTTAATCATGCCATTTTTAATGATATTTGGTGCAATTGGCTTTATGATTGGAACAGGCGGAAGTGCTTTAGTGGCGATGAAACTTGGTGAAGGCAAAAATAAAGAGGCCAATGAGATATTTTCTCTGCTCGTCTATGTTACAATAGGAGCTGGAATCTTGATTACTGTTGTTGGTCTTGCATTACTAAGACCTGTATCCATTGCTCTTGGAGCAGAAGGTGAAATGTTAACCTGTTGCATTAATTATGGGAGAATTATTATTCCTGCACTTACAGCACTGATGCTGCAGAATGTGTTCCAGAGCTTTTTAGTGACAGCAGAGAGACCAAATCTTGGATTAATAGTTACCATTATTGCAGGTGTAACGAATATTATTTTAGATGTATTATTTATTGCAGTATTTAAGTGGGGAGTTGTAGGCGCAGCCAGCACTACAGCATTGGCACAGTGCATGGGCGGAATCATTCCTTTGATCTATTTTATTTCTAAGAATAGTAGCGCACTAAGACTTGGAAAAACAAAATGGCATGTCGGATATCTAATCAAAGCATGTACGAACGGTGCATCTGAGCTCATGACAAATATCTCCATGTCTGTTGTAAATATCTGTTACAATTATCAGCTTATGAAAATTGCTGGAGAAGATGGCATCGCAGCATATGGTGTTATCATGTATGTGAACTTTATATTTGCCTCTGTATTTCTTGGATATGCCATTGGAAGTGCTCCAATTGTAGGATTTCATTATGGAGCATGTAATCATGATGAACTGAAGAAACTTTTAAAAAGAAGTATTGTGATTATATCTTGCGTTGGCGTTGGATTGACGGTACTTGCAGAACTGACAGCCAGACCACTGGCATTAGTATTCGTTAGTTATGATGCAGAACTTATTTCAATGACAACCAGAGGATTTATGTTGTATTCATTATCGTTCTTAATATCAGGTATTAACATTTATGCATCATCATTTTTTACAGCACTAAACAACGGAGCAGTATCTGCTACAATATCATTTTTAAGAACGTTGCTGTTCCAGATTGCTGCCGTAATGCTGCTTCCAATTCTATTGGGAATAGATGGCGTCTGGCTTTCTATTGTTGTAGCTGAACTATGTGCACTTGCAGTTTCTATTGGCTTCTTGGTCAAGATGAAGTCTCGTTATCAATATTAAATAAGCCTCGTTTTTAAAGGAAAAAGCAATTATCTATGGAGTTGGTGCATGGGAAAAAGGTTCCGTAGAAGAAACGAAGGTAATGCAGGAAGCATATGAAACTGGAAGAAATCTATAATTCGAATGTTAAAAATTCGGATTTCACGAGATGAACATTAGCAGCCGACTAGAGCAAAATCTGGTCGGCTGTTTTTATGGATAAAACCAGGTTCTTATGCTATACTTTGATGAAGTAAGCCCCTTATCGTTATCAGATGCACACGGTAAACTGACTACGATTTGACTACTACACACGGATATGTTTTGCCACGAAAGGCAACGATATGCCAAAAGTGTGACAGAATGACCGAAATTACATGACTGATAAAAAACCAGCAAAACCTTGCAAAATGGGGCAAAGTAAGGCATTTCGAGATAGGAGAAATCAATGATTAAAATACTTTTTATCTGCCACGGCACTCCAGTTTTACTATAATTCATACCTTCGCAAACTTGGACAGAGTAGGGCGAAATAAGGCGGGAAACCGCATAAATACTACGGTTTAGACTACTAAGGGTCATGCCGGGAATTGGAATAAAGGCAAATGTGTGGGGAAAAATTCTTAGTAGTAATGGACTACTTAGGGATGAAATATTGATGAAAAAGCCGCAATCGTTGGTAGGTGTATTACTAGGATTGTGGCTTTTTAGTTTGTAAGCGACAGATAAAATGTTTATTGCATCAAACATTTTATTTGACGCGTGTGAACTAAGGTGTTATAATGATATTATCATATATACGAAGGGGCAAAAAAATGAAAGCTTGTTATGATAAGTTATTGAAGATGTTAATAGATAGAAAGATGACGAAAACAGACCTGCGTAAGCAGGCAAAGATTAGTAGTAGTACACTTGCTAAAATTGGAAAACAAGAAATGGTTAGTTCCGATGTGTTAGTAAAAATATGTGATACATTACAGTGTGATATAAGTGATATTGTTGAACTTGTAAAAGATGAGAATGAAGAGTTTTTTGTTCAGAACGACCCCAATAAACTTAAGGTTGTATCTTTGTTTTCTGGTGCAGGTGGAATGGATTTGGGATTTATTAATGCTGGATTTGAAATAATATGGGCCAATGATTTTTTTGAAGATGCAGTAAATTCATATAGAAAAAATATAGGAAAGCATATTGTTCATGGAGATATTACGAAAATATCTAGTGATGACATTCCCGATCGTCCAGATGTAATCATTGGAGGTTTCCCTTGTCAAGGCTTTTCGGTTGCTAATACTAAGCGTTCAATGGAAGATAAGAGAAATTTCTTATATAAGGAAATGTTAAGGGTGATTTCTGATAAGAAACCTAAATTTTTTGTTGCAGAAAATGTAAAAGGATTATTATCAATTGAAGGTGGTAAGGTTTTTGAAATGATTAAATCAGATTTTGAAAACCTTAAAGATAAAGACGGAAATGTAATAGGCTATAAGGTTGATGCACGAATTCTCAATGCAGCAGAGTATGGAGTTCCGCAGGCTAGAGAGCGTGTGGTTATTATCGGGAATAGAATAGGGGTAGAAAATCCTTATCCAGTGGCTACGCATTATGTTGAAGGTGTTTCAGAGAGTGCAGAAGGTTTACTTCCAGCAATCACAACAGAGCAAGCAATTGGATTTTTATCTAATAAAAAGTTGACTAAAAAGGAAATAAGAATTAGCAAAGCGGAATTAGAAAATCATATTAAGAAAACGCAACTTGCTGATGTTGAAGAATTTTATTCCATCTTAGGAGTGAATCCAGAAAGTGAAGAACTTGTAATAAGAAATCATGTTGCGTCTGAAAATGTGGCTGACACATTTTGGGGCCGTAAATATGAAGTTAATCAGCATGATATATGTGATTATCTTCGCTATTGGAGAGATAAAGCCGGCTGGACAACTAAAAAGGTCGATGAGCACTTTGGATATTCTTATACGGCAGGTCATTGGTTTCGTAAGGATAATAATTCCGGCAGCATTCCAAAACCTGAAGATTGGTGGGAGCTGAAAAAAATATTTGGTTTTGATGACAAATATGATGAAGCAGTAACTACATTAGTTGAAAAAGAGATTAAGTTTGAACAGTCACTTAGAATAACCAACTGGGATAGACCAAGTGATACGATTACAGCTACTAGCCCTGAAATTCATGTTAATAAAATGCGTAGATTAAGCGCAAGGGAATGTGCAATCCTACAAACATTTCCTCTTGAGTATGAATTCACAGGTAGCTTGAATAAAATGTATACGCAGATAGGAAATGCAGTTCCTGTAAAATTGGCGACAAAAATAGCTAGTGGTATTATTGCAGCAATTAAGGAATATGACGAAGCTAATGGCGGAAAGTAATTTGTCTGGGTGGAGGATTTGATACGTCAAATTATTATATGATTGTTACCAATGAAATTGATTATGAGTGGGATATTGAAAATAAGTTTGTTTGTGCTGGATTTTCTGAACGAAATAAGAAATCACTAAAGCAGATGGAAATTGGCGACAAAATAATATACTATATTACGAAACACTCAAAGTTTATGGCTGCCGTTGAAGTTGTTGGTGAGTATTTTTACTCCGAAGAACCGATATGGGATGACCCATATGATTTATGGCCACATAGAATTCATACTAAGCCAATTACGTATATTGAGGATTGTGAAGATGGTGTTTTTATAAAAGATATATGGGGTGAATTGGAATTTATAAAGAATAAAATAAAGTGGGGAAGTCAGGTGCAAGGTAGTTTTCGTAAGCTTTCTGAACATGTCTATAAAGTTATAAAAAAATATATTGATAAAAGTTGTAAACAAAAGGGAGGCTGAAATGCCTCCCTTTTAAGTGGATTTATTCATCAATTTGTGGATCAAAATTGTCTAAATAAAATGATAGTTTGTCTCGCACATAATCTGACATATTTGGATTCTTATGTACTATACGTACTCTTTTTTTATTGCCGTCAAGTAATTCGAAAGTAGGTACTTCCTTAAATTTGTATCTTGCGGTATAGCGTTCAGCAGTTGAACCATCTGCTAGGGTTACAGTATCAATAGTCTTTCCAGCTTTTAATGGTCTTGTGCCATAGTGTTGAGACAATAAGCCATTTGGCATACACAAAATGGATATCATTTGAGTTTCAGAAGACACTGTACTATTAAGTAAGCATACAAAGTAAGTTAATGTTATTTTTTTGTCACCATTAGATTTTGTATAAAACTGTGGTAAATTAGGAATGTATGGTCTTCTGATAGAAACAGTTTTTTTGTTTGCATCAGCTGGCGTCTCGAATCTTACTAAAACTTCAGGACTACATTCACTTTTTTTAACACGAACTTCCATATCGTAATTATAAGAGTTTTGATTGCGTCCAATAAATATGTCTTCTGAAAAATCGTTGATATTGTCTTTCTCTCCCCCTTCGCTGGTGGTAACAGATTTTAGGTCGATATGAATATATGCGTCATCAACTTCAAAAAATAAATCAGAACTCACGGGGCTAGAATTTGGTCTTCCTGCAATTTTACCATTCAATAAAGCGTAAATTATGCGCTCACATCCAACATCGAATTCAGAGGTGCCGCCACGTCCTGTACCATATCTGCCATCCCAATCTGCTCGAATATCTTCCATAGATTTTATTCCGGAGACAATCTCATCTTCACAGAATTTCAAAAAGTACCAGTATTTCATTAAATATTTATGTTCTAACTGTTCAATTTCAGCTAGAGATATGTTTGAGTTATCAAAAGGCATAGCTCATTCTCCTTTGCACAATAATGTACAATTATATCAAATAGTAAGTGCTTTGTATACAATAAAATTGCTATTGACAAGAACGTACGTTCGGTGCTATTCTAACTGTAATACAAGTTTCAGATAGAAAGTAGGTGACAATATGCAACATAAAAATTCAGATTATTTTTCTCTTATAGAAATGTATATTAATGATTATTATTAGAATAATGGATGTATTCCTGCAAACTCTCAGATTGCAAAAGATTTATCATTATCAACAGCGACAATATCAAGATATATAAATCAAATGAAAAAAGACGGAAGGATTATTGTTAATAAAAATAAAAAATTACAAACTGTAAAATACAAAAAATTGTAAATACTAATATAGAAGTTCCAGTAGTTAGTACGATAGCTTGTGGAAGGCCGATTTTAGCAGAGGAAAATATAGAAAACTATATAATTATGCCAAAGTCGATTACAGGTGATAGTGAGTATTATTTTCTTAGAGCAAAAGGATAATCTATGATAAACGCAGGAATTAATGAGGGTGACTTAGTATTAATAAAAAAAGAAATTTGTTGAAAATGGGGATATAGCAGTAGTATTGCTAGATGATGAAGCTACATTAAAAAGAGTATTCTTTGAGCGTAATGGTAAAGTACGTTTACATCCAGAAAATGATGATATGGAAGATTTCTATGTAGAGGAATGCATAATGCAAGGTGTTGCGATAAAAGTTGTAAAGGATATCAATTAAGGGAGGTGTTGAGTATGGTTATTATAAATTTAGTTAATGATTCAGATTATGAAAACTCTTGTGGTTTTTTGATTTGTGAAAATGAAGAGATAACGAGTTGTCTTATTCAAAAAAAGATTAATGAAATAAAAAGCAAAATGGATCAGGATGGAATAGATTGGATTATAGATGATATTATTAGTGAGATTCCAGGGGAATGGATGGTAAAGCTTTATGACAATCGAAATATTGTTCGAATATAAATTTTTCTTATGAATTCATTGATGGAGTGACCGAAAGGTTGCTCCTTATTTTTTTTGCCCATTTTTCAGAAAATCACATCATTTATTTTCTTATAGGTATTAGAGGGAAAGAAATTTCATTTATGCTCGTCAAATCGTGCTAGATTTCTCTTTTAAGAATTAGAAGGATAGAAAGAAAAAATATTTTTAAATTCTCTCGTTCAAAATCCAACTAACTGTAATTGGGAGGATTAAGAGGAAAAACAACTGTTCTTTTGAATAGGGAAATGCAAGATTTTCTTACTTACATATGTGAATGAGAAAATTCGCCCGCCCAAAACAGAATTCTTTGTCCATGGATATGTAGAAGGAGAAAGGACTTGTTGGGATTTGGAATTTCCCGCTTACCAATACATAACTTCTAAAAGAGATAAAAATCTTTCGGTCAATTAAAGAAAAAATGCCCAGCGAATAGTGAGGAGGTGGGAACGAATGAAATCTCAAAAATTTCCGTTCGAAATCAGATTTCCTGTCCATAGGAGACTGAAGGTAAGGGTTGTAATTTTTCCTGTCTATGTAAGAGCAACACAAAGGAGGGGGATAGAACTTGAAAGTGCAATTTGATAACATCCCGAAAGGGATAATGGAAAAGCCACTGTTTTGCTTAGCTAAGCTTGAACAGAAGTTAGGTAAGGATAAGCCAGACAAGATTCCATATCAGATAAATGGTGCTAGGGCTTCTCCTGGTAATCCAAAGCATTTTTAGTCGCTTGCTGAAATTGAGGTCATTTTTCAAAAGGGTGGATATGACGCAATCGGAATTGGAGCGTTTGGAGACTTGGTGGTAATCGATATTGATGCCTGTGTTATCAATGGAAAATTGAATAAATTCGCAAGAAAGATTGTGAACAAGGTTAAATCCTATGCGGAGATAAGCATTTCAGATACAGGAATTCACATTGTGGCATATGCACCGGGGCTTGTGTTTGACAAAAATCGCTATTACTTCAACAACAGAAAACTTGGCTTGGAAATATATCCAGCAGGTTTTACGAAAAGATTCATCATGCTTACAGGCAATGTTGTGAACAAGTATGGCGTCAATGAATGTACAAAGGAAATTCAGTGGGTGCTTGATACATATATGGTTAAGCCTAATGCGAAAGCAACAAAAGGAACTATAAATGTTCCGGGAAGTTACCTGTCAGATGAAACGATTCTTGAGAAGATGTTTTCTTCAGCTAATGGTAAGAAGTCAAAGGCTTTATGGAATGGTGACAATGAAGGCAAGTCTGTGAGTGAAGGTGATCTGGCACTTTGTAACATCCTCACATTTTGGCGTGGAGGAGACGCAGAGCAGATGGATAGGCTTTTTAGAAATTCTTTAAGAATGCGTGACAAGTGGGATGAGGTACATAGTGCGGAAACCTACGGGAATATGACAATCCATAAAGCAATTACAAACTGCAAAGAGTTCTATAAGCCACAAGGTATTAGTGCGGCAACAGACGATTTTAATGAACTAACCACAGTTCTTAATGAGTTAAAACCTGAATCAAATCCACGTTATAAAAGCGGAGATTTGGGCAAGGGTAGACTTTTTGCAGAAATATTCAAAGACATTGCAAGATATGTTCCTGAACGCAAGAAATGGTACATCTACGATGGTATTCGTTGGGTGCGGATATTGGGGTATTAAAGGCTATGGAACTTGCTAAAGATTTAGCTGATGCAATTAACATCTATTCTGCAACTATACAGGATGAGGCAACGAGAGAGTTCTTTACAGATATGTTTGTAAAGAAATGGATTCAAAGGGGTTTTAGAAGCACATATATCTGTGATGCTGAGAGTGTTTATCCAGTTCCGATGGAAAAGTTCGACACAGATAAATTTCTCTTTAACTGTAGAAACGGAACGTTTGATTTGAAAAATAAATCCTTCCGTGAACATAGAGCAGATGATTTTATCACAAAACTTGCACCTGTGGATTATGTGCCACTAGCAAGAAGTGAGCGTTTCTGTGAATTCATTGATGAAATCATGAGCCGGGATAGGGAGAAAGCAAAATATCTGCAAAAGGCACTCGGATATGCAATCAGTGGAGACACTCGTTATGAATGTATGTTTTTCCTGTATGGGGAGACTACGAGAAATGGCAAGGGAACCTTGATGGAGAGCATTCTTACCGTGTTTGGAGATTATGGTAGGGCGGTTCGACCGGAAACTATTGCACAAAAGACTAATACCAATAGTCAAAATCCTACGGAGGATATTGCAAGATTAGCAGGTATACGATTTGCCAATATTTCAGAGCCGAGCAGAGGATTACTTCTGAATGCTGCACAGGTAAAAAACATGGCAGGAAATGATACATTAAATGCTCGTTTCCTTCATGAGAACAGTTTTGACTTCAAGCCTCAATTCAAACTTTACGTGAATGCCAACTATTTGCCTGTGATAATAGATATGACGTTTTTTACAAGTAACCGAGTGTATATCGTTTCATTTGAAAGACATTTTGAAGAGTGGGAGCAGGACAAAAGTTTGAAGGAAGAATTTTCCGAGTCAGAGCTGCAGAGTGCAATTCTTAACTGGTTACTTGAGGGGTACTACCTGTTAAAAGAGGTAGGCTTTAATCCACCACAATCAGTTATTGATGCTACGGCCACCTACTGTCATGAGAGTGATAAGGTTTCGCAGTTCGCAGAGGACAGGCTTATCGAGGATGAAACAGCAGAGGTTAGAACATCTGTGGTCTATGAGCATTATAAGAACTGGTGCGATGACAATGGTTGCTATTCCGAGAATATTAGGAACTTCAATCAGGAGTTACGCAAGTCTGGAAATATGGTCAGAAAGCGTCCACAGACGGGCGGAGAGAAAACCACAATGCTGATTGGATACCGCATGAAGGATGCTATTACAGATTTTCTGAATTGCTGGGGGCAGAATGTGGCAAGTAATTTTAGGTTTTTTCTATAGAAACATTTATTAGGAAATTGGAGTCTAAGAGAAAAGATGATTCTGGTATCATCAAGTATTTTGTTTCTTCATTTTTTTGAAGAGTTTGCATTTCCGGGAGGTTTTGCAAATATGGGGCTGAAAGTGGAACTTGGGCTAACGGATCCAGATGCAAAAAACTGGCCATTAAATAATTTAAATGCTATGTTTGGTAACTGGTGGTATGTGGCAATCGTATATTTGTTGCCATTGGCATTTCCAAACGTCGGATTTTTAAATGTAGCGGTTCCGATATTTACTTTTGTGGAGACGATAGGACATCTGCTTGTTTTCAATATTGCAATTAAAAAATACTACAATCCAGGAATGATTACTGCAGTGTTTGGATTGTTACCAGTATCAATTGTATATTTGATTCAGACAGCATCAGAGTACACAGTATGGGATGTTGTGTTTGCAATCCTTTGGATAGTAATAAATTATTGGATTGCTTTTCGTTCTCCAATATATGTGAAACTAGGGAAAAAGAGCGATATATATGGATTTACAGATGAAGAAGTCGCAAGAGGTAAGAAATATTTAGAATAAACAGTCTGTTATGTATAGGGTACTTTTAGTCCACTGGATTTGAAGTGAAAAATACTTATATCAAAGTTGAATATAAGTCATATAAATAACAAAAATCTTCAGGAATGAAAGTCCCTGGAGATTTTTTATGCTTGAAATCACCGTAAAAGTAAGGAAAAACGCAAAATATTTTCGATTTGGAGAAAATAAATTAGGAAGTTTGCTTATATGCAACCTTAAGTTTATTGTAACAGAATGACCGTCTCATGGTAGAATATCAGTATCTAGACGATCTTCTTTATGCATAATGAAACAAGAGGGAGACTGCATATGTGAGTGTAAAAAGAGATAGTAGAGGAAATAAAGTTATGATAAAACTGTTATTCATCTGCCACGGTATTAGTAGAAGAGAGGTTTTGGAATGCAGTGAAATCAAGGGTTTGAATGGCTCTCAGTTCTAACATCCCAAGATTAAAATATGGCAGACGTTTTGACGGGAACGTAACAAGAGATTAATTGAAAGAAAGATTGCGGTGACATAACTTAAAAATTGAATGAGTGAGGTTAAGCATTTGGGAATGCACAATTAGGCTTAAGTGCTTAACTACTATGAAACAAGCCCAGACGGGAATGTCAAGAAGTACAAGGTTGGTTGTGTATGACTTGATGTTTACGGCTGGGTTTGTTGATTTGTGATTATGAAAAAAAATATCGGCAAAAAACACATTGTAAAGTTTTAAAGTTGCCGATAAAGTGTTATACTTAACATATAATAAAGTTTGGAGGTTACACAATGACATTTTTATCTGTGAAAGAAATAGCAGAAAAATGGGGCGTATCAGAACGTACCGTAAGAAACTATTGTCAAAAAGAGAAGATACCGGGTGCACATTTAAGGGGAAAGACATGGTTTATACCGGAGAATGCCAAGAGACCATTACGAAAAAATAGTAAGGAAGCTATCTCCTCTCCACTTGCTATGAGATTAACAGAAGAAAAAAATGAAAGAATGGCAGGTGGTATCTATCATAAGCTTCAGATTGAACTAACATACAACTCAAACCATATAGAAGGAAGTAGACTTACGCATGATCAAACAAGATATATTTATGAAACCAATACAATTGGTGCAGAGAAAACAAGCATAAATGTAGACGATATTGTAGAGACGGTAAATCATTTTCGTTGCATTGATTATATCATTGATCATTATGATAAATGTATTACAGAAAAGATGGTGAAAGAACTTCATTTCCTTTTGAAAAATGGAACCTCCGATAGTCGTAAATCATGGTTTGCTGTAGGTGATTATAAACAATTACCAAATGAAGTGGGAGGGCTTATGACTACAGCACCTGAAAATGTATCAGGTGAGATGCTATCTCTCTTGCAAGAATATAAAAGGAAAGAAAGTTGTAATTTAGAAGAGTTACTAGAGTTTCATTATAGATTTGAACGAATTCACCCTTTTCAAGATGGCAATGGGAGAGTAGGAAGATTATTATTGTTTAAGGAGTGCCTACGCTATCATGTTGTCCCATTTATTATTACAGAAGAGTTGAAAATGTTTTACTATAGAGGGCTGTCAGAATGGAAAGAGGAGAAAGGATATTTAATAGATACGTGTCTTACCGCGCAAGATGTATTTAAACAATATTTAGAGTATTTTAGGATTGAGTATGAGAAGTAGGTAGGTGATGTTATAGATGAAAAGGATCAATTAATCTATACAATTTGAGTTCATTACTAGTTTAGTAAAGAGATAGTGAGAAAACGTGAAATAGTTGAGGATAAAGGAGATATAAAACAATGGTTAAACTATTATTCGTCTGCCACGGCAACATCTGCCGTTCCCCAATGGCAGAATTCGTAATGAAAGACTTAGTAAGAAAAGCAGGTTTAGAAGCGGAGTTTGAGATTGCTTCAGCTGCCACAAGCCGTGAGGAAATCGGCAATGACGTTCATCCAGGAACAAAGCAAAAATTAAGGGAAGAGAATATCCCATTTTCAAAACGTCAAGCAAGACAAATTACAAAAGAAGATTATTATCATTATGACTTGATTATTGGAATGGACCGTTATAACATAAAAAATATGATGCGAATCTTTGGAGAGGACAAAGAGCATAAGATTTACTCTTTGTTGGAATTTGCGAATAGCAGCAGGGACATCGCAGATCCATGGTATACTGGTAATTTTGACGAGACATACCGTGATGTATGTGAAGGATGCCATGCTCTACTTAATAAGCTTATAACAAAATAAGTGAATAGATGGGAGAACGTAAAGATGAAAAGAATTGAAAAAGTACTTGAACAATTAAAGAAAGACGGCATCGAGCAAATGGTCGTTACAGATCCATTTGCCATTGATTATCTGATTGGAAAGTTTATTAGTCCGGGAGAACGATTTTTAGCCCTTTATATATCTTCAGACGGAGAACATAAATTATTTGTAAATCGTTTATTCACAGTACCGGAAGAATTCGGCTTTGAAAAAGTTTGGTTTACCGATACAGAGAATCCGATTAGCGTGCTTGCAAGTTTAGTAAAGGCGGACAAGCCACTTGGAATCGACAAGAACATGGCTGCAAGATTTCTGATCCCTTTAATGGAAGAAGCAAAGGCATCCATCTACAAAGTAACCTCATCTTATGTAGATCAGGTTCGTGCAGTAAAGGATAGCGAAGAGCAGGAAAAAATGAGGGCTGCGTCTAGAATCAATGATCAGGCAATGAAAGAGTTCCAATCTTGTATTAAAGAAGGAATGACAGAACTAGAATTATCCAACCAATTCTTAGACATTTATAAGAGCCTTGGAGCAGACGGTTTCTCGTTCCCACCACTCGTTGGATTTGGAGCAAATGCAGCCATTGGTCATTATGAAGGCGGAGATGCTGTGTTAAAGAAAGGTGATTGTGTCCTTTTAGATGTAGGATGTATCAAAGACGGATACTGTGCCGATATGACAAGAACTGTTTTCTTTGGAGAAGTAAGCGATCAGAACAGAGAAGTATATGAAATCGTGAAGAAGGCACAGGAAGCTGCACTTGCAATGATTAAGCCAGGGGTACGTTTTTGCGATATAGATAAGACAGCAAGAGACATTATTACGGAAGCGGGCTATGGAGACAAGTTCACGCACCGTTTGGGACATTTTATTGGAAAAGAAGTGCATGAAGCAGGGGATGTATCCGTTGCAAATGAATCTTTAGTAGAAGAAGGAATGACATTCTCCATCGAGCCAGGAATCTATATCGAAGGTCAGGTGGGAGTCCGCATCGAAGACCTTGTATTAGTAACAAAGGATGGCGTTGAAGTCTTAAATCACTTTACAAAAGCATTGACAATCATAGAGTAACAACTTAACGTAATGCAAGGAGTATATTTACTTGCTATTTGTGTAAAAAAAGAGGTGCAAAGAACTCTGTTGACGATAGGAGTTCCTTGCACCTCTCTTTATATGAATACATCCCCTATTAATAAAATGTGTTCGCAAGTCCGTTCTTTAAACATTCCACAGAGCAGACGCCTTGTTTCTCCCAGCCGCAGCCTTTGCAGCAGACCTCATAGATCTCTTCGATATTTTCATCAATCTTAGTAAGAATAGAAGATAACGGATAGCTTTCGCCGTCTGTAAGACCTAACGAAGCAAGTACACGTCCATCCTTATTCGAACTCTTTTTTTCTGGAGTGCTTAAGGCGCAAATATCTTCTGACAACTTATTCGGACATTTCGCACAGATATCATCCATAGATTCTAAGACAGTAACCATTTGCGAAGTGTCTTGTTTTAATTCTTCGATCACATCCATCATATTGATTGTAAATTCTTCGTTATAGCCCATGCCCTGAAACTGATGCATGCAAATCAGATGGTGGGCTCTAAGCCTACGCACGTTCCTCCATAAGGTTGGAAGCTCGTAATGCACGTCTGATTTGTAGAGCAATTCCATAAGCAATGATTAGGCTAAGGACATCTTTAATCAAATAAGGAACTGAAACAGCGGTAAATGCAGCGATTAAGTTTGTCTTAGCAACAAGAGAGAACTGTAACACACCAAGTACATGACAGATGATTAGGCCAACAATACCGAATGCATTAGCAATCACTTTGCTGGATTTTGTAATGCCAAGACCACAGAAGAAAGCTAGGAATAAGAATCCCCAGATAAACCCACCGGAAAGGCTTGTAATAAATCCAGGTCCACCAGAGAAACCGGCAAATACAGGAGCGCCAACAGCACCAAGAGCAATATAGATTGCAGTGGAATAAGCACCATATTTCGCACCAAGGACGTAGCCTGCCAAAGCGACGGCGAATGTCTGCAGAGTTACAGGAACGCCAGAAGGAAGTGGAAATGAAATCTGAGATAATACGGCAATTACAGCGGTAAACATTCCAATTTGAGCGATTGTCTTAGTTGATAGCTTTGCATTGTTTTTCATAAGTAAATTCCTTTCTCATATTAAGTTTTTAGTTTATGTACATAAATCGTTACTTCCAGTATAAACCATTTTGCTGGATTGTCAACAAGAATAATAAAATGGTTAACAATTCAAGGACACCGTTTTTTCACAAATACTTCAGAGTTTTTTCACAGTCTTTACAATGGTTGTTCAATCTTTTTCTATACTATTTACAAGTAAAGCAAAAGGAAAAGGAAGAAGGAGGGAGCACACTACGTGAAAGGAATCAAGGAAAAGCTACATGTGACACGTAAACGATTGGTAGTTGTAAGTGTTGTCCTTGTAATGGCAGTAAGTGGTACATCGGTAGCGGTGGTTTATAAAGTTACTGCACGGGAAAATGGTCAGGTAACAACCGAGGTAAAGACAAGGACAGTAGAAGTACAGCAAGGTAATCTGACAATCGGTTTAAGCGGTGATGGAACTACTTATGTAGGAAGCACAGATCAAACATTTGATATTTCCTATGGTAGCTCAGGCTTAACATTAGGAGTAACGGAAGTGTTAGTTGCAGCTGGAGATACTGTGAAAAAAGGGGATTCTCTTGTAAAGGTATCTACAGACGATATAAAGAATCTAATTACGTATTATGAGCAGCAGATTACTTCGGCAGAGAACACATTAAAGACTGCCAAGCTTAATTATCAAAGTGATTTAGCACAGGCCAAGTATGATTATGAAACAAATTTGAAGTTAAAGGATACTTCTTTACTTGAGTATACAGCAAGCATTGAAGAATTACAGAATGCTGTAGATGAAGCAAAGGAAGCAATCACCAATGCCGACACAAAGATAAGCGAATACACAAAGGCACTAAATAACAATACGTATTATACAAAATATAATGTGGCGGACTTAAAAGCAACTGCGAAAACATATGAACAGGCGCTTGAGAAAGCAACAAAAGCGTTTGAATCGGTAAATAAGACATATCAAAGCGACAAGAAAAAATTAGAAGATTCAAGCAAGAAATTATCTGAACAGCAAAAGAAAGCGGAAGAAGCAGTAAAGAAAGCGGAACAGGAATATACGAAAAAGCTTGAAAGCCTATTGAATACAGTAGATACAAAGAGTACTACAGAATCCTATACCGTGGATGCCAAAGTATTGAATGCGATAAAAGAAGCGTATGAAGCTGTGAAAACAGCAACCGAAGATAAGAATAAGATCGATATGCAGGTAAGTAATATCGAGAAGCAGCTAAATGAGCTGAATAAATCATATCAAGAGGCACAGCAGGCAAAAGAACAGGCAAGCGAAAAGTCCGAGAGTGCCACTAAGAAATATGAGGAAGCACTTTCTAATTATGAAAAGGCGAAAGAGGAAGCAACCTCAAGTCTTAAATCCTTAAAGAACAATTATGCAACATTAAAAGCAAACTATCAGACAGCACTTGTAAATCAGGAAAAAGAAACGATTACCTTAAATAAGGAATACAAGATTAGTACATTGACTTATGAAAATGCAAAAAGCATTTACGATGCAGCAGTGAAAGATCTTGATGCAGATGTAAAAGAAGCAGAAGAAACGTTAGCTGATTTAAAAGCAAACTTATCCCTATTAAATGGAATCAAAGATAAAGGAATCATCACAGCAAGCCAGGACGGAACAATCTATTCCTTAGCATATGCTAGCGGGGATGAAATGGTGGAAGGCGGCGCGGTTGTTTCTTATTCTAAACCAGAAACAATCGATATTGACTTTACTGTATCTCAATCCGATATTGCATCCGTAAGTGTTGGCGATAAAGCGTATGTAACAATTACAGGTCAAAGAAATGCAATCGAAGGAACTGTTAGTACGGTAGCAACTTCACCAACAAGTTCCGGAAGTGTTTCTAATGTTACGTATACGGTAACTGTAACGGTTGATAACAGTGATGGCCAGTTACAGGCAGATACTGCGGCAACGATTTCAATTGAAAAAGAGACGCTAGAAAATGTTATTTATGTTCCAGTAAATGCAGTAACAACTAAGGGCAGTACAAGTACCGTAAAACGTCAAAAGACAGATGGTACGACGGAAGAAGTCACTGTAACGACAGGAAAAGATAATGGAACATATATCGAAATTACAGATGGTTTAAATGCAAATGATATATGCATTGTGGAACGTAATTAAGGAGGCTAAGAGATGAAGAATATAAAAAATAAAGGACTTGCAAGAGTAAAGATTGTATGTGCGGTCGTTGTAATTGCAAGCGTCATTTCAGGCGGGGGCTATGGCGTTGTACATTCAACAAAAAAAGATGATACAGCAGAAACCGTAAGCAAAGAGACAACGGTAGCCAAAGGAAACCTTACAGTAGGGGTAACGGAAAGTGGTTCAATCGAAATCGGTACAGTGACACAAAACTTTGAATTAGAACCAGTGACTGCAAGCGTATCCAGCAGCAGTTCACAATCCTCAGGCGGCTCAAGTTCAGGAAGTTCTTCAGGAAGTTCCTCAGGAAGCGGTTCAAGTGGATCCGGTAGTTCTAGTCAGAAAAGTTCAGGAACAAGTGGAGCACAATCTACGCCATCTGGTAGCAGCGGTGGAACAACAGGAACATCAAGTGGAAGTACAAAGACAATGTCAGCAACAACTTCCACAGGAGGAGTAATCACAACAGCAGCAAGCAATTCCACTAGTTCAAGTACTTCAAGTAGTTCTGCATTAGTGGTTGAAAGTGTATCAGTAAGCACAGGTCAGGTTGTAAAAAAAGGAGATGAAATCCTTAAAGTTACGTCTGAAAGCTTAGCAGCATATAAAAAAGAATTACAAGCAACAGTTGATACAGCAAACCTTGCATTAAAACAAGCAAAATTAGACCGTGATCAACAAAAAGTAGAAGCAGAATATACGTATAAAAGCAATAAGAAGTTAGGAACGACAGCAAAAGCAGAATATGATGCAACGATTGCAAAATTAGCAAAAGCGGTATCAGATGCACAGGAAGCAATCGATGATGCAGACGAGCAGTTAAGCAGCTTAAAGAGCCAGATTACTTCTACGAAAAAAACATTAACAAGTACAAAGAAGAAAGTATCCAGTGCAACAAATGAACAGGAAAAATCACAGTTAGAACAACAAGTAAGCTCATTAGAATCCCAAGTGGAAAGCTTACAATCTCAATACGATACAATCAAAAGCAATTACAGTACATTAAAATCTAATTTAAGTTCTGCAAAAAGGAGCCAGTCAACAGAGGCAATTACAGCAAAACAAGAATATGAAGCAAGCATGTTAACTTACAACAATGCAGATTCTATTTACCAAATTGCAATCGATGGCATCGATGATGATGTAACAAGTGCAGAAACAACATTAAAAGAAGCAAAAGAAGTATTATCTGATTTCAATGATTATGTTGGAGACGGAGTAATCAAAGCAAGCGTAAGCGGTACCGTAATGACTCTTGGCTATAGTGCAGGAGACAGCTTAAGTACTGACACGGCAATCGCGACATACTCCAATGCAGAAAGCGTAACGATGACCGTATCTGTTTCACAAGAAGATATTTCCGTAGTAAACATTGGTGATACAGTGGCAGTTGAATTTACAGCTTATGAAGGCGAAACTTATGAAGCAACAGTTTCAACGATTGAAACAGCAAAGAATAACTCTTCTACAGTAAGTTATAACGTAACCGTAACATTATCCGGTGACGTAGCAAAAATCTACACAGGAATGACAGGCAATGTAACCTTCATCACAAAAGAAGTAAAAGACGTACTCTATGTATCCAATAAAGCAATCACAACAAGTGGTACAGAGTCTTACGTTGTAAAACAAGAAAACGGGGTGAAGACAAAGACTCAAGTTACAACAGGATTTTCTGACGGTAATAACGTAGAGATAGTATCCGGCTTAAAGGAAGGGGATACCGTAATCATTGAGAGCCAGGTGAATTTATCATGAAAATAAACGAATTAGTTCGACTTGTCTGGCTTAACATCGTTCAAAATAAGTTCAAAGTAATCCTTACGTCAATTGGTATTGTAGTAGGTGCAGCAACCATCGTCATGGTAATTGCAATCGGGCAAGGCAGTCAGGCAGAAGTAGCAGAGCAGTTTAAAAACCTGAATGCAGGTGCCATTGATATTTCCTATGAAACTGCAAATAGTTCTAGTTCTAAAAGTTCTACCAATTCCTCGTCGGGAGGCAGTAGCGGAGGAGCTCCTTCCATGGGAGGCGGAAATATGGGAGGCGGAAATATGCCATCCATGCCTAGTGGAGGGAAAGGAAGCTCTTCAGGAAGCACATCCAATAGTTCGGGAAAAGGAAGCTCTTTTGGTGGAGGTCGAGATTTTGCCGGTGGATTTGGTGGCGGAATGGGAGGCATGATCATGGGCGGCGGCATGGGAAGTAACGACATGAGCGACCGAATGAATCAGGAAAAAATCGTATTAGACGAAGAGGATATGGATGATATTACGACATTCGTTCCAGGTATTAGCGAAGCTACGATTTCCCTCTCTACAAAATCCTCAGTAGAAGGAGGAGACTTAGAAGAAGCAACCACTTATACCATTGGTGGTGTAAAACACAATTACGCATCTATGAGTAACTTAACACTCCAGATTGGTGACTTTATTACTGAATCCGATGAGGAAAGTAAGAATAAAGTCTGTGTCATTGGTGCAACCGTAGCAAAAGAAATCTTTGGCTCAGTAGTAGATGCCTATGACTCTACAATTTATATTGATTCAAGACCATATGTTGTAAATGGCGTATTATCTGATGTCGGTTCCGTATCCTCAGGAATTAGCCCTGATACAGCAATTTTTATTCCTTATGCAACAGGAGTGAAGTATTTAACAGGAAGTGATGTAAGTCCAATTATTACAGTAATTGCAGAAGATGTAAGTACGGTTGATACGATGAAGACAAACATCCAATCCGTATTAGAAGAAACTTATAACAATGCAGAGTTTACGATTACAGATGCAGGAAGCAAGATGGAAGCAGCAAGTTCATCAAATGAAACACTTACAGTCTTATTAGTTGCCATGGCAGCCATCGTATTTACCGTAGGTGGTATCGGTATTATGAACGTACTGTTCGTATCCGTAAAAGAACGTACCAATGAAATCGGTATCTTAAAAGCAATTGGAGCATCCAAGAAAGACATCTTACTTGAGTTCCTTTTAGAAGCAACAGCAATCAGTATTATTGGTGGAGCAATTGGTGTACTGCTAAGCTTTGGTATCACTCCGATTGTCAGTCACTTTAATGTAAGAGCAGATCTTTCTGTTGCAGGTGCTATGCTTGCCGTAGGATTTGCCATCGTAACCGGAACAGTATTTGGTTTCTATCCAGCATGGAAAGCATCCAGATTAATTCCAATCGAAGCATTAAATCAAGATTAAGGAGGGGACATTCATGAAAAAAGGTTTTGTAGTAGCAATGATCAGTTGTCTCGTACTTGCCGGATGTGGTGGATCCTCGAAAGATACCAATAGTACAGACGTTGTGTTAGAAAGCAATCAGTCATTAAAATATGGTCAAGTGACAAAGATCAACGGAAACGAGCTTGTAATCGCACTTGCAACTGAAGTTTCCTCATCGGATATGAGTTCGATGAAAGGTGGAAATCGAGGAAATAAACAGTCAGGGACTTCATCCTCTGCATCACCGGAAAGTTCAGATTCAACTGGTACACAAGACAACACGCAAGGAAGTAATCAACAATCTGGGGATGTCTCATCCGGCCAAATGCAAAGTGGTAACGAACAAGGCCAGACACCGCCGGATATGAGTAGTGGAGGCGGGAATGGACAGGCACCACCGGATATGAGTAGTGGAGGCGGAAATGGCCAGGCCCCATCCGATATGAATGGTGGCGGAACAGATGGCCAGACACCACCAGATATGAATAATGCAAATACAGATTCGTCGAATCAAGGAAGCAGTCAATCAGGAAAGACGAATTCAGATAAATCAAATTTAGACAAATCAAGTTCAGATGACTCAAGTTCGGAGAAACAAACTAGGACGATGTACCAGCTTACAGGAGAAGAAGAAACGATTATGATTCCTGTTGGAACAAAGGTAACGACTATGCTCGGTACGACGACTACGTTTTCCAGAATCGCAGTAGACGATACACTAAAGATCGTTGTGCAGACAAATGATGCAGGCGAAGAGGTAGTAGTAGGAGTTTGGATTGTTGCTTAAAGGAGGTGCATGGACAAATGAAACTATTTAAGAAAAGAAAAGGCAAGGAATTAGAGGTCTTGTCAGAAGACGCAGATAAATACATGGTACATCTAAAAGATATTAATAAAAGCTATAATGTCGGAGGCGGCAAGCTACATGTATTAAAGGACATCAACCTAACTGTTGAAAAAGGAGAATTCTTAGCGATTCTTGGTCCATCAGGTAGTGGTAAGAGTACACTGATGAATATCATCGGCTGTATGGATGTCCCGGATGAAGGTGAATATTATTTAGATACGGTAGCGATACACAAGACAAAGGAAAAAGATCTGACTAAGATTCGAAATACAAAGATTGGTTTTATCTTTCAACGTTATCAATTGATTCCAACATATTCGGTTCTTCAGAATATCATGATGCCGTTATTGATGCGCGGATATACTCACAAGCAGGCAGAAGCAGAAGTATTAGACACGATTACATTGTTAGGCCTTTCGGAGCGTCTTTCCCATAGACCAAGTGAATTATCTGGTGGTCAACAGCAGAGGGTGGCAATTGCAAGAGCATTAAGTGGGAAACCATCCATACTTCTTGCAGATGAACCGACCGGAGCGCTTGACAGCAATAGTGGTAAGGAAGTATTAAAGCTATTCAAGAAATTAAATGATATGGGCAATACAATCATAATGATCACCCATGATTTAAATGTAGCAAAACATGCAAAGCGTGTCGTTCGTATCGTAGACGGCGTGTTATTTGAAGATGAAAAAGATCAGCCAGGATATCAGACGCCCCAAGCAAAAGAAGCATAATAATGTAATTAGTGGAAATACTAACAGCATTATTATGAACGGCTTTGGAGGACGATTATGCCAGAGAACAAAACAATCCCACAAGACAAAGGGCTTGAAAATTCGCTAAAACTAAAGAAGGAAGGTTACCGATTTGTACAGAATCGTATGGCCGAGCTGGATACAGAAATCTTTTCTACCCATTTAATGGCTAGAAAAGTAATCTGTATCACAGGAGCAGATGCAGTAGGCTTATTTTATGACAATAATAAGTTTACGAGAAAAGGCGTGGCACCGGGATATGTAAAGAAGACGCTGTTTGGCGAAAATACAGTACATGGACTGGAAGGAAAAGAACACCAAACAAGGCGCCAGATGTTTCTGTCGATTCTTAGTAAAGAGGCGGAAGAGGAATTTATCAAAATCTATAAAGAATACTTGGATAAATCCATAAGCGTATGGGAATTTCATGAACCAATCGTGTTATTTGATGCCATAAAAGTGGCGTTGTTTACTTGCGTTTGTCAATGGGCATCCGTTCCTGTTGATGAAGAGATAAAAAACAACAAAGCCAATGAGTGTATGGAAATGGTATTTGGATTCGGTACCGAATTTGATGCACATGAGGAAGGAAAGGCTGCCAGAAAATCATTTGAAAAATGGATGGAAAAGATATTTTCGGATATAAGACAAGGCTTTATTGAAGTTCCGAAAGATAGTCCGGTCTACAAAGTATGTGAGTTTAAAGATGATGATGGAAATGTTTTTGATAATCATATGGCTGCAGTAGAGATGATCAATGTAATCCGTCCGATTGTTGCTTCGACGATTTATATTACATTTGCAGCACTTGCCCTTCATGAAAACCCTGAATGTTTAGAGTGTATAAGAAATCAAGAAGAGCATTATTTATATAAATTTTGTGAAGAAGTTCGAAGGTATTATCCGTTAGCACCGTTTTTGGGAGCGATTGTAAAGGAGGATTTTGTCTGGAAAGGGTATCCGTTTAAGAAGAATGAGCATGTATTGTTAGATGTATATGGAATCAATCATGATCCAAACATCTGGAAGAATCCAAATCAGTTTGACCCAGAGAATTTTAGTAATTTGAGTGGCGATTCCGATAAACTGGTTGCACAAGGTTCTGGAGATATGCAGAAAGGTCATCGTTGTCCAGGGGAAAGGATAACAAAACGGATATTAGAAGCAAGTGTAGAATTTTTGGCGATTACGATAGAGTATGAGCTTGTAAAGGGGCAGGATATTACGTATGAGCTTACGAAAATACCAACACTGCCGAAAGATAAAATTGTCATTCATAACATTGCTAGACGGCCAAAGTAAATGATCTTTGGAAAAAATACAACGAAAAAAAGCTGTTACACAAAAAGTGTAGCGGCTTTTTTCGTTTCAAGAATAATGGTTAGAAAACGCTAGCTTTTGCAGGCAGAATTTACGGCTAAACCGTTCTATTCCGAAGAAAAGTGAATAAAGTATTAATACTAGGATAAATTGGCTAAATGTCCGGTTGTGTCATGATTGAGATAGGATCATAGAGGGAGGGCGTCAATGAAAAAGAGCGTTCATTCTAAAGCAATTTGGATTACAGTTTTAACTTCGATAGCAATCATTGCAGTTGGTATTTCTGTAATATGTACAGAGAAGAACAACGATAAGAAGCTAAAAGAACAATTGTCATTTGGAGAACAGTATTATGAGGAGGAAAACTATGGACAGGCCCGATATGCATATGAGAAAGCGCTGCATGAAGATGATACTTGCGTGGAAGCGTATCTTGGCCTAGCGAAAGTATATGAGGCGTTAGAAAATGACACAAAGGCTGCGGAAGTTTTGCAAAAAGGCGTAGATAAGACGAAAGACGAACGTTTGCGAGAAGAGTTAGAACGGATCAATAAAAAACTAGGTCAGAAAGGAAAGCAGCAAACCTCAGAGCCCGAAGCCATTCCGACACCAGACGATAACAAAGAGGCACAAAAAGGATATATCAAGAAATTAGAGCGAAAAGAATTTCCGGAAGTAAAGAACCTGCCAGAAGAATTTACGGAAATCGTCGGAAATGAAAAGACCGATACAGCCATGCTTGTCATGGTTACTTTATTAGATCTTGACCAAGATGGAATTGAAGAGCTGTTGTTTAATAGCAGCAGGTATAAAGAAGGTATTTATGTATATTCCTATAAGTCAGGAGAAGTCATATATTGTGGAATGTTACCTTCTTTGGAAAATAACATAGTAAAAGAAGATGTCATTGACTATACACAGGGCCCATTTGTACTCTATTACAAGGAGCGCAAAGTGATTCGGACCGATACATTAGACGGACAAAATGAGAATTATCAAGATACCAAATATGGCTATGAGCTTGTAAACAACAACTTACAGCAAAAGTATGAGGCGACGGAACGCGGAGTGACAAACACGAAAGGAAACTTAAAGCAAGAATGGAAAATCGATGGAACAGTAGTATCTGAAAAAAAGTATGAATCTTATTGCGAAGAGAACCTTCCAGACGAAGGCGAAGTAATCAAATTCATTACATATAAGGATTTTTTAAGGATTTACCAGAATGACTAAACGAGAAGAAACGGAATGCGAATAGTTTACGCATTCCGTTTCTTTTTTTCTATAAGATTCGTTTAATCTGTGATTCCCCAATGACGCGAATTCCTGCCGCTTTTAACAGCTTGGCAGTCATGCCGTCATCATCGATTAATGTGCCTGTAAACGTACCGTCGTAGATAAGGCCAGAGCCACAGGAAGGACTTTTTTCTTTTAGCACTGCATATTGGCAGTCATAAAGCTTGCATAGGCGAAGCGCTTCTTTTGCTCCCGCAGCATACTGTTTCGTTACGTCAGTGCCCTCTTTTGTAATGACATGGTTTCCCTTGATTTCAGCTGGGCATCTTGGAGTAGGAAGGCCGCCATAAACTTCCGGACAGTAAGGAATGACTGTGTATTTTTCCATTAATGCCATGGCATCATCATTTATTACACTTTTTCCATCATAACGACATCCAATTCCAATTAAACAAGCGCTTACTAATATGTTCATGTTACTCTCCTTTTATCAACGACTTTTCCAACTATTATAGCATTAAAAGCACATATAGACAATCAGTTGCTAATAAAATAGAAATGTAAGGTATGTGTGAATCGTGGAGGTCTTTATGAATTTGACGAAGCATTATTTTCCAGGTGGTAACACGAGCAAAGGGTTTGTGAATTATTTTGAGGGCATTATCGCCCCTTGGGTAACAAACAAGCGTATATACGTGTTGAAAGGCGGACCAGGTGTAGGTAAGAATACATTTATGAATCTGTTTAGTAAGACGGCAAGAGAAAAAGGCTATGCAGTAGAGCATTTTCATTGTGCCAGTGATGCGAAGAGCTTAGACGCAGTACATATTCCATCGCTTGGAGTCACAATGCTTGATGGAACAGCACCACATGTGATTGATCCCGTAACGCCAGGAGCAGTTGATAATATCTTAAATCTTGGTGTATATCTTGATGAAAAAGGGCTGGAAAAGAAACGTGCAGACATTTTGAAACTGATGAAAGAGAACAGCAGAGGGTATAAACGAACCTTTGCTTATCTTGCAGCAGCAGGAAAATTGCAGGAGAATACGAACTATTTTTATCAGTGTGCCTTGGATAAAGAAGAATTACGCGCGGAAGTGCAGGATATCTTTGGCACCCATGATTTGAAAAAAGGAAAATTACAAGGACAGATTAGAAAATTATTCGCAGAGGCAATCACTCCGCAAGGCTATATTGATTACTTTGAGTCTATCGTAGCGGATGAGAAGATTATCGCGTTAAATGGACCATCTAGTGTAGCAGCAGAATTTATTAAGATGGCAATTCAGTTTGCATCCTTTATGGGATATGGAATGGAAGTATATTATTCGAGCCTGATGCCACAAGACCCAGTACATCTGATTATTAAAGATCTAGATTTGTGCCTGACGACCAATATGACATTTACGAAGCAGGTAGAAAAGATAGTAGATTTGAATTATTTGTTAGATCCAATTATTGTTGAAAAGTATGAGAGTACCTTCTCGTTTAATGAGTTATACCGTAAACAGCTTGTAGAAGTGGCAATTGAGTCCTTAATGCAGACGAAAGATATCCATGACGATATCGAAGCAATCTATAAGGACTATATGGATTTTGAAAAGGTGAATGAATACACAGCGGAATTTATTGAGAATTTCTTTAAATAGTGTTTTGAATTAGAAAGAAAAAAATAAAGGGAGTCAAGATGACTCCCTTTACTTATACGTTTGTCTATTCATTAAGCAATTTTGTTTACCGCTACAGTTAATCTAGAAATTTTTCTAGCAGCTGTATTTTTGTGGTAGATACCTTTGCTTTGAGCTTTGCTAATTTCTGAGATTGCAGCTCTTAAGTTAGCAGTTGCAAGTTCTTTATCGTTTGCAGCAACAGCAGCTTCAACTTTTTTAATTGCAGTTTTAACAGCAGACTTAATTGCTTTATTTCTCATAGTTTTAGTTTCAATAACTTTGATTCTCTTTTTAGCAGATTTAATGTTAGCCAATCCGTACACCTCCATTGCTATGTGGTAATTTGTTAAAATATTGTTTCATTAAATCCGGACACGGACGTTTCTAATGTAAACATACTACTACAGTTTAGTATAAAGTGTTGTAGTTGTCAATATACATTTGTGAGTTTTTTTGTAAAAAAAGTCGCGAAAGTAATCGAAATCGCATGAATTTAGCTAGATATGGAGAAGATAGAAAGAGTAAAGAAAATTCAAAGAAAAGTTGAGTTCTATTAATACTAAACGAGAGGGAATTTTATGGAAGAAGTAAGATATTTGAATAATAGAAGAACCGATTTAGCATTAGAAGAGAGGGAAACCTTTGAAGATGACGACGTAGAAATTAAGGGTGTCGTCTTAGAAGAAGATTACGATGAAGAAAATGATATTAAGATCACAAGAGTCATCATAAAAGATGAACGAGGTGCCAAGGCAATGAGAAAGCCGATTGGCACGTATATTACAATAGAAGCACCAAAAATTAGTGGTTCCGATGAAAGTTATCATGAGCCTGTCAGCAAACAGGTGGCAAAATACATTGAACAGCTCTCGAAAGGCGTTGAGGGAAAGCATGTATTGGTGGCAGGGCTGGGGAACAGGAATCTGACGGCCGATGCACTAGGTCCACAAGTCATTGATAACCTATTTGTAACAAGGCATCTTGTAAAAGAATTTGGAAAAGAGTTTGCGAAAAGAAACAATATGGAATCCATGAGCGCCATATCACCAGGAGTTATGGGACAAACAGGAATGGAAAGTTCAGAAATATTAAAAGGGGTCATCAAGGAGACGAAACCGGATCTTCTTGTAGTAATTGATGCCTTAGCTGCTAGGAGTACGAGTCGTCTAAATACGACAATCCAGATTACTGACACAGGAATTAGTCCGGGTGCAGGTGTTGGAAACAACCGCAATGCACTAAACAAGGAAAGTTTAGGAATCGATGTGATTGCATTGGGAGTCCCAACTGTTGTAGATGCGGCAACTATTGTAGATGATCGGATGGAAAGCGCCCTTCGAAAAAAAGGTTTTTCCGATCAGGAAATCTATCAGTTCTTAAATGAAATGACAGATCATGATGTAAACAATATGTTCGTTACACCAAAGAATATAGACGATTCCATCCATCGAATCAGCTATACAATTAGTGAAGCGATTAATTCTGTATTTTACAAAGAACCAAAGGTAAGCAATGCTTAATCATGCCAAGCAATTAAATCAGAGGAAGAAAGCTTGCTTGCATCGAAGCGATAGTGACCTGTGATTTCTTTTTGTTTTAACAGGCCGTCTTCTTCACGGTTTGGTTGGCCGGAATTATGAATAAGATAAGGAATCCCATCTTTGTTACGTTTATCGGATACAATTCCGATGTGTGTCGAACTGAATACGACAATGTCACCAGGTTGCCATTCTTCCAGTTTTGAAGTATCTAATGTGAGGGAGATAGCATGTCTTGAAAAATAGACTTTTAAGTTGGGAACACGTCGAAAATCAATGTTAGGATCAGGAGAATTATGTACAGCAGGGTATTGGTCCGTGTTTGCCTTGATATCGGCATCCACCATATCCTTTAAACAATAACCGGCATTTTTAAAGGCGCGCCAAACAACGTCGGTACAGACTCCAATACTATTTGGTGGATATCCGCCATCGTAATAAGAGCCATCGTATTTTGGATGGTCAGTGGCATCTTTCCTTGCACCGAGTAAGAGGTCTGTGTAATCATCGATACCATTGGAGTTAAAGTCAGTGTCACTCTTTAGTGTAACAATTTGAAAATGTTCAGCGCTGTAACTTTTTTTGGGAATCAAATTGTAATAATCTAGATAATAATAAGCGATTCCACAGCTGAGGACAAAGACGACTAGGAAGCCGGCAAGCATAAGCTTTGTTTTTTTATTCAAAAAAATCCCTCTTTTCTAATGTAATGGTTTATTACAATAGTAACAAATCATAGTGCATTTAGGAAAGAGGGAAATGCTTAATATTTCTTATAATATTCTTAATGGAATGCTTAATTAGCATATTCATTTGGTGTGGAAAGCACGTGAGCAATGATCTCTGCAAGCGGAGTCATAGCCGATTTTACTTCCTCTACGGTATTGTTATTGTCCCCAACTTCAATTAAAGTGTAGCGCTTTGCCATATGCATGTTATAGCGAAAACTCTTGATAAAGTTCTTTTTCGTAAATTCAGGGAAGGTCTTCATAGCGTATAACTTCATTTGTAGGCTGAGAGCTAAATTATCTGTTAAATTTGGATTGGTATGATAGTTTAAGGAACTCTGTTTGTTATTGCACACACCGTTAAAGAACATGATTGGAGCCATTTCTTTGCCGTCTACCGTACAAACCGTATGGGT
Source organism: uncultured bacterium (assembly GCA_905214875.1). Lineage (GTDB taxonomy): Bacteria > Bacillota > Clostridia > Lachnospirales > Lachnospiraceae > KM106-2. Next base: position 93,044 of record CAJMNR010000005.1, on the reverse strand, counting down.
TTTGCAAGTTTCAGAAACACCATCGCGATGTAAGTCGATAATCATCTGAATGCTAGGGTTTTCCTTAGTAATCCGTTTAAGGTCTTCAAGTGCTTCATTATAAGCTGTGTTATAGTTGTACTGCTTGCTGTAATGCATTACGTTATACCCGTATTTTTTCTTGAGAACGGAGGCAAGTTCTTCACCGACACCGACGATGGAATCACTTTTCACTCCCGATTTGCTATCTGCAAATGTTTCGTGCGCATGGGTATGGAAAATCAAAATCTGTGGCTTAGAGGAATCTTTCTTTATTGTTAGATCCGTAGAAAGCATCGTTTTAACATTCCATACTTTTTTGTCGATGACGGAAGATGGATTGACTTTATAGAAATTCTCAATCAGGTAATCTCGGTCAAGTGAGGTAGTAAGTTTTGAAATCATCTTAGTATTCTGAATTAGAGTTTGCTTCGCACTTGAAGATAGTTCATGGGATGCAAAAGCAGCTTCAGGATCGTATTCGTCTTCAAAATAAATGTTGTCATAAGAGGATAAAGTCTCGGCTGCCGGCTGTAAATCATCATCGGATGCTGCTAATAGGTCGCCTTCATTTGGGGCACGTATATTAGTAGAATCATTTGTCATATGTATTACAAGGGACTCGCTTGAAGGATTCGTGGTCGCAGGAACTGTCCCATTGGATTGGACATACTTAAGAACAGGAGAGGCCACGGCAGAGTTAAAAAGTTCACTTGAAAGTGAATCCTGATCTTCAAGCTGGCAGGAAAGGGTACTTGAGTTTGTGCAATAAATCGCATTAGCGATTCGCCCAAAGGTGGAGGAAATTATCGATGTAGCATCTTGTCGAACGTCTTTACCTACAAATATATAACCAAGAAGGATCGTGATGTAGATGGAAACGAGAATAATACCGCTTTTTATCAGAAGTTGTATGAAATGCATGTTTTTACGCCACTTCACTGGTGTATAAATCCCTCCCTTCCTAGATGCTTAAAAAGTCCTAGGAAAATATATGCTACAGTTGAAGAAATATAACTAGTGAACGGAAGAAATACATAGTAATACAGACTCAATCTTGTCTGAAAGGGGCTTGTATGCTATAATACAGTGAATGATCGAATTATGGAGGAAAAAAATGTCGAGCATAGACCAAAGCAAAATTAGAAATTTTTGTATCATCGCTCATATCGACCATGGTAAATCTACTTTGGCAGACCGTATTATTGAGAAAACAGGTTTACTTACAAGCCGAGAAATGCAGGCCCAAGTGCTTGATAACATGGACATAGAGCGTGAACGAGGAATAACAATTAAGGCACAAACAGTGCGTATTGTATATAAAGCAAATGATGGCGAGGAGTATATCTTTAACTTAATCGATACTCCGGGACATGTCGATTTTAATTACGAAGTATCAAGAAGCTTAGCAGCTTGTGAAGGTGCAATCTTAGTAGTGGATGCAGCACAAGGTATTGAAGCGCAAACACTTGCCAATGTGTACTTAGCACTTGATCATGACCTTGATATCATGCCTGTTATCAATAAGATTGATTTACCAAGTGCAGATCCAGACCGTGTAATTGCGGAAATCGAAGACGTAATCGGATTAGAAGCACATGATGCACCAAGAATCAGCGCAAAACAAGGCATTGGTATTGAAGACGTATTAGAACAAATAGTATCTAAGATTTCAGCACCAAGCGGAAAAGCAGAAGAGCCATTAAAGGCATTAATCTTTGACTCATTATTTGATGCGTATAAAGGTGTTATCGTATTCTGTCGTGTATTCGATGGAAAAGTAAAAAAAGGTACAAAGATGAGGATGATGGCAACAGGAGCAGAAGCAGAAGTTGTCGAAGTTGGTATCTTTGGTGCTGGCCAATTCATTCCATGTGATGAACTTAGCGCTGGTATGGTTGGTTATATCACAGCTTCCCTTAAAAATGTTAAGGATACACATGTAGGTGATACTGTAACAGATGCAGAAAATCCATGTGCAGAAGCACTTCCAGGATATAAGAAAGTAAATCCAATGGTATACTGTGGTCTATATCCAGCAGATGGAGCGAAATACGGAGACTTACGTGATGCTCTTGAAAAATTACAGTTAAATGATGCTGCGTTACAATTCGAAGCAGAAACATCCATCGCATTAGGATTTGGTTATCGTTGTGGTTTCTTAGGATTATTACATCTTGAAATCATCCAAGAACGTTTAGAGCGTGAATACAATCTTGACCTTGTAACAACAGCGCCATCCGTTATCTATAAAGTAATCAAGACAGACGGAAGCGTAGTTGAAGTAACAAATCCAAGTAACTTACCAGATCCAAGTGAAATCGATTACATGGAAGAACCAATGGTAAGTGCAGAAATCATGGTTACAACAGAATTCGTTGGTGCAATCATGAGTCTTTGCCAGGAACGCCGTGGTATCTATCTTGGTATGGAATACATGGAAGAGACAAGGGCATTATTAAAATATGAACTTCCTTTAAATGAAATTATCTACGATTTCTTTGATGCTTTAAAATCAAGATCCCGTGGATATGCTTCTTTTGATTATGAAATGAAGGGTTACGTTCGTTCGAACCTTGTAAAACTTGATATCTTAATTAATAAAGAAGAAGTCGATGCACTCTCCTTTATCGTTCATGCAGATACTGCATACGAACGTGGACGTAAGATGTGCGAAAAATTAAAAGAAGAAATTCCTAGACAGTTATTTGAAATTCCAATTCAGGCTGCAATCGGTTCTAAAGTTATTGCCCGTGAAACAGTTAAGGCTATGCGTAAAGACGTATTAGCAAAATGTTACGGTGGTGATATCTCACGTAAACGTAAGCTTCTTGAAAAACAAAAAGAAGGTAAGAAACGTATGCGTCAGGTTGGTAACGTTGAAATTCCACAAAAGGCATTTATGAGTGTTCTTAAACTCGACGATAAATAAGCATAGAGCACATTTTTAATGATTCATTCAGAATAGAATCCAGTGCTTAAGAAAATAAAAGAGGATAAGCCCCAAAAAAAGAGGCCTATCCTCTTTTATTTTTTGCTTGTCATAGTGCCTTATTGATTATAATTAATTATTAAGCGATAGAAATGCTGAAATATGTAGAAATATATAGAAATACATGGTAGACTATTTGTGAATTTTGGAAATTCAGATTAATAAGGAGGAAGAAACTATGACTAATAAGCAGCTGAAAAGAGCAAATCGCGTATTATTGATAGCTGTGTTGGTAGCAATGTTTTTTAATATGGTGGGGATGATCACATTGTTACAAAATATGGAATATAATCAAGCGAATCCCACATTAATAAAACTAGGGATTGCGATGTTTATAATTTCATTTATTGGAGATATTGCAATTTACAAGTTTAAGGGTGAAACAAAAATAGCTATGTATGCGATAACTTATATATATACTTTTTTATATGTATATACGTTATTAACAAATGGAGGATCGAATACAACATATCCATTTATAATACCTATTTTGATTGTACTTATTTTGTTTAGTGATGCACGTCTAGTGAATTCGGTTGCGATAATTCAACTGATCGCTAATATCATATTGATTGGAACTATTGTTGCGAAAGCAGAGGCAGTGGCATTAGTATTGGAGTCTGTTATGATAGAGTTTATTGTCTCTATGCTTACCTGTGTTTGCACAATTATTTCAAATAGGTTAATGATCCAGTTTAATAATGAGAAAAAGGAAATAGTACAGATTAGTGCCGAATGTCAGCAGGAAATGGCATCAGAAGTTGTGAATCATGCAAAAAAGATTTTAAGCGATGTAGAAGGCACGCGTATCGACTTGGATGAGATTTATAAAACTAACTGTACTATTAACGATACATTGAATAATATCATAGGCAATACCGCATCTTCTGTAAGAGCAGTGGATCAACAAACTAAAATGACAGGCTCGATACAGCACACCATTGATGAAACATATAAGAAGACTACGAGTATTGCGGATATCACTGCAATTGCATCTGATATGATTGATACAGGAGTAGAAAACGTAGATAAATTAAATCAGACAGCGAAAACATCATTAGATGCAGGAAATACAATGATCCTTGCTGCGCAACAGTTGCAGCAGAAATCAATCGAAGTAAGAAATATCACAGATATTATTCTTAGCATATCAAGCCAGACCAATTTACTAGCTTTAAATGCATCTATTGAGGCAGCAAGAGCAGGAGAAGCTGGGAAAGGTTTTGCGGTAGTAGCAGATGAGATTCGTGAATTAGCAGATCAAACCAAAACAGCAACAGAGAATATCACAAGCATTCTCGATGCATTAGTATTGGAAGCAAAGTCTGTTTCTGAGAAAGTAGAGGGAACAGTAGAAACATCAAAAGAACAGAGTGAACTGATACATGAGACTAGCCAAAGTTTTATAAATGTTCAAGAAAAGATTCAAGAACTTAATAATGCCATTAAGATGGTAAGCGATCAGATGAATGATGTGCATAGTTCCAATGAACGGATCGTGGAAAGTGTACAAACTTTGTGTGAAACGAGTGAAGAAATAAACTCAAGAACTGAGGAAGCGCTTGAGATAAGTGACGTTAGTGTAAAACGAATGGAGACTTTCCGTGAACGAATGAACCGAGTAGAGGAAACGGTTCAGAAGTTAGCAACATATAAAGTTGATACAGAGTAAAATTTCATAAATGATAATCCATTCATATGAAAAAGCCTGCAAAGTAAATATACTTTGTAGGCTTTTATATGTTCAGTAAAGCTTGTACTTAGTTATCGGAATCATCATAATTTAAATGTGAAATAGTATTTTTAGCTGGTAGTATAAGATAGGTTCGTTGTAGATGAATAACATTTGTGCATCCCTCCTTTACCACTATTACTAATATATGCAATAATTCAGAAGTAATTCGTTCTATTCGTGAAAAAACGTGCTAATCCGATTTAATTTTATCTTTAAACAATGTAATTAAGAAAAGAAATTAAAAGCCGTGGTTAACAAAAAATGGAAAATACAGTATAATAGAAAGGGCGAGTAATGACAGTTTAAGGTACATAAAGGAAAACGGGGGTGTAAAAATGGAAAATAGAATACAAATCGTTATGGAACGTGGGCATCTGTTTTCTATCAATGACAATGTCAGTATGGCAGCAAGAATTCATGGGAGAATTACAAAAGAAATTGTAAGCCAAGCATTAGAGAAGGTAATAAGGAAATATCCAATCTTTACGAGTACGATAAAAAGAGAGGAGAACCAACAGGCATTTTATCAATTATATAGCGCCAAAAGAGTGGAGCCTGTTTATTATCCATATGGGGAAGCAAACCATCTAGAAGCCTATTTGCAAAAAGAAGAAGAGACGGCCTTTGATCATGTAAATGGTCCATTACTAAGGATGATTGTGTTCAAAGGGGAAGAAAGGAGCCTATTCGTAATTATAGGAAGCCTTATGCTCTCCGATGCAAAAGGTTATCAACAGTTCCTTGAGGAACTCGTATATTATATGAATCATAGCGAGGAAGAACCAGAACCAATACTTCCAAGATTGATTGGAAATGGAATTGACTTGCCAGTGGAATCTTCCTTACGTTTAAAAGATAAATTTACAATTAATGCATTGAATCGAGAATGGAAAAAATCAGCTCATACATTTTCAGAAAATGAGTATAAAGAGTTGTTTACACGTTATAAACGCACACATAAGAAACCTGTGATTATGAAAGAAATCAATGTAAAGAGTACAAAATCATTGTTTGCATATTGCGAAGAACGGCATGTGTCTGTAACGGCAACGATAATAACGGCATTCTTGGCGGTGATGTATAACTTTGATCGCTTTCATAGGAATAACGAAGTTCGAACAGAAGTGATGCTTAATCATAGAAAAAAAGAAGAGAGTGCGACAATAGCGCCTCTAAGTAGCCAGGTCATGTTATTGAAAAAGTATTCACAAGGACTTAGCTTTTGGGATAACGTCGAGGTAGTCCACGGATATCTAAAAGAGAAAGAAAAAGACAAATATCGATATGAAAAACTGGCAAAAATGAAAGCATTAGATGGAACACTGCTAGAAAGTATTCCATTTGCCGCATATGGAGAATATGAGAATGCTGCAAGCAAGAAGGCAGCTCACTTATTTTATGAAGGGGAGAAGGAAAAAGGTCTCGGCGTAGAAAATTTAGGTGAGACTGTATATAAGAAAGAAGAAGAGTTTTACATAGATTTGATGTATTTCATACCAACAGCAAAATTTACGGAAGACTTGTCGGTAGGAGCCGTAACGGTAAATGAAAAATTGATGCTTTGTATTCGCTATGATAAGGTTCATTATTCAGAACGCATTATTGAAGATATGGTTCGCTCGGCAGTAAATTATATGTGGAATCGAAGCTAAAAAAAAGCATTCAAATTCAATTGACATCCGAAGTGCAAAGGGCCTCGAATGTCAATTGAAAAGAACGCGTAAGTGCTGATGGTATTTATTATCTTTCGCAGCTTTTAAGTGTGGAAAGGGAATGAAAAGTAGCCTGATCTAACTTATAGGCCATTTGCTTGATTCTCTTTCCTGTAAATACAGAACGTTCGTAGAGGTCGTATGTGGGTAACCGTTTAAAGCCAAGCTTAGAAAGTATGTGACGGCTTGCTTCGTTGTATTCATAGCAGCCCGCAATGACTTCTGGTAGCTTAAGTGTCTCGAAGCAGTAGGATAGCCCTAGATAGTAAGAACGTGTTCCAAATCCCTTTTTACGATAACGCTTAAGAATCCAGATAGATAAGTCAGGATTCGATTCAAACGGGGAGAGGCGCAAAAATCCTATTTTTCGATTGCTTTTCTTATGTACTACAACAGCCCAGAACGGATAAAATTCTATGTCGACTTTGCTAAAGTTTTCTAAGGAATCGGTTGCAATATAGTTAAAACCGAGCTGTGTAACTTTGTCTTTTAAACATTTGTACATAGCTTTGTCATCCTCATGTGTATAGGGAATGAGTTTTAAGCATTCATCTTCAATTAACGTACACATAGACAAACCTCCTCCTTATTACTATAACATGATACGTCTGTAAGTGGCTAGATGTGATTGAGAAAGATACGAACAAAAAGAATAACAAAAAATTGTACATTATGCTATAATTAGAGTAGGAAGAGCGTTGGAGGATTACTTCATGAAGAGTTTTGATAGTAGAGTACATAGTAGTAACACAAAAACGAAGTTATCGTTAATTATATATATGCTAATGCATTTTTGCGTAGATTTTGCATGCTTTTATTATTTGTTTGGAACGTTTTCGGTATATAAGTATACCGGGATCGGAATGGAAAATGGGCTGATTCTTTATAATATACTGGCGTTTGGCCTTCAATTTATAATAGGAAGAATTTATGATTCTAGAAAATATCGCTCAGCAGCATTGATTGGGATTTTCCTTGTAATGATGGGGTTGTTGATTAATGCGGGAATCCCGCTGTTGGTAAGTGATAGTTTAGTAGTAGAGAATAAGAGAATTTTACATATCGCCTATAAGGATTGGCTTGTCGTTATCTTGGTAGTATTGGCCATAGGCAATGCATTTTTTCACGTGGCAGGAGGAATTGACAGTTTAACGAATTCCAATGGAAAAATGGGAAGATGCGGAATGTTTATAGGAACCGGTGCCTTGGGAGTTTCTATGGGAACTTATGTAGGCGCCAATCAGATCTTTGATGAATTTACCATTCTTTGCTTTATGCTGATTGGATTCGCAGGAATCTTTACATATGGTGATGCAGTTAGTATGAATTTAATAAAGTCTCCATCAGTGAGTAAGGAAGAAGGAAGAGACAAGGTTTCATTTAATAGTGTTGTGGTTTTACTTTGCCTGCTAGCAATTGTTATGAGGTCTTATGTAGGAATCATTCAGAGATTATCGTTAAGTACGTTGTTCTTATCTGCGCTTTGTATCGGGTTTGGAAAAGCAATTGGAGGATTCCTTGCAGATGAGTTTGGCGGCAAGTTGGTTGGTAGCGTTGCAATGTTAATTTCTGCAGTTTGTTTTACCGGATTTCAGACCGGAGGGTTAGTAGCGGTAATTGGTTTTGTAAGCTTTAATATTGCTATGCCGATTACAATGTATACGTTATATGAACAGATACCACAATATCCAGGAGTAGTGAATGGTTTGAATTCTTTAGCACTTCTTGTAGGATATGTGTTATATGTTGTAGGAGTGTTCAATCCGACAGTGAACGTAATGGTGCTTGGAACCATCCTTGCAATGGTGTGCATCTTAATCAGCGTTCCGCAAAAGAGAAAGAATACTGTATCAAAGGGAAAATGCAAAACAGTATCGGAGAATTAAAAAATGGCAGTTGTGCATTTGATTGAATATTTAATATGGCCACTTACAGTAACGCTAATCGTTGAGTTGCTGGTAGGGATGCTTGTGGTTAGGGATCGTACTTATATTCAAAGCATTATTGTTGTGAATGTAATAACGAATCCGCTTCTTAATTTATTTCTTATTTTGTTTATAGGAAGGTTGCAATGTCCTTATATGGTAGTCGTTTCCTTGATGGAGGGAATTGTTTTTATGGTAGAAGGATACCTGCTTATGCTGATGAATCAGATCAATATAGGTAAGGCGTTAAAATTGTCTTTCATTATGAATGCTTCTTCGTATTTACTAGGAGTAGCAATTCAATGAATATAATGATTATATAGAAAGGGGATTTTTTATGTATCAATTATTATCAATATTGGAAGCAGCACCTACCACGGCAAAAGGAACGGACCCAGGCACAACAGTGCTGATATTACTTGCACTCTTTGTTGTGTTATCACTGATACTAAAAGTAGCAGGAGTGTATATGAATAAGAAGAAGGAGTGAATGTACATATGATACCAAGTTTTTTGGATGTAGCAGTTAGTGAACCAATCGATGGAAATGAAGTGGAAGGAATTGTGATTACAACAATTGTCATATTAATTATTGTGGCAATCGTAATCGTATATCGATTGAAGCGAAAACAATGATTCAAATCAAGATTTGCCGAATTTGTGGACAAAGAGAAAGAGAGCCTTATTAGGCTCTCTTTTTTTTGTTTGGTTTTATATGAATGATGAAATAGATAAAGCGGAAGAGTGAAGAAACGAGAAGGATTCCTAAAGCGATGGCTCCGGCAATTCCTAATGTCTCTAATGCGGAAGAAGCAAATTTGCTTAGTTTGCTGCTGATGCATAATTCCATTGTTCGATACAGGTTGCTTCCGGGAACGAGTGGAATGATGCTGATGATCAAAAAGGTTGTGGCAGGAACTTTTATAAGTCTCGCCAGTGATTCACTATATATAGAAGCAACAATGCTTGCTAAAAAGTTCTGTAAGATTACATTTTCTAATGGGCTAGAAATCAAATACGTAAAAAAGGTAACTCCACCGCCAAGTGCAGCAAATAAGATTAATTTACCTCTTACATTGAAATGGATGGAAATTGCTAAGCAAGCCGTAAATGTAATCAGGCAATTCATAAATATAGTCATAAAATCCTCCCTATCGTAAAATGCTAAGTGCAAGACCAGAGCCAAGTGCAATGCTCGTTGCAACTAAGAGTGCTTCTGAAAGTCTGATTGTACCACTTAATACATCGCCGGCGATAAAGTCTCTGGCGGAATTGGTAAGTGCAACACCCGGAACCAGTAACATGTAGCATCCGATGATAATAGAATCATATCTTGCTGCGAATCCTATCTTATAAGAAAGAATTGCAAGTGAAGCAATGATGAAACTATTAAACATGGTTGTGGTAAAGGAATTCATCTGGAATTTCTTCAATAGGGAAGTACTGAATTTTAAAAGACCACCAATGATAAAACCGCTAATCGCATCGTTTAAGTTGCCGCCATAAAATAAAGTGAATACGCAGGCGCACACACTATTTGCAAGCAGCTCCATCTTATGAGAATAACGTCCAAGATTTTCGATTCTGCGAAGTTCGTTATCGATGTAACTAAGTTCGGGAACGTTCTTGCTGATAAAACGGCATAACGAATTGATCTGAATGATACGGTCTATGTTTTGTAAACGATTAAGTACTCGTTTTTGTTTTGTATATGTGATGCCTTCCTGGGTCGTAAAGGATACAATTAGACAGCTTGGAATGGCAAATATATTAATATCGGAGAGCTTACTGCTATACGCATTTAATACATGGGTGATAGAGTCTTCTACACGATAAGTTTCAGCACCATTTTTAAGGAGCTGAAAGCCGATTTCAGTTGTTGTAAGTAATAATGTATTGTAATCCATCGTTCTAAACACTTTCTGTAATATTTTAGTCTTGTTAATAGTGAGTATTCGAAATGCACACTAATTTCATACATTTAAGCAGAAGTATAACACAAATATTTACAGGAATAAAGAAGAAAATGGTCAAAGTATGCTTGATTAAAGAGGAAACATGTGGATAATGAAACTTATGCGAATAAAAATCACAACTAAGTGAGGAGAAATATAAAATGAAACAACAATTAGGACTTTATGTGCATATCCCATTTTGTGAAAGAAAGTGCCTGTATTGCGACTTTTTATCGGGGCCAAGTACCAATGAGCAAAAGAAGCGATATGTGGAGGCTGTAAAGTTAGAAATAAATCAATCCATATATGATAAAAAAGACTATGAAGTAGTTTCGATTTTCTTTGGTGGTGGAACTCCAAGCAGCATTGATCCTAACGATTTAGTTTCTATATTAGATGCGCTATGTGAGAAGTTTGATGTGAAAGACCGAGCTAGCATTGAGATTACAATTGAATCCAATCCGGGAACGTTATCTAAGAAAAAACTATCGGTTTACAAAAAAGCAGGAATCAATCGAATCAGCATGGGATTACAGTCTACTCATAATGAAGAATTAAAGCTTCTTGGTAGAATTCATACGTACGAAGAGTTTTTAGAAAACTATAAAGCGACAAAAGAAGCTGGCTTTCATAATATAAATATAGATCTGATGTCGGCACTTCCAAAACAGACAAAAGCAGCATATGAACAGACACTTGACAGAATCTTAGAATTACGTCCAACACATATATCTGCCTATAGTCTGATTATAGAGGAAGGAACTCCGTTTTATAATCTATATGGAGAGGGTAAGCCAATAGAAGATGCATTGCCATCCGAAGAAGAGGACCGCGAAATGTATCATTTGACAAAGAAAAAGTTAAAGGAACATGGATATCATCGCTACGAGATCTCAAACTATGCACTAGATGGAAAAGAGTGCATCCATAACAGTTTATACTGGACAGGAACACAATATCTTGGATTTGGTGTAGGTGCTTCTTCTTATATAGATGCAACAAGATATCACAATGTAGAACATACAAATGAATATATCGAAGCAGTCAAAGGACAAAAGGAAGTAAGAAGAGACATGGAGAAGCTTACGAAAAATGAGCAAATGGAAGAATTTATGTTCCTTGGACTCCGTCTTGTTCGCGGTGTCAGCAAATCTGAGTTTGAGCAACGTTTTGGGACGACTATGGAATCCGTGTATGGAGAAGTGTTGATTAAGCATAAAGAAGAAGGCTTACTGCAGGAAGCGGGAGACCGTGTAAGCCTTACGGAAGATGGCTTGGATGTAAGTAATTATGTAATGAGCGATTTTTTGTTATAAGAATGTCGAAACTATATATAATAAGAAGGTAGTAAGGAATTAAAAAATCTTTCGAAAATATCTTGACAAACAAAAATATGAGGTGTATCTTATTACTAAAGATATTAGCACTCCAAAGAAGTGAGTGCTAACAACTAAAAGCATCTCATAAAAGGAAGTGATTCGGTGCAATTAGATGAAAGAAAACTGAAAATCTTACAAGCAATAATTAAGACTTATCTCGAGACAGGAGAGCCAGTTGGTTCGAGAACTATTTCGAAATATACTGACCTGAATCTAAGCAGTGCAACGATCCGTAATGAGATGTCTGATCTAGAAGATATGGGCTATATTCTTCAGCCACATACTTCAGCAGGGAGAATTCCTTCAGACAAAGGTTATCGATTATATGTAGATCAAATGATGGAAGCAAAATTCCAGGAAATCGATGACATGAAGACGGAGCTGATGGAAAAGACAGATCAAATCGATGTGTTGTTAAAGCGAGTAGCAAAGATGCTTGCAGCAGATACCAATTATACATCGGTAGTGTCGAAGCCACAGTATAAGCACAAGAAAGTAAAGTTCATTCAGATTACAGAAGTAGATGTTGGACAGATTCTAACCGTAATTGTTATTGAAGGGAATATTATTAAGAATAAAATCATCAATGTGGCAGAAGCTATTGATAATGAGATGATTTTGAAATTAAACATAGTTCTTAATACATTTCTACAAGGGTTAGATCTTACAGAAATCAATATGGCAATTATCCAGCAAATGAAAGAGCAGGCAGGAAATTACGGCGAATTAGTCGGTAACATCTTAGATTCCATAGCGGAAGCGCTAAAAGAAGAAGATGATGTTGAAATCTATACTTCTGGTGCAACAAACATTTTGAAGTATCCGGAATTAAGTGATAGAGAAAGTGCTAGTGAATTGCTTTATACATTTGAAGAGAAAAAACAGCTTTCTGAGTTGATTACTTCTCACATGGATGAGGAAGAGGAACGAGGCATTCAGGTATACATCGGTAATGAAACGAAAGTTGGATCGATGAAGGATTGTTCGCTCGTTACAGCAACCTATGAAATTGGTGAAGGTGTCTACGGTAAAATTGGTATTGTAGGACCAAAACGAATGGACTACGAGAAAGTAGTTAGCACGCTACAAACCTTAATGGTTCAGCTTGATAATATATTTAAAAAGAAATAGAAGAAAGGTGGTAGAGTCGTGGCTGATAATGAACGTATGGAAGAAGAAAATATGACGACTGAAACTATGGCAGATGAAGCTGTAGACACTGAAGAAACTGTAGAAGCTGCTGACACTGAAGAAGCAGTAGAAACAGAAACAGAAGAGTTAGGCGACGAAGAAAAAGCCAAAAAGTCATTTTTTAAGAAAAAGAAAGATAAAAAAGACGAACAAATCGAAGAATTAAACGATCGCTTAATGAGAAATTTAGCGGAGTTTGAAAATTATAGAAAGCGTACTGAAAAAGAAAAATCAATGATGTTTGAAATGGGCGCAAAAGATATCATCGAAAAAGTGCTTCCAGTCATTGATAACTTTGAAAGAGGTTTAAATACGATTTCTGAAGAAGAAAGAGAAGGTGCTTTCGCAAAAGGAATCGAAGCAATCTATAAACAATTACTTCAAACATTAGAAACAGCAGGTGTAAAACAAATCGAAGCTGTTGGAAAAGAGTTTGATCCTAACTTCCACAATGCAGTAATGCATGTAGATGATGAAGAACAAGGTGAAAACTTAGTAGTAGAAGAATTCCAAAAAGGATACATCTACAGAGATACTGTTGTAAGACACAGTATGGTAAAAGTGGCAAATTAAATTGCCAGCCAAATCGTATTATAAAAATAAGTTTATTACAAAAACTAATATAGATATAAATATTCATAGATTATAGGAGGAATATATTATGGGAAAAATCATTGGTATTGATTTAGGTACAACAAACTCATGCGTAGCCGTTATGGAAGGTGGTAAACCAGTAGTTATCGCTAATACTGAAGGAGCAAGAACAACTCCATCCGTAGTAGCATTTACAAAAACAGGAGAAAGATTAGTTGGTGAACCTGCGAAACGTCAGGCTGTAACTAATGCAGATAAAACTATTTCCTCTATTAAGAGACATATGGGTACTGATTATAAAGTAACTATCGACGATAAAAAGCACTCTCCACAAGAAATCTCTGCAATGATTCTTCAAAAATTAAAAGCAGATGCAGAAGGATATCTTGGAGAAAAAGTAACAGAAGCTGTAATCACAGTTCCTGCATACTTTAACGATGCTCAACGTCAAGCAACAAAAGACGCTGGTAAAATCGCTGGTCTTGATGTAAAACGTATCATCAACGAACCAACAGCAGCAGCTTTAGCTTATGGTCTTGATAACGAACATGAACAAAAAATCATGGTATACGATTTAGGTGGTGGTACATTCGACGTTTCCATTATCGAAATCGGTGATGGTGTTATCGAAGTATTAGCTACATCTGGTGATAACAGACTTGGTGGTGACGATTTCGATGAAAAAATCGTTAAATATATGTTAGATACATTTAAAGCAAACGAAGGTGTTGACTTATCTAACGATAAGATGGCTCTTCAAAGATTTAAAGAAGCTGCAGAAAAAGCGAAAAAAGAATTATCTTCTGCAACAACTACAAACATCAACTTACCATTCATCACAGCTACAGCTGAAGGTCCAAAACACTTTGACATGAACCTTACTCGTGCAAAATTCGATGAATTAACTTCTGATCTTGTTGAAAGAACTGCAACTCCAGTTCAAAATGCATTAAGAGATGCTGGTATCACTGCAGCTGACCTTGGTCAAGTATTATTAGTTGGTGGTTCTACAAGAATCCCAGCTGTTCAAGATAAAGTAAAACAATTAACTGGTAAAGAACCATCTAAATCCTTAAACCCAGATGAATGTGTAGCATTAGGTGCTTCCATCCAAGGTGGTAAATTAGCTGGTGATGCTGGTGCTGGAGATATCTTATTACTTGATGTAACTCCATTATCATTATCTATCGAAACTATGGGTGGTGTAGCTACTAGATTAATCGAACGTAACACTACAATCCCAACTAAGAAGAGCCAAGTATTCTCTACAGCAGCTGATAACCAAACAGCAGTAGACATTCACGTAGTACAAGGTGAAAGACAATTTGCCCGTGATAACAAATCCCTTGGACAATTCAGACTTGATGGTATCCCACCAGCAAGAAGAGGTGTTCCTCAAATCGAAGTTACTTTCGATATCGATGCAAATGGTATCGTAAATGTATCTGCTAAAGATTTAGGTACTGGTAAAGAACAACACATTACAATCACTGCTGGATCTAACATGTCTGATGAAGATATCGAAAAAGCAGTAAAAGAAGCAGCTGAATTCGAAGCTCAAGATAAAGCTCGTAAAGAAGCAGTTGATACTCGTAACGATGCAGATGCTATGGTATTCCAAACTGAAAAAGCATTAGGCGAAGTTGGCGATAAAGTAAGCGCTGAAGATAAAGCTGCAGTAGAAGCTGATCTTAACGCATTAAAAGAATTAGTTGAAAAATCTGATGCAGAAAACATGACAGAAAGTCAAGTGGCAGAAATCAAAGCTGCAAAAGAAAAATTAATGAACACTGCTCAAGCATTATTCGCTAAAGTTTACGAACAAGCACAAGGTGCACAAGGTGCTGGCCCAGATATGGGTGCAGGATTTGACGGAGCGCAAGGAGCTCAAGCAGGTCCTCAAGACGACAACGTAGTAGATGGTGACTACAGAGAAGTATAAGAAAAATCTTGACGAATAATGTTGTATTCGTTAATATAAATCTTGTGAATAACAAGAGATACAAAAGATAGGCTGTCTATTTAGATGGCCTATCTTTTAATCGACATAGGCATATAGGAAATGTTAATGAAAGGTGAAGGATATGGCAGATAAACGTGATTATTATGAAGTCCTTGGGGTCTCCAAGACAGCTACGGACGCAGAAATAAAAAAGGCATATAGAGTCTTGGCCAAAAAATATCATCCAGACGCCAATCCTGGCGATAAAGAAGCGGAAGCAAAATTCAAAGAGGCAAGTGAAGCATATGCTATCTTAAGTGATGCAGACAAACGTAGACAATACGATCAGTTTGGACATTCAGCATTTGAAGGTGGCGGTGCTGGCGGCGCAGGCGGATTTGACTTTAACGGTATGGATATGGGAGATATCTTTGGAGATATCTTCGGTGATTTATTTGGCGGCGGAAGAAGCCGTAGAGCAAATAATGGACCTATGAAAGGTGCTAACGTGCGTACAAGCGTACGTATTACATTTGAGGAAGCTTGCTTTGGTGTAGACAAAGAGCTTGACTTAAATCTAAAAGAATCTTGTGAGACTTGTCATGGTACAGGTGCAAAACCAGGAACAACACCACATACATGTCCAAAATGTAATGGTAAAGGCCAGGTAGTATATACACAACAATCTTTCTTTGGTATGACACAAAGCGTGCAACCATGTCCTGATTGTAATGGAACAGGAAAAGTTATCAAAGATAAATGCTCCGATTGTCATGGAACTGGATATATCACGAAAAGAAAGAAAATTGCTGTTTCTATTCCAGCAGGTATTGATGACGGCCAAAGCATCCGTATTTCTGGAAAAGGTGAACCAGGTGTAAATGGAGGACCTCAAGGCGATTTATTAGTAGAAGTAATCGTAAGCAGACATCCTAACTTCGTACGTCAGGATACTACAATTTACTCTACTGTTTCTATTCCATTTGCAAAAGCTGCACTTGGTGGAGATGTTAAGATCAAGACAATTGACGGTGAAGTGATTTACACTGTAAAAGCAGGTACACAGACAGATACGAAAGTTCGTTTAAGAGGAAAAGGTGTTCCATCGTTACGTAATAAGAACGTACGTGGTGACCATATTGTTACATTGGTTGTAAGCGTACCAACAAAATTAACAGACGAACAAAAAGAACTTTTACAACGTTTCGATGATGCTATGAATGGTGGAGTTGCTGCAACTTCAACAGAAGAAGAGCACAAGAAAAAGAAAAAAGGGTTCTTTAAATAGAGTGGCATCTTTAGATGGAATATGATTTCATCAGGTGTTGAAGGTAATATAAGGACCAAGTGCGTAGAAACGCACTTGGTCCTTTACGTGTTTGTGAAAGTGAATTCCGTAAATGCACTTCCAATCGGATAAGCTAATATTAAAAAATGAAAAATTCGAAAGGTCTAATTGTATAGATTGCTAGATGAAAAGATTGAAAATGTAGGGAAATTGGGTATAATGGGTATAGATAAATACTATTAATAAAATTTTGAGACGATAGTCTTACAATAAAGGAGAACTAGAATGAAGTGGACAAAATATACATTTAATACAACGACTGAGGCAGTTGACTTAATCAGTTATATGTTAGATGAACTTGGTGTTGAAGGGATCGAGATCGAAGATAAACAACCTTTGACGGCAGAAGAAAAAGCGCAGATGTTTGTTGATATCTTACCAGATCCAGAATTTGATGATCATATCGCAACAATCCGTTTTTATCGTGATCCAGAAGAAGATGGAACAGAATTACTTGAAAAAGTAAGAGAAGGTTTAGAAGAGTTAAAACAATTCGTTGATATCGGTGATGCAATGACAATCGAAAAAGATGAAACAGAAGACATCGATTGGATTAACAACTGGAAAGAATTCTGGAAACCTTTTAGAGCGGATGACCATATCGTAATCAAACCAACATGGGAAACACTTACTGATGTAAAAGAAGATGACCTTGTAGTTGAAATCGATCCAGGTATCGCATTCGGTACAGGAACACATGAGACAACAAAATTATGTATCCATGCAGTAAAAGAATATGTAAACGATACAACTAGATTACTTGATGTAGGATGCGGAAGTGGTATCTTATCTATTATTGGCTTATTACTTGGAGCGAAGGAAGCATTTGCAATCGATATCGATCCAGCTGCTGTAACAGCAACATTAGAAAATGCAGAATTTAACCATATCGATATGAACAAGTATAAAGTAATCTCTGGTAATATCATCGACGATGAAAAAATCCAACAAGAAGTTGGTATTGAATGCTATGACGTAGTAGTAGCTAATATCTTGGCAGATGTTATTATTCCATTATCCGCTGAAGTTGGAAAACATTTAGTTCCGGGTGGAATCTTCATCACTTCTGGTATCATCGATATGAAGAAAGAAGAAGTACGCGAAGCGCTTATCAAAAATGGCTTTGAAATGGTAGAAGAACGTAATATGAAAGATTGGAATTGCTTGATTGCTAGAAAACCAATGTAAGAAAAAAACACAAAACATAAAATGATAAAGCCAATGGTGAGAAAGCTATAAGGGAGAGTAATGTTTAAAATTAGCGTAATTGTACCATGTTCTAATGTAGAAAAGTACATTGGTAGAATGTTCGAAATTGTGATACGTAGATATCCGACAAAATGCATACTTTAAGTAATACGTAAAAAGAATTGTATTGCTAAAAGGTTTTATAAAAAAGTGTAAAAATGGGGAGAATAAAATGTTAAATATACCAATGACTAAAATCGTAGTATGGGATACTACGGGGAGACTAAACAATAATCTAGAAATGTTACGTAGTGAAAAATGCGTAGTTGTAGGGATGATGGAAGGAAGTACGGAGGAATCCGTTGGAGATATTCCGGTTTTAAGGGCAGAAGAGCTGATCGAAACAAAAGCGTACTGGGATCTCTTAGTTGTTTTTGACCACTATTGTCAGGACCAAATTGAAAAAATACTAAAACTATTAAAATTAGAGGAAAGTGATTATTTATTTGCTTACGATGTTTTAGATTTGATGAAAAAACAAGATGTTGCTAGAATGATTTTGCAGGAAAATAGTTATTGTTTGCGAAGAATGGATTTACTCAGACAAAGAAACATGGAAGAAATTGTAAGTTGCACAGTAGATGGCATAAATTACGTAGGAAGAAGTTCGGATAATACTATTTTGCCTAATATGATTTTGAATAGAGTAAATTGGGCAAAAGAAGATATGCATCTGTTTTTCGAACTTGCAAAAGAGTATTATGGTTATGAAGATGAAGATGGTATTTTTCTTGATATTGGAGGAAATATCGGAACTACATCAATTTATGTAAAGAAAAGAATGAATTCGAAATTAAAAGTTATAGCATTCGAACCAGTAGATAATAATTATAAAATGTTTAAAGCAAATATGTTCCTAAATGACCTAGATGAGTCTGATATAATAGTTGAAAATATAGGATTATCCAATGAAATAACAAATAAAAAAGTTGTTTTAAATGAGAAAAATCCAGGAGCAAGCAATTTGGTTGATGAAGTGGAAAGTAGCGAAGAATGGGAAGAAGTAGTGTGTACAACTCTTGATATCTACATCGAAGAACATAATATTTGTCCAGAAGAAATCAAATACATCTGGATGGATGTGGAAGGCTATGAAGGTTTTGTCTTTGACGGCGCAGATAAAACACTTGGTCAAAATACAATTCCGATGTTTATGGAGTATGTACCAGAGTATTTAGAAAGAGCGTCATGTAAAGAATTACTACATGAAAAGCTAGAAATGATGTATAGTAAGTATATATGTATTGAAGATTATAAAAAAGGAATACGTGAACCGAAATCAATCAAAGAATTGGCTTTGGGAACTGGCTATAGGCAATGTGATCTCTTTTTAATAAAATAAACGTATTAGGTCGACCTTATTTGACAATTAATCATATCAATGATAATATATAGATACTTGAAGTTACGAAAGAATAGAGCGTATGCGAAGCATACGTTCTATTGTTATGTTATCGACTATTGAAAGAGACAGTGATGGCGAGTATTAATTTGTGTATGGAGGAGATTTATGAATCTGTTTTATGTAAACGCATCCCAGATAAGTGAAAATCAAATTACAATTGTAGGAACGGATGTGAATCATATAAAGAATGTCCTTCGTATGAAAGAAGACGAGGAACTTATGGTTTGTGACTGCGAAGACACAAATTATCTATGTAAAATTAATGAATTTCTTCAAAAGGAAATCATTTTAGATATAGTAGAACGTAAGGCATGTGAGACAGAGTTAAAGACAAAGATTTATTTGTTTCAAGGATTGCCAAAAAGTGATAAGATGGAATTGATCATTCAAAAAGCCGTAGAGTTAGGTGTATATGAAGTGATTCCTGTGGCGATGAAGCGTTCCATCGTAAAGATTGAAGATAAGAAAAAAGAAAAGAAAAAATTAGAACGTTGGCAAGCAATCGCAGAAAGTGCTGCAAAGCAAAGCAAGCGAGGAATCATTCCAAGTGTTCATTCTGTTATGAGCTATAAAGAAGCATTAGCATATGCAAAAGACTTTGATCTAAAGCTTTTTCCGTATGAGAATGCAGAAGGAATGAATAAAAGTCGAGAACTTGTTAAAAATGCAAGTAAGGCAAAATCAATTGGTATCTTCGTTGGGCCGGAAGGTGGATTCGAGGATGCAGAGATTGAATTAGTAAAAGAAATCGGTGGGGAAGTCATTACATTAGGAAAACGTATTCTTAGAACAGAAACTGCTGGGTTTACAATCCTGTCCATCCTAATGTTTGAACTTGACAGTATTTAAGGAGAAGTTAAATGGAAGCATATTTAGATAATGCAGCAACGACGAGACCTTTTGAAAAAGTTAGAGAGATTATGATGAAGACGATGGATGTCGATTACGGTAATCCTTCCAGCATGCATATGAAAGGCGTAGAAGCTGAAAAATACGTAAGAGAAGCAAGAGAAAAGATTGCGAAGACATTGAAAGTGGATGCGAAGGAAATCGTGTTTACTTCTGGTGGAACAGAATCTAACAACTTTGCATTAGTTGGATCCGCACTAGCCAATAAGCGTGCAGGAAAGCATATCATAACGACAAAGATTGAACATGCGAGTGTTCATAATCCAGTCTTATTCTTAGAAGAACTAGGATATGAAGTGACATTTTTAGATGTTGACAAGAACGGTAAAATCGATATGAAACAGTTAGAAGAGTCCATTACAAAGGAAACAATCTTAGTTTCTATCATGATGGTAAATAACGAAATGGGTAGCATTCAGGATATTTCCACTATATCCAAATTGATAAAAGAGAAAAATAGTGCTACTATATTTCATGTCGATGCTATTCAAGCATATGGAAAGTATCATATCTATCCAAAACGTATGGGAATTGACTTATTAAGCGTAAGTGGACATAAGATTCATGGACCAAAAGGAATTGGATTCTTATATATTAAAGACAAAGTAAAGATTAAGCCAGTCATCTATGGAGGCGGACAGCAAAAAGGAATGCGTTCCGGAACAGAAAATGTGCCAGGAATCGCAGGACTAGGCGTTGCAGCAGAAGAGATTTATAAAGACCATAGTGAAAAAGTGGCTCATTTATATAAATTAAAAAATGCGTTAATCGATGGAGTATCAAAAATCGATGGCGTTACGGTAAACGGTATTGATCTTGGTGTGGAAAATACAGCACCACACGTTGTAAGTGTAAGCTTTGCAGACGTTCGAAGTGAAGTGCTTTTACATGCCCTAGAAGACAGAAACATCTATGTTTCTTCTGGATCCGCATGTTCCAGCAATCATCCGGCGTTAAGTGGAACGTTACAAGCAATCAAAGTAAAGAAAGATTTACTTGATTCCACTCTTCGTTTCAGTTTCAGTGTAAATACAACAATGGAAGAAATCGAATATGCGATAAATGCATTAAACGACATCTTACCTCAGTTGCGTAGATTTACAAGAAAATAGACATCAAACCGCAGATTATCATAGGAGGATAAGTTATGTTTAGAGCGTTTTTAATTAAATACGGTGAAATTGGTATTAAAGGTAAGAATAGGTTTATCTTTGAAAATGCATTACGCGATCAAATCAAATTTGCATTAAAAGATGTAGACGGTAACTTTGAAGTTACAAAAGAACAAGGACGTATTTACGTTGAAGTAGAAGGTGAATACGATTATGAAGAAACAATCGATGCATTAAGTCGTGTATTCGGTATTACTGCAATCTGTCCAGTAAAATTAGTTGATAATTATGAATGGGACAACTTAACAAAAGAAGTTGCAGAGTATGTAAAAAAGGTTCACGGAACTGAAGAATTTACATTTAAAGTGGAAGCAAAGAGAGCAAATAAGAGCTATCCATTAAACTCCCCAGAAATCTGTAGAGAAATGGGTGCATATCTTTTAGATCACTTTGATAATATGAAGGTTGATGTTCATAATCCAGACGTTCATATTAATGTAGAAATCAGAACTCGTGCTTACATCTATTCTACAATCATTCCAGGACCAGGTGGAATGCCAGTAGGATCTAACGGTAAAGCAATGTTACTTTTATCTGGTGGAATCGACAGTCCAGTTGCAGGTTACATGATTGCAAAACGTGGTGTTACAATTGAAGCAACTTACTTCCATGCACCTCCTTACACAAGTGAACGTGCAAAACAAAAAGTTATCGATTTAGCAAAAATCGTTTCAAGATACACAGGACCAATCAAATTAAATATCGTAAACTTCACAGATATTCAATTATATATCTACGAACAATGTCCACATGATGAATTAACAATTATCATGAGACGTTACATGATGAGAATTGCTGAAACAATTGCAAATGAAAGTGGTTGTTTAGGACTTATCACAGGAGAAAGTATCGGTCAGGTAGCGAGCCAGACAATGCAAAGTTTAAATGCAACAAATGAAGTATGTACAATGCCAGTATATCGTCCATTAATTGCATTTGATAAAAACGACATCATTGCAATCTCTGAAAAAATCGATACGTATGAAACTTCTATCTTACCTTTTGAAGATTGCTGTACAATCTTTGTTGCTAAACATCCGGTTACAAAACCAAATGTAAATGCAATCAGAAGAAGTGAACATCACTTAGAAGAAAAGATCGAAGAATTAGTTAAGACAGCACTTGAAACTCGCGAAGTAGTAATGTGCGAGTAGAGAAGGCGGGGGCCTAAAAGGCCCCGCCACCTTTGGATGAAAGCAGGCTTTCATCAAGGTAAAGTTCTTAAGCAATAAAAAAAGAGGATACTTAAGTATCCTCCTTAGTACATACAAGATATATTATTCTACGATGTATGGAGTTAAAGCTTCAAGAATAGCGGCTGGATCTTCGCTATGGATGTTTAAATCGATTGGTTTAGATAAGTCTAAACTAAAGATACCCATGATGGATTTTGCATCGATTACATATCTTCCACTTACTAAATCAAAGTCAGTTTCAAATTTAGTAACAACATTAACAAATGATTTTACTTTATCGATAGAATTTAAAGAGATTTTTACTGTTTTCATAGGAACTCCTCCTTGTTAATTTTATAGATATATACTAACGTTATCAAAATTAAAAGTCAATATACAATATAGATAAAAAAAACTGCTGAAAACTGTAAAGAAACGCAGTTGCGAAAGTGTACATAATAGGTAAAGTTAAAGAAAAAAATAAAGAATCAAGTGGTAAAAAAGTACCACGGTTTACACTGTTATGTGAGTATACATGAGAACAAATGCTTAATTTGGTATGGAAAGGACTAATTATGGGTAAAATTTATATGCAGGATATGACAGAAAAGTCCGTTGCATTTTTGACATTAGGTTGTAAAGTAAACACTTACGAAACAGACGCTATGAAAGAATTATTTTTAGCAGCTGGGTTTGTAGAAAAAGATTTTTCAGATAAAGCTGATGTATATGTAATTAATACATGTACCGTAACAAATATTGCGGATCGTAAGTCAAGACAAATGCTTCATAAAGCGAAAAAACATAATCCAGACAGCGTTGTAATTGCGGTTGGATGTTATGTGCAAGCAGCAAAAGAAGCGCTTGAAATTGATGAATCCATCGATTTAGTAATTGGAAATGACAACAAAAAGAATATCGTTGAGATTCTTGGAGAATATTATAAAGATAATAGTAATAATGAAGCATGGATTGATTTAAGTAAAAACCGTGAGTATGAAGAATTATCAATTCAAAATGCTGGTGAGAAGACAAGAGCATACATCAAGGTTCAAGATGGTTGTAACCAATTCTGCTCTTACTGTATCATTCCTTATACAAGAGGTCGTGTAAGAAGCCGTAAATTAGCGGAAGTAGTAAGTGAAGTAAAGAAACTTGTACAAGCAGGGTACAAAGAAGTTGTTCTTACGGGGATTCATCTATCCTCATATGGCATTGATTTTGAAGAAAAATTAACATTGTTAGATTTGATCGTTGCAGTTTCAGAGGTAGAAGGATTAGAACGTATTCGATTAGGATCATTGGAACCTAGAATCATCACAGAAGAATTTGTAGAAACATTATCGAAGAATAAAAAGTTCTGTCCTCATTTCCATTTAAGTATGCAAAGTGGATGCAATGAGACGTTAAAACGTATGAACCGTCGTTACACATCCGAAGAGTTTTATGAAAAGTGCGAGTTAATCCGTAAATGGTTTGAGTTACCTGCGATTACTACAGATGTTATCGTTGGTTTCCCAGGAGAAACGATCGAAGAGTTTAATACGACAAAAGAGTTTGTGCAAAAGGTTGCGTTTGCTCAAATGCATGTATTTAAATACAGTAAACGTAAAGGTACAAGAGCTGAAGTGATGGAAAATCAAGTGGATGAGCAGGAAAAACATGCAAGAAGTACTGCGCTACTTGAAGTGGAACACAAGATGCGAAAAGGCTACCAAAATCAATTTAAAGGCCGTACGGAATATGTCCTGATTGAAGAAGAAGTAACAATTGACGGAGTAACGTATCAAATCGGTCATAATGAAAGATATTTGAAGCTTGCAATCGTTAGTGATCACGATTATACAAATGGGATTGTTAAAGTTACAGTAAAAGATAATATAACAGATGACTTATTACTTTGTGAAATAATCAATTGATATTTTTATTGATATGTATTAATATATTAGTAATAACGATATTTTTATAACACAACTTTTGTGGAATAAAGTATTACTGTAAGGACGTGAGAACATGCAAGAAATCAATAATACACAATATTTTAAAGTGCAAAAGGAACCAGAAGTAAAAGTGACTGATGTAATTAAAACAGTTTATGAAGCATTATTGGAAAAAGGGTATAACCCTGTAAACCAAATGGTTGGATACGTTATGAGTGGCGATCCAACATATATTACGAGCCATAATGGCGCAAGAAGCCTAATTATGAAAGTGGAACGTGATGAAATTCTTGAAGAATTATTTGGTGATTATATAAAGAAAAACTTTTAAAGATTAGGAAATTATATGAGAATACTAGGATTAGATTACGGTTCCGTGACAGTAGGAGTGGCAGTCAGCGATGAGTTGGGTCTTACTGCTCAGGGAGTCGAAGTAGTCCGTCGTAAGCAAGAGAATAAGCTTAGACAGACACTTGCACGTATTGAAGAAATTATTATGGAGTATAAGGTAGAGTTAATTGTGCTTGGATATCCAAAGAATATGAACAATACGATTGGCGAACGCGCTGAAAAATCAGAAGCATTTGCCGAGATGCTTAGAAGGAGAACCGGACTGGAAGTCGTGTTATGGGATGAACGACTTAGTACTGTGTCCGCCCACAATGCAATGATTGATGGTGGGATGAGAAGAGAAAATCGAGCAAAAATTGTAGATAAGGTAGCAGCGGTATTTATTTTACAGAACTATTTGGATATGAAGTATAATAGCCACCAAAGCAATAAGGAGATATAAGATGCCAAGTAATAATGAAAAAATTGTTTTTACAACTGAAGATAATGAAGAAATTGAATTTTATGTGTTAGAACAAACAATGATCAATGGAAGTAATTATTTGTTAATCGCTGATTCAGCTGAAGATAGTGACGAAGAAGCAAATGCGTTAATTTTAAAAGAAAAAGAAACAGCAGAAGACGATGTTTTATACGACGTTGTGGAAGATGACCAAGAGTTAGAAGCGGTATCAAAAGTGTTTGAAACAATGATGGATGACATTGATATCGAGATGAATAAAGCGTAAGCAAGTTAAGTTTGAATAAAGAAGTTAGAACAACAGTTATGACTTTTTATTATATAAAAATACTATGTAAGAAACATTAATTTGCGCAATCATTGGTAGGTTGGTAAACCAATAAGAGAAATAGTTTGCACATTTGAGTGCGAGAAATGAGGTCTTAATGAGTACAAATCATGATAAGTTTAAAGCGTTGTTAAAAGAGAACGGATTAAAAGTTACGACACAACGTATAGCTATTCTAGATGTGTTACAAAGTAGACCTGATACACATCTTACAGCGGAAGAGATATACGAGTACGTTAGGGAACAATATCCTGAGATCGGTTTAGCAACAGTTTATAGGACGATACAGTTATTATCGGATTTACATTTAATAGATAAGTTGAATCTTGATGATGGATTCGTCCGATATGAAATTGGACAAATGAATGGTGGGTATGGCAAAGCACATCACCACCATCACTTAATATGTTTGGATTGTGGCAAAGTATTCTCTTTTGAGGATGATATGCTAGAGAGCTTAGAAAACAGAATTAAGGATGAACTTAGATTTAATATAGTGGACCATGAAGTGAAACTTTATGGGTATTGTGAAGAATGTCAGAAAAAGCAAAAGCAATAATGCTTTTGCTTAATATAGTAAGATGACGAAGTATGGATAATTAAGTGTCTATTTCTAACAAAGATTGTGCCTTGATTTTTGCCTTACATAATAATATGGAGGTGCAATTATGAAAGCA
Source organism: uncultured bacterium (assembly GCA_905214875.1). Taxonomy (GTDB): domain Bacteria; phylum Bacillota; class Clostridia; order Lachnospirales; family Lachnospiraceae; genus KM106-2. The sequence continues at coordinate 66,588 of CAJMNR010000005.1, read as the reverse complement.
AAAGTAGTAAGCGACAAGGGAGTGAAGATGATCCCCCTTGGAGGATTAGAACAAATCGGTATGAATATTACCGCATTTGAATTTGAAGACAGCATTATTGTTGTTGATTGTGGTTTATCTTTCCCAGACGATGAAATGTTGGGAATTGATTTAGTAATACCAGATGTAACATATTTAAAAGAAAACATTCATAAGGTAAAGGGGTTTGTTATCACACATGGTCATGAAGATCACATTGGTGGCCTTCCTTATGTATTAAAAGAAGTAAATGCTCCAATTTATGCTACAAAGTTAACAATGGGTATCATTGAGAACAAATTAAAAGAGCATAATTTATTAAAATCAACAAAACGTAAAGTAATTAAATACGGACAATCTATTAACCTTGGATGTTTTAGAATTGAATTTATCCGTACGAACCATAGTATTGCAGATGCAACAGCTCTTGCAATCTATACTCCAGCAGGAATTATCGTTCATACAGGTGACTTTAAAGTTGATTACACACCAGTATTTGGTGAAACAATCGATTTACAACGTTTTGGTGAAATTGGTAAAAAGGGTGTATTAGCGTTACTTTGTGACAGTACTAACGTAGAACGTCCAGGTTTTACAATGTCAGAAAGTACAGTTGGTAAGACTCTTGATAATATATTTGCAGAGAATAGAAGAAGTCGTATTATCGTTGCGACATTCGCTTCTAATGTTGACCGTGTACAACAGATAGTAAACAGTGCGCATAAGTATGGTCGAAAAGTTGTTGTAGAAGGCAGAAGTATGGTAAATATCGTATCTACAGCAGTTGAACTAGGATATATCAGTGTGCCAGACAATATCTTAATCGATATTGAACAGATGAAAAACTATACAGATGAACAAATCGTATTAATTACTACAGGATCTCAAGGTGAGCCTATGGCAGCGTTATCCCGTATGGCATCCAGTATCCATAAGAAAGTTACTATTAAACCAGGGGATACAATCATCTTAAGTTCTTCTCCGATTCCAGGTAACGAAAAAGCGGTTTCTAGAATTATCAATGAATTATCTATGAAAGGTGCTAAGGTTGTTTACCAAGATACTCACGTATCTGGACATGCTTGTCAGGAAGAAATTAAGTTGATCTATACATTAGTGAAACCAAAATATGCAATTCCTGTTCATGGGGAATATCGTCATTTGAAACGTCATGCAGAATTAGCAGAGTCGTTAGGAATTGAAAAAGACAATATCTTTATTATTTCCTCAGGTGATGTATTAGAATTAAGCGAACAAAAAGCAGAAGTTACAGGAAGAGTTCCATGCGGTGCAATCCTTGTGGATGGTCTAGGTGTAGGCGATGTTGGTAATATTGTATTACGTGATCGTCAGCATTTATCTGAAAATGGTTTGATTATCATCGTAGTAACTTTAGAAAAATACTCAAATCAAGTATTATCCGGTCCTGATATCGTTTCTCGTGGTTTTGTTTACGTGAGAGAATCTGAAAACTTAATGGACGAAGCAAAGGAATGTGTAAATGAAGCATTACAACGTTGCTTAGAACATGGAGTTAATGATTGGGGCAAGATTAAGAACGAAGTGAAAGATTCACTTAGTGATTATATTTGGAAGAAAACTAAGAGAAATCCTATGATTCTTCCAATTATTATGGAAGTGTAAGAAAAAACGGTAACATGGAGGGATAAGATGGACGACTCTTCGATGAAGACACGAGTAGTGCTTAAAGTAACGAGTGGAATATTGCATGTTCTTTTGAATATAGTCTTTTATTGCATTGTTGCAGTCGTTATATTGAAGGCCTGTACAAGTGCATATACGTTTTCTTACGAGATATTCGGTAATGTCACAGTGACAGATACGGATCATGCGTATGAAAGACAGGTTGTAATTGAAGATCATGAATCAACTATGAGTGTTGCTTCGAAGCTTCAACTATACAAGCTTGTAGAGAACAAATATTCCTTCTATGTACGTGCAAAACTTGCAAATGAGAACATTAAAGCAGGGACGTATATTATTAGTTCAGATATGAATTATGATAAGATCTTAGAGGTCATTACAAATACAGCTACAGCGACAGCGGAAGACTCTACGGGGCAGGCAACGGCATCACCGAAGGCCAGCGCTACTCCAACAGAAAAACCGTAAAAAGTAAGAATTTAAAGCCCCATCACATGTTTAGTTGTGATGGGGCTTTGTCTATGGGGCTTTGTAATTATAATAGTAATTGTAGTACTTTCACAAATAAGCAGGCACAATTCGTAGCATCAAATAAGAAGGAACAGATAGAAGTATAGACCTTTCGAGAATGGAAAAACTATAAATAATTGTTAGTCAGTTGATTTTATGTGAAAAATATAGTACTATAGGGAGTTGTGACGAAATATACGTCATGAGAGAATAGTTAGAATTAGAAAGATAGGAGAACGAACGTGATTGGTAACGAAAGAATTGCAAGTTATATTTTTTCATTAGAACAAGATTTACCTGAGTTTTTATGGACAATTGAACAGGAGGCATTAAGAACTCATGTACCAATTATTAAAAAACCAACGCAATCATTGCTTCGCTTCCTTATGCACAACAATAGACCTATGAGAATCCTAGAAGTGGGATGTGCAGTAGGGTTCTCCGCAATCCTTATGTCGGAATATATGCCAAAAGGGGCTACGATTACGACAATCGAGAGAAATGAAGGAAGAATCGAAAGAGCAAAGGCTAATCTGAAAGCAACAGGAAGAGATGAAGTAATCACATTATTAGAAGGTGATGCGACGGATATTCTTGCAGAGTTAGTCAGCAAAGGTGAACAGTTCGATTTTATTTTTATGGATGCCGCAAAAGGGCAATATATTAATTTCTTAGATAATGTGTTTACATTATTAAAAGAAGGCGGTTTATTAGTATCTGATAATGTGTTGCAAGATGGTGATGTGGTAGAATCCAGATTTGGAGTAACACGAAGAAATAGAACGATTCATAGCAGAATGAGAGAGTATCTATATACTCTCACACATCATGAATCCTTTGATTCTGTCGTTTTACCAATCGGCGATGGCGTGACATTAAGTTATAAAGTTATTAAATAGAAAGTAGAGAGAAAAATGTTTGAAAGAAAAAAACCAGAATTATTAATTCCTGCTAGTAATTTAGAAGTTTTACAGGTTGCAATTCAATATGGTGCTGATGCGGTTTACATCGGTGGTGAAATGTACGGTTTACGTGCAAAAGCAAAAAACTTCTCAAAAGAAGATATGATCGAAGGCGTAAAATACGCACATAAATTTGGTAAGAAAGTTTATGTAACTGCTAATATCACTGCGCATAATGGTGACCTTAAAGGTGCAAGAGAATATTTTAGAGAATTAAGAGAAGTGAAACCAGATGCGTTAATCATCTCTGATCCAGGTATGTTTGAAATTGCAGGCGAAGAATGTCCGGAAATCGAACGTCATATCAGTACGCAAGCAAATAACACAAACTATACAACATTTAACTTCTGGCACAAATTAGGTGCAACTCGTGTAGTTACTGCAAGAGAATTATCTATTGCAGAAATCGCAGAAATCCGTACTCATATTCCAGAAGATTTAGAAATTGAAACATTTGTACACGGAGCTATGTGTATGGCATATTCCGGTCGTTGTTTATTAAGCAACTATATGACAGGAAGAGATGCGAACAGAGGAAGCTGTACACACGCTTGCCGTTGGAAATATAATATCGTAGAAGAAACAAGACCAGGTGAATATATGCCAATCGAAGAAAATGAAAGAGGAACATATATCTTTAACTCAAAAGATTTATGTATGATCGATCATATTCCTGATATCATTCACGCAGGTATTGATTCCTTAAAAGTTGAAGGTCGTATGAAAACGGCTCTTTATGTTGCATCTGTTGCAAGAACATATCGTCAGGCAATTGATGATTATTTCACAGATCCAGCACTATATGAAAAGAATATTCCTCATTACTGGGATGAAATTGCAAAGTGTACGTATCGTAAATATACAACTGGTTTCTTCTATAATAAACCAGATAGTGAGTCACAAATCTATGACAACAATACGTATATCAAAGGATATAGCTATCTTGGAAAAATCAGTGGAAAGAACAGTGAAGGTCTCTATGAATTAGAGCAACGTAATAAATTCTCTGTTGGCGAAGAATTGGAAATCATGAAGCCATCAGGAGAAAATATTATTGCAACTGTAAAACGTATCACTGATGAAGATGGTAATGAAATGGAAAGCTGTCCACATCCAAAACAAAAAATCTTTGTTGATTTTGGTGTAGAATTAGCTGAATTCGATATCATTAGAAGAAAAGAAGCATAATAGAATTCTTAAGGAGGATATATCGAAACAGTTATTTATTCGATGATCCTCCTATCTTTATAAGCAAAAAGCTTGATGTTTAGGAGGCGCAGTTAGTGTGAAATTATTAGTTGTAATTGATATGCAAAACGATTTTGTAACTGGAGTGCTCGGAACAAAAGAAGCATGCCAGATTGTCGATGGGATAGCATCCTTTGTAAATGATTACGATGGAACAGTTGTTTATACAAAAGACACTCATGGGGAAGACTACTTACATACGATGGAAGGGGAACATTTACCTGTAGCACATTGTATAAAAGGAACTGCTGGTTGGCAGGTTGTAGATAAAATAGATCAAGCATTAAAAAATGCAAAAGCAAAAGAATTCTTAAAGCCTACGTTTGGCTCGAAAGAGCTTATGGACTATGTGACGGAATTAAATACGGAAGAAACTCTTGAACAAGTCGATTTGGTAGGCGTATGCACGGATATCTGTGCCATAAGCAATGCAATGCTTATAAAAGCAGCGATTCCGGAAGTAAAACTATGTGTTCATCAGGATTTAACAGCGGGTGTAACACCAGAAAGTCACGAGAACGCATTAAACGCTATGAGGATGTGTCACATCGAAATAGTTTAAATAAATAATTGGTAAAATATACCATAATATTAGTAACAATTTCTACATGATTATTTCTTTATTATAAGTTATAATGATTTAAATTAATAAGTAAGATTAGCAGAGATAATAAACAACTACGGAGGATTTATATGAACAGTGTATGTATTGTTGGTATTGCGGGCGGTTCAGCATCGGGCAAGACTACTATTGTAAACATGATAAAAGAATATTTTAAAAATGATATAGAGTTAATTAGTCATGACAATTATTATTGGGCTCATGATGATATGCCATTAGAAGAGAGAAGCAAATTAAACTATGATCATCCATCTTCATTTGATACAGCGAAGATGATTGAAGATGTGAAGGCGTTAAAAGAAGGAAGAGCAATTTATCGCCCTGTTTACGATTATGCGATGCATACAAGATCGAATGAAACTGTATTAGTAGAACCTAAGAAAGTTATCATCGTGGAAGGAATCCTTATCTTAGAAGATACAGAGTTAAGAGACTTAATGGATATTAAAGTGTTTGTGGATACAGATGCAGACGAAAGATTAATGAGAAGAATCACTCGTGATATTCATGATCGTGGAAGAAGTATTGAATCAGTTCTTACACAATATAAAGATACAGTAAAACCAATGCATGAGCAATTTGTTGAACCATCTAAGAAATATGCAGATATCATTATTCCTAGAGGTGGAGAAAACAAAACAGGTATTCGTATCTTAAAAGAACATCTCAAATTATTATTAAACGGATACAATCATAACTAAATAAATGTATTACTCTAAAAGACTTAATAGGTAAGGGAAAAACTTACTTATTAAGCCTTTTTTTAATTGTTAGGAAATTTCTCTGTCGAGCTCTTTCCTAACAATTAAAAATGTCCCAAAAAGCGGGACGTGTGATGCGCACTCACCTGAAAGGAAGATGTCGCTACCAAGACCAGGTTCGGTGCGGGCAAAGTGTGCGTTCTTTGACAAACGCAAAAAGACGCGAGAGTATGTGGAACACACACTTTGTTCATTGTCAGATGTTACACTTGACGATTCGGGATATAATAACAATATATATGGTAAAATATAACGAAATAAGGGGAAAATAGTTGGTTTAATTATGGATAATATTTGAAATTTTCGAAAAAACTAAATAAAAATAATATATGAACAGAAAAAATTTAAAAAAACAAAAAAAATTGTGCAAAATAAAAAACTTTGGTAAATCAGGGTTGTATAGCCAGATTTTTTATGATATTATGCTAATTGTAAAAAAATTATGACAGTATTAGGAGGAAGTTACATGAAAAAAGTAGTATCGGCATTATGTATATGCTTATCTTTATTTTCATTGACAGCATGCGGATCTAAAAGTAAATCGAATGATTCTGGATCTCAAAAGGAATCAAGCAATAGTTCAACGTTTGAATTAGCACTTGTTACTGACTCAGGATCAATCGACGATAAGTCATTTAACCAAGGTTGTTGGACAGGTTTAGAACAATACGCAACTGAAAACAACATTACTAAAAAGTATTACAAACCTAAAGAACAATCTACACAAGCTTATGCAGAAGCTATGGAATTAGCTATCAAAGGTGGAGCTAAAGTAATTGTGTGCTCCGGATTCTTATTTGAAACAACAGTTTATGATTTACAAACGAAATATCCTGATACAAAAATTATCTTAGTAGATGGTACTCCACACGATGAAGCTGAAAAAGATTATACGATCAAAGATAATGTAATCTCTATCACTTTCGCTGAGCAAGAAGCAGGTTTCCTTGCTGGTTATGCTGCAGTAAAAGATGGTTATAAGAAATTAGGTTTCTTAGGTGGTATTGCAGTTCCAGCAGTTATCCGTTACGGATACGGATTCGTTCAAGGTGCTGACCTTGCTGCAAAAGAATTAGGCTTAACTGATGTAGAAATTAAATATAACTACACAGGTACATTTGATGCAACTCCAGAAGTTCAATCTTTAGCAGCTTCTTGGTACAACGAAGGAACAGAAGTAATCTTTGCTTGCGGTGGTTCTATTGGTAACTCAATTATGTCAGCTGCTAGTACAGCAAACAAAAAAGTTATCGGTGTTGACGTTGACCAATCAGCTGAATCTGACACAGTAATTACTTCAGCAATGAAGCAATTATCTACAGCAGTTTACGGTCAAATGAAAGCAATCTATGATGGAAGCTTCAAAGGTGGACAAAGCATAGTTCTTGGTTCTCAAGACGCAGCAGTAGGTCTTCCAATGGATTCATCTAAATTTACTAAATTTACAAAAGACGACTATGATACTGTTTTTGCTCAATTAAAAGACGGCAAAATCGCTTTAAAAGTTGAAAGTGATGCAAAACTTGTAACAGATCTTGGCGTATCTAATGTAAAGGTTAATTTAATTGGTTAGTACTATATAAGATTATGTTGTAATTGTTAGAGTGTAGCTGTAGTCTTTTGACTAATATATTCTTAATGCAGAGTATATAGCCAAATTACTACAGCTATTTTTTGCAAACAATGATAGATATTAAATGAGAAATCTGTATACACTAATACTATATGAAAAATGTCATAATTCGTATCCAGCGATTAAAATACTAGATCTTTAAAGGAGGAGTAAAAGTGGACTATGTTATAGAGATGCTCGGCATCAGAAAAGAGTTTCCAGGGATTGTCGCTAATGATAATATAACATTGCAAGTAAAAAAAGGCGAAATCCATGCGCTTCTTGGTGAGAATGGTGCAGGAAAGTCTACGCTTATGAGTGTACTTTTTGGTCTTTACCAGCCGGAAAAAGGGTGCATTAAAGTAAAAGGAAAAGAAGTGAAGATTAACGGACCGTTAGACGCTAACGAGTTAGGAATCGGTATGGTACATCAACACTTCAAATTAGTTCATAATTTTACTGTTTTACAAAACATTATTTTAGGTATGGAAACTGTAAACGGTGGTTTCTTGAAAATGGAAGAAGCAAGAGAAAAAGTAATTGCTTTAAGTAAAAAATACCGTCTTATGGTTGACCCAGATGCTTATATTTGCGATATTTCAGTAGGAATGCAACAACGTGTTGAAATCCTTAAGATGTTATATCGTGATAATGAGATTTTAATCTTTGACGAACCTACAGCAGTTTTAACTCCTCAAGAAATTGATGAATTAATGTCAATTATGAAAGAGTTAGTAAAAGAAGGTAAATCAATTATCTTTATTACTCATAAATTAAACGAAATCAAAGAGGTTGCAAATCGTTGCTCCGTACTTCGTAGAGGACGTTATATTGGCACAATCGATGTTAAGACAACAGACAAAGAACAAATGTCAGAAATGATGGTTGGACGTAAAGTTAACTTAAACATCGAAAAGACTGAAGCAAAACCAACAGAGACTGTTTTAAAACTTGAAAACTTAAAAGTGAAGTCTAAACGTGAAGGTAGTACGACATTCGTTGTAGATGATGTTAACTTTGAAGTGAAAAAAGGTGAAATCGTTAGTATCGCTGGTATCGACGGAAACGGTCAAAGCGAATTAATTCAGGCGATTACTGGATTAATGAAATTAGATGGCGGACATGTATATTTAAACGGAGAAGATGTAACATATAAATCCATCCGTTATAAAAATACTCATGGAATTGGTCATATTCCAGAAGATCGTCATCGTCATGGTTTAGTTCTTGATTATACAGTTGCAGAAAATGCTGTACTTCAAGAATATTTTGAACCAACTTACCAAAAAGGTGGATTTTTACGTTTTGGTAAGATTAAAGAACATGCAAACAGCTTAATAGAGAAGTTTGATATTCGTTCTGGACAAGGTGCACGTACAATTGCAAGAAGTATGTCAGGTGGTAACCAGCAAAAGATTATTATTGGTAGAGAAATCGATAGAAATCCTGATTTATTAATCGCAGTACAGCCAACACGTGGTCTTGACGTTGGTGCAATTGAATTCGTACACAAACAATTAGTAAAACAAAGAGATGCTGGTAGCGGTGTCTTATTAGTATCCTTTGAATTAGACGAAGTTATGAACTTAAGTGATCGTATCTTAGTTATGTTCGAGGGTAAAATTGTTGCAGAATTAGATCCTAAGAAGACTACGCAAAATCAGCTTGGTCTTTACATGGCAGGTTCAGAAGGGGGAGATAACTAAAGATGCTTAAGAAAACAAAAAAAGACAAAGAAAGCAAGAGTAGAGCATATCTTTCCTCTATCTTTGCAATTATCATTGGTTTGCTCTTCGGTTATATCGTATTATTAATCGCAAACCCAGAAGAAGCAAACGCAGGTTTCATGCAAATTATATCCGGTGCACTTCAAGATGATATGAAAGGTATCGGTCAAGTATTATATTATGCTACACCAATCATGTTAACAGGTTTAAGTGTTGCTTTTGCATTTAAAACAGGATTATTCAATATCGGTACACCAGGACAATTTATTGTTGGTGCATATGCCGGCGTTTTCGTAGGTATTAGATGTACTTACCTTGGAAGTTTCCATTGGATTGTAGCATTACTTGTAGCTATGATCGCAGGTGCAGTTTGGGCATTTGTTCCAGGTGTATTAAAAGCTTTTTGTAACGTAAACGAAGTTATCTCTTCTATCATGATGAACTACATTGGTATGTACCTTGTAAATTATCTTGTAAAAGCAGATACTCTTATGTTCAATACTCTTAAGAATGAATCTAACCCAGTTGCATCATCTGCTTTGACTCCATCATTCGGTCTTGATAAGGTCTTTGAAGGATCTACAGTTGGCGGTGGTATCATTATTGCCATTATTGCAGTAATCATTATTTATATCGTTTTAAATAAAACTACATTTGGTTATGAATTAAAAGCAGATACTCTTATGTTCAATACTCTTAAGAATGAATCTAACCCAGTTGCATCATCTGCTTTGACTCCATCATTCGGTCTTGATAAGGTCTTTGAAGGATCTACAGTTGGCGGTGGTATCATTATTGCCATTATTGCAGTAATCATTATTTATATCGTTTTAAATAAAACTACATTTGGTTATGAATTAAAAGCAGTAGGTTTTAACCGTGAAGCAAGTAAATACGCTGGTATCAACGAAAAACGTGGAATTATCCTTTCCATGGTAATCGCTGGTCTATTAGCTGGTCTTGCTGGTGGTATCTTATACCTTAGTGGTTCCGGTAAATACATCCAAGTAGTTGACGTATTAGCTACGGAAGGATTCAATGGTATCCCAGTTGCCTTACTTGGTTTAAGTAACCCAATCGGTGTTGCATTCGCTGCAATCTTTATTGCTTACATTATGCAAGGTGGATTTTATCTTCAGTTATATGCTTTCCCAACGGAAGTTATTGATATTATCATTGCAGTAATCATTTACTTCTCTGCGTTTGCATTAATCTTACAATCTACGTACAGTAACTTTATTAAAAAACGTAGAAACAAGATGGCTGCACTTCCAGGAAAACCTGCAGAGCAAACGATTGAAGTTCCAGTTGACGAACTTGAAGCAGTAGAAGATAAAGAAGAGGGGGATAACGTATAATGGATATTTTATATTTCTTAGTTCAACAGACAATGTACTTTATCATACCCCTATTGATCGTAGCCTTAGGCGGTATGTTCTCAGAACGAAGTGGTGTTGTTAATATTGCCTTAGAAGGTATTATGACAATTGGTGCTTTTGCAAGTATCTTTTTCATTAATATTTTCCAAGACTCTATGAGTGGACAAGGGCTATTATTATTAGCAATTATTGTTGCAGCCGTTGCCGGTATGATTTTCTCTTTATTCCATGCATTTGCTTCCATTAACATGAAAGCAGATCAAACAATCAGTGGTACGGCACTTAACATGTTCGCACCAGCATTTGCAATTTTCGTTGCACGTACAGTTCAAGACGTACAACAAATCAACTTCAACAATACATTCCGTATTGAAGAAGTACCAGTTTTAAGTAAAATTCCAGTGATTGGTGATATGTTCTTTAAGAATACTTATATTACGACTTATATCGGTTTCTTAATTTTAATTATTTCAACAATCGTATTATATAAAACAAGATTTGGTCTTCGTTTAAGAGCATGTGGTGAGCATCCACAAGCAGCCGATTCCTTAGGAATCAATGTTTACAAAATCCGTTATGCAGGTGTATTAATCTCTGGTGCACTTGGTGGTATTGGTGGTTTAGTATTCGTTATCCCAACGTCTACAAACTTCAATGCAACTGTAGCAGGTTATGGTTTCTTAGCATTAGCAGTATTAATCTTCGGTCAATGGAATCCATTAAAGATTCTTTACGCTTCCCTTTTCTTCGGATTTATGAAAGCGTTAGCAGCATCTTACTCAGGTATTCCTTTCTTATTAAAATTAAACATTCCTGCGAATGTTTACAAAATGATTCCTTATATCGTAACGTTAGTCGTATTAGCATTTACGTCTAAGAAATCTCAAGCACCACGTGCTTCAGGTATCCCTTACGATAAAGGCGCTAGATAGGAAATGGCGAAATTATATTTTAAATATGGTGCAATGGGCAGTTCTAAGACTGCCCAGGCACTTATTACGAAGTTTAATTATGAAGAGCGAGGATTAAAGGTTTGGCTGATCAAACCAGCGATTGATACGAGAGAAGGACGAGCAGTATGTCGTTCTAGAATCGGACTAGAAGAAGAGGTTTACTTAATTCAGCCAGAGCAGGATATCTATAAAGAGTTCTGTGACCATGAAAAATCAGTTGTAGATGTGATTATTGTTGATGAGTGTCAGTTCTTTTCAGAAGAACAGATCGACCAGTTACAAGACATTGTATATGATTTTTCTATTCCAGTCTTATGCTTCGGATTAAAGACAGATTTTCAGACAAAGCTCTTCCCAGGAAGCAAGCGCTTATTCGAAATCGCAGAGTCAATCCAGGAGATTAAGACAATCTGTTCTTGTGGAAAAAAAGCCACAGTCAATGCTCGTATTGACAAAGAGGGACACCTTGTAACAGAGGGAGAACAAATTGAAATCGGTGGAAATGATAAATATGTAGCAATGTGCTATAAATGTTATAAAGAGATGAAAAAACAGCAGTCCATGGAAGCTTTGTAAAAAATGGGCTGCCAATACATAAAAATAGAAATCAAAAATAGAAAGCTATGAATCCATTGCTTTCTATAATTTTGTCGAAACTAGTTTAGTGTGCTAATACGCTAAAATACAAGGATACAGCAAATTTGGAAGTTCTTACTTGAAAATGAATTTCATTTATACATTGACAATTAGATTTATGTATGCTATATTTTTTCAAACAGAATGTACAGGCGTATATAATGTACGGGACTGTACAATGTACATAACGAGTAAAGGAGAGAGTGAATAATGGAAAAGAAACCGTTTGTAACATTAGAACAAGTACAGGAGATGGCAAAAAAATATCCAACTCCATTCCATTTGTATGATGAAAAAGGAATTCGTGAAAACGCTAGAAAGTTAAAGAAAGCATTTGCTTGGAATAAGGGATTTAAAGAATTCTTTGCAGTCAAAGCTACTCCTAATCCTTACCTCATGACAATCTTAAAAGAAGAAGGAATCGGTGCCGATTGCTCTTCAGAAGCAGAACTTTATTTATCTAATAAAGTCGGTTTAAAAAATCATGAGATCATGTTCTCTTCCAACGATACACCAAGAGAAGATTTTGAATTAGCTGCCAAATTAGGAGCAATCATTAATTTTGACGATATTACTCATATTGATTTCTTCGAAAAGATTGCCGAGTTCCCAGAAACTATGTCATGCAGATATAATCCAGGTGGCGATTTTGCAATTCATAATACAATTATGGATACGCCAAAAGATGCAAAATACGGTATGACAAAAGACCAGATGAAAGAAGCATTTAAGAAATTAAAAGCAAAAGGTGTAAAACATTTCGGAATTCACGCATTTTTAGCAAGTAATACAGTAACTACTGCATACTATCCAAAACTTGCAAGAATCTTATTTGAACTTGCTGTCGAATTGAAGAAGGAATGTGATGTTCATATTGCTTTTGTTAATCTTTCTGGTGGTGTAGGAATTCCTTATAAACCAGACGAAGAGCCAAACGATATTATGGCAATTGGTGAAGGTGTAAGAAAAGCATATGAAGAAGTATTCTTGCCAGAAGGTATGGATGATGTAGCAATTTATACAGAATTAGGTCGTTTCATGTTAGGACCATACGGATGCTTAGTAACAAAAGCATTACATGAAAAACACATTTATAAAGAATACATTGGTGTGGATGCTTGTGCAGCAAACCTTATGAGACCTGCGATGTATGGATCTTATCATCATATTACGGTTCTTGGAAAAGAAGATGCCCCTTGTGATCATGTATATGATATCACTGGTGGACTTTGTGAGAACAATGATAAGTTTGCAATTGATCGTAAGCTTCCAAAAATCGATATCGGAGATTATCTTGTAATTCACGATACAGGCGCTCATGGCTTCTCAATGGGGTATAACTACAACGGTAAGTTAAGAAGTGCTGAAATCTTATTACAAGAGGACGGAACGACAAAGCAAATCAGACGTGCAGAAACATTGGATGATTACTTTGCAACATTGGATTTAGAGAATTTCCCATTAACTAAATAAAGTTTGGAATATAGCAAAAGGGCTATGTAAAATGGTAAAATAATGTACTGTTTTCATGGCCCCTTTTGTGTATAATAGAAAATATAATAAAGTAGAACAAAAGCGAGGTGGAAAAACATATGACTAATATATTAATTAATAATTATGCATTGGATGCAACCTGGTGTTTCGATAGTTTTAAAACTATAATTCAATCTGAAATGAAGGTAGTAGTACTTCCTTTTTCCTTTCGTGATGACTTAGTGAAAAATGCACAAGAAGCAGATCGTTATTACGCAAAGGGTGGAAAATACTATGAGAGCATAGTGAATCCTTTGTTGAAGTTTGGCATAAAAGAAGAGAATATAACGATTTTAAACTACTATGTAGCGACAAAGGATGACGTTGTTAGCGAATTGAATACAGCAGATATTTTGTATTTTACTGGCGGATTGTCTGATAAAACTATTGAAAGATGTAAAGAAAAGCAAATTTTTGAAGAATTAAAAGCATTTGATAAAATCGTAATCGGTGTAGGTGCTGGAGCAATGGTACAACTTGATAAATTCCATATTACTCCTGATGATGATTATGAGGAATATTCCTACTGCAGCGGAATCGGATATCTTGACGATTTTGATATCGAGGTACATTACGATTGTTCTTACGGAAAGAAAATGTCAATTCGAAGAGCATTAGTGGAAGAAAAAAAGAATATTTATGCAATAGGTAATCAAGGAAGCTTGTTAGTGGAAGATGGTAAGATTAGTTGCATCGGGCAAGTCGAACTTTTTAAAACAAATTAGGACACTTTTTTAAATTGGAAAAGCACAACGTTAGGCACCTCATCATAAAATAGTAATAAACTAACTATAATGAGGTGCTTAGCGTGAAGTCATTTCCAAAACCATTAAGCACCAAGGAAGAGCAGATGTATCTCAAGCTTTGTAAAGATGGGAAAAAAGAAGCTCGGGATATTCTCATAGAACGGAATCAAAGGTTAGTGGCTCACATTGTAAAAAAATACAATACCAATGACAAAGATACCGACGACTTGATCAGTATTGGTACGATAGGACTTATTAAAGCAATTGATACATTTGATATGTCGAAAGGAATACGGTTAGCTACTTACGCAAGCCGATGCATCGAAAATGAGCTGCTAATGTTATTAAGAGGTGAAAAGAAGCAGTCGAAAGAAGTGTATCTTTATGAGCCAATCGGTGCTGATAAGGAAGGAAATGAAATTAATCTTTTAGATATAATAGAGAGTGTTGATGTTGATATAGTTGAGGAACTGGAACTTAAGAGCAATATTAAGCTCCTCTACAGTCTTGTTAATGACGTTTTGACCGAACGGGAAAAACAGATTATTGTATTACGCTATGGATTACTGAATAACAAAGAGGTTACACAACGAGAGATTGCAAAAGGTCTTGATATCTCGCGTTCTTATGTAAGCCGGATTGAAAAGAAAGCCTTGAAGAAGCTGAAAGAAGGTTTCGAGAACAAGTATGGCTGCATATAATGAATGTAAGGATTTTATGAGGTGTTGTCATGACGCCATGTGAGCTTGTTAATTTAGTAAGTGCATTAACCTGTACAATTGTAAATTGTGTTGAAGATACTGACCAACTTGAGTTACTAGCTTCTGTGTTTAGCACATTAGGAGATTCTTTGGAAACCTATACTACATATCAACAGATTTGTTGTAATAGGGATTCGAGCGGATGTTCAAGTGAAGATGAAGGAAGCTGTAAATGTTAAGGAGGTAACAAAAAAGAAACTGAAATATTGTTATTTCGACAACCTGACAATGGATTAAAAGCCTTGGAAAAAATTATTTTTCAAGGCTTTTATGATATAAATACAAGAGGCCCCAAATATTTACTATTGCTAAGGCCTACCCCTCTATGCTATTCTGTTAGCGTTGCTAGTCCCAACAGGAAAGATAGAGGATATGTATTATGAAGAAATATGGTTTATTCCTAGGTACACTTATTCTTGGAGCGGTTGCAATGACAGGTTGTTCTAAGGAAGAGAGTACAGAGGCGTACAAACATATAACAACAGAAGCTGCACTAGAGACTAGTGGGGAGGAAGCTTCTGAAGAAACTGAAAATACAGCACCAGCACAAACAGATAACCAAGCAAAGACACAAAATCAAACTGCTGAAACAAACAGCAAGGATGAGGAAACAACTTCATCGACAAAACAAAAATCGATGGAAGAGACAAGCAATGGAAATGTAAACAAAACGACTAGCAACGCGACAGAAACTACGAAACAAGCAACTATGGTTGTAACAAAGAAACCGTCGACTGCACCAACTGGATCTACGAATTGTCCAAACAAGACGATAGCTCCAGTGGCAACAAAAGCTCCAGTAGTGACTAAAAAACCAACGGTAACGAAGGTTCCGACCGCCACAAAGAGACCTGTTGCAACAAAGGCCCCGATAGTAACTAAGAAACCAACGGTAACGAAGGTTCCAACAGCTACAAAAAGACCGACGGCTACAAAGAGACCAGTGGCAACAAAGGCCCCAAGCACTAATACAGACAGTGGCAGTTCTATTAGTTCTAATGCGAGTAAGGTTTTAGCAATTATTAATGAAGAGCGTGCAAAAAATGGTTTAGGTGCACTTACAACAACAACTGCACTTAATAACGCAGCAACCAAACGTGCAAAAGAAATAGTTTCTAAATTTAGTCATACAAGACCAGACGGCACAAGCGGCGTGACAGTACTTGGCGAGTATAACATTAGCTATAGAGCATGGGGAGAAAATATAGCTTATGGTCAACGTTCAGCAGAAGCAGTTATGGATGCATGGATGAATTCAGATGGGCATCGTAAAAATATATTAAATTCTAATTTTGGAAAAGTCGGAATCGGCTGTTATGAACAAAATGGAGTATTATATTGGACACAAGTCTTTACTGACTAGAAGAGAGTATAAATCATATAGATGATTGAGAATAAAGCGAATTATTCTTAATAAAAACAGGGTATGTCTATTACAAAAAGACATACCTTGTTCAGCTTGTCGA
Source organism: uncultured bacterium (assembly GCA_905214875.1). Taxonomy (GTDB): domain Bacteria; phylum Bacillota; class Clostridia; order Lachnospirales; family Lachnospiraceae; genus KM106-2. The sequence goes on along the minus strand of CAJMNR010000005.1, from coordinate 49,989 downwards.
CAAAGTCGACAAGCTTTGGATGAAATCAGGATTTCATCCATTCCCTGTGAGGAATCAATTAGCGCTCGCTCGTACAAGCCTAAAAAACAGGCCTACTCGCGCTAATTCGGCAGACGAAAAACGCGGTTTCCGCCTACCGATGAAATTTCCCACAAGAAAAGCTACGTAGTGGGTGAAAGTTTTACTTTGTCTACAGCTCGAAAAAGTCATATTGAGTACATATAACAGTGCTAAGGTTAGTGCGAGCATTGAAATTAGAGATGAAGGAATTGGAATCCGCAAGGAACTACTATGAGAATATTTCTCCCAAAACAGTAAGAATCTTGATTTTTTTTAACAACATAGATATGATGGTAAGATAAAAGAGATTTTTATGTCTAATTTTAGGGAATATTAAAATTAGCGGAACTGCATGGATAAAGGAGGATGTTAATGATTTTAGAACGTTTGACAAAATTACGAAGTGAAATGGAAAAGCATCAAATGGATGCCTATATCATCCCTACTGCTGATTTTCATCAATCGGAATATGTAGGCGATTACTTTCAGGTTAGAAAATATTTATCAGGATTTACAGGCTCCGCAGGTACACTTGTAGTTACAAAGGATAAGGCAGGGCTTTGGACTGACGGAAGATATTATATTCAGGCAGAACAAGAACTGAATGGATCTGGAATTGACTTATTTAAAAGCCAGGAAGAAGGAGTTCAAACGATTGAAGAATTCCTTTATGACACGTTAAATGAAAACCAGACGGTAGGATTTGACGGCCGTGTGGTTGCAGCTAGCTTTGGAAAGAAGCTAGAGTCTTTATTAGCAAAGAAGAATATTAAAGTATCTTATAAAGAAGACCTTGCTGACATTGTTTGGACGGATCGTCCTGCATTATCGGAAAAGAGTGCATTTGTACTTGGTTTACAATATGCAGGGGAAGATGCAGGCGACAAGATTGCAAGAATTCGTGAACAGATGGCATGTAAACAGACAACCGTGCACATCATGTCAGCACTTGATGATATTGCTTGGATTTTGAATATTCGTGGCGATGATGTGCTATATAACCCTGTCATCTTATCTTATTTAGTAATTACCGAAAAAGAAGTCATCTTATTTGTGAATGACAAGAAGCTAACAAAAGAAGTAAAAGAACATTTGGATGGTTTAGGTGTGATAATCCGTGGTTATAATGAAATTTATAGCTATGTTTCAACGATCTCATCCGATGAAGTCGTATTATATGATGGCGACCGAATCAATTATCGTATTGCGAAAAACATTTCGAATGAGGTACGTGTTGTAAATACAGAAAATCCTTCACTCCTTATGAAGGCAATCAAAAATGATATTGAAGTGGACAACTTAATTCAGGCACACATTAAAGATGGTGTCGCATTTACGAAGTTCATGTATTGGATCAAGCAGAATATCGGAAAGCAGGAGATTACAGAGATTTCTGCCAGTGACTACTTGGAACAATGCAGAAGGGAACAGGATGGATTTATTGAACTAAGTTTTGATACAATCTGTGCGTATAAAGAACATGCGGCTATGATGCATTATAGTGCAAATGAGGAATCCAATGCAGTATTAAAGAAGGAAGGTCTTCTTCTGATCGATTCTGGCGGACAATATTATGAAGGGACGACAGATATGACAAGAACATTAGCACTTGGGCCTGTTTGTGAAGAACAACGTCATCATTTCACAGCTGTTGTAAATTCCATGCTAAACCTTGCAAATGCTAGATTCCTTCATGGATGTACGGGTCAGAATCTTGATATCCTTGCAAGAGGGCCAATCTGGAACCTTGACCTGGATTACCGCTGCGGTACAGGACATGGCGTTGGTTATTTGTTAAATGTCCATGAATCTCCAAATGGATTCCGTTGGAAACAAGCACCTAACCGCTCTGAAAGCGCAGTGCTAGAAGAAGGCATGGTAACGACAGACGAGCCAGGAATTTATGTAGAAGGAAGTCATGGCATCCGTATCGAAAATGAACTGGTTTGTAGAATAGGTACGAAGAATGAATACGGTCAGTTTATGTATTTTGACACAATTACGATGGCACCAATCGATCTAGACGCTTTAGATATTACGTTGATGTCTAGCGTTGAAAAAGCACGATTAAATGCATACCACAAGAAAGTATACGAGACGCTTCTTCCTTATATGAGCATCGAAGAAGCCGTTTGGTTAAAAGAGTACACAAGACAGATTTAGTCAAATAATAAAAATTTTTATGTGTTTTTGAAGAAATAGTGCTATAATAGAAGAGTTAGAAATTTTATACACTTTTACCAGAAGGGAGGTTAATTCAGTAAAGCTTTCGTTACTGAACATAACTATGACAAAAATTGATATTTTTTCAGGATTTCTTGGAGCAGGAAAGACTACTTTAATAAAGAAATTATTAGATGAAGCATTTAAAGGTGAAAAACTTGTTTTAATCGAAAATGAGTTTGGTGAAATTGGAATCGACGGTGGATTCTTAAAGGATGCAGGCGTTGAAATTACAGAAATGAATTCAGGATGTATCTGTTGTTCTTTAGTAGGTGATTTCGATAAGGCATTAGTAGAAGTATTAAATAAATTTACACCAGATCGTATCATCATCGAACCTTCAGGTGTTGGTAAATTATCCGATGTAATCAAAGCAGTTAAGAACGTTACGGATCGTGATGATGTAGAACTTAACAGCTTAGTTACTGTTGCAGATGCTACAAAATGCAAAATGTATATGAAAAACTTTGGTGAATTCTTCAATAACCAAGTAGAAGCAGCAAAAACAATCGTACTTAGCCGTACTCAAAATATGTCGGAAGAAAAATTATTACAAACAGTAAAATTAATCAAAGAGCATAATGAGTCTGCGACAGTAGTTACAACGGCCTGGGATCAAATCACAGGAAAACAAATTTTAGATGCTATGGAAAATACTCGTTCTTTAGTAGACGAAGTAATGGCACAAGAAGATATCTGCCCAACTTGCGGTGGACATCACGACCACGACCATGAACATCATCATCATGAACATGGAGAAGAATGTGGATGCGGGCACGACCACGACCATGAACATCATCATCATGAACATGGAGAAGAATGTGGATGCGGACACGACCATGACCATGAACATCATCATCACGAACATGGAGAAGAATGTGGATGCGGATGTGGACATGACCATGATCATCACCACCATCATGCAGATGATGTATTTACAAGCTGGGGCGTAGAAACTCCTCATAAATTCACAACAGAAGAAATGAAAGAGATTCTTGAAAAGCTTGCGAATACAACAGAATACGGTACGATTCTTCGTGCGAAAGGTATTGTTCCAAACGTAAATGGAGAATGGATTTACTACGATTTAGTTCCAGGTGAATATGAGCTTAGAACAGGTACTCCAGACGTAATCGGACGTATTTGCGTAATTGGTACAAACATCGATAAAGAAGCGTTAGGCGCTTTATTCCATGTAATATAGGAAATTGGACAACAGTCTCCTATAGAACATTTGGCATTATATAAAGAAACTGATAGAAGGAAGTAGGATTATGCAACAAATACCAGTTTATCTATTTACAGGCTTTTTAGAAAGCGGCAAGACTTCATTTATTCGTGATACCGTTACAGATCCAGATTTCATTGATGGAGAAAGAACGTTAATCATCCTTTGTGAAGAAGGAGAAGAAGAATTAGATAAAGAAGCTCTTGCAAAATTCAAAGTCGATGTCGTTACAGTGGAGGACGAAGAAGACTTAACAACTGAATTTATTAAAGAATGCGAAAGCAAGTACAAACCAGTACGTGTGTTAATCGAATATAACGGAATGTGGAAAGTATCTAGACTTGTAGAAGAAGTACTTCCAAAGAACTGGGAACTTGTACAAGTAATCTCTACAATCGATGCTACTACATTTGAAATGTATAACAGCAACATGAAGCCACTTCTTATGGAACAGATTAGCCTTTCCGACCTAGTGGTATTCAATCGATGCAAGCCAGATATGAAAAAAGGATCTAGCAAACGAAGCATCCGTGCATTCAATCGTAAGGCAACTGTTTGCTTTGAAGGAGAAGATGGAGAATTATTACCTGAAACAGATGATGATTTACCATATGATATCCATGCAGACGAGATTCAGTTAGAAGATTACGATTATGGTACTTGGTATATGGACGCTATGGATCATCCAAAGAAATATGAAAAGAAGAAGATGAGATTTAAAGCTGTCGTATACAAGAATCGTAATTTCCCAGGAAACGTATTTGTTCCAGGTAGATTTGCAATGACATGCTGTGCTGATGATATTGCATTTATCGGTTGTGTATGCCACTATGATGGGGCAGAACAATTAAAGAATCGTGAATGGGTAGAAGTAGAAGCACAAGTACGAGTAGAATATCGTAAAGAGTACAAAGGCAAAGGTCCTGTTCTTTACGCTACGAAAGTGGAAAAAGCAGAAAAACCAGAAGAAGATTTAGTATATTTTAATTAATAAAAGAGCCAATGACCAAAAAAAGGTCATTGGCTCTTTTTATGTAATAATTTCTGACTTTCGTGAAACAAAACATGCATTTTGGGAAAAAAACTTGATGTTTAAGAAAAAATATTGTATTGCTAGACTTATGATGGTACAATAGTACTAGAAGAAATTGGAATTTTATTACAGTTTATACGGGAGTATTGCCGATGTCAGTAGAAAATTATAGAAGAAAGAAGAAAAGGTTAGGCGATTTACTGGTTGATGCAGGGGTAATTACGAAAGAACAGCTGATGGAAGGATTAGACCGGCAGAAGCAAACCTCTACAAAGCTAGGAGAGAGTTTGATTGACCTTGGTTATACAAGTGAATATGAGATCGCAAAGGCCTTACATTATCAATTAGGCTATGAAATGGTGACGTTGTCAGAACTTGAGATACCAGATAGCATTTTAAGTCTGGTAAATGAACAGGTGCTAAGGAAACAAGTCGTGCTACCATTTGCATTTAGTAAAAAGAGCGCCAATGTGCTACGTGTTGCAATGGCAAACCCGTTAGACATTATTGCAATGGATGATCTTGCAATCATAACCAATATGCAGATTGAGCCTGTTGTTGCTACAACGACAGACGTAATGAAAAACATAGATAAGTATTATGGCAATGCAGAAGCAATGGCAGTGGCAGAGCGATATACGAAAGAAAAAGAAAGCCAGTACAAAGAGGAACAAGAAGAAGTAAAAGAGGAAGTTGAAAATGCACCGATTGTCCTGTTAGTAAAGACGATTATCGAGCAGGGAGTTAGGCAGAGAGCCAGCGATATACATATAGAACCATTAGAATCCACAGTGCGTGTTCGCTACCGGATTGATGGAGTGCTGAAAGAGGCAATGGAATACAGCAGTGATGTATTTTCGGCTATTGTTGCACGTATTAAGATTGTTGGAAACATGGATATAGCAGAGAAACGAAAACCTCAGGATGGAAGAATTACAACAATCGTGGATCGTAAAGAATATGACATTCGTGTTTCTATTTTACCTAACGTATTTGGGGAAAAGATAGTATTACGTATCACAGCGAAAAAAGCATTAAGCCGTGATAAGAAAGAGCTCGGCCTTTCCGAAGACGAACTTATAAGCTTTGATAAGATGCTAAAACATCCGTATGGAATGTTGCTAGTTACAGGGCCTACAGGGAGTGGTAAATCAACTACTTTATACACTGCCCTTAGTGAACTGAATACAGAGCATGTAAATATTGTGACATTGGAAGATCCGGTAGAAGCAAATATAGATGGAATCAATCAAGTCCAGACCAATGTAAAAGCAGGACTTACCTTTGCTTCGGGACTTCGTTCCGTATTAAGACAGGATCCTGACATCATTATGATTGGTGAAATCAGGGACAATGAAACAGCACAGATAGCAGTTAAGGCGGCAATCACAGGACATCTCGTTGTAAGTACGTTGCATACCAATAGTGCAGCAAGTACGATTGCCCGTTTGCAGGATATGGGCATTGAAAGTTATCTTCTTGCGGATGCCCTTGTAGGAATTATTGCACAGCGTTTAGTTAGAAAGCTGTGTCCATCCTGTAAGAGGAAGCGAAAGGCAACGTTGGAGGAAAAACGAATCCTTACAATACCAATCAATGAGGAATATGAGGTATATGAAGCGGTTGGATGCACGTCATGTAATAATACCGGCTATTATGGGCGAATCGGAGTATATGAAGTAATGTCTATTACAAAGGAAATAAAAGAGTTAATGAATAAACACGCAAATGCAGAAGAAATTCATGCCCAAGCGGTAGAACATGGAATGTGTACGCTTAAGTCCAATGGGCTTCGTTATGTAAAAGAAGGAATTACTTCTATGGAGGAAATCATTAGAATTACGTATGAGTAATAGGAGAGTCTAAACATGATTACAATGAAAGAACTTTTACTTATGGCAAAAGAAAAAAATGCATCGGATGTGCATATTACAGTTGGTATTCCACCGAAATGCCGTGTAAATGGTGAACTGATGGATATGGGAGTGCCTTCACTTTTGCCTCAGGATACAGATACTCTTGTAAAGAGTTTAATGAATGAAAGGCAACTTGAATATTTGGAAAAAGAGGGAGAAGTGGATTTTTCCTATTCGATTAACCAGATAGGTCGATATCGTGTCAATGTATTTAAACAGAGGGGCTCTTATGCAGCAGCGATTCGTCTTGTTGGAACGGAGATTCCGTCTCCAGAATCGTTAGGATTAACCAAGAGCATTGTCGATCTTACCAATAAGAAACGTGGCCTTGTCTTAGTTACAGGTCCGACAGGAAGTGGAAAGTCCACCTCGCTTGCGTCTCTTATTAACGTAATGAACAATCAGGACAATGTTCATATCATTACACTAGAAGATCCCATTGAATATTTACATAAGCATAAAAAAGCAATTGTAAATCAGAGAGAAATAGGGTTGGATTCTCGATCATTTAGCAATGCATTACGCGCAGCCTTACGTCAGGATCCTGATGTAATCTTAGTTGGCGAGATGCGAGATTTAGATACGATTTCTATTGCAGTTACGGCAGCAGAAACAGGACATCTTGTATTTTCCACACTTCACACGATTGGAGCGGCCAGCACCATCGACCGCATCATTGATGCATTTCCACCACATCAGCAACAACAAATTCGAATTCAGCTTTCCAGCGTACTAGAATGTATTATTTCACAGCAGTTGATTCCGACTATGGATGGAAAAGGACGAGTAGCAGCATTTGAAATCATGCATGTAAATAGCGCAATCCGTAATTTGATACGAGAAGGAAAGACACATCAGATTCAATCAATCATCCAGACAAACAAGAAAATAGGCATGCAGACCATGGATGACTCTATTTTTGAATTATATACAAGAGGAATCATTGATTCGGAACGAGCCACTATGTATGCAGTGGATGCTTCTACAATGAGTCGAAAAGTGTACTAAGGAAAGGAGAGTGAGAGCATGGATAGCTTTTCTTATGTAGCAATAGCAAAAGACGGTAAGGAAAAGAAGGGAAGTATTACTGCCGATTCTGATAAAAATGCAATTGAGCAGCTGAAGGCACTAGAACTGATTCCGATTTCGGTAAAGGAACAGAATTTCTTAACGAAAGACATAAACATCACGTTGGGAAGTCAGGTAAAACCAAGGGATTTAAGTTTATTTTGCAGACAGATTCAAGGCATTATCAATGCCGGTGTCAGCATTATTGAAGCTCTTCAAATCGTTGGAGAGCAGACGGAAAATAAGGCATTAAGACGTGCAATCAATGAAACTAGAATCTCAGTGGAAAAGGGAAATGGACTTGCAGTATCGATGAGAAGCCAGTCAAAAATCTTTCCTTCTATTTTGATAAATATGATTGAAGCTGGAGAAGCTTCCGGTAGTTTGGAAATCGCCTTTGACCGTATGGCATCACATTTTGAAAAGGATGCGAAATTACGGGCGATGATTAAGAAGGCCATGATCTATCCGGCAGTGGTTGGGATTGTTGCAATTGGCGTAATCATTGTAATGATGCTTGTCGTTGTTCCTAATTTTGAGAATTTGTTTAGTCAGATGGATACGGAACTTCCTTTGATTACAAGGATTATAAGAGATTTAAGTAAGTTTATTACTAATAATATTGTGTGGCTTGTCTTATTTGTGGTGGCAATTGTGGCTGGAATAAAGGTATATAAGAAGACACCTGATGGAGAGGAACGGTTTGCTAAGATGGCTCTTAAAATGCCCGTACTTGGAAAGCTTAATCTGAAATCGTACTGTTCGAGATATGCTAGAACTATTTCTACGTTATTGGCAGCAGGGATTCCTTTAATGGATGCCATCGATATTACGGCAAAGACCATTGACAATAAAATCATTCGAGATGTTTTGATAAAGGCAAGAGATGAGGTCGCAAGAGGGGTACCGCTATCGGTTCCACTTAAGGCAAGCGGTGTATTTCCACCGATGGTATGTCATATGACAAAGATCGGAGAGGAAACAGGTAATATGGAAAGCATGCTAGACAGACTTGCTGATTATTATGACGAAGAAGTTGACATTGCAACGCAGTCGTTATCTGCGGTAATAGAGCCAGTTATTATTTTGTTCTTGGCAGCAATCGTATGTATTCTGATCGCATCGATTATGTCACCAATGCTTCAGATGTATAAAGGATTAGATAACATGTAAGTTTATAACACGGCTGTAAAGCAAGAAGGATGTCGTGTTTATAATAAAAAAATATAAAACTAAGGAGAGATATGATGATGAAAGAACTAAGAAAAAAACTAAAAAAATCAAACAAAGGGTTCTCACTTGTAGAACTCATCGTAGTAATTTGTATTATGGCAGTACTTACAGGAATTATTGCCACAGCATTTGTTAAGTATGTAGGACAGTCGAAAGAGACTGCTGATCAGGCTAACTTGGATGAACTCCATAAAGCAGCAAATACGGTATTGGCTGATCCTACGTTAGAAAAGTTTAACGAGGTTGGAGAAGGAGAAGGTAAAGTTAGTAAACTAACATTAACAATAAGTAACGGTGAGGTAGCAGATGACAAAATCGGTGGAAACTTCAAAGAGTTATTAGAAGCTGCATTAGGTAAAGATAATTTAGGAAAAACTAAATACCCAATTCCAAAAGATACTACAAAAAATTATGTTATTACTATAACAGGTAGGGCTTCAGAAGGTTATTCAGCATCAGTAACTTTAGAATAAGTTAAAGGAAACGGTAATCTGAGAGATAGAAATATTCAGTCTTACCTACTACACCCCCAGAAACAAAAGAAAGTGAGAACAGAAATGAACACAATTCTTTATTTATTAATTTTTACATATGGAATCGTGATAGGAAGCTTTTTAAACGTATTAATATATCGTATCCCGAAGCATGAAGATGTCGTTGTAGCCCGCTCTCATTGTATGAGTTGTGGCTATCAGCTAAAATGGTACGATCTGATACCAATTGTAAGCTACGTATGCTTACGAGGAAAGTGTCGCAACTGCCATGAAAAGTTGTCCCTACAGTACCCAATGATTGAAGCAATCAACGGAATCCTGTATGTTCTCATTTTCTTTCAATTTGGGTTTACAATTACAAGCATTATTTATGCGCTTACCGTATCAGCATTACTTGCAGTAAGCGTCATTGATTTTAAGACATTCGAAATCCCATTTGGATTTAATTTATTTATCGGAGTATTAGGTCTAGTGCACTTGGCACTGGATATGAAAAACTGGGCAAGCTATCTGATTGGCGCAGTTTCAGTGAGTGGATTTATGCTACTCATTATAGTGGCAACAAAAGGCCGCGGCATGGGTGGAGGAGACATGAAGCTTATGGCCGCAATTGGATTATTATTAGGTTGGAAACTAACGATATTGGCATTTTTCTTTGGATGCCTGTTTGGTTCCATCCTTCATATTACAAGAATGAAAATAACAAAGGTGGATCATATGCTGGCATTCGGCCCTTATTTATCAATGGGAATCATCGTCAGCATGCTCTATGGTACACAATTGATTGACTTATATATAAAGATGGTATTTTAAAACACTATAAGACTGGAGGAAATCAATATGGGAAATAAAGTTGTAAGTATAGAGATTGGCCAGGACAGGACAAAAATATGTGAGGTAGATTATAAGAAAAAGCATCCGAAAGTTTATAAATGTTTGACATTTTCAACGCCATCCGCAGTGATTGAGGATGGCTATATTCGCGATAAACGAGCATTTGCAGCAGTTTTGAAGGAGAAGATGGAAAGCGCGGAAATTACCAATACCAATGTAGTATTTAGCATTTCCTCAACAAAGATTGCAAACCGTGAAGTAATGATACCTCTCGTAAAAGAAAAGCAGATCCGAGAGATCATAATGGCAAATGCCAGCGACTATTTCCCAATCGATGTAGAACAATATAACATAACCCATTTGGTACTAGAACGAATCAACAAAGAAGAACAAAAGCAAATCCGTCTGATGGTGTTAGCAGCACCAACGGATTTGATTCGGACCTACTATGAGCTAGCTGAAATGCTTAAGGTAACAATTAAGGCAATTGATTATGTTGGAAATAGTTCGTTTCAAGTACTAAAAGGGCAGGAAAGTGAAAACGTAAACTTGGTCGTACAAATGAATGACCAGAATACGATTATCAATTTATTAGAACATGACTGTCTTTTGTTACAGCGAATTCTTCCTTATGGAATCGATAACGTAGCGCAGGCAGTTATGAGTAATGAAATCTTTGAGGCACCTACCTATGAGGCTGCCATGGAGTTGTTGGCAACGAAAGAAATCGTCAACACACAGTTTACTTCCATGGAAGACAACTACAGTACGTTTCTTGCTGCCTCAGAAGAATATAATAAGAAGCTTTTGTTAGAAAATGCAATCGAAGACGTGACGTCTTCTTTAAGAAACCTAACGGCCAATATGAACCGTGTGATTGATTATTTTACAACAAAGCATCCAGAAAAGAAGATTTCAGAAATCCAGATTACTGGTAATGGGGCAGAAATCGTGAACTTGCAACACCTCATTCAAAATGAAATCGGAATTAAAACCAGTGTACTTACCAAGTTAAATACAGTTACAGTGGCGAAACAGGCACAAACGCAAAACCCAAGTCTTACACCATACATTTCATGTATTGGGGCGGCCATTGCTCCTTTGAATTTTGCACCAAGGGAACTTGTGCTAAAAGAAGAAAAAGAAAAGACAATGATGTTTCCGTTACTAATGCTTGGCGTTTGTATCGTAGGAGCATTTGCCATATTCCTATCCTCATATTTGCTATATCGCCAATCGGTAACAGAAAAAGACAGGCTGCAAGTCAAAGTAGATGAAATCAAAGATATTGAAGATATTTATGATGCTTATAACAAAAGTGAAGCGTCACTTGCCAATATAGAAAAAATTGATGGTCAAACAAAGCATGTATCCGAACATATGTTGACATTTTTAATGGAGTTAGAATCAAAGACACCAAAAGGTTGTAATGTATCCTCTTTTCAATTAGGAGAAAGCCAATTGACGATGCAGGTTACGGCAACGAACAAAGAATTATGTGCGAAATACATACAGAATCTAAAGACGTGTGAGCAGATAGATACGGTAACAAGTGCAGGCTATTCCGAAGAAAGTCAAGCTGCCAAAGTAACCTTTACCGTTGTCTGCACGTTTAAATAGGAGGGGTGTACGATGATTAATTTAAGTAAACGTGATATTAAGTTATTGATTCTGCTTGCATGTGTGTTATTGTTAGCAGCCTCCTATATGTTTGGATACAGTCATTATGGAGATATGCGAGCCGAGGTAGAAGAAGAAAAAAAGGTATTAGAGCAGAAGTACGAGGATCTGAGTGCGAAAAATGTGAATCGTGAAAAGTATCAAGAAGAAACGAAAAATAATACGAAGAAGCAAAAAGAGATTTTAGCAAAGTATCCAAGCAAGGTTACGGTGGAAAATGAAATCTATTTTACGAAGTTATTGCAAGACAGTACAAAAGTAAGCGTAAAGCAGTTTGCTTATACAGAGCCGGAAAGTTTTTATGTGGATGATGGAACAAGCGACGTAACTAATATTACAGGATATAAAGCCGTATCGACCATTTCATTTGAAGCAGACTACGATGGATTTAAGAAAATGATCCGTTATATCAATGAAGCAAAATCAAGACGTGTGATTAACAACATCAATATGTCGGTGGACGGCACGACAGGGAAGTTGGCAGGCACTATGTCTTATAATGATTTTTATTTAGAAGGAGCAGATTGTGAGTTCAATCCTGAAACAATCAAGGCTGGAACAAATGGAAATGGAGTAAGCAATATTTTCGGAAACCTAGTAAAAAATTAGTAGAAAACGAGGGAAGTGATAGAAGGGAGATGGAAGCATGAAAAAGAATAATCAAGGATTTTCTTTAGTAGAACTCCTTGTGAGTATTGTGATCTTAGCAATTATCATGATTCCGATTCTTGATAATATAGTCGTTTCTACAAGAATGAATATGAAATCCAAAGAGGTAGCCGATGTTACAGGCATTGCATCGAATATTATGGAAAGTGTAAAAGCGGAGGGGAATCTAAGCGAGATAGCAAAAGACTTGCTGTCTGCGGATTCATCCACATTTCTTGGTTTGTTTACAGGGGAAGATGCTTCAGAGGTGACCGTTACGGAGGTGGAGAAACAGGAAGAAAAGTATGTACCAGCAACGACTTCCTGTCTGAAAAAAGAAGACGATGGCACGTATACATGGAAGGAAAATGCCAACCGCAAATATCAGTTCGCCGTAGAGCATCTAAAATATCAAAATGAGACATACAATGCCATGATTACCTTTGATGCAGCAGCATATGCAGAGACAGAAGACAGCATTAACAACCAAGAGATACCTGTAATCGAGAACGTGTCCACCGATCATAATGCAGTAATTACATGCAGCTATAGCGATGACTGGGCAGAAAGTTCTCTAAAGCATTTATATAACCAATGGTTTAATGAAAACTATACTGGCAAAAATGAGATTACCAATGAGCGGATTTCTCAGAATATGAAACGTTCCTTTGAGATTATGGTAAATAAGAATGATAGAAACAATAAATACGAGGTAACGGCAAAAGCAGTCTATAAGTTGACGGATGAGTTAATTCCTGGAATCCCTGCAGAAAATGAAGCCTATAAGACCTATGAGAATACATTGTTTGAGAAAGATTTCGATTCGTTAGACAATGTATACTTATTCTATACGCCAAAACTTGACACCAAAGCGGGAGAACGGGGAGATGAGGTGACGTTCGTGAATAACCTTCCTCAAAAAGATGCCGCTATTTCGTTTTATCTAGTGGAGCAGAAGCAGTCGATAGCCAATTATGAAACATTGATGGGATCGTATATACTTTATTTTAATTTACAGGAAGCAAACCCAATTACGCAGGCAAGTGGAGCAAAAACATATCAGACGGTTTTTCATACCAATCTAGGTGATACCGTTACAACGACAAAACCAGTGATTACGACCAATATTGGTTCCCTAGACCAATTCGTACAAAAAGGTATTACGGATGTAAAGCAAGATAAGACAAGACTATATGAAGTTACGGTGGAATTATATAAGGCGCAAGATGGAGCCACCATCGACCAAAGATTCGATGAGAAGAATCGGTTAGCATCAATTTCGTCTACTAAGGGGGTAAGCCAATGAAACGAATAAAGCAGAAGAATCAAGGGTCTACGATTATCATTGTCATTGTGGCAATTTCATTTATTGCAATCTTAGGAACCGTTGCCCTTAGCATCTCAGCAGCCAACGTGCAGATGAAAAGCGTAGAACGAAAATCAAAAGAGAACTTTTATAATGCGGAAGTTGCCTTAGATGAGTTAAAGGCAAACTTAGAGACACAACTTGGAACATTAGTGGAAACCGTGTATAAGAATACGATGATTGATTATGCTAATATCCCTCTTGGTGAACGAAATGATAAGTTCAAAACGACATTTTTAACAGAGTATTTAAAACAGTATGCAACAGAAGGCGTACTCCCAGAAAGCATTGCCCTATCAGGCGGTAGCTGCTCCTATGATTTTACCAAACTAGAAGCCCTTCTAGTAAAAACTAAGGACAAGACAGATATGGAGAATAAGGGGAAGAATACGCTGGAGTGGAAATACAATAAGAACAATAAAAAAGAGCAATATATCTATTTTCGCAATGTAACAATGAAATATGTAGATGATTCCAATTACATAAGCAGGATTGTAACGGATATAAAGGTTACAATACCTGATGTAAATATGGAAGCAATCAGCAATATGTCTCCATTTACAGACTGTGCCTTGGTTGCTAACAAGAGCTTACAAATCACCAATGCCAAGGCAGCAGTGAATGGAAATGTATATGCAGGTGAATATGGTATTTTTACAGAAGGGTCTGCGGCAAAACTAAGTATCCAAGCAAATCAGGTAATCACAAGAGGAAATATCAAGGTCAAAAACGGGGCCACTCTTATCATGGATGATAATGAGAGCGGCGATGGGAAGTACAACTTAGATGTCTGGGCAAAAAATATTGAGACAGAGGATTCCGCAGAAGACAGTCAATATACGCCGAAGATGGACTTGAGCGGTAATTTTTATATTGCCGATGATACAACACTAAATGCAACCAACAGCCAGGTAACGTATCATGGAAACTATTATGGATATGGCTATAACCAGACAGATAAGCCCGAAGAAAGTTCGGCTATGATTATAAATCGAAGCAACTGTAAGCTTGATTTATCCAAGATTGTGAATCTGTTTATTGCAGGGAGGGCATTTGTAACGCCTTCGACAAGCTCCAATAATATATTTGAAAGTAACGCCAATTACTTTAGTAATTATGTGCGAACAGGAGAAGCAATATCAACTAAGGGAAATCAATCTCTTTACCGTTTGCCAGAAGAATGCGTAAGGGTAAAGAAAAAGGATGGAACAAAAATAAGTGTGGAAAGCAATCCACTGCCCATTGAAGAATATCAGAAGATATTAGATGAGGGAGGAACCTTTATTGCAGACGTTGAATCGGTGCTCCCATTTAGCAATAAGAAGCTTAGTAACTATGTAGACCAAGACAAACCATATGTGACTATTTTTGACCAGACAGGTACGTCTACTTATGTATACTTTTATCCGAACTTTAAAGATGTATATTCTGCAAATGTATATTTTGAAGATTTCTGTAAAAGTGGGAATTCTTCCGACATGGACAAGTTAAAGGAAAGAATGAAAGAGTATCAATCCTCGGTGATTTTACCAGAAGGATTTACAACAGGAAAAGGACGAAAGACATTTGCTGGAAATGTATTGTTTTATAATAACGACACACAAGAGTTTAAGCTTTATGATAACTCCGTGGATGCTAAATTGCCACAGCAGTTTCAAAAGGAATCCTCAGATCTTTCAGTTATGTACCAGGCGTATTGCACGAAGTTGCTTCCGTCCATCTCTATGTATTCCGAAAGCGAGATTAAGGAGTATGACAATTTATTTGACCAGCTGATTATCTATAATTCCAATGATGAAAGCCATAAAGGGATGAAAGAACTCCTTGATGGAGCAACTTCTAAAGTAATCGAATCGTCTGGATATGGCTCCATTCAATTAGTGGATAATCAGAAAGATAAGATAGATGCATCCGTGTTTGATGAAAAATCAGCACTTACGGTAGATGACTCTATTGCAGAGAATGTCCATCTGATTGTGGCGACGGGCGATGTATATGTAAAACGGAATTTTACAGGAGTGGTTATAAGCAAAGGAATCATTCGCATGGCAGATGGCGTGACCGTAACGGCAGATTCCAATACGGTGTTCCATCTGGTAAGTAACTCGGAAGCAAAAACAATCTTTCGTGATTATAATGGTTTCGGAAGTCAGTTAACAACGACAGAACATAAGCAATTCTCCACTAGCGATTTAATTACGACGGAGAACTGGAAGAAAGACTAATCCATATAAAAATAGAAATAGAAAGGAGTCATAGTATGAAGAACATAAGGAATGACCAAGGGCTATCCCTCGTGGAATTAATTGTAGTCATTGCAATTCTTGGCGTAGTTACAACCATAACCGCAATGTCATTTAATGTTGTGAACCGAACAAATTCAGGTGCGGCAGCAGATACGATTGACTCCTACTTAGAAAAAGTAAAAAGCGAGACAATGAGCAAAGATTCCATGTGCTACCTCGTATTGTACAAATCGAAGGAGAAACGTTATCCAGGATATTATGTAGGAATCACGAAAAAAGAAGAAATTCCGACCTATGAGGAAACACCGAAAACCGACCAAAGAGTGTCAAAGAAAGATGCGGTAATCGAAGTGATTCTTTGTGACGGTACGACAATTGATGTGGAAAATGAAGATGTATTCATAACCTTTGACCGTGCCAGCGGTGCAGTAAAGACTTGCTTTTCCGGAAAAAATGGCAAGGCTCTGACGGAGAAAGAGGTACCACAGGCAATTCAGATTACAAGTGGTTCAAGAAAGAGCACGATTCACTTGGTTAAAGAAACCGGAAAACATTATGTAGAATAGGGGGAAAGGCCAGTGAACAATAAAGGTGTAACATTAATCGAGGTTGTAGTCTCTCTTGCTATTTTAGCAATTGTAGTCACCTCTGTATGCTCATTTGTGAACATAGGAATGAATACGTCAACGACCTCGACGACCATAGCGAACATACAAAAAGAGGCTCAGACAGTACAGAATCAATTACAGACGTGGATCATGGAAGCGAATCAAGGAATTGAGTGCTTTAAGGATGATACAAATTATGATCAGGCATTAGTAATCTATCATGATGGTAGTGAGGTAAGTGATCGCTATGTGCAGATTATTTATTATCGTGGACAGGATAAGAAGCTGTATTATCACAAAGTGATGACTAGCTTAAGTTTTACTGGAACGAAAGAACAGATTAAGGCGGATGCAGCATCCATTGAGGCAGCAGGTACGTGGAAAGAGTACGTATTTAGTAGCTATGTTTCAGAGGTTGATATTGACCTGTCGCACATAGAAAGCCAGCTTGTTACGGTGAATATTGGATATGAGTGGAAAGAAAAATCCTATCATACGAACAATACGATCAAGCTAAGAAATGCAATCTCAGAGTGAAGTAGATAAGGAGTGGAGTAAGATGCACAAACAAAGAAAAGAATCGGAGAGAAAATCGTATACAGTGGTTCTTATGTGTCTTGCGGTAATAACGACCATGTTATGCATATGGACATATCAGATTGTTTTTGGTCAGGATAAGGTTGCTGTATCAGAAGCATCTACTGTTGAAAAAATGGATGTCTCCCAGTATACCGAAGATAGTCCGTTAAGAGTCGTAGAGGTCGTTCCTAATATTATCTATGCCCAGTTTGGATTGCAGATCAAAGGTGGAGAAATCTATGATTATGAGAAAATGGAGGACATTACAGACGCAAAATATTATTTAAACAGTCTGGCAACTTATAAGGATATTTCAATAGAGGGAACAGACAAAACGTTAACAGCAATCTACAGCTTGGAACATTTTAAGCGGTATTCTATGGAACTATCGGATTTGGTAGATGATAAGTTATTAGAAAAGCAGGCGGTACAGAAACGCTTGCAAAGAGAAATAAAAGAGAACCAAGGAAATAAAGAGTATATAGAGAAATGTAATAAAACCTTAGAAAAAGAGGAATACAAGATTACATCAGAAGAACAAAAAAAATTAGATAAGTTTAACAGTGTAAAGGTAGAATATGAGGCAATCTTAGTTTCCGATTTAAATGATGATAAGATAAGAGAAGAAAAATTAAAAAATGTAGACTTACTCCTTTTTTCAGGAAGAATATCTAGCCTAAATCAAGAAAAATGCATGAATTTTTTAAATGATACCTACAAATCTAAATTTACCGGCATCGATAGTGACCAATATAATGTAAACACTTCATTTTCCGATTTTCCGAATCAGCAGCTAAGTTGGAAGGCTGCAAAGGATATCTTTGAACGCTCGGCAAA
Organism: uncultured bacterium; assembly: GCA_905214875.1. Classification (GTDB taxonomy): domain Bacteria; phylum Bacillota; class Clostridia; order Lachnospirales; family Lachnospiraceae; genus KM106-2. The sequence continues at coordinate 31,936 of CAJMNR010000005.1, read as the reverse complement.
ACCAGGAGGAGTTCCTGTTATTATGCCGTTTTATGTCATTAACACAACACAACAAGAAGCTAAGAATGTAAAGATTTCAAAAACCTATATAGAAGAGAACACAACGGATACCATTGGCGAACGAAAAAAATTAGATTCCTACTTGGGAGATTATCCAGGCAGCAACAACAATATGGTGAAGTTATTTCTTATGTTATATCGCAAGGATGCCATTAGCTTTCGTGATGATTATTATCGTTATGTGGATGTGGGTGCGGATAAAAACCCAGAACTTGAAGTTGGAAGTTATTCATTACAAGAAGGCGATGCAAAGCAGTACTGGTGTCAGCAAACATTTTATGATTATGATAAAGTAAGTTATGGATATCAAGAAAAAGGAGAAGGAAACTTACAGTGCTATCCGAATGCCTTAATAAATAATGGCCTTGTTTACAATAATTATTATAGTTATCCTGGAATATCTAAGGATTGGCTTTCACTTTCAGGGGATCGGGTCAGCAAAGAGGCATTAGAGTACTTTGGAAAAAGTACAGGCAATATATCACTAGCAGAGGGGATTAATTTCTTGTTGGCACTGAAAAATGCCAATAACCAGACAGAAACCATATCCAAAGAATCTCTGCATGTTTTAGATATCGAACCATCCAATGAGTTTACACTTACAAAGGAAGACCTGGCAGAAAAGCTTAAGTCCTATAAGGGTGAAATCATAATTGATCAAATGACCTCACAGGAGTTTAATAGTACGACATGTGATTTAAAGGGTACTTATGATTTGATTTATTTAGGAAGCAATACCAGTGGATTATCAAGTACGTATAATAATAGTGATTATGCGTCCATCCTATATATGCATTCGGGAGACCAGGTAGCACTAGGGACAAAGACAGTGGAGCCATACTCTGGAAATGATTTTACAGAGAGTAAGAAGGCTATGCTACTTGAATATGTGGAGGCAGGGCTTCCAGTAATTATGGCGTCTAATCTTTATACGAATACTAAAGTGGATAAGGCATCAAATGCGTATGCACTGTTTGAAACAATCGGAAATCTGGAATTAAAAAATGTTGCGAACGAAGCCTTGCTAACCAATTCGGTAATCCTACAAAAATTAATTCCATACATTAATAAGTCTCGTCCGAATATTAGTAATGTGTCGGCTAATTATACAGAAACAAAGCTAGAAGTGCAGTTCGATGTAAAAGGCATCGATGCGCTTGAGAAGAAAGAAGCAATCGCAAAACTATTTATAGATGCAGACGGAGACGGTATCATCGAGGACAAGGAGAGAAAAACAATAAAGCTTACTAAGGATGGTACACACACACTTTCCTATCAGGATGACACATTATCGGAAGCAGTAAACGGCTTACTATATAAGCTTGTGGTTACATTTGACGAGGAATCTAACAGTTATACAAGTGTCACGGGTGAGGTACGTCGAAATACGTCAGAGCAGGAACAAGTTCGAATACTTCAGATAAGCCCAGATAATAGGGAAACCATTGATTTGTTAAGTAATAAAGATGTGGTAGGAGATAAATTAGAGCAAGTTACTGAATATACGATGGAGCTTACCAAAATAAGCATAAGTGACTTTTTAGCGCTATATGATAAAGATTTAGGGGGAGCGGCATACGATGAAGATAAGATTCTAACCGACCAGTTAATCAATTATGATGTAGTTGTCTTAGGATTTAGCAGTGATTATCCTACCATCAGTAATGAAAATGGAGCATTAGACAATCTGATTGCATTTATAAAGCGAAAGAAAAGTGTTGTATTTACTGCAGGAACCCTTAAAACACGTACATCTTATGATACGAAGAAGACAGAGCAGGCTTATGATACTCTGCGTGAGCTGGCAGGAATGAAGCGATATAAAAACGACAAAGCATATGCATTAAATAATAAGAATAGCGTGCTTGGCTCTACAGGTTTTACGTATGGATACTTAAATAAGAATATCACATCAGGAAAACGCTCCATGTTTAATTATAGTGCTGTGGAATCATGGGATTCATCGGATACATATCAAGCAACAGTGGCGACGAAAGTAAACGCTGGTCAAGTAACTATGTATCCATATGAAATAAGTGAAATGTCCATAGATCAAAAGACAACGGAAGACATTCAAAAGAAAGAAATGGAAGGGATTCGTATTGCTAGCGGAAGTTTTGGAGATTGGCAGTTAGACTTATCTAGTGTGAGCGGCTACTATACAGTTGGAAATGAGGATCAAGCCGGAAGAAAACTATATAGTACTTCTCCAAATGATATGCAGAACAACTACTATTTATATAACTGCAATAATGTCTGGTATTCTGGGATTGGACAGAAAAAGTTAACGGATAGTGAGGAAGAGGAAGCAAAACTATTTGTAAACACGTTAATAGCAGCATATGAGACAGCCATAATCTCTCCGAAGGTCGAGTTTTTAGATGTAACGAAAAAAGGAGAGGGAGAATACAGTGCGTTTGTTGATGCAGATGTTTTAAGCAGTACAATCACAGGCAGCAAAGACATTAAATTTGTACCATATAGTTGTATGAGTCAAGAAGAGGGATTAAAGACAACGATTTATGTGACCAATGAAGATTCTTCCCAAACGCTTAGTAAGGTAACAGAGGAGGAAAGTGGTAAGGAAATCAGGCTTAGTAATACGAGACTTAGTTCGGCTTCGACCTATCGTTTAAAACTTACTCCGGAGCATATGGGGACTTCTCAGAGCATATGGATTTATGTTATAGTAGAAGACGATAACGGCGTAGGAATGGCAAAATGCGAGCTTCGTCGTAGAAATGATTTTAGCTTGGATTAGAATAAAACAAGTGCAACAAGAAAGACTAAAGAATACGAAAGATAGTAAGAAGGAGTACTTTATGGAAATCGAAAAGAAGTTTAGAATAAAATATCTGCCAGAAAATTTAGAAAGCTATGAAAAGAAAGTAATCGAGCAAGGATACTTATGTACAGATCCCGTTGTTCGAATTCGAAAAAGCAATGAGGAATATATCCTGACTTATAAATCCAAGTTTGGAATTGATAAAGAACTCGATCAGTTAGCAAAAGTTTGTAATGAAGTAGAAGTGCCACTGAACAAAAGCGGTTACGAGCATTTGAAAGAAAAAATCGACAACCAGCTTGTAAGAAAAGTTCGTTATATCATTCCGCTTGAAAATGGTTTAAAGGCAGAACTTGATATCTTCGGAGACCATTTAGAAGGGCTTACAATCGTGGAAGTAGAATTCCCGGGAGAAGAAGAAATCCATAATTTTGTTGCTCCTGACTGGTTTGGAGAAGAAGTGAGCCAAGACAAACGTTTTACAAATAGTTATTTATCAACAGTAGAACATTGGATAGAATAATAAAAATTATGTAAAAAATGGATATTTTATAAGAAAGTGTATGGATTTTTGTACAATTTTAAACTATAATAAAGATGCTAGATTGAAAGAAATTCATTTACCAAATAGATGTATATGGAGGGCATTATGTTTAAAATCGTAAAAAAACAGCAATTATCAAATTCCATTTATCTAATGGATGTTGTTGCTCCTAGAGTTGCAAAATCCTGTCATCCAGGACAATTTATCATTGTTAAAATGGATGATAATGGAGAGAGAATTCCACTTACTATTTGTGATTATAATCGTGAAGCACAGACAGTAACAATCGTATTCCAGGCAGTAGGAGCTTCAACTGAAAGAATGGCGACTTTTGAAGTCGGAGATAGTTTTAGAGACTTTGTCGGACCATTAGGAAGAGAATCCGAATTAGTGGAAAAGACGGATGAAGAACTTAAGAGTATGAATATTTTGTTTGTAGCAGGCGGGGTAGGAACGGCTCCTGTTTATCCACAAGTGAAATATTTAAAGCAAAGAGGAATTAAGGCTGACTGCATTATCGGTGCAAGAAATAAAGACTTGATCATCCTTGAGGATGCCATGAGAGAAGTTGCAGAAAATGTTTACATTACGACAGATGACGGTTCATATGGCATGAAGGGAAATGTAAATGACTGTATCAAACATTTAGTACATAATGAAAATAAAAAATATGACTTAGTAGTGGCAATCGGACCAGTCATCATGATGAAGTTCGTATGCCTTTTAACAAAAGAATTAGGAATCAAGACAATTGTCAGCATGAATCCAATCATGGTAGATGGCACAGGAATGTGCGGCGCCTGCCGTCTTACAGTTGGCGGGGAAGTAAAGTTTGCCTGTGTTGATGGGCCAGAGTTTGATGGCCATTTAGTAGATTTTGATGAATCTATGAAACGTCAGCAGATGTATAAGACAGAAGAAGGAAGAGCGATTCTTCGTGAAAAAGAAGGAGCTACCCATCATCATGGTGGATGTGGATGCGGAGGTGACAAGTAATGGTAGTAAAAGACGTACTTACTAGAATTCCTGTTCGTGAACAAGATCCAAAAGAACGTGCAACAAACTTTGAAGAAGTTTGTTATGGTTATAATTTAGAAGAAGCAATGGCAGAAGCAAGCCGATGCCTACAATGTAAAAATCCAAAATGTCGCACAGGATGTCCTGTTTCTATCGACATTCCTGCCTTTATCAAAGAAGTAGCAGAAGGAAATATTGAGGCAGCATATCATGTAATCAATCAATATTCTGCACTTCCAGCAGTCTGTGGCCGTGTATGTCCACAGGAATCACAATGTGAAGCGAAATGTATCCGTGGAATCAAAGGGGATCCTGTTTCCATCGGCAAATTAGAGCGTTTTGTAGCTGACTGGGCAGCAGAGCATGGCATCAAACCAAAGGCTGCCGAAGTACATAACGGCAAGAAAGTAGCAGTCATCGGTTCAGGACCATCCGGACTTACTTGTGCCGGAGATCTTGCAAAAATGGGCTATGATGTTACCATCTTCGAAGCCTTACATGAAGCTGGCGGCGTTTTAGTATATGGTATTCCAGAATTCAGATTACCAAAACAAAAAGTCGTAGCAAAAGAAGTAGAGAATGTAAAAGCGTTAGGCGTAAAGATCGAAACCAATGTAATTGTTGGTCGTTCCATTACGATTGACGAGTTATTAGAGGAAGAAGGATTTGAAGCCGTATTTATCGGTTCAGGTGCCGGCCTTCCAAGATTCATGGGAATCAAAGGAGAAAATGCCAATGGCGTATTCTCTGCCAATGAATATTTAACAAGAAGCAACTTAATGAAAGCATTTAGAGAAGATTATGATACTCCAATCGTTGCAGGAAAGAAAGTTGCAGTAGTCGGCGGCGGTAACGTTGCAATGGATGCAGCAAGAACAGCCCTTCGCCTTGGCGCCGAAGTACATATCGTATATCGAAGAAGTGAAGAAGAATTACCTGCCCGTGTGGAAGAAGTACACCATGCAAAACAGGAAGGAATCATCTTTGACTTACTTACGAATCCAACAGAAATCTTAGTAGATGAAAAAGGTTGGGTAAAAGGAATCCGGTGTATCCGTATGGAACTTGGCGAACCAGATGCATCAGGAAGAAGACGTCCAGTTGAAATTCCAGGTTCAGAATTTGAAATGGATGTTGACACGGTCATTATGTCCCTTGGAACAAGTCCAAATCCATTAATTTCTTCCACAACAAAAGGTCTTGAAATCAACAAGAGAAAATGCATCATCGCAGAAGAAGAAACAGGCAAGACGACAAAAGATGCTGTTTATGCCGGTGGCGATGCGGTAACGGGAGCTGCAACTGTAATCCTTGCTATGGGAGCAGGAAAGCATGCAGCAAAGGCAATCGATGAATTCTTAAGAAATAAATAAAAAGAAAAAAGCAGTCAATCCTTGGTTGGCTGCTTTTTTTACTGTTTGGCGTACAATAAAAAAATGAATAAACAATTAAGAAATAATTAAGAAAAAAGTCGAATATATTCATAAAAAGTCATGCTATAATACCATACGTACAAATGATTAAAGGAGGAGATTTATGAAAAAGTTTATTATGGCACTTATGTGTATGTTATGCTCCTTATGTATTTACACTGGAACGACTGAGGCAGCAAGTGCAAAAAGTTCCTACACAGTAAAGAAAGGAACAACTGTAAATGGAGCAATAGTTACAGTAAAAGGCCAAACAAAAAAGACAATTACGCTTAATGTAAAAGAAAGTGGGAAATTAAAGCTTATTCTTACTTCTAAATATGATGGAGTAAGCCCTGTAAAAGGTAAGGAACAGATAAAGGTTCAGATTTTAAACTCTAAAGGGAAAGCACTTTCCACAAAAACTGTTACAGCTAAGAATAAGACGAGCTACTCTTCTTTAGAATTAAAAAAGGGGACATATCGAGTTGTCATCTCTACGAAAAATATGAAGAAGACAACAAGTAGAAAGCAAATGCTCGGGTTTGTATTTCATAATGGAGTTACGGTAAAAGCAGATAACAAAACTGTTTATGAGATGCTTGATTCCAAAGGGAAAGCTAAAATTAAGTTTGTTAATGATAAGGCTCAGGCAATCGCAATTGATGCATCTTTTTGGGATCGTGAACATATGTCATTTACTGTAAAAGACACAAAGGGTAATGTTGTTTTTACGGATATGAGGGATCACAATAACAATGGAAGTTGGCATTATTTACCGAAGGGCACTTATTATATTGAAACAACTGATTCTTGTGGAGCTGCGTATCGCATCGCATCCTATAAGATTAAAGTATCTAAAGCCTATAGTCAGCCGACAGTAACTGCTACATCCAAAGAAAAAGCTATATTATACAATGGGAAAGAATTAATTCTGACGAATTTAAAATATTCCTCAAAGAAAGAGCTTCAATGGATCAAGGTAGATACCGCTAAAAAAGACTATTTATTCAATATACTAAGTGAAGTATCACCATTTGGATATGATGGCGATGACTCCGAAATATCGGGAGTTAATGTTTATAAAGAGGATGGAACAGAAGTAGGCTACGATGAATGGAAGGGTGTTAGACTTAATAAGGGAACAGGAATCTATTACATTTCCATTCCTACAAAGGCTACATTAATAGCACGAGTAGTACCTAACAAGATGTATAGTGGTAGTGTGCAAACAAACAAGGGCAAAGCATTTTTGCTTAAGTATGATCAGGTAAATCTTAAAGCTGTATCCTCTGAAAATAAAGAAGTTACAGGAACAGTTGCTTTAGTTGAGGATTGTTATGTCAGGGCAAGGGTAAATAATAAAAAATTAATCACTATTTATAATAGCAGCAATCAGAAGGTTACAGCAGATGCAGATGGATATGCAAAGTTGAAAAAAGGAACCTATTCCTTTAAGGCATCCGTTGAAAAGGCAAATACAGAGTATTCTTGTTCTTTCTTATTGTATAAAGCAAGTAATATAGAAAAGGACTATACGAAGTTTACTACGAAAACAAAAAAAATTAAATTATCTGGAACGAAAGTCGGTGTAATGAATTCATTTTATGCGACATTACCGTTAAGTGAAGATAAAGGCAAGAATGTAAAGATCAAGCTTTATGAAAATGGAGTTAAAATTAAGGAAGGAAACAATGGCGTTTGGTTTGCTCCAAAAAGTAAAAAAGTGTATACAGCCGAAGTTACGTTGCCATCAGCGAATCATTTTGTTAAACATGGTGTAACTGTTACAGGATATGACTATACTATGGCAAATGGTGATTTAAAAAATACTAAAAAAGCAGCAAAGACATACAAATTATCAAATACTTCATTTAAAGCAAAAGGATATAACTTAAATGGAAAGTTCTCAAAATGGATTAAGGTGACTGGAGATAAGAAGAGTGGATCAACGATTGGCTTAGAGTCTTTTATGAATAAAGGACAAATGAACATTAAAGTTTATAGTTCAGATGGGCGTTTAGTAAAAAGTTATCGTTCAACAGCAACATCGGATTTTAATGAGTATTGCGTAAAAATACCTAAAAACAAGACATATTATTTCAATTTTTCTAGTACGGATAAAAACACATTATCAGATTTAATCTTAAGAAAATATTGATAGAAAAAGGCAGAGACAACAAGAAGTCTCTGCCTTTTTCTTCTCGTTAGTGAAAAGATTTCAAAAAAGAAGAAAGCCAAAAGAGTTTTGTAAGCATAACAATGCATTATGTGGTATAATATAAAAATCAGATAGACCATATATTGATTGGAGGTGTCAAGATGTTAAACGATTTGGCATATATTATGGTAATTATCCTACTGCTTGGAATCATTTGTTTAGGAATCCTATACGTTATAGCAATAAGAAAAAAGAATCGACTAGAGTCAGCAAAGAAAGAATTAGAGAGCAGTTATGAAGAGTTAGAAGATAATTATGAGGTCCTTTCCAACCAAGGGAAAGAACTGATGAATTTATACGATAAGAGCAGACAAAGTGAGGAAAAACTAAGGAAAATAGCTTATGTAGATACCTTGACAGAACTTCCTAATAGGGATGCAGTCCTTGATCACATTACGAATATCCTTAAGACGCTTAGCGAAGAAGAAAAAGTGGCATTACTATACCTTGATGTAAATAATCTCAAAGAGGTAAATGATACGTTAGGATATACGTATGGTGATGAGCTATTAATCGATATTACGTATCGAATCAAACAGGTTTTAGGCGATGACGATCTTATGGGAAGAATTAGCGGCGATGAGTTCGTAATCCTTACTCAGAATATTAAGGAATTAGATAGCTACGAAGAAAAGATTAAAAAGATCATGACCGTATTTAATTACCCATTTTCGTTGGCAGAGAAAGATTGCTTTATCAGTGTGAATATCGGAATCTGTTGGGTGGATAAAGACATAAAGAATGCATCCAATGTAATCAAGAATGCCAATGCTGCAATGATTCGTGGAAAAGAATTAGGAGAAGGTCAGTATTGTTATTTTGATGAAGAAATCCAGCAAGGCCTGATGGATCAGATTCAACGCCAGACTGATGTGAGAGTGGCATTTGAAAAGGATGAATTTTTCCCTGTCTTTCAGCCAATCTTAGATATAAAAGAGCATAAGATCATAGGACTAGAGATGCTGTTACGATGGGATAATCCGAATGAAGGAATCTTGTATCCAAGCGATTTCTTAGAGGCAGCCATTGAATCCGGAATCATTGTGCCGTTAGGAATCAGTTTCTTAAAGAAAGCTTGTCTTGCTATGATTGAATGGGAGCAAGAAGGGTTTAACGATTTAGTGCTCATGATTAATTTATCCGAACGACAGCTTTTAGATTATGATATCATTGCAGATTTCGACTTGATTATCAAAGAAACAAAGATTGCTCCTGAAAAATTGGTATTTGATATATCGGAACAGTCATTTGAAAGTAATGAAGCTTTGATTATAAAACGAATCAGAGAATTAAAGACGTTAGGCGTCGGCATTTGTCTTGATAACTTTGGCAGTGTCAAAGGTGGCTTGAGCCAGGTGCTTACTAGCAATTATGATTATATTAAAATCGACAGTTCATTGACTCATACGTTAGCAATTGATGAGAAGTTGGCTCGCTTTGTAAAAGATTTGGGAAGCCTGTTTACACACCTTAACAGTAAGGTTATTTTTGAAGGAATCGAAGAGGCAGACCAGTTAGAAAAAGTAGAGAGCTTTGATTCTAAATTGGTACAAGGATTTTTATTTGGAAATCCTCTTTTGGAGCAAGAAGTAGTTAATTATCTGGAAACATGGATGGCTTAATTAAGCAGGGGTGCTTAGTGTGAAAAAGGATATAAAAAAATGGATGTTTATCAGCACAGAAGGAATACTCTTAGTTGTATTTACAATGCTTGATTTAGGTTGGAAAGAGAAATGGAATCTTTCGAACCATCTCAAGTATATGAGTATCGTTCTATGCTTTTTTTATGTGATTTTCTGCTTTGGAAGAAAGCAAATGAAACAGGATGACGCAATCGTTCGTCTTGCCATCTTCTTTACGCTTTTATCCGATACATTTCTTGTACTATTTGATCAAGAGGAGCTTGGCGTAACCTCTTTTGTTTGCACACAGCTGTGCTATTGGTATCGTCTCCATAATTATAAATGGGAGAATACAAAGGTGCTGTTCTTGCTTTGGCAGCTTGTTGTACTTGGCATGTTTGTCTTACAGGTTCCTGTGGACTATTTACTTTGGATCACTTGCTTATATATTACGGTCCTTGTTGCAAATGTATGTTATAGTTTGGTTCATCGAGATAATATCAAGTTTACGATTGGACTTGTTTTGTTTTTATGCTGTGATTTGAACGTGGGGGTTATTAATCTTACAAAATACCTTCCAATGCCGGAGGCCTCTTATAGCAGAATTTATCAAATTGCAAGTGTTGCGATTTGGACCTTCTATCTTCCAAGCCAGGTGCTGCTTGTTCTTAGTACGAAGGAGGAGTCTGTCATTACTTCGTAAATGTAAGGCATTATTACCCTTTGAAATGGCTGCTTTTTCTTGCTACACTTATAGTATCAAAGGAGTTACAAAGACAGCTGTAACAAATTATTTTCTTTTTTTTCTTGTCCATTCGGACGCATTTTCCCCAATATGTAAAGGTAATAAGAGAAGTATAACTGTATTCTGAATGCTGGTTTTTGTACGCCTTGAACGATTATTTAATAAGAATAGGAGAGATGAGATGGAGTATAATCAATTTGTCGATGATGTACAAAACTGTATTCGCGTAAAGGTCGAGGACGGATATGAGGTTAAGGTGAACCGCATTAAGAAGAACAACTCTGTAATTTTAGATGGGATTGTCCTTTTTCGAGAAGGAGATACGATTTCGCCAAATATTTATTTGAATAATTATTATTCAAGATATATGGAGGGGGAAAGCGTGGATACGATTGCCCAGGATATCATTAATACCTATAAGGAGAGTAAACGAAGACAGGCACCAGAGTATGAGCAGTTTGAATTCAAGTTTGAGAACATTAAGGATCGAATCGTATATCGTCTTGTTAATTATTCGAAGAATACGAAACTTCTTGAAGAAGTCCCTTCTGTCCGGTTCCTTGATCTGGCAATTACCTTTCACTGTCTTGTGAAACAAGATGAAGAGGGAATCGGCACAATCCGTATTACAAATGAGCATTTAGAAAACTTTGGATTGTCGGTAAAGGAGCTGATGCAGCTGGCAGTGAAGAACACAAGCAGATTGTTCCCACTTAAGATTTCGACTATGGAAGATGTGATATATTCTTTGTTTAAGAAGGAACTTTGCGGCATGGCTGTTTCGTCAGAAGAGGAGAATGAGGAGATGTTTCGGAAACTATTTGCGCAGATACTTCCCGAAGATGGAGGACCGAAGATGTATATCTTAAGCAATGAAGCAGGGATAAATGGGGCAACAGCAATGCTTTATCGAGATGGATTAAAAGAATTTGCAAACCGATTAGACTGCGACTTTTATATATTGCCATCCAGTATCCATGAAGTGATTTTAGTTCCCTATGACGAGTCATTAAGCAGGGAAGAATTAAAGAATATGGTAAGTGAAGTCAATGGATCACAAGTTCCGGTAGATGAAATCTTATCAGATAAGGTCTATATTTATAGAAGAAAGAATAACCGTGTAGAGATATAACAAAGGAGGTCAGAGAAGGAAGAAAAATTATTTTGGGAAATGTTTCGCGTTTCATACATGTTTTCGAAAAAACGTACATATACTATAACTAGATATACTTTCTCTGATATATCTACACCCCAAAAGGCGGGGGAAAAGATAAGGATGCTTACTTTTCCGCCCGCCTTTTTTAATTTACGCGGGCAACGAGCCAAAGTCCTGCTTGCATGACCTTGGCGACTGCCGCGATAACGAGAGAAACTCGCAGAGTGTGTTTCTTCTCGTTGTTAGGAAATATAATGTGTATTATTTGTTACGGCTATATGTTATTATAATATTACAGCGAAATTACAAAGAAGGGAGAATACTGATGAAGAAAATAATTATTGGTATGCTGTGTCTGTTATGTACGATAGCAATCTATACAACAACAGCAGAAGCAGCGACAGCAAAGAGTTCCTATGATGTAAAAAAAGGAAGCCATTTAAAAGATGCTACCGTATCTGTTACGGGAACAAAGACGAAGACAATTACCTTAAAGGTAAAAACGAAAGGGACACTAGAACTAGCCGTAAATGATATTGGGTATTTAAAAGGACAAGAACAGGTAAGGGTACGACTTTTGAATTCCAAAGGAAAGGCAGTAAGTACAAAGTACGTAAAACGTGGAAGCAACATTTATCTTAAGGCAAATGTATCCAAGGGGACATATAAACTAGTGTTCACAACAAAGAAAATTAAGAAAGATGTAGTACGAAAATTGAAACTTGGATATGTGATGAATCCTTCAACTACGGTAAAGACCGATAAGAAAAAGGTATATGATATCCTTGATGCAAAAGGTACTGCAACAATTAAGTTTGTAAATGACAAGAGTCAGACAGTCAGAGTACGTGCAGATTATCTATATGATGAGTATTGTGGAACGATTACTGTGAAAGATTCAAAAGGGAAAGTTATGTTCAAAGAATCTGCAAGCGATGACATCCCTTGGCAGTGGCACTACCTTCCAAAGGGAACATACTCTGTAACATATACAGGCGGCTGTAGCCGTGTGGTTGCATTTATGGCAGAGGCGAATGCAACGTATAGCAAAAATATCACGTCTTCTGCAACATCGAAAGAAAAAGCAAAAAGCTATACAGGAAGCAGAATTAATTTCGCCTATACAGATTCTTCTGTAAAAGAAAAGATTCAATGGCTTAAGGTGGATACTGCCTCTAAAGATTATGCATTCTATATTGATGAAACGGTCAACTATGCAGATCTACCAGGTAGTTTAGAGAACGTTACTGTTTATAAGGAAGATGGTACGAAGGTAGAAATGAATCCTCACGAAGGATATAAACTGGCAAAAGGAACAGGAATCTATTATTTTAGCATTCCAGTAAAATCAAGCCAAGTGGTTACAGTAAAACCAATGACAGTAAAAGGTTCAGTTGTAATTGATGGAGAAAGAATAGTTATTCCTTACGATACAACCATTCAGGCAAAATCTTCAGATAGCAAAGAAATTACTGGTACCGTTAATATTTTGCAAGAGTCTTATGTTAAGATGAGCTATAAATCTGGTGAAAAAGAAGTCACTATGGCTCTTTATGATCAGGCAGGAAAGAAGCTCACTGCTGATGTAGACGGCATAAGCAAAGTAAAAGCGGGAAGCTATACATTTAAAGTAACTGCGGATAAAGCGAATACAACGTATAATTGTTCAATTGTCATTGAACGCGTAAAGGATTTACAAAGTAAAAAGCTTGTGTACACATCAAACAAACAAGCAACTGTTCCGATAAAGGATGTAAAAGCAAATCACTTATATTCCTTTTATGCATATGCAACGCAGAATGCAAGCGCTAAGATGTCCATTACGATTTATGAAAATGGGAAAAAAGTTGCAGCCAAATCTAGTACAAATAGTGTGTTCTTTTTAGCGAAAGCAAACAAAACATATAAAGCAGTAATCAAGACATCTGCAAACCGTTTACTTGGCTATGGATGCGATGATTTTGAAACATTTAAAGATACAAAATCAGAGTTTAAGAGTACGAAAAAATCTGCAAAAACATTTACTGTAGCAAAGAATAAGAACGTATTTAAGGAAGTAGCGGTTTCAGGGAAGACTTCTGGATGGATTAAGGTAAAAAGTACTACTTCTAAGAAAGTAGAGTTTCATTTATCCGCGCGTATAAACCAAGGGGAAGTAATTGCGAAAATATATAATTCCAAAGGAACTTTGGTAAAAACAGTGAAAGTTAATAGCAAGAAAGATGATGCATACGTTACACTTGCAGGAAAACGTACGTATTATGTAAAATTATATAGTACTGATAAAAAGACATCAGCATATACTACAGTGTTAGCGATGGAAAGCTAAGTAAGGCTTAGGATGAAATCAAAAAAGATGGTTCTCATAGAATATGGGGCCATCTTTTTTCTATGTAGAAGGCCATACATACAAGGACTTCACGCATTCTACAAAATGTGATATAATACATCAAGTAGAAAGTTAAGGTAGGAGAACGTATGGAACGACTTAAAGAGATACCAGAACAGTTTTTCGGGTTATTTCAATCCAAAAATCGATATATATACATGGAAGCACTGTTACTAATCTACGAGGAATATTTGTATAATGATTATTTCTTGTCGAAAGAAACATGTATCCAATTGCTACATGACCGCTTTAACAATCGTATCTTTGAATTGTCGGAAGAGGAAGAAGATACAGTGGAAAAGTCGGAACCAGTGGCGACACAGATATTTTCAAAACTATTGTATTTTAAATGGCTTCGAAAAGTAGAGGATTATCAGACGTTTAAGACAAATGTTGTCATTCCTGATTATGCCTCTATTTTTATTGAGGCGATGATGAAGATCAAAGATCCGGGACAGAACGATACCGATATCTTTATTCAAAACGTATACACCAATATTTACTCCTTCTATCACGATAAGAAGGCAGGAATCGAGCTTCTTAAGACAGCCATGGTCAATACATCGAACTTAAACCGTGCCTTACAAGACATGCTCCATAATATGGACAAGTTTTTTGAGTCATTGCTTAAGAAGGATTCCTATGAGAATCTGTTAGAAGAACATCTTTATGGGTATGTGGAATCCATTGTCGACCGAAAATACAGCCTTCTTAAGACGAGTGACAATTTCTATATCTACAAAAACGATATTAAGAAGTTGCTTAGAGCGATTCAGGAGGATGAAGAAAGACTTGGAATCCTGAAGAATAAGATGATGCTAGAAGGAAAGACAGAAGACGATGTCGATGAACAGATCGGCGAAATTATTGATGCGGTGGAACGAGGCATAGGCAATATGGAACGACGCATTGCCTATATCGATGCAGAGCATACGAAATATGTCCGTGCAACCGTAAGAAGGTTAGAGTACCTATTAAATAACGACGAAAATATGAAAGGTCGTGTCGTTAATGTATTGAACTTATTTGGTTCCCATAATCCAGAGGAATTGTTAACTAAAATCGCAGATAAGATTCAGATCAACGACCAAACCGTATTTTCCAAGGAGCTTATGTATACAAGAAGAGGAAGACGAAAATCGTTCGAAGAGACTGTTGGCGAGTTAGAAGAACCGAAGATGCTTACGAAAGAAGAAGTCTTGCTTGCAAATCGTAAGAAACATCGTTTTAGTAAAGAGCAGATTGAGAATTATGTAGCTAGAAATATGGCAGATGGCGTATTTGATACGAAAGAATCGCCGGTACAAAATGATGAGGAGTTCGAACTTCTTATCTTGGCCTATGATTATTCCCTACGTAAGAAGAGCCCATATACGGTAATGACGACAGAGGAAATAGTGACAGAAGGAAATTACAGTTATCCACGAATGACATTTACAAAACGAAGCTAACAACTTGAAGGAGAGTTTACATGATAGGATATTATGAGCAGCTTATGTTGGAAGAACAAGAAGAACTAAGCGACGCGATTGGCTTGTTACAGAGCCAGACCTATGTGCTTGAGAAGAAATACGATAAGCGCATCGGACGTTATCAGACAAATAAAGCGTACCGTGTGTTGGAAAAACACCTTGATTTTATAAAAGACTATTTTAAGATTGCTAGAACTGATGTGATCGAGAATACCCAGTATGGCATTATCGGCTTAAAATCAGAAAACGTACAGGGGGAGAAGCTAAGCAAGCTTACAAGTGTCTTTGTACTATTACTAAAATTATTATTTGATGAGAAGATGGGGGAGGCCTCCAATTCCATTCATGTCTACGTAGCATTACAGGAAGTATATGAAAAGATTCAGTTATTTCATTTGTGGGATAATAAATCCATCAGTCCGACAGATTTACGTAGAACACTTGCAGTGTTAAAACGCTATCAGGTAATCGAAGTGTTAGACCCGATGGCGGAAGTGACACCAGAGACAAAATTAATCATTTATCCAACAATCCATATGGTACTTAACCCAGAAGATGTTGGAGCAATTTTAGAACAATACAGATCGGATGAGGAGGAAGAAAATGAATAACATGTTAATCCTGACTCGTATGTGCTTAAATAACTGGCATTATATCAACGAGCAGATTTTGTCATTTAACAAAGATATTAACTTCTTTACCGGTCACTCAGGTTCCGGAAAATCCACAGTATTAGATGCCTTACAGCTATTATTATATGCGGATACAGATGGACGAAGCTTTTTTAATAAGGCGGCGAAAGATGATTCGAACCGTACGCTTATGGAATACCTTCGAGGTATGAACAATGTAGGAGAAAATGGCCAGGCGACTTATCTTCGTAACCAGAATTTCTCCACGACCATCGCGTTAGAATTTAAGAACACTTCTACGAAAGAATATCAAACGGTTGGCGTTTGTTTCGACGTAGATGTTTCGACCAATAACAGTGATCGTCTTTTCTTTTGGCACCGTGGAAAACTCCTTAGCAACGGTTATCGCTATGAGAAGAAGACGATGACTTGCAACCAAGTAAAAGAATACCTTTCAAGAAAGTTTGAACAGGAAGACTGGTGGTTTAGTCGTACCAACGATAAATTCAGAACACGTCTTTATGAGACGTATCTTGGCGGACTTGACGAAAGAAAGTTCCCAATGTTATTTAAGAAGGCAATCAGCTTCCGTATGGATACAAAGCTGGAAGACTTCGTAAAAGAATTTATCTGTGTGGAAAAAGACATCCATATTGAAGACATGCAGGAAAGCGTTATCCAGTATGTGCGTCTAAAACGTAAGTTAGAAGATACCAAGTCAGAAATCGAACAGCTAGAAAAGATTCGTGAAAAATACAGCGTATATGATGCGTCCAACAAGGCAATTGACCAATACAAGTATTCGCTACAACAATTAAAGCTAGACCTTTTAAATGATTCCTTACAGACGAATCAGTCAAAGCAGGAACTTTATCAAAAAGATTTAGTGGAGCTCACTGCAGATACGAAACGTTTTGAAGAGAAAGTAAAAGCGCTTCAGGAAGAACAGGTAAATGTAAAGACTGCTATTAAAAACAGTGGATTTGATCATTTGGCAGCAGAAGAAAAATCATTAAGCGAGCTCGTAGCGAGATATCATAAGAGTCGCTTAGAATATGACCGTATTGCCCAAAGCCTGATGTTCTGGAAATTTGTTGATGGAATCGACGTAAGCGGCTTACTTCCTTTATTTGAAAAGGTAGAAGCAGGAACGATTACGGAAGAAGAACTTAATAGGATTCGAGAAGAATTAGCGAAGATCCGTAAGGCGGAAATTGCGAAGCTAGACGAACAGCGAGCATCTTACAACCAATTAAAAGAAGAATGTGCCGAGGCGAAGAAAGAGATTTCTACATTACAAAGCGGTAAGAAGGCATACCAGAAAGAATTAGTCGAAGCAAAAGAGCATATTAAAGAAGAGCTTAAAAAAGAAACAGGAAAAGAAATCGAAGTAAATATCTTAGCCGATTTAATCGATGTCAAAGAGGAAGAATGGCTAAATGCGGTAGAAGGCTTTATGAGCAACAATAAGCTTGCCTTATGCGTGGAACCAGCTTATGTAAAACAAGCCATGGCAATCTATGAGAAGATGGATGCAAAACAGTATCATAACATCGTAGTCATCGATACGGAAAAGGTACTTGAGAATAGACGTGAGCCAAAGGAAAATGCGTTAAGCACGGTGGTTACGACTTCCCTTCCTTATGTGCAGGCGTATGTCGACTTCTTAATGGGCAATGTGATTCGTTGCGAATCCATGGACGAACTTCGTAGCCAAAGAAGCGGAATCACAAAGGAATGTGTGCTATATCACAATTATGGAATCAAGCATATCGATCCAAAGCATTATCACAAATTTGCATATATTGGCCAGTCCTCGATCCAAAGACGTTTAGCAACGCTTACGAATTCGTACGAAGAAATGAAGGCAAGACTGTATCCATTTGAAGAAGCAATGGATAAGATCAATTCTATATTAAGCTTAGAGTATTTAGAAAAAGAAAATAGCTACTATATGGAATATCTTGACGATATCGCAAAGATTGCACCATTAGAAGAAAAAATTAGCGGCATTCAAGAAAAAATCAATGAGCTTAAGACAAAAGACTTATCCTTATGGAAGGAAGAAGAAATCCGTCTAGCAGAAGAAGTGGATACGTATTCCAAACGCTTATCCTCTGCAATGTCAGACAAGCAGACAAAAGAGCGTGACCTTGAACACTTAAAGTCACAATTTGTATTCCTAATGGAACAGTATAATGAAACAAAGAGCACATTTGTATTTGACGCTGAAAAGGATGCAGAATACAAGGCGTTTATGACAAAGAATGAAGTATATGCATTAGAACGTATTCGTGGAAGCTTAGAAGGACTTCTTAAGAAGGAAAGCGAAGTAAATGAGAAAGCATTTGCGGCAGTAACGGCAGAAAGAGAACGTTACTTAAGTGAATACAGCTTTAGAGGATTCTCCATTACCGCAAAGGATAACGAGGCATATGAGGCGCTTTATACGAAACTTAAGAGCGAAAAACTTCTCGAATTCATGAAGAAAGCCGGAGAGCAAGCGAAAAAGGCAGTAGATCACTTTAAGACAGACTTTGTCTACAAGATCAGAGATGCCATTAAAGAGGCAATGCAACAGAAAGAGGACTTAAACCAGATCCTTAAGAAGACGGACTTCGGTAAGGAAAGATACCGTTTCGTCATCGAAAAGAATAAAGGGGAAGACGGTAAGTTCTATACGATGTTTATGGACGAGAACTTAGAAATCAATCCAAAACGTTTATCCAACCATATGGAAAACCAGATGGATTTATTCTCCCAAAGCCATGAAGATAAGTATAATGAACTGATCAATGAGTTAATCGATATCTTTATGCCTCCAGAAGACTGTGACAAAGAACAGCTAGAGGAAGCAAGAAGAAATATCGAAAAATATGCCGATTACAGAACGTACTTGTCCTTCGATATGGAACAAATCATTGAAGGCATGCCACCGATGAGACTTAGCAAGATGCTTACGAAGAACTCCGGTGGTGAGGGGCAAAACCCATTATACGTTGCCTTACTTGCAAGTTTTGCAGAAGTGTATAAAGTAAGTCTTAGAAAGAACGTAAGAAGACGTGTTACTCCAAGACTTGTTGTTCTTGATGAAGCATTCTCTAAGATGGATGGGGAAAAGGTTGCAAGCTGCGTAGAATTAATACGTAAGCTTGGATTCCAGGCAATCATCAGTGCGACAAACGATAAGATGCAAAACTATGTAGAAAGTGTCGATAAGACATTTGTATTTGCAAACCCTAACAAATCCTATATTTCTATTCAGCCATTTGAAAAGAGCGAGTTCCATGAACTACTTGATGATGGTGAGGAAGAATTAGAAAAAGAATATATATCACAATAGACGAGCTTTGGATGAAAGTTTTTATTTGTCTACAGTCTGAGATCACCTATAACTAGGTGGTCTCTTTTTTTGTTATGTGAAAATATAAATGGGCAGCTATTGGAAAGATACGAAAAGAAGAGTATTATATGTAAGTAAAAGAGGGAGAAACATACTAGGTTCTAGGAGGGGATAAGGTGAAAAATAAAGGTAAAAGTGAAGGCATGTATAATTGGATCATTGTTGCTATCGGATGCTTTCTTATTGTTGGAATGAGCCTGGGAGCGATATCTTTAAAGGTGGAAAGCAATTCGGTAGATCTAAATGAGAATTTGGCACAAGGGGAAAAGGGAGAAGCGTACTTTAATGCAAAAATACTTAGCATGAATAAAGAGGACGATGCAACAAGAATAGAGACGGTATTTGCAATTTATAGACAAGATGCCTTATAATGAACCAATATAAATAGAAAAACAAAACATCGAGGTAGTAAACATGAAAATCATACAAGGAGAATGGGGCAAGGCATTAGCTCCTGAATACCATAAGCCATATTATGCAAAACTATATGAATTTGTAAATGAAGAATATCAAAACCACGTGGTATATCCGCCATGTCATGATATCTTCAACGCATTCCATTTCACACACCTTGAAGATGTGAAAGTCGTAATTCTAGGCCAAGATCCATATCACAACGTGAATCAGGCACACGGATTAAGCTTTTCCGTTCTTCCAGAGCAAAAGGATATCCCGCCATCGCTTGTTAATATATATAAAGAGCTGCAGGATGATCTTGGATGTACGATTCCAAACAACGGGTATTTGAAAAAGTGGGCAGATGAAGGCGTGTTATTACTAAACACAGTACTTACTGTTCGAGCTCATCAAGCCAATTCCCACCGAGGTCAAGGCTGGGAGGAGTTTACGGATGCAGCAATCAAAGTATTAAACGAGCAGGATCGTCCAATCGTGTTTATGTTATGGGGGAGACCTGCACAGATGAAAAAGAAGATGTTAACGAACCCAAAGCATCTGATTTTAGAAGCACCTCATCCAAGTCCATTGTCTGCATATCGTGGATTCTTCGGATGCAAGCATTTTAGCAAATGTAACGAGTTTTTAAAACAAAATGGTGAAACACCGATTGACTGGCAGATTGAGAATCTGTAGGACAACGTGTCAAAAAGAAAAGTATACGGTAAAAG
This sequence comes from uncultured bacterium, assembly GCA_905214875.1. Taxonomy (GTDB): domain Bacteria; phylum Bacillota; class Clostridia; order Lachnospirales; family Lachnospiraceae; genus KM106-2. Next base: position 11,354 of record CAJMNR010000005.1, on the reverse strand, counting down.
ATACGAAGAAATTAGACTATTTTAGATACTAATTTATTTCGTATCTTTTTTTGTTTCGTCAAAATATCGTACATTACTGTGATAAAATAGTGTTGCATTTGAAGGGAGGTGTACGAAAGTGAAGAACTATCTCTATCCAATTGCAGGGGCAAATCATATTGGAGTATCCAGTTATTTTGTAAATTTGTCTGGAGTCAAGATCATATTTGACGCAGGTGCTAAGAAAGGCATATCCGAAGTATATCCTGATTATTCGGCTCTCGTTTATGAGGGGCATATTGATAACCTTGATGAGATTGATTTAATTATTTTAAGTCATGCTCATTTTGACCATATTGGTTCGCTTCTCTATATTGCAGGACAGGCAAAAAACGCTATAATAATTGCATCAAAAACCACAAAAGACTTAATAAAGATGCAGCTTGTAGACTTTGGAAGATGTATCACATATTATGACGACGAAAGAATAAAAAAAGCAAAATTAGAGAAAATGGATGAAATACTAAAACGAATAGAAGAAGTTAGTGTACGCAACCCAATTGAACGAAAGGGCGTCCGAATTACCTTGTATCCCGCAGGACATATGGCGGGTGCAACTATGAGCTACCTAGAGACAAAAGGCATGTCTTTGATATATACAGGAGACTTTAGCTTTGAGACCATACTTGGAATGAATAAGCCGCAGTTTGACGGGCTTAGACCTGATATCCTGGTGATCAATGGTACGAACGGATATCGTTACAAGGTGCAAAACCATTTTAATTATAAAGCGTTGGACAAAAGAATAAAGAACCTACTAAAAAATGGGGGAAACGTGTTACTGAAGTCGACAAGCATTGCAAAGCACTTGGATTTGTTTTATGCACTTAAGCTGATGAAGGTAAATGTGAAGATTTATCTGGACAGGGATTCCGAACGGATCGCCGACGCATTTTCTAATCTAGGATACTTTGTTTACAGTGAAAAATTGACTGGCTATGTAGAGAAGCCAAAAGGAAAACATATTCTGGTTAGTCAGATTGAACAGGAAGGATATCAATGTATCAACGTTGATAAATATTCGTTACACGCATCATTTGCCGAATTGGTTAATACGGTGTATTTGTTTGGGCCTAAAAAGGTCTTTGTAGTTCATTCGGATCCACATAACGACATGTTATGCTTTATGGATGATTTAAGGATACAGGGACGGTATTTTGGTGAGTGTATTCAGTGTAAAGACAAAAGAGTATATTCTTTTGATTAGTCAATAGATTTTAGGAGGGCAACATGAATGAAATATTTTGATGTTTACAATAAAATCATAGATACAGAATTCGCCAAGATTAAGGAGCATAATCTTACACTGGATGAAATGAAAACAAATGAGTGGTTGGCTATGCGAGTGGCAATGGAACTGCCCAATGGGACAAAATATGAGCAGTACGAGTCTTTTAAGCAATATAATCGGACATACTCTTTCGATAAATTTGAAAGCTTGCTTCGGGCGGTGAATTTAAATACTCCTAATAAATGCAGATACATAACGAGCAACGTACGAAGGGCGGCTACAGATTTTTCTGAATTCTTAGACGGAGAAAAACAGGCGACCATACATATGAAAAAGTACATCGATAATCTTGTAGAACGGGACAGCGAAGAAAAACGGATGTACTTTAAAGCAAAATATTTGTTTGTATATCTATATGTGTTTGAGAAACCATTTCATAGCGATCACCTGTTAGGAATCCTTGAGAACTTCTTGGAGGGATTTTGCAGTAAGATGCTTTCCACAATTTTTATTGAAGTAAGCAGGGAAATGGGGTACCGCTACAAAAAGTCAACGAAGGAGGTAATAGAGAAGACAAGGAAGGCATTGGAATTTACGAACCAGAGTGAGGATACGGAAGGAAGTGAAGATCAGGCTAAGCAAATCGAAAAGTTAAAATTCCAATTGGAAAACTATAAGAATACGTTAGACATGGTACAGTCACTATTTGATGAATTAAAGGAGAGCGTGGAGATTAGCGCTAACGATGCAAAGAACATGGCAGTCAGTGAATTCTTCAGCGCTCTGAATTCCAAGGAGTTTGGGAATATCCTTGACAGCATGCTTATCGTAGAAGAGATTCTTTCTTCCATGCGTAAGGATAAAACAAAGCTACCTTCGGAACTCATACCGCTTACAATTATTTTTAAACAACTAATACGCTTTATTAACAGTTATGGAATTGAACCAATTGATAAAGTAAATCGGACATTTCGGGCAACCTATGATGAGGTAGCGCTTATGAATTATCTTGGAGAACCATTTAAAGATGACTATGATCAAAAAGAGGTTATTGTCATCAGGCCAGGATGGAAGTATCAAGACGTCGTGATTTCCTTGCCAACTGTGAAAGAGTTATAGGGGGAGGGGAAAAGATGAAAAACTATTATTTTGGAATTGATCTCGGAACAACAAATTCCGTGATTTCTTATGCAAATATCACGAATAATGAGACTGTAAAATGTTTGATTGTCGAAGTAGATAGAAAAATCGAAAATGGAGGAAGAGCAAGAGGAAAGGTTTTACCTAGTGTAGTATTTTATAATAAGGATTTAAGGACAAATGAGATTATTCCGGAGGTAGGCGATTATGCAAAGAGCCGTTATGGCGTCAGATATGGATATGTATGCAAGTCTGTAAAGTCACAGATGGGAAAGAACGAGCCGCTAAAGCTTGCCGAGGAGATTGAGGATAAGACACCAAGCCAAGTATCAGCGCAAATCTTACGAACCATGCTTTTGAGTGCCAAGACAAGACTGTTCCTTGATTCTATCACAGATGCAATTATAACGATTCCTGCGTCCTTTGATTCAGACCAATGTCAGGCAACGCTAAAGGCTGCCGAACTTGCAGGAATAGATGTAGATAATGAGCATGAAATCTTACTATATGAGCCGAAAGCGGTAATTTATGATATCGTTCATATGCAGGAGTTAGGCGAGATTCCCGCGGATGTCATAGATTTTTCGATACCAAAGAACGTGCTTGTGTTTGACCTTGGAGGAGGAACGCTTGATGTTACGATTCATAAAGTAGGCTATATCAATGGAACCATGATGAATATCGAAGACATTGCAATTTCAAGATATACGCAGATTGGCGGAGATAATTTTGATGAACTGATTGCGGAGGCAATGTACAAGCGGTTCGTGAACATGTATAAGCTGAATATTCATGACAGAAGAAAGGAAGAAGTCATGAGTAAGCTTCGTACAAGGGCAGAACGTGTAAAAATTGAGATGACGGATGATTATAACCACGCAAAAGAGAGTGGAAAGTCGTTGGAAAATGACTATTATTATGACATTAGCGAGATAAACTTATATGACAGTTACAGCTACTCGGATGAGCTTACGATTCAAGAACTGGAGGAGATTATCGAGCCGCTCATGGGAAATTCCTTATCCATGGACGATGTGAAACGTATTGATTCCATCAAGGAATCGGAAATGAACAATATCATTTATCCAATCATAGATGTGCTCGCAAAAGCCGGAAATGACATTAAGATCGATGCAGTTATTTTAAATGGAGGCATGACCAGGTTCTTCCCAGTAAAAAAGAGAATCGATGAATTCTTTGGCATCGAGTCGTTAGTGACGGCAGATCCAGATTTATCTGTAGCACGCGGAGCAGTGTACTATCATTATTGTCTTCATAAATATAATGTTACTAAGAAATTGGCAGATAAGACGTCCAAAGAGCCTGTCTTTATGACGGGAACAATCTTAAATGATACGATTAACCTAGGGGTTAGCGGTGAGTATGTTTCAAAACTGATTGAAGCAGGGACAAAGCTTCCATATTATTCGGGAGAAATTGCTAAAAAATACTATCTTGCAAAGACAAGTGATTCCATGATTGTGGAAATCTTTTTAGGACGTGGAAATACGAGAAATATGCCAAATCGTAGGGTGGCTGACCGAATCGTAACGTTCGACCGGGTATATCCGGCAGGAACCGAGATTTCATTTGCCGTGTCCATCGATAACTACAGGATCATGAAGTTAGAGGCATTTGTTACAGGGCATGTGGAAACAAAGACGCTTATGAGCATTGATACGAACAAGAAAAATGCGGATAAAATCAAGACGCAGGCTTCGAAGATCATTACGGTGGAGAATCAGGTCTTAAATGCAAAGAGCGAGCTAAATAACTTAAAGATGCTTGTACATATGTCGAATAAAAAGGGAAAGAATGAATTTCGCGTCAAGATTAGGCAAAGTTTTGAGACGATTCAACGAGCAGACAATAAGCGAGATTTTTATTGGCCAATCATGAAGGAATTGTCTTATTTGAGTCTAAATGACGTTTATCGTGGTACATTATATGCCGTGGCATTTGAGCTATCGGACGGTTTTTCTAAAGAAGAGATTGTTACGCTTGTGTACGAGTGTAAGAAGCATTTTAGTGAGATGTATTATGGATTCCGTAATGAAAGCCTTGTGCTAAAGGAGGCTATCCGATATATTGCAAAATGGGACAGTGACGGAAGTAATTATTTGTTAGGCGTAGTGGGAACCGGGTATTTTTCTTACTACGAGAAGAGCATTTATATGGCAATCTTTGAACTGGCACCATTTAGCAAGGTAACGCTTCAGGTGTTCTTAAGCATGAAATGTTCTGCCTTGACGACGCAAATCGTGTCGATTGTCATGAGCAGGCTTGCAAAACAAAAGGAGTTAATGACCGAGGAATTTGCAAGTTATGTTATGGACTCCATTCGAGTATGCATTGCATCATCGGATCTTACAATGTTACGGACGATTTTACGTGGAATGGCGGAAATAGGTTATGTTGAAGGAATCGATGAGGAATGTTATATCAACATAAAACGTACGTTACAGGAAGTAAGGCATTATGGATTTGATGAAGAGATGATTTCGCTTGCAAGGGAAGCAGAAGCAAGCTTGCAATTATCTCAAAAGCAATTGTCGAGACTTTGGTAATGAAATAGTGGCTAATGGCGGATTGAGAATATCCGCTTTTAGTTTGTCTATACTAAATAAAAATAACTTTATTTTATGTGTAATATGGAGGTATTTTGTATGTGTGGAAGATTTAATGTAGATTTTGAGGAAGGGAAAGAATTAAAGAAAATACTAAAGGAATTGAATCGAAAATATCCTGGTAATACGATCAAGCACGGAGATGTGTATCCAACAGAAACTGCAGCTATTTTGATGGAAAATCAAAATGAAATCGTGCCTGAGCTGTCCGTATGGGGATTTCCTGGTTTTCAAGGAAAAGGAGTCATCATTAATGCCCGTTCGGAAACGGCTTTTGAGAAGCGGACGTTTAAGAACTGCATGGTATCTAAGCGCTGTCTGATCCCGATGAGCGGATTTTATGAGTGGGATCAAGAGAAGAACAAATATTTATTCCAGGATAGCGAAGAGGTTATGTATGTTGGTGGAATCTATGATGAGTTCAAGGGACAGAGACGTTTTGTCATCTTGACGACAGCAGCAAATGAATCCATGCAAGAGGTGCATAATCGCATGCCGCTTATTATTCCAGAGAAGGATCGTGAGGCTTGGTTAAGGGAAAGGGAGAAGACGAATACCATAATAAAACAAGTTCCAGGGCCAGTAAGAAAACTAAGAATTAGTTAATATTTGGTTGACACCGAACATATGTTCGTGTTATAATTTACGCGAGCAACGAGCCAAAGTCCTGCTTATGCAGGCATTACTTATGGCTTGGTTATGAGGTGAGAACTTTGGAACGAGTGATTTTTCATATTGATGTGAATTCTGCATTTTTAAGCTGGGAAGCGGTTTACCGAATCCATGTATTGGGAGCAACGACGGATTTGAGGACGATTCCTTCGGCAGTAGCTGGCGATGTTAAGAAACGTCATGGTATCATCTTGGCGCGTTCGATCCCAGCCAAACAATATGGAGTAAGGACTGGGGACATGATTAGCGACGCGACTAAGCTTTGTCCGAATCTTACCCTTGTTCCGCCACATTACGATTTATATGAGAAGAGCTCAAAAGCTTTTATGAAGATCTTAAGAGAGTTTTCACCATGCGTAGAACAGTACAGCATTGATGAGGCATTTTGTGATATGACGGAGACGGTGGCATTATACGGAACGCCTGTTGTTGCTGCTAATCTAATCAAAGACCGTATCAAGGAGGAACTTGGTTTTACGGTGAATATAGGAGTATCGAACAACAAGCTGTTAGCGAAGATGGCTTCTGATTTTACAAAGCCGGATCGTGTGCATACACTTTTTCCGGAAGAAGTTCCAAAGAAGATGTGGCCGCTTCCGGTTGGGGACTTGTTCTTTGTAGGAAGGGCCACGAAGAAACGGCTAAAGTATTTGGGCATCCGTACGATTGGAGAACTGGCTAATACGGATGTTTCGATTTTAAAGGCGCATTTTAAGAAGCATGGAGAACTGATTTATGAGTTTGCCAATGGCATAGATGTTTCTTTGGTTTCGTCGGAAACAGTGGCGAATAAGGGCTATGGGAATTCTACGACGATTGCATTTGATGTGGAGGATGCACTTACAGCGAAGCTTGTATTGTTAGGGCTTGCCGAGAAGGTGGCTACAAGGCTTCGGAATGATGTGATGGTTGCAAGGGTTGTGGCGGTAGAGATTGTCGATAGTGAGTTTAACCGTACATCCCATCAGATGACGTTGTTTTCTTCTACCAATGGAACAAGCGAGATCTATCATGCGGCATGCAAGCTGTTTGATGCGCTGTGGGATCAGTCTCCGATTCGGCATTTGGGGATTCATACAAGCAAGGTGACCGAAGACGATGGAATGCGTCAGATGAACTTATTTGACATGGAAAAGAATGAGAAACTTGCAAAGCTTGATCGGGCAATTGATTCAATCCGCGACCGTTATGGGGAAGATGCGGTGATGCGTGCCAGCTTTGTAGGGAGTAAGATTTATCATATGACTGGTGGAATCTCACCAGAGAAGAGGAAAGTTAATTATAAGGATGTGAAATTTTAATGAATGTTCCGGTTGATGTACTAGCAACATTTAATACCATTGGTGCAATTAAGCCGACATATGTTCGGTTAGAGGACAAAGAACATATGCTTCATACACATAAGATAGAGGACATTCTGTATACAAAAGAGGAGAAGTATGCAGGGATTGCTGCAATGATTTTTTGTTGTAATATAAGAAGTGATGATTGTAAGAAAATGATAAAGCTGCGTTACCAGATTGAAACCCATACATGGGTACTGGTAAGCAGCTCATTAGGTGAAGGTTACTCCTGAGATTTGAAGAAGTCTCTAGGAGAACTGTGATAGGTCTTTCGAAAGATTCGAAGGAACGTGGAATAATCTTGAAATCCGCAAACGGCAGCGGCATTTGTAATCGGCATGCCTTCTTTGATTAAGTCTATCGCTTTGAATAAACGTTTGTTTTGGATATAACTATGTAGCGTATATCCAGTTTTGGATTTGAACTTATGCATCAGATAGTGCTTGCTAAGATAGAATTCTTTTGCAATCGTATCGACCGATAAGTCACTGCCAAGATTATTTTTAATATATTTTGTTATGTCTATAATCTGATTATCATATTCGAGAGAACTCTGATCGTAAATATAGCTATTATTTAGGTAAATGCGGTTTAGATAAATCAATAGCTCGAAAAATAAGGATTGTGATAGCAGATGGCTTCCGAACTCTTTGGAAGGGAAAGAAGAATCCAACTCATTGATGATACGCTGTAAGTTTTCCTTAAGGTCGGCATCTAGACGAATCAGGTTGAAACTTCGTTTATCTGCAAGTTTGAAACAGGTCGTAAGGTCACAATCTTTTTCACTATATTTGGTTAAGAAATCATTATCTACCCAGATTACAATACGGTCATATAATGCATTGGAATCTATCACGGGTTTGTGAACGTCATGATTATTGACGAGTAATACATCCCATGGTTTCAATCGATAGGATTTTCCTTCGATATGATACGTAACATTACCAGATAAGAAGATGATAATCTTGTTGAATTCATGATAATGATATTCATAGGTTTTATTAGATTTGTCCGTGATATGGAATACACGGTAGTCTTGATAGAGATAACCGGATTTTACCCCTTCAATGTTTTCTAAAAATTCATCTTCATAATTGGTTCCCATAGATTGTCACATCCTTTCTGCAATACTCTTACATAGATAATAAAGCATTATTTGCAAGGATACAAGTGTAAACTTAGAATTTTATTGCATAGGAAATTGTAATACAATTTCCTATGCATTCGGCACGAAGAATGAAATGAATCGTTTCGGGCAGTATAGTAATAAGAGTTGTCTGAAAGGATGTGTAATAATGCAATGTAAGATTGAAGAGTTTGAACTGGAGCAAGTTACGAGTAAAGGTGCTCCAAAGAAAATCATCGTAGATGAGTTTGAGTGGGTCAATGAAGGAGAGCATGGAAAGACGTATACGTATCGCTTAAGTTCCGAACGGTTTGAACGTACGAATAAGAAGGCCTATCGAATTATCGTTGTAGAGGATAGCAAAAAAGAGTGGGTCGTTGCCACGTTATCGTATTATGATTTTGTAGATTATAGTATCCATGATTGTATTGGAGATCGTTTGATTGAGCAAATTGCGAAAGAGATGAATACATCGGCAGACGACGTCTGGGCGGTCATTGACGAAAAGCTAGAAAACTTACAGACAAAGATTCGCTTGGAATTTGAGCAGACAGAGGAGTACTTAGAGAATAAGAAGAATCAGCAGATAATAGAAACATATAAAAAGGCAAAGAAGAAATTCTCTTTGGAGCTTGGTGTGGAACAGGCAAAATATGACCGTATCTATAATGTGTTTGGAGAACTTAAGGATGCCGATTACCTTAATAAGATCCACGAGCAGATTAAAGAACGAGAGAAGTTTAGCGAGAACAGCCGAAGAAAACATAAGGAGGCATGGCGAAACTTTTCCGGCTCCTCTGATTTCTTCGGTGGAAGCGTAAGCTACAAAGAGGAAGATAAAGAAATGCTATCCAAGTTCTATAAAGTATTGGCAAAAAAGTTCCATCCAGATGCCAATCCAGGAATCGATACCTCGAAGGAAATGCAGCTATTAAATGAGATTAAGAAAGAATGGGGCGTTTAATAAGAAGCGTAGCAATTGTTGTAAAATGGCTCTCGTGCTCATAAACTAAAAGTGCGAGAGCCACAATTATTTTTTCCTTGCACGAATGGGTAAGATAACCTACAATAAAAGTATAGTGTGGAAAGAGAGGGTATGAAATATGTCATATGCAATTATTACCGATTCTTCAGCAAACCTACCAGAAACAATGATTGATGAATTTGATTTACATATACTTTCGCTGGTGTTTCGAATAAAAGATGAGGAATTTTACGGATACGTGAAAGGTGAAACTACTGATTTAGCACAATTCTATACAAGGATGAGGAACAAAGAAAATATTACGACCTCCTTAATTAATATGGAAACTTGCGAGACTTGTATGAGAAGTATACTAGATGCTGGACAAGACGTTCTTTACATAGGATTTTCCTCAGGATTGAGTGGAAGTTATCAAGCAGTTGAAATGGTAGCGGCAGAGCTTAGAGAAGAGTATAAAGATCGAACAATACTGACTGTAGATACATTGGCAGCAGCATTAGGAGAGGGACTTTTAGTATATTATGCGTGCAAGTTAAAACAAGAAGGAAAATCGATGCAAGAGGTATACGACTGGCTGATGGATAACCGTCTTAAATTATGCCATTGGTTTACCGTAGATGATTTGTTTTTCCTTCTTCGAGGTGGTCGAGTATCTGCGACAAGTGCCATTGTCGGAAGCATGTTAAGCATAAAACCAGTAATGCATGTGGATGACGAAGGAAAGCTAATCGTCATGGAGAAAGTAAGAGGACGTAAGAAATCACTAGATGGTCTTGTGAAACACATGGAGGAAACTGTAATTAATCCTGAGGAACAGATTGTATTTATCTCTCATGGAGATTGTCTAGAAGATGCCGAATATGTAGGAAAGCAAGTAAAAGAAAAGCTGCATGTAAAAGATGTAATGATTCATATATTAGACCCTGTCATTGGAGCACACTCCGGTCCAGGTACAGTAGCGTTGTTTTTCTTAGGAACAAAAAGATAAAAGAATAAAAGAAGAAAAGCCATAGAAGAGGGAAGTCTTTCTATGGCTTTTTAAGTAGACGGATTATGCAAATGGCATAATCAAAAGAAAAAATAGAGTCTGTGTAGTCAGACGATTGTTTTACTAGATTGGTAAAACAGATAGAGAAGAAAATTCATTTTACTGGATTTGTTATTTTTTTATGTACAAGCTTTTTTAACTGTCTTTATTATAGCAAGGGGAAATAAAAAAGTGAAGAGAAAATGGAAAAGTTTGGATAAGTACCAACTTTGATGCAATTTTCATAGGAAAACTACACAAAAAGAGAAATAGAAATGAGAATATTCATAATTGTGAGCATTAAAAAAATGCATCTAATGGGAGTCGAACCCATGCAAGACGCGGCTCCGGAGGCCACCGCTCTATCCACTGAGCTATAGATGCAAATCTAAAGATTATTATATGAGAAAGGAATTAAAAAGTAAAGAGTCGATTTGGTGAAATAGATTTTACAGCAAAAAATATGTCAAATTTGGTACAATTGGTTAAGAAAAGACGAAATATAGCCGATATTATTGCATTTTTATAATAGATTTGGTAGTATTAAAAAGGACTGTATCGAATAATAACATGTAACAGCTGAGTTACATGAGTCAAATATATCATCTAAAAAATAAATGGTTGGGAGATATCTATGGAAAATAAAGAGATTAAGTTAGATTCAAAGCAAAAGAAAATAGTATTAGGAATTACAGTTGTTGTGTTAGCAGTAGTGATCGCACTCGTGGTGGCAGTAACAAACAAATCCTCAAATGATAAATCTACAGAAACGTTAAACCAATCTGAGCAATCTGCAACAGGAACCAATGACGCAAACAATGATACAGCAGAGGCTTCTCAAGATACATTACAAAAGAATACCAATGAAGATGTGAAGAAAATCGTAACGGAATATTTAACAGCAAGTAAAAATGGCAATACGGCTGTCATTTCTAAAATCGTTAGCAATGGTGACCAATTAACAAAAGAACAACTTCAAAAACCTTATGAATTTGTAGAAGAGATTAAAAACATTGATTGCTACACTTTAAATGGACCAGACGAAGGAAGCTATATCACTTATGTTTATTATGAATTAAAATTTGCAAATATTGAAACACTAGCTCCAGGGCTTATGCAGTTATATGTAACGCTTGCAGATGATAACAATTATGTAATTTTATT